>CANRCT010000004.1 GCA_947629175.1 uncultured Muribaculaceae bacterium | reverse complement strand
CAATGTCCTCTTGTATTTGACTAAATATTAATATTTTAATAACAGTGGTAAGATTTTTATCGCACCACTACTAATTTAACACACCCAATATGAAATCGAAGATTCTCACTGCCATCCTCTGTGCCGTCGGCATTGTCGGAGGCGTATCTGCCCAGACCACATTCAAGGAGAAAATCTACGTCAATCCTGACGTGACCACACATATCGTCATGCCGGAGAACATCAGGCTTGTCGATATTTCGACCACTAAAATTGTCGGCAACCAGTGCGCCGACAACATCGTTCGCATCAAGCCGCTCTCCCCGGATGACATGGAGGCGGATTCGCAGCCATTCCGTGAGAATGAGCTGCTTGCCACGCTTACACTCATCGGTGAGCGACACATGGCACAGTATGATGTGGTTTTCGTCTCGTCCCCCTCCCGGGCCGTATCAATCCACAACGTGCCTTACCGCAATATGCAGTCTTACGTCAACCCTGAGGTGTCGATGCCGGAATCGGAGATGGCGCGTTACGCCTGGGCTGTCTATGGCAGCAGTCGCAAATATAATCAGGTGGTGTCATCCAAGCATGGCATGAAGGCAGTAATCAACAACATCTACTCAATCGGCGACTACTTCTTCATCGACTATTCGCTGCAGAACAAGACGAAGATTCCTTACGACATCGAGGAACTGCGTGTCAAGCTGACCGACAAGAAGGAGGTCAAGGCAACCAACTCACAGACTATCGAGCTGACACCGGCCTATTCGCTAAATCTCGCCAAACGCTTCAAAAAGCATTACCGTAATGTGCTCGTCCTGCCGAAGCTGACTTTCCCTGACGAGAAGGTGCTTCGCCTCGAAATCTCGGAGAACCAGATAAGCGGTCGCGTCATCACGCTTACAATCGAATATGAGGACATTCTCAATGCCGACGGCTTTGACTCCGACATACTCAAAAAGATTCCTTATGGCTATCAGCCCCACATCTATAAATAACCTGCCACTATGAAGAAGATAATCCTCGCTCTCGTATGCGCCATCGTGTCTATTGGCGCATACGCACAGGGAAAACTGACCGTCAATGCCGGATTCCTTTTCCCTTCAACGCTCAACGCCACTCTCGGCTATGAACACTCGTTTTCCTACGGCAACGCGGTGGAAGTGTTCGGTGAAATCGGCAACCACTGGCGCACGTCCCCCGGTGAGTTCTGGAAAGGATACTACTGGGATGGCGGCATTCTCTACAAGCATCGCCTCGCCCGCTACAAGAACGGTATGCTCCGCTTCCGTTTCGGGCCCGAGTTCGGAGCCGTCGAACGAAAGTGCTTCCTCGGCGCGGAAGCCGGGTTTGAATACAATTACGTCTTTCAAAACGGTTGGGAGTTCTCGCTGATCCAGAAGAACAACGTCAACTTCTTGCACGGCGATACGTTCCGGAACGGTCTGCTCATAGGTTTGAAGATTCCTTTCTAACTATACAGGCTATGGCTTTTGAAGAAACCAGGGAACAGCAGCAGATGTACAACTACTTCCGTAGTTGCATCTATGTGTTCCTCATAATAGAGATTGTGATGAATCTGCCGATTACGGCGGACAACCGCATCACGCAGTTCATCCTTGACCTGCTAGGACGCTTCAAGGTGTTCAACTCCGTAACAGGCTGCAAGATGATTGAGCTTGTATGCATCTGTGTGGTCTGCATCGGAACAAAGGCGAAAAAGGCGTTGAAGTTCAACGTCAAGACTATGGTCATCTATCCCGTCCTCGTGGGCCTGACACTTGTCGGGCTGTGCTTCATTTTCCATGGCGTTCCTCTCGGAATGGAGATGATGGGCTTCCCGGCAAACCGCATAATATATGCCTTCTGCTCGATAGCCGGAACGATGCTTGTCCATCAGGGGCTTGACGGAATAGCCAAGTATTATAACCACAAGGTCGGCGAGGACCGTTTCAACCTCGAGAACGAGTCGTTCCAGCAATCGGAAAAGAAAGTTGAGAATCCCTACTCGGTGAATATCCCGATGATATACTACTACAAACGCCGTATGCACGACGGGTTCATAAATATCACGAATCCTTTTCGCGCGACTATCGTTCTCGGCACACCGGGTTCCGGTAAGTCTTTCGGCATCATAGACCCGTTCATCCGCCAGCACTCTGCGAAAGGTTTTGCGATGATGGTCTATGACTACAAGTTTCCGACATTGGCAAAGACGCTTTTCTATCAGTATTGCAAGAACAAAAGGAACGGTAAGTTGCCGAATAACTGCGGTTTCCGTATCGTGAACTTCACTGATGTAGAGTATTCCAACCGCATCAATCCTATCCAGCGGAAGTATATCCCTGACCTTGCGGCTGCTTCGGAGACTGCGGCGACGCTCCTTGCCTCACTGAACAAGGGCGGCGGTGAGAAGAAAGGCGGCTCGGAGGCGTTCTTCACCAATTCCGCCGAGAACTTCCTCGCGGCAATCATATACTTCTTTGTAAACCTGCACCCGACAGGTTTCAAAGACGGCAGGAAGCTCAGACGTTTCATAAGCTACGAGGGAAAGAAACTGGAGATTGTTATTCGCAACTGGTTCGACTACAACGCCATCGATGACAAGGGCGAGGTCGTGCTTGACTTCATAGATGACCAGAGCCGCAACCATTCGATTGACGAGGACGGGATGTTCGTTGACCTTAACGGCTATTCCTATACCAAGCGCACCGGCGAGACCGTGAAAATCGACCGTTGCTGGTATGAGGACGAGCACGGCAACGAGGTGGAGCCGGACACCATCACCGGTGAATTTTCCGATATGCCGCACGTCCTTTCATTCCTCGGCCACGGCTACAAGGAGATTTTCGATATTCTGATGCAGGATGACAAGATAGCCTCTCTCATGGCACCTTTCAAGTCAGCCTTCGAGAACAAGGCGAACGACCAGCTTGAAGGTATGGTGGGTACTCTCCGTGTCAATGCCGCCAGACTCGTGTCTCCGGAAGCCTATTGGGTGTTCACCGGTGATGATTTCGACCTCAAAATCTCCGACCCGGAGAATCCGAGCTATCTCATCATCGCCAACGACCCGGAAAAGGAGCAGGTAATCGGTTCTCTGAACGCCCTTGTGCTCAACCGCCTGATTACCCGTGTCAACTCCAAGGGGAACATTCCGGTCAGTATCATCGTCGATGAGCTGCCGACGCTCTATTTCCACAAGATAGACCGACTTATCGGAACAGCCCGAAGCAACAAGGTTGCCGTCACCCTCGGTTTTCAGGAACTACCCCAGTTGGAGGCCGATTACGGCAAGGTGGGTATGCAGAAGATTATCACTACTTGCGGCAATATCTTCATGGGAGCCGCCCGAAACAAGGAGACGCTCGAATGGGCTCAGAACGATGTTTTCGGAAAAGCGAAGCAGACCTCGACCTCGATAACCATCAACGATTCAAAGGTATCTACACAAATATCCGAACGGCTCGACTTCCTTGTTCCGGCGGCGAAGATTGCGGACATGGCGACAGGCTGGCTCGCGGGTCAGGCGGCACGTGACTTTACCGCAACCGACAAGAGCATGATGAGTCACTTTGACATCGAGCAATCGGAGGAGTTCAAGACCACGAAGTATTTCTGCAAGACGAACTTCGACATGAAGCAAATTCATGACGAGGAAGCGCATTATGTGGAGCTGCCCAAAATATATGAGTTCAAGGACGAGCGCGAGAAGGAAATCATGCTCAACCGTAACTTCAAGCGTGTCAATCAAGAGGTCGAGGAGATAATCCGTGTCCTCGCAGGAAAAGGATAATTCATCTGGAACATGAAAACAATAACCACCAACCCCATACCATTTTCAGTACCGCTGTCGCTCAGATTGAGCGGCAGCGCACTGAAAGTCATAGCCGTCCTCTCGATGCTGGCTGACCATTGCGCCTACTATCTCATGAAGCATGGTACTCCGGCATACGATATGATGCGATGCTTCGGTAGAATGGCGTTCCCGCTATTCGCTTTCCTTATAGCCGAAGGATTTGCGAATACCCGTAACCGCCTACGTTATCTCCTGACTATCCTTGGCTTCGCTGTCATAAGCGAACTGCCGTGGTATCTGCTTAATGGAGCGGACGGCACCCATAACGTCATGTTCACACTCGCCTTTGGTGTCGTGGCACTCGCCGTATTTGACCGACTGTGCGAGCACGGCCCGATATGCTTTGTTGCAGTAATGCTTGTGGCATCATTGGCATGGCTGACCGGTACTGACTATGAATGGCAGGGAGTGGTTATGATTACCATATTATACATACTACGCCGTCAGACCATCGAGCCGTGGCAACCCCGCAACAGGGTCAGTTTTCCGGCCCAGTCACTCCGTCAGGTCATCTTCACCTTCCCCATCATGGCAGCCTATGGACTGACCGGAGCAATCCTTTCGTCAGCCATCATATTCCTCTACGACGGCACCCGAGGCTGCATAAAAGGCGCAGCCGCCAAGTATAGCTTCTACGCCTTCTATCCAATACACCTCTATATAATTTATTTATTGACATAGCAAAAGAGCGGTGATGGAAATGCCTTCGTCGCTATTTGACAATATGTTATCTGGATTTACTCTGCGTTGTTTTTCAGCCAGTCGGTGCGTACCTTGTCAGGCTGATGGGTGACCTTAAAGTCGGTGAAAGTGACATTGAAACCATCACCGTCGGGACAGGCTGCGAACATGCCGATTTTTATCGGGTGGTTGGCCTCAATCCAGGCGTTGCGCATCATATGGTATTCCTTATCGTCGAACGAATAGAATATCTCCACGGCATCAAGTCGGCGCACAGCCTTTATCCAGATGAAATCCACCGGACGGTCGAAGGCTATCACGCGCCAGTCGGATGTGCGGTGTGTCACAACGGTGCTGAGGTTATACTTGCCGTCAACATACTCTATTCCGGTCTTGATATAGTTTTCATGGTCGAGCCGTATCATCATGCCGGCCTGGTCGAAACGCACCTTGTAATCGCCTGAGATTTTCACTTTGGCCTCAAACTCGCCGCCGTATTCGGCGTAATAGAACGGTGCGTCATCAACTGTGAAACCGTAGTGCGAGATGCGCCAATAGTCACTCTTGGGTGTTACGGACATGGTGAGACTATTGCCGCTGATGTTCCAGTCGGCGGGTTCATTGAACCAGTTCATCTTCTCAAGTGTCTGGGCCGAAACCGACAGTCCGGACACAAGCATGATTAAAGCAAGGAAAGCTGTTTTCACTGTATAGGAGTTATTGATTTGATTACTTTACATGGATTGCCCACAGCGACCGAATTGGACGGAATATCTTTTGAGACAACGCTTCCTGCTCCGATCACGCAGTTGTCGCCAATTGTCACACCGGGGAGCACAGAGACGCCCGCACCAATCCACACGTCATTGCCCACTGTTATAGGCTTGGCGTATTCCAGACCCTTGCGACGCTCGACGGCATCGACCGGATGGCCGGCGGTGTAGAATCCACAATTGGGGGCAATGAAAACATTGTCGCCAAAAGTCACCGGAGCTTCATCAAGGATAACCAGGTTGAAGTTTGCATAAAAGTTTTTGCCCACTACGATGTTATAGCCATAGTCGCAATAAAACGGTTGCTCTATCAGTATCCCTCCTTTTATACTGCCGAATATTTTGTGTAGCAACGACTCCCGTCCTTTCATATCTTTGGGACGGAGATCATTATAGTTACGGCATAGTTCCTTACATGCCATGCGCTCGGCTATCAGCGCGGAGTCGTTGTTGGCATCATATATCATGCCCAGAAGCATCTTCTCTTTCTCTGTCATTGTCTTGAAATAACCACTTCAAATATTTAACTTTGCAAAGTTAACGCATTGTCGCAGGATGGGCAATGGCTAAAAATAACCATTTTTATCATGGACAGACAAAGAGAACTCGACAAGCTGCTGAGAAACCGGCAGACAGGTAGCTGCGACAATCGGCTGAAAGACGCGCTGGCCTTTGCGGAAGCCTTCGCTCAGGTGGAGAATGTTGTGGCGGTAGTGAGTGACATGTCGAATGGCGTGAGCCATATATGCAACGGAAGATTTGCCTCCGTTCTCGGAATAGAGGGTTACAGCAGTGAAAACTCCATTTGGGAAAAACGCATCCTTGACATGATGTCGGCAGAGGAGCGGGAGGCTAAATTTATTGCGGAACTACGCTTCTTCCATTACCTCAGGCATCTGCCAAAAACAAAACGGGCCAATCATTGCCTTTTCGCAAAACTCAGATTCACACTCCCTGACGGGAGCATGAAGGATGTCCTCCACAGAATGTATTATCTGTATGACACAGAACTGGAGAATGTGATGTATGCCATCTGTCTTTATGGGCCGCTGTCATTTGATTTCAACGGGAAGTGTCAGGTTGTCGATACCATTACCGGTATCACTGAAGAGTTATCCGTAGGCACCAACGCTTCCGTTCTCGGGAAAAGGGAGCGTCAGGTGCTCGCACTTATAGATTCAGGGATGAAAAGCGCAGAGATTGCAGAACGTCTAAATATCAGTATCCACACTGTCAGCCGCCATCGACAGGAAATCCTCGCCAAACTGCAAGTGAAAAACTCCATTGAAGCCTGCCGACTGGCAAAGTCAATGGAGTTGATTTGATTGGCTATTGTAAATCGCATTGAACAATCCTCTCGTCAGCCATCATATTCCTCTACGACGGCACCCGAGGCTGCATAAAAGGCGCAGCAGCCAAATACAGCTTCTACACCTTTATCCATTGCATTTAATGCTTATATACTTCCTTATCTGACCTCTCTTTTTGTGCCTATAAGTCAATGCTGGTTGACCATCGAAAGCAGATAGAATCTCGGATAACGGTTTACATCGACTCCATGTGCCATCGCTGTCAGCATATGTATCGCCGCCATAGTCTGGGCATATATTCCGACTGAATTTTTGACACTTACATTCTCCATCCACTCTTCGGCGGAATTGAGCCAACCATGGTTTGTCACGTTGAAGAATGCGTTGTGCCCTCTCGTGTAGTCGAGCATCCATTTCCAAGGCTCGTCGCCACGACTGTTGTATATAAAGTCAGGCTTGCCCCCTCGAGGCTCCTTTATCGTCACGCAGCTTCCGATTCCGAAGTTGAATATGAACATTACCGGTATATTGAGATATTCGCACATCTCATATACCTCCTTCCACATAGAAGTGTCATCGTCGGCCAATAGGACTATATCACACTGATAGTTCTCTATTTCTTTCGGAGTTGTGACAATCCTAACTTCCGGCAGTCCGATTCTCGATATGCCGTCGTGGAGAACTTTTGTGAATTGATTCTGAAATATGCCTATTCTATGATAGGTGGAGACCATTGTAGTCTCTGATTCCATACACGTTTCTTTTTCTGTCATTGGATATAAGTTTTGATTTCCGATGCAAAATTACATCCAACAAAAACCTTTGTCACCACCCCAAAGGGTAGTTTTTCATTTCCGGACGTCTGAAATATTAAGAATTACACTTTTGGGTATGTTTTTTACAGTTGCTTCAGCACCTTTATAATGGCGCGAATGTAGCCGGGGTCTTCGGCATAGCCGATGTCGCGGAGCCAACGGAGATAGTCTGCATCGGCTTTGGTATCCCTGTGCTTTCGAGTCCAGCGGTATTGTACTTTGGTGTAGTAGGCGCGGACGCTCTCGGTCCAGTGGTTGAACTCGTAGTAGGTTTTGGTGCGGGGGTTGGTCAGACCGAAGAGATTGTGCTTGTTGCGGCAGACGGAGGAACGGAACCAGCCTGTCTCCAGTATTGCCTGTGCCAGCACTATCTTCGGATGGCGGATGCCGTTGCGCCTTATCTCCGCGAGGAGATTGGGAAGGGTCAGCTCCGGCAGATTTGCCGTGGAGTCTGATTCATACTTATTGGATTCACACCTATTATATAATGTGTTTCTGGTAGTATGTGTGGATGGCTTGGCACCGTACTTGTTCACGTTCCGTTTTCGGTCAGATGGCGCAGACGGTGTTGTAGCCGTGATTGAGTCGGATTCGGAGGTATAATCAGCTTTCAAAGTCTCTTTTTCTTCTTTTGACTCCTTATTATTAGTGGTTTGCATGAACGATACGGCTATTTCGCGTCCGAAATGGCCGTTTGCCCTGATTGTGTTGAACTTTGCCTGCGCGTTGGCCGTGACGGTCAGCAGCAGGAATATGGCGAGAATAGTGTCGTGCATTTCTTTTTGCGGGTTGAAGTGAAAATAATTTTGTGGTGTTCAAGCGGTTCACATCGCAAATTTAATCCACCAAAATCTACCGAATGGAAATAGACAACAGAAATCAACAGACTCAGCTTCCTTACGAGAAACTGGCTCTCCTCGGCATCGACCGTGAGAAAGCGGACAGATTGCCGCAGGAGTTCCGCCAGAAGCTCGTTGACGGCGAAGTGACCCCTCTGATGCAGGTCTCCATAACTGCCCGAAACGGGAACGTGATAACGTTGCCGCTGAAATTGCAGATGGCGCTTGACCAGGCGGGTCAGGCAGTCCTGATAGCCTATCCCGTGAGAAAGGCCCTCGATGAGGAGAAGGTGCGCGAGCTGAGACTCACCACAAACGAGACCGAACGTCTCCGCAAGGGTGATGTGCTTCAGAAAGCCATCGACATCAACGGAGAGAAGACCCAACATTATCTCCAGCTTGATCCGGAAACGAAGTCCATAATCCAACGCAAGGTCAACGACATCAAGGTCGAACAGCGCATCAAGGATATGGAGAAGGTCAACGACATCGAGCTTGGCACCCAGCAGAAGCAGCAGGTGCGCGACGGCAAGCCGGCCGAACTCAATGTCGGAGGCGAGAAAGTCACCGTAGGCATCGACCTGAAAGAGCCGCAGGGCTTCCGGGTTGTCAAGGGTGACATGAAGGGATGGGAACGACAGCAGAAACTCCGCTACGACGACCTGCATCCCGAGTACGTGGGAATAGTCATGACCGACAAGAACCGATGGGAATACCAGAAAGTGGTCGAACGTCATGAATCCGAACGCGCCATCAATCTCGATCCCGACCGGAAGCGTGACCGAAATTCCGGAATGAAGATGTAGCCATGAAGCGAAAGTCTGAAAACACCGACGGCATTCTCGAGCAGTTCGCAAAAATGAAGGAGAGGCATCCCGACGCACTGCTGCTGTTCCGGATTGGCGACACATATCAGTCGTTCAAGCAGGATGCGGTCAAGGCCTCGACCATTCTTGACATCGAGACCAGGGATAAAAAGTTAGACGGGAAGGAGGTCCGAAGTGTGGAGTTTCCGCACCATGCCCTCGACACCTATCTGCCGAAACTTGTCCGGGCCGGAATGAGGGTTGCGATATGCGAGCAGCTCGAAAAGCCGCAGAAAATTGAGAAAGAGAAATCACAATCACAATCAAACACTAACGAAGCAGACATGCCAAGAAAGAAGAAAGAACAGGCCACGCAGGAAGAGCCTGTCAAGTCAGTAAAGGCTGACAAACCTGCCGAAGAAAGGAAAACCGAGGTCAAGACCGGTGAAAGTCAGGAGGCAAAGGCGGAGCGCAAGCCCCGCGAGCCGCAGATGGTGACTGTCAACGGTGACAAAGTGACTCACGGGCACGCCTATCAGAGCAAGACCAATCCCGAGGACTGGTACTTCACCGCAAAGATCAACGGCGAGCAGCTCAAACCGCAGAAAATGGATCCCGCTGACCTCGCAGCCTATCAGAAGAAGGAGATGACCGTGCCGCAGCTTATGGAACGCTACTATCCCACCAAGCTCATGCAGCGTGCGCCTGACGTGGCTTTCCAAGTAGCCAACGTGGTGCCGGGACCAGATCAGCGACCTCTTTCAGTCGATAAGTTCAACGTCTACAAGGAGAAGGACGAGCAGCGCCCCGACTTCGGGCGGTACAAGTTTTATGCCGAGGTGGACGGTCAGAAGATGTCAACCGTCGCCTCGCGCCAGGACCTTAACGCCTATTTCGACCGTGTGCAGACTCCGGGGCAGCTCGTCGAGAAGAATTTCGGAGAGCGTCTGCACCTGCCGAGCCACTATCAGCAGTTCCGGCTGCCTGAGGGTGTCGAGGCTTCGGCTGTTCGTATCGCCAAAGACCGTTCCGACAACAAGTGGAAAGTGTCGGCCGACCTCGGAGAGCACGGGCGCACCGACAAGAAGGAAATCTCTTTCGACGACGGCTTCGCCCTGTTCAAGACCAAGACCGCCACACGCGAGCAAATTGCCGCAAAGTATCTCGGCGAGGACATCAGAACCATGCTCAACGGCCCGGCCATGAACATGGAGAGGTCGCAGTCAATGAAAATGTAATCCGGTCTTTTCAAAATTTTTAATCCGAAAAATCAGAAAACAGAATATGTCAGTAATGAAACATGAGGAGCTTGTAGAGCTTCTTCAGGAGGGGCGCATCGGCCACCTCCAGTTTGTGATGAACGGCGAGAACGCGCAGGACTATCTCGACTGGTGCCGCAGCCACGGCACCGACCCGAGCGACGATTCAGCCGAGTTCTTCATCGAGCAGACCGAGATCGACGCGATGGAACGTCAGCTCATCGACGACGAGGAATATGGCCTCTGGTTATAAGCCGAAGTCCTCAGGGCAGCAGACGGCGGGTGCGGGTCAGGCCGCGCTCGACCGTTTCGCCGAAATGATGATTGGGCGTATGGAGCAGATGAAGGCATCCGACTGGAAGCAGGGCTGGATCGGTGGCGCCAACGGCTACGCCGGACTTCCCCAGAATGTCAGCGGACGCAATTACTCCGGCTCCAACTCCTTCTTTCTTCAACTCTATTCTGCCGAGAAAGGATATGAGATGCCTGTCTATCTGACTTTCAAGCAGGCTCATAATCTCAAGGCCCATGTGCTCAAAGGTGAGAAGGCATTCCCGGTTGTCTACTGGGACATGATGGTAAAGGACAAGGACGGCAGGCGCATCAGCTCGGACGAGTACCGCGCGATGGACAAGGATATGCGCAAGAACCTGGAGGTCATTCCGTTTGTGAAAGCATTCCCTGTCTATAACATCGACCAGACGAATCTGCGTGAGGCTCAGCCTGAGCGTGTCCGGAAACTTCTTGACAGGTTCAAGGTGCCCGAGCTGCGCGACACAAAGGGTATGTACGCCCATGCCGCACTCGACCGCATGATTCAGCAGCAGTCGTGGCTATGCCCGATTCAGGCGGACAAACGCGAGAACGGAGCCTACTACTCTCCCTCCCGGGATATAGTGGTGCTCCCGATGAAAGCCCAGTTCAACACCGGCTCGACACCCGAGGAGGTCTATCGCGACGGCATGGAGTTCTATTCCACCATGCTTCATGAGATGACCCACTCGACGATGACCCCCGAGAGGCTCAACCGGGAAATGGGCGGTAAGTTCGGCGACCCGAAGTATGCCAAGGAGGAGCTTGTGGCGGAGCTGACTGCAGCAATGATTTCGCATTCTATGGGGTTTGACCCGAAAATTACCGACAACTCGGCGGCATATCTCGACTCATGGATAGCGACCTTGAAGCAGGAGCCGAAATTCATCGTTTCGGTAATGGCTGATGTCAACAAGGCGTCCGATATGATTCTCGACCGTGTTGACGCCCAACGTCTCGCGCTTGGCGAGCAGCCCTATCTGGCGAAGAACGACCCGTTCGTCACCCTTGCGGATGAAGAGATTCCGTTCAAGAACGCAGCCATTGTCAAGACACGCTCGGGCGGCTATGCCATCCGAGCCACCTACGACGGTGTTGACCTCGGTCTGAAGCCCATCGAGAAATCTACGGCCACGACCTATTTCCAGCTCACCGACATGAAGGACAAGGACGCTTTCCTCGTAATGACTGCCCGAAAGCAATATGAGTCCGAAATTGCCGGTGTCGGCAAATCAAAGGAGAAATCATATTCCTTAAGCGTTTGACACAGTTATGGCTGATTACAAAGTGAATTTCAAAGACTTGAAATCGCGTGTCGGTGTCGATGACATAGCCTACGCTCTCGGCTACCGCCTCGACCGAAAGGCAGGGGTCGGCAAGTATATCGAGCTGGTGTTGGGCGACGGTGCCAACCGCCGTGACACAATCATCGTGAGCAATCCACGCGACAAGGCGGCTCAGACCTTCTTCCGTCGTGATGGCAGCAAGGGTGATGTCGTGACACTGATCCGAGAGAATCTCGGCTCCTTCTTTGTCACCGGTAAGGACGAGTGGCAAAAAATAGCCAAGGTCATGGCCCGATTCGCCAATATGCCGGAACCGGAGTATAAGGAAGACCGGGAATATGTAAAGTCGGCATCGGTCAGCAATACTTTTGACAGTACGCGATATGAGGTGAAGCCGGTTGACCCCAACAGGATTCCACGGCTCTTCTCCCTCAGAGGCATTGCTGATGAAACGGTCAGAAGCCTCTCTGAACATATAGCACTGATAAGGGACAAGAGGAACGAGAATTTTGACGGCTACAATATCGGCTTCCCTTATACCGAGGGATTGGACTCTTCGGTAAAGGGCTATGAAATCCGTGGCATGAGTGGCTACAAGTCAAAGGCTGCCGGAACGAACTCATCGTCAGCCGCATGGATTGCTGATCTTTCGGGCGGCAATAACGGGCTTGTCAGGAATGTCTTTTTCTTTGAGTCGGCTTTCGACGCTATGGCTTTCTACCAGATGAACCGCGCCCAGTTGGGCAACAACATCGCCCTGGTCTCCCTTGGTGGCACATTTTCAGATAAGCAGGTGACTAAAACAATGGAAAGATTTCCCAATGCCCGGGCTTTCGACTGCTTCGACAACGATCTTGCCGGACGCATCTACGGTCTGCGTATGATGGCTCTGCTGGAGAACATTCCTCTGAAAATCATCAAGACCGAGGACGGACTGCAAGTCGAGGCAAAGGGCAAGTCGATAGATGTCGATACCGGACGCTCGATAATACCGCAGGTCAGTTCGGCATTGTCGCTCCGCTACCGCATGGGCCAGTGGCCTCCGCCCAAGGCTTTCAAGGACTGGAACGACTGTCTGCTGAACAAGCCGATGAAGCCGGAGATTTCATCAGACAAGAACGACCGCGACATAAACCTCGCGGAGCAACGCAAATCATCACTCAAAATCTAAAGAAAATGATATGCCGTATGAAAAAAGGTGCTGTCGGCCTCGCCATATCTCTGAGCTGCTTGACGAGTGGCTTGCCACTGTGCGCCCAGCAGACAGACCCGACGCTGACGGCCACTGTCATTCTCCAGACCGAGGAACTGAAAAGCATCCACAAGAAACGCAAGAAAACTCAGGAACAGATAATAGCGGCAGAAGCCGCCGTGACTGTCGCACTTGATAGGGTTCATGCTGTGGAGAACAAGATGCTTGAGTATCTCTCCAACGCCCAGGGTGCCATGCAGAATCTCTATCAGATAAAGCGTGCCGGCGAACTGGTGCTGACCGAGATTCCAAAGAACACGGCTCTGCTGAAAAACTCCGTCAAGGGTAATCTCAAGGGAACCGCGATAGCGCTGCTTGTCTCCGACGAGATCAGCGATGCAGCCGCACAGATGGCAGCACTCTATCCCTTTATGCAGCAACTTGTCACCTCAGGAACATATAACGTGACCGGGGATGACGGCAAGAAGGAGAAACACAAGGTGAATCTGCTGAACTCTGCCGAGCGGTATTACATCGCCAACGAGGTGGTATCGAGATTAGAGGCAATCAACACCGACCTCTTTATTCTCGCATGGCAGGTAAGGACGCTATCGTGGAACGACCTGTGGTTCTCCCTCGACCCGAAGGGCTGGGCCTCGGTCATGTCGGGCAAGGCGATAGTCAACGGTCTGGTCAATGACTGGAAATATATCAATTACTGAAACAATCAACAAATCAACTATTTCAGATATGGAAAACGAAAAGAAAGTAATAGGTTGCTGCCCTGTGTGTGGCGGCAACGTGGTGAAGACCTGCAAGGGTTATCGCTGCGAGAACAATACCGGGGAGGCTCCAAAGTGCGGGGTCTTCATTAACGGTGTAATCGGCAACCGCAAGATGACCGATGAAGAGATAGCCATCCTGTTGGAGAAGCGTGAGATTATGCTCGACGGCTTCGCCACAAAGGAGTGGAAGACATTCCCGACCGTGCTTGTACTTAACGACGACGGCTCTGTGGATATGCAGTCCATCATTGGAAAGTGTCCGAAGTGCGGCGGCGACATCCGCGTCGGTTCCAAGGCGTTCAACTGCTCGAACTACAGCCATCCGTCCGCGCCGTGCAACTTCGTCATCTGGCGCAACATCGGCGGTCATCTGATCACGCTCGACGAGGCACGTCAGATATGCGCCGACGGCATCACCGCCAATCCGGTGGAGATGTACCGTGAGGACGGCCAGCGGTTTGAAAAGAAACTCGGTGTCTCACCCGACAAGTCACAGGTCATAAGGGTATGAAGCCGGGAATGAAACTCGCAATCCTTCTCATAGGAGGGTTGCTCGTGTGGGGAGGAATATTTTTCCTCGCCTGCCAGCGTGAAGACCCGAAGGAACGTGCAAGAGCTGTGGCGGAGAAGTCGCTGTACTCCTGTGTGGACTGCCCTGAGTCTGTGAACATCAAGGCGGTAAGCAAGGCTGACTCAATCTTCGGCCGCGATTACGTCACTACGGAAGAGAGCATGAACATAGCCATGGCCATGCTCAAAATCAACGAACAGGTAATGAAAGCTACCGACAATATGGAGAACTTCAACTTTGACGACCGCTCCACATCGGCCCTCATGGAGCGGCAGATGTCGTCGCTCTCCGCTCTCCGTTCGCTCGTCTCTTTCAAAGACCCTGACAACAAGACACCGAAGCCCTTCAACGGTTGGAAAGTCAAGATCGAGTATGAAGCCAAGAATGAGGATGGCTCTCCGTATCATTCGGAATACTGGTTCATACTTGACAAGGAAGCAACCTGTGTTGTAAACTCCTTTGAGATACCGCTATTATAACATTCACCCATATAAACACCAATCACAATGAAAGACCTTATCGAACAGATTTCCGCAAAGTCGGAAGCCTTCTTGAAAGACGCAAATTCCCAGCTTGACAAAGGGAACAAGGCGGCAGCACTACGCGCCCGCCGAACATCACTCGAACTGGAGCCGCTCCTGAAGCAGTTCCGCAAAGCCTCTCTGAAAGCTTCGGAGAAGAAAGATTGATTACCTGTGCTGCCCCGGCATTAATCTATGTGTCGGGGCGGCTTTCCCAAACATTATCACATGAAGCCGAAGACAACTTATCAGAAAAGAATCGTCAAACTCAACAAGTCTGTTGAAGCCTTGTCGGAAAATATTATCGAATGGGCCAAGGAAAGCGCCATAACTCATCCTGCCGTCAGACGTAAGAACAATGTCACCGTCTGCCCGATGTGCGGCAATGCAATGGTATATGCCGGAAATGCCCGAAAGGTGAAGTGTCTGGAATGTGAACGGACACTTCAAGTTATCGAAGCCGATACATGGAAATCCATCAAGGGAACACTAAAGGGATGGTTTTCGACACTCGGTGTCATAGAGGGGTTGCAGGTGCAACGTACTTTCGAGATTCGATGCCGCTACAGTCTGAGAGACAGGAAACACGAATACTCCATCCGTGAGCTTTGCCGCCACTGGCTATCCTCGGAGGGTGAACTTGCAATTACCGCCTTACCTCGCATAATGGGACAATTCATGGATTCGTTCCCATTCAACGGCAAAATCGAGCTTCGCGGCTCATCCAAGATGGTCTACAACTACATCGCCGACAACGCCGAAGTCTATCCGGAATATCAGTTGATTCCACTCTTGTCTGACTTCCTCACTCCCGAAGATATACTCGGTCACGGCAGGCAGACAACTTTGCAAAAGGTTTTGAAATTTTCCAATAACGAATAATAGAACAATCGATTGCTATCAAAACAAATCCACTGAATTTTTCTTTTGCCATTGTATGTAGGAATGCCCGGTGCGTGAGCATCGGGCTTCTATTACCCTGTTGCACCGGAATACTTCACGCATCCGTGGATTTTTCGCTACGAAGTTACGGAGTGCGGTACCGACGGCAAGTGATCGCTTCGCTTGTCTGCGATGAAAATGCCGGCAGCCTTCCGCAAATCATAAATTTGGGTATTCCGTCATTTTCATCTTGCCACACTTGCCTTACGCCACCTCATGCCCTCCGTCTGGCTTGCATCGAAAAATTTCCCCGGGCGCGAGAAGCCATCAGGCTTCGACCAAAGGGAGAAAGATTAGAACACCTAAAAATAAGGAACTATGGACAGACAGGAACAAATCAAGGCTTTATATGCCTCGGTATCGAAATCGGAGGTACACCGCGAGTACCGCGACCGCATCAACTTCATGCGAGGCTGGAGCGGTCAGAAAATAGCCGCCACTCTCAAAAAGGTATGCACATACCACATCGACCATCCCAACACGCCCCTCGGGCTCATCTATGCCCAAGCATTCAGACTCAAAGTGAACGGCTCAATTCCCTCAGTAGCAAACTTCTAATCCCCATCGCCATGCACAGCTCAATATTTCAAATCGCAGAGCAACCCATCGGCACCGATGAATATGTAGGCATCGACCACGTTGAAGCCGGAGAAATGACCTCTATCGACTATTGCCGTGAGGTCAGCCAATCAGAGAGAGCCGAACTTATCAAGACTCTTGCTCACCGCATTCTTCCGGCAGGAATGTTCAGCGTCAATCCCGACGGAGAGACGCTGACCAACAAGGGAGGTTTCACCGAGTGGAGCAAGGAGTACACCGCCTCACTGCATGAAAAGGCAGAGGCAATCATCGAGACCAACGTCTTCAAGTGTGCCGGACCCGCTTACCGACTTCAAAAGGCTATCGCCAATCCGCTTGACACCGACACTCTCTTCATCACCAACTATACGGAGGGCATGGGAGTCGCAGAAAGGTCACGTCAACTAATGCGCCTAATCGGCAGTCTGCAAATCGGAGCAAAACTATATATCGGAGCAATCTTTGACTATCACTTCTAATAATCAGCACTATGGAATTTTCAATAGAACCTATACCCGTATGGGCAATGTGTTACTTGGTTAACGCAGACACCGAGGGCATAACAGACGAAGAGAAAGCAATCATCGATGAGTGGTGGGAACGTAACAATGTCGTGACGGTCAGTCTGGCAACGGACGAGGATGGGAGCAGCCATCCTTATTTCAGCCACTACCCAGCCTTTGGACTTGGCTCAGACGTAATCGACTGCAATGTAATGATGATGAAGTAATCAGCAGGTAAAATCAGTCGCTCCGACAATACAGGTCGGAGCGGCACAACACCCAATACACCTATGGAATATCAGGAAGCAACCGCTATCGTCGGAAAGAAATCCGGCTTATACGACGTGACCACTATAAACGGCATCCATCAGCGAAGACTCTTCATGTCGCAGGACGGACGCTTGTGCGAGTTCGCACCACGCTCACGAACAAAAGGTTTTCCTATCGGGAGTCAAGCCGTTGAGCATTGGACAGCACTCAATCCGGCAGAGCCGAAGACAACCAACATCGTCAGAAAGTTCCAACGCTATGCAGCCAAGGCAGACTTTACATCGCCGTTCATCAGAAAGTGTCTTGAAGCCGACCCCGAAAAGGATTGCTATGCCAACGGACTGACCACCGGCACACATATCGACGGAGAAATCATCTCCCTACAAGCCATCGCCCGATATGACGACTGGGCGGTAAGCCAGTTCCGCAAGGCTCTCCGTGAACGGCAGAACTACCGCTCATGCCGCTTCGACTTTCGAGGCTACGACGGCGCCCTGTGGCTTGAAGTCGTGACCGAAGACACAAAGTACAGTCGCAAGGGAGACATCATCGCCGGATTCAGCAAGGAGTACCGAGGCTGTGGCAACGGCTACTACTACACCCTCATCGACAATGAACACTTCATCGGCACTGACATAGACTGATAGCGTTTGTGACATGAAGCCACCCCGACCGAGGTAAAATCCGGTTGGGGCGGTTTTACTCCGCAAGCTCCGCAAAACCGCCCTGTTGGGAAAACAAAACTCATTGGAATAACTATGTCTTAAAGTGTCGGTCGATGCTTCCGATTGACCATGTTGCACGTGGCGCCGGGTGCATTACGGCCTGTCTTTGAAGACTGCCCGACCGCCCGACTCCGTGATGCTCACCGAGCCAGTGCTGTCGAAGTCATGGGTGGTAATGACGGCTGGTGCCGATACGTCAGCCATGCGGATATGACATTGAGGTTACGCCGTTGGCTTCACTTCAAAATCATATCCGCATAACTTGACGGTCTTTGAAACCATGTCTGAAAACGGAGACCAGTACGGCAATCCAGACATTCTCAGACTTCGTTTAAGAATGTGGCTTGCCGAAATCCTGGGATATTTATCTGAAAGCGAAGACTTCGACAGCTATTGTCGGTCGCAGGTTGACACTTGCGACTTATCGAGCTGAAATATTATGAAGCCGAAGACCACGAAGTGCCGGCCGATGCTCCCGACTGACCATGTTGCACGTGGTGCCGGGGCATTACGGCCTGTCATTGAAGGCTTCCCGACCGCCAGACTCCGTGAGTCTCACCGAGCCGGTGCGGTCGATGTCTTTGATGATATTGACGGCTGGTACCGACACGTCAGCCATGCCGATATGACATTGAGGTTACGCCGTTGGCTTCACTTCAAAATCATATCCGCATTACTGACGGTCTTTGAAACCATGCCTTAAAACGGAGACTATGCCAACGGCTCATACTCATAACCTGAGGCAAAGAGCCTGAACCGTTGCTGTTTTGGAAGATAATATGACGATGCCATTGGTTGCTGTCTTGTGAAAACCTTTATCCTGGGGTGACTACGAAAATATTTGGAATCTGTTTTTGAAGACGCTTTGAGCGTCATGGCCGGAGACGTTTTCTGTGCAAAGGTACATCGGTCGGGAGGAACATCAAGTGCCGCTGCGCTTGCGGTCGGAGGGCTTGACGGCAGCCTTCCGCAATTTTTCTGCCAAAAATTGGGTATTCCGTCCGCGCCCTCTGACTGCACACTTGCCTTATCCACCCTATTGGCCGCTGAATCACTTGCACGAAAACGGTTCTCCCGACCGATGAAGCTCAAACGAGCTTATAACAAAAAGGGAAAAGAATCGAACTCACAAACATAAGGAACTATGATGAAAGGAACAGAACATTTCAAGCAGGTTATCAAGTCATATCTTGATAAGAGAGCGGAGAGCGATGAACTCTTCCGTGCCAAGTACGAAACCACCACTCGCACTATCGAGGACATAGCGACATACATTCTCAATGAGGTCAAGGCATCGGGATGTTGCGGTTTTACCGATGATGAGATTTTTTCAATGGCGGTACACGTCATAGATGAGCCTGACATCGAAATCGGCAAACCAATGACATGCGGTGTAGTGGTCAACCACCACATAGAACTGACCGAGGAGGAAAAGGAAGAGCAGAAAGCCATTGCCCTCAAACGCTTCCAAGATGAAGAACTCCGCAAGTTGCAGTCACGCAACTCCAAGCCCAAGGCGGTAAAACCGCAGGAGAACAAGCAACCCGAATTATCACTCTTTGGCGATGATTTTTAAGCCATGAAAGCACGTACATCATTCGAGAAGCAGGTGGCAGCCTCAAATGTGAGGCTGACCGCCATTGACCCCAAGGTTACAGAGTGGGGAGTGAAAAATCTGTTCAACCATCCGGCTTTCAGAGTGCCGAGCGGTCTTACCACTTGTGGAGACTGCGGTCATAAGTTCCGACATGAGGGAAAGGGCAAGTATGTCGTATGCCCTCACTGCGGACACAGACTGATGATAAAAGACACCCTCAATCGCACTCATAAGGAAAGCACATACTTTGCTGTCCTTGACACTATCGACGGTTTGCAGGTGGAACGTGTGTTTATTCTGACCGTGGAGTTTAAGAAAAGTCAGCCGTTGAACTCTTATAATGTGGAGGTGTGCCGTCTATGGCTCAATGCCAAGGGGCAGACAGCACTGACATCAAAGGCGAGGACAATAGGATATTATCGTGATTGTTTCAACTGGGGTTCGGAGATAGAACTCCGGAATATGTCGGACGTTCATCACATCATAGCCAACACGTGGCACTATCCGAGATACAAGGCAATTCCGGAACTGAGGCGAAACGGCATGAAAGGTGCTTTGCCCGATTGCCACCCCTTTGAACTGATGAAGGCTCTTCTGACCGACACAAGGATTGAGACACTGATGAAAGCCGGAAATCACAAGGCGGTCAAATATTTTCTTTCCAACAGGTCTATGCTTGACAAGTGCTGGAACTCTCATAAAATTGCCATGCGCAACGGCTATCAGATTAAAGATTACGGATTGTGGTGCGACCTTATCAAACTACTTGACAAGGCAGGAAAGGATACCCGGAACGCCAAATATATCTGCCCCGTAAATCTAAAGGTGGCACATGACCTTTGGCTTGATAAAGTGACTTCCGCAGATGAGAAGCGCAGAAAATCCGAGGAACTTGCCAAGGCTAAAAAGGAGGAAAAGAGGTTTTATCAGACCAAATCATGCTTCTTTGGCATTGTCATCAAGGACAAGGGCATAGAGGTTTCCGTTCTTGACAGCATAGAGGCTTATCAGAACGAGGGAGAGGCTATGCACCATTGCGTGTTCAAGTGCAGTTACTACAGCCGTGAGGATTCACTCATTCTGTCGGCTCATGACAAGGACGGCAACCGCATCGAGACCGTGGAGTTTTCACTTACGGAGAACAAGGTCATTCAGAGCCGTGGGGTATGCAACACAAATACAGAACTGCATGACCGCATTGTCAACCTCGTGAACGCCAACGCCCACCGCTTCATCGAAGCAAGGGCATCAGCATAGATTCCTTATTATTTGTTCCAAATCCGTCTCCTGCCGTGAGGCAGGGACGGATTTACTTGGATAAATAGGTAAACTAAAAATATTATATAATAGTAATCAAGTATCAAAATAATTTATTAACTTTGTAATACAAAACGAGAAATATATGAAAACCAAGATAATTACCATTGCCAACCATAAGGGCGGCGTAGGAAAAACAACCTCTACCGCGTCTATCGGTGACGCACTTGCCATCCTCGGGAAGCGGGTTCTGCTGATCGACCTTGACGCACAGCAGAACCTCACGTTCACGCTGACGCAAAACGAAGAGCCGGAGACCAGCGTGTATGACTCTCTTGTAAAGGACGCTCCGCTTCCAATCGTCAATGTCAGGAAGAACCTTGACATTGTTCCGGCGTCCCTTGAACTGGCAAGAGCCGAAATCGACATGGCAACCAAGATTGCGAGGGAAGGTATCCTCAAATCACTGCTTGCAGACCATATCGACAAGTACGATTATATCATCATCGACTGTCCGCCGTCGCTCGGCATCGTCACCACCAATGCGCTTGTGGCTTCCGACAGGCTCTATATACCGCTGACCGCCGAGGCTCTTCCGATGAAAGGTCTCGCCATGCTTGACGATGTGGTGAGCGAAGTCCGCAGACGTGTCAATCCGGCTCTTGAATTAGGTGGAGTATTCTTCACACGTTTCAACAACCGTAATCTCAACAAGGAGGTGGTCAAGATGATTGAAAGCCGGTATGCCGACAAGGTGTTCAAGACCAAAATCCGTGAGAACATCACTCTTGCCGAAATGCCTCTTTCCGGTCAGTCAATCTATGAGTATGACCCCAAGAGCAATGGAGCGGTCGACTACATGGCTCTGGCCGAGGAGATAATCGCAAGAGAAGAGAAATAGGTAAACTATATTATCAATAACAAAGACAACAAGAATACTTGTCTACTTTGATACAAGTTGGCAAGTGTACAAATCATAAAGACAGACACCATGGCAAAGAAGAACTTAGCATCGCTGATGAACGGTATAATGGGCGATGCAATACCGTCAGAACCGGAGGTTACGGCTTTCGGGCATCCCGATTCAACAGCAGCCGAAGTGACCGAGGAAATGAAAGCAAATCTGGAAGCCAACCGTCGCCAGAATGTAGGACGTCCGCGCAAGGGCGAGTCCGGCTCCAAGACAAATGAAGTCCGGGCTACATTCATCGTTGACCCCGAACTGATCCGTAAGGTCAAGTATATCTCCCTTGTCGAAAGCTCTCTCCTGAAAGATGTTATCTCCGAAGCCCTGACCTCCTACATCGAGGCATGGGAATCCGATAACGGCAAAATCCGCCTACCAAAGAAGAAATGATATGGAAAAATTCTTCAAGCAGAGCGTAAAAGAGGCTCTTAACTTCTACGTCTATGCGCTCGTTGATCCGCGAGACAAAAAGATATTCTATGTCGGAAAAGGTTCGGGAGACCGAGTATTCCAACACGCAGAAGATTCTCTTAACGAAAATGATGAGAGTCTTAAACTCTCAACGATAAGAGATATTCACTCAGCCAATATGGAGGTGGAATACTATATTATTCGGCATAATCTTTCGGAGCATGAAGCTTATCTTGTCGAATCGACTATTATTGATTTGTTGACATACGAGGCTTTCAATCGGGAAAATATACTCACAAATTTAGTCAAAGGTCATCATCAGTGGAACGAGGGTATTAAAACTGAAGAAGAAATCAACATACTTTATGACTGTAAGAAGATAGAGCCAATTCCCGGCGATAAACTTCTCTTGGTGAGCCTTAACAAAACATATAAACAATCAAAAGCCAAGGGTATTTATCGTCGTGCTGATGATTACGAGAGCGCAAGAAAATATTGGAAATTGAGTGACGCAAAAGCTCACCAGGTTCAATATGTATTGGGCATATACAGAGGTATTGTACGAATTGTGATTAAGGTCAATACTTGTACTAAAACTTCTATTGGAGAGAACGGAGAGATATATTATCCTCCAAGATACATATTTGAAGGAGACATACAATCAGATTCTCCATATCTTAACAAGGATGTATCGGATTATCCTTTTGGAAGCGGAGGCGAGAAAACATATATTCCGCGTGATATGTCCTATTGGAGTTCCAAGAAAGAGCAATAAGTGAAAAGCGAGCTAGGACTCTAACGAAGTATTGCCAAAGCTCGCTGACCTACGCCGCGATGCGTGGATTATAATTCCATGTCTTTGAACAGATTGCCCTCTATACTCATAACACAGTCGAGTGGTATGGACTGTTTGTCACACAGTATAATCAGACCGTCTATTTCATCTATCTTCTTTATTTTCCCTTTTGTCTGACAATAGCTTCCACCCTGTTTGCCTGAATCCGGCTGGAAATAGGTTATCCTGATAGCCGCGTCTTTCTCTATCGCATAGACAAGTCGGCGGGATAACTTGTCAAGTTCCTCCGCTGAGAGTTTCGGTTTCTCGGAAGTGAGTCTGGCGGTCTCGGCTATGGCAGTGTCATGTCCGGTCAAGGCTGCAAACGGTGCGAACTGGGCCGCACGGCTCTCCATCGACATTGGTGTCCGTGTCTTGCTCACATGATGCGGCAATCCGATAATATCATCATATCTTCCCATAAATTAAGCATTAAGCATTCCTAATTTTGCATTCATTCATGGTGTCCTCCTATCTGCTGGTTACGGTTACGCTGTGTGGCTCCGTCGGCATAGTTAAGCCCTTTGAGAATAGCGTTTTTGCCGAATATCTTCTTGATTTTAAGGACTGCCTCCTGACGGCGACGCTCCTTTGCAAGTTCGGCTTCCTCCGCTTCCTGCTGCCGCTTCAATTCTTCATAATCTGTGAATAGGTCGAGCTGCATGGCTTGTGGCCTTGATTTCACATCTTCCTCATGAATCAGGCGATTGATTGATAGTGTCAGGCGTCGCACAAGCAGGTCTGGATTGATTATCCTGTCGTATAACTCGGCGACTTTCTCAGTCAGTATCTTTCCGGATGATGTCGGGTGCTCGATGTTAATTGTGCCGTGGGCATGTACCGGAACCTGTCTGCCGTAATGGTCGGTCGTGATCTTGCCGTTATACTTTGCCCGAATCTCCGGTCTTGTAAGAGACTCTATATCGTAGCCGACGGTCAGAACGAGCTGGTCAGTTACAAGACGTTTGTCAATAAGGTCGAGCGATACACTGTCAGCCATTTCGAGAACCACATTTCTCGCCTGTGCAGAAGTATATGCACAGGTCAACACCTGCCCGCTGCTGATACTCTTCGCTTCCGGACGATATGATTTCACATAGTCCATTGTGACCGGTTCCCAGCCCCAGGCATGGTCAATCAGAAGCTCTGCGTTCACTCCGAACAGTTTATACAGAAAATCCTCATGCTCGATTGAGCAACGGGCAATGTCGCCCATCGTCAGTATTCCGTATGGTGTGAGACGGTTGGCAATACCGCGTCCTACACGCCAGAAATCCGTGAGTGGCGTATGCTCCCACAGCTGACAGCGATATGACATCTCATCAAGTTCTGCGATACGGACGCCGTCCTTGTCAGGCGGCATCTTCTTGGCGACTATATCCATGGCTATCTTGCATAGATACATATTCGTGCCGATACCAGCCGTTGCGGTTATACCTGTCTCAGCCAATACCTCCCGAATCATCTTCATAGCAAGCTCATGAGCCGTTATGCCGTAGGTTTTGAGATATGCCGTCACATCCATTATCACCTCATCGATGGAATAGACGTGAATATCCTCCGGTGCGATATATCGGAGATAGACATTATATATCCGGGTACTGTACTCAATGTAGTGAGCCATCCTCGGAGGAGCCACAAGATAATCTACCGCAATCTCAGGGTGTGAATCCAAGACCGCTTTCGAGTATGACTTTCCCTGCCGTCCACGTCGATAGTTTGCTTCCCGGACTTTCTGCACGACCTCAAACAGCCGTGGTCTGCCCCCTGTGCCATATCCCTTCAATGCCGGAGATACGGCAAGGCATATCGTTTTCTCAGTGCGCGAAGCATCGGCCACGACAAGACAAGTGTCAAGCGGATCCAACTTCCGCTCAACACATTCCACCGAAGCATAAAAACTCTTCAGGTCGATAGCCAAATACTGCCGCTGCACAAATAGATTTTTGAGTATTTATTTACGATTAACCTTTACCCTAAAACCTCTACAAGTTTTTGCAGAATCAGGTGGTGTGTTCTTTGGAACTCCCATTGTAGCATACGGTCCACAATGGGCATAATTATTACCTCGACACATCCAGTCAAGATTACTTCTACACATAAAACAATTTCTCTGTTCAGGCGGTATTTTCGCTGTCTCTACTTCCTCTAATTCCGCTTGTTCTCTGATTCGATCGCTTAATTCTCCCGGTCGTATAACTTCTTCATAAGCAGTTTCCTTTCTACGGGATCCATTAGGGCCATAAAAAGATTGACGTTCCTCATTGACAAACTGTTCCCAATCTGAATCATAATATTTCATATCTTCAAATTGATTATTAGCTCTCTTTTGGGCTATTTCATATTCCACAGTTTTGCATACCCTATAAGTTTCACCACTATTTTCTATTATAATTGGAGTCAAGCCAGGCTTCAACCTTATACCACAGCAATTTTTCTTTATGCTACATTTTAGACAGTCGACTTCATTTATGATTTTCACGGTTTTTCCATGTTTCGAATATAAAGACTCAATGCTTTCAAAATAGGTTTGATTATTAAGCCACTTCCTATCCTTATCGGAATTAAGAAGAAAGTCTCGTAACGTTTCAAGGGTTTGGAATGATAAATCTATCTCAATACAATTTAGATTCTTGTAATCAATATTTTCTTTGTGCTGGACTTTGTAATCGAAAGTAAACTCAATAAGATAGCGTTCTCCTTCCGATGTTATAGCTATCACATCTGGCTGTTTGTCTTCGCGGTCGTATTGACTATCCAATGTTACCTCTGAGAACACAAGATCTCCTCCTTTGAAAATACCATAATATGACGGGACTCTAATTTTCTTCTCGTATTGTATAATTTGTTCTGCCAATTTATACATAATTACCATATAGCAGATTTTCAGATTGGCTCCACGATTATCACTGTGATGAGCAAACCCGTGTGCTCTGACTTCTCCATGTCTGGCTTGAAGACGCTCATGGCAGCAAGGACACGAACAACCACAGTTCAGTCCATTGGGTACATCATCAACATGTACCATTCTACCATTGGCGTCCTCCGCCCAAGAGAAAATCATTTCATTCATATTCAGACGCTTTATAAATTATTTGTTAGTCCCAGTCATTAAGGTTGTCAATATAGCGGTCAACGTCTATGATTTGAACGTAGGATTTCTTTCCACACTTACATTCAGCGCACTGACATTCGTTTGAATCAGTATGTTCGATAGAGTCGTTAACTATCTCTATGTCTTGTTCTCTCTCGTTCATACTCATAAAGTGTCGGGTAAATCTATCTCCAACAGTATTGGGCTGTTGGTAGTATCAGATACGTCAGTCAGAATCTCTGACTTCTTTACAAAAGGCATCAGTTCCTCACTGACCATGAAGTAGTCAATCCGGAAGCCTTGATTTCTTATACGGTATTCAGGACGATTCTGAAAGAAGTAGGAATAATCTCTACCTTCGGGATGAAGAAAGCGGTAACTGTCAACTAATCCGGCATTCGACATCATTGAGTTGAAGTTACGATGTTCCCATTCGGTGAAACAGCCGTTGTTCTTAACCGAAACTCCGTCCCAAGCGTCTATATCGTCCGCAACGATATTCAGATCACCACATAGGATTATTGGCTTCTGACCTACAAGCTTTTCCAGATAGTCATGCAGTTCATAGTCCCATTGCTGTCTAATCTTCACAAATTCTTCGATGGACTTATTGACGTATGGGAAGTATGCGTTGACAAGTATGAACTGGTCGAATCTAATGACATTCAGACATCCGGTTCCCATTAACCATTCCGGAATATCGTTTCGTTGAGCCTCGAACTCAAAAGGAAACTCACGACGGATGTAGGTGCTGACACCACCAAACAGGCCGTCGTCCATAATGCCAAGCCATCCAAAGTAGCCGTCAATACTGGTCAAGAAAGCACCTTTCTTCCTAACTTTCTGAAAGCATATAAGCTCCGGCTGCAAATCGGCAACCAACCGATTCACAGCCTCCAACCGCGCTTGCAGCCCGTTTACGTTCCAACTTAATATCTTCATTTAACTATATTATGGAGTTAACAAGCTCAATTTTATCAATTATAGATTTCAAGGTGGGCGTGCCAAATCGGAATCTTTGTGACTCCCATGAAAGTGCTTCTATAAATATTTCTTCAGGAATTAAATTTACTTTGACCAATAATTTACGATCTGAACCCTGACCATCTAAAATCTTGACATCCTTACTATCATAATCATTTGAATTATACATACAAATGATTTCTGCAAGAGAATAAACAAAAACATGTACAGGAGTTTCGTTGTACTTTTTTGCCGAGAAGAAATTGTTGAATTGATCTTCTAATTCATTTATAAGTTCTTGGAGAGAAAATTGTCTATTTAAAATCTTTTCATAAAGATCATTATTTACAAATCTTAGATATACAAGGATTGTAATTACAGATGCCGTAAAATATTGGTTGTAAGATATTGAACTAAGGACTAAGTGTATGTGACCCATCATTTTTTCAGCTTGACGGAGTGTAATGGACGATCTATCAAGCAGAAGTTCTCCAACTATTTTGAAATTTTCATGCTCACCTCTAATATCCCTATCATTTCGTTTTGAAAAAATAGCCTTAATATCAAATGATTTATATAAGTAATTAAAAAATTGTTCTGATGAAATTGGGGGCAAATTTAAATCTAAATCAATAAATCTACGTAAATATTCATTCGCATCTATTAAATCGCTTCCATAGTAGCCTCTAATTGCATTGCCGAATTGTTTTTTATCTACTGATAATATAAATACAATCCCAGGAACCGAAAATATGTGTTTTATGCGTTCAAGAACTAAAACTGAATAATGAGGGTTGCATCTATCCAATTCGTCTATAAAGCAAATTATTGGCTTTTGATTCTCGCTATCATTTGCTGAAGATCTCACTATGGACTCCAATGCATTCTTAAATACCTCTACATCCTCTTGCTCTTTTGATATACGTTCTAAGAGCTTTTCTCCGAGGTCTGCTACCTCATCCACAGCAACCTCAGTGGCATCACTTAGACCATCC
The DNA here is from genome assembly GCA_947629175.1 of uncultured Muribaculaceae bacterium. Classification (GTDB taxonomy): domain Bacteria; phylum Bacteroidota; class Bacteroidia; order Bacteroidales; family Muribaculaceae; genus Paramuribaculum. Next base: position 87,452 of record CANRCT010000004.1, on the reverse strand, counting down.
GTGATTTCATCAAGATTAACACCGGATATTTTCTTAATAAGCCCTTTCCCTATAGGTCTGCTAATATTAACGAGAATTTTCCCAAACTGGGCTAACACAGACTTAACATTCTTCTTATACTTTTCATGCTTAAAGAGCTTAACAAGCTGAGACATGAGCGAAACCATTGGATCTATGGTATAATCATTATCCCATACATTGAAGTACAGAGTCGTATATCCACTATTTTTAAGAAGTACCTCCCACATTCTTACAAATGTAGTTTTTCCTGTTCCCCAGCCACCATTGAGCGAAATAACACCTTCATTGGTTTTGCTAACAATCTCTGTTAGTAATTCAGCATAAGGTTGACGACCTAAAGCGCACTTCTCAAAGGGAGCCTCAGAATTTATATTTTGAGTTATATCAGGTAGTTTACAAAGCATACAAAAACATTTTTATCACGTCATTGATTACGCACACATATTTTGACTAACAAATCTCATATGTTAATCGATGAATATTCTTTGGGTTAATTTTCATCTGATAAAAGACAACCTCTGGTCTATCCCTAAATATAGCCCGGATTACACTTTTTCTTTGCAGTGGACATTTTACTCCAAAATATATTGCCTTAATTGGATTGGGAGTTTCGAGTGTACATTGAACAAATTTATTTTCTTCTGTGGGGGTATATGCAATCATCCTCACCTCGTTTTCATACTCCCAATCCATTGATTTTGTAGCTAATGCTGTTCTTATATTTAGTTTAGTCTCAGGGTTAGTGAAATCTAAAGTCTCACTTTCTAAATTAGGATTAATATATTTAATACGCATTAATCGTAAAAGTGAAGCAGTGCCTGTTTGATTTGACGAAAAATCCTTTTTCCCCAATTCATATTCCACACAAATACCCTTATGACAGTTCGCGTAGTGAGCCCACATAAGTGTATTCTCTATGGCTCTGCTTTCAAGGGAGTCTGTACAAAATGAAGTAGCTCGCAAATAGTCAAACGAAGCTTTGAACGCTTTAAGATGCTTTTTATGCTGGGCATTATTTCCACATAATGTATCAAGCCAAGAGAATACTGGACTATCTACAATATCGTTTTGCACACGAGGGTCTACCAAAGTAATTTGATTATTCTTCAAATTATTTAGCGTATAATTACGCGTATTTCTAAATTGATATAACGTCACATGCTCAGAGTCTCTAAAGTCATGATTAATCTGAAGATTAAAGAAATGATGTTTTTTATAATAGGTCAATGCCTCCTCAAATTTTCCCAGTTCACCACAGATATCACCAGCCAGCATATAGACAGCCTTATATTGTGGTTTATTTAGGTTGGGTCCAGTTAAACCAATAGTAGCCAGAAAATCGAATGTACCTGCTGCATGTTTTATCAATGGATATGCATCCTCAAACTTCCCTAATTTGTAAAGGGATTGAGCCCTTACAACTTCATCAAGGACATCATTGAGTGTGTATATTTTTTGGGGATCAGCAACGAATTTCATTTGAATCTGTTATATCAAGTGCGTTACATTGATTTTCTTATACTTGCTTCCCATGCCGAGGGCGAATGCCATCTGGTCTTTGATGATAAGCTCTCCCTTTTGCAATCCGGCAATAGCTGTGCGAATGTCGTGGAGTTCTTGACCGCTTACTCCGAAAAGGTCCTTTATAACCTTGTCGTCTATTGTCTGCTGCTTCATAATCAAGGGGTACTGAGCATTGGCATAGAAGTCAAAGCCCTTGTTTTTGAAGTCGGCCATATTCTGTGTCGCGAGAATAATAGACAATCCTTTGTTTCGTCCAACCGCAATGAGATTTCGTAGCGGTCGGTTGTCAAAACTCAGCATATAGTGAGCCTCGTCGATTATCGAGAAATGACGTATCTGCACTACTTCGTCGTTGACAGCCTGCTTGTCGAGTTGTTCGTATATGTTGTTGAGCTTCGACATCAGGAAGTACACTATAGCCTTTGCTATCGGGCCATCTTTGGGGTAGCCGTCCATCTTGACGATGAAACTTTCACCTACAAGGTCTGCCCGGTCTTCTGTATCAAAAATGTTGGCTCTCACAAGCTGTTTCAAAATAGATGAAATGCTGTCGTCCTTATCCGGGTCTTTCATCCTCGCCTGATAGTTTTTCAGCATGAGGTCGAAAGTTATCGGCTGACCGTTCGTTGAATTGTAGGCATCCACGATTGCCTCACTCAAACGGTTGCTCATGTTGGAACTTGCCGTAACCCTGTCAAGCGAGCTTAATGCCGAAGCCATCTCAGTAGAATAGAGGTTAATTTCGTTCTGCGGTCTTCCGGTGAAGTTCTTGAACGGAGTGAACGGAAGGGGACGTTCTATCGGGTCAAGGATGCAGGAACGGTCAACGTCAAACAGCGACAGCCAGTGATTGTTCTGAATGTCACTGAACTCTCCCTTGTAGTCAAACAAAAGGAAGTTGACAGGATAGCTGCTCTCGGCGGATATTGACCGAATCTGCTGCATGAGTACCGCAAGCAAGTTGGTCTTGCCGGAACCGGTTGCTCCCGCTATGATGATTTGTGCATTGGTGATAGCGCGGCTGTTGATGTCGAGCGTTGCTTCCATTTCGGCATCGCCATAGTTGCCGACAAGGAGATTGAGAACAGGTATATCCTTGGCAAGTGCCGCACGTCCGCCGGTTGAGAAGAAATAGTTTTCGAGATTGTTGCCCGCCATAAGTGTATCACGTCCACGATACATCTCAGCACCTATGATTCTGGACAATACGTTATTGTTCGACAAATCAAGTGGCGTGTCGTTATAGCGCAGCTTTATCAATGCCGAATATAACGGTGCCAATTCCTGATGGGTGAAAAAACTTGCCTGAAATCGACTCCCTTTTTGTAGTTTTATGGCTTCAACCGTCTTTACATCACGCTTGCCGGGTATGGATAGTCCTACAAGCAGGCAGATACGCATCAGCTTGTTGTTCAATATTGAGTAACGACGCTCATTACCGACAGAACGCGAAAGATTGATAAGATTCTCTATCTTATCCTTTAGCGGAGCAAACTCTGTGTTGAAGTTCTCCGGAAAGTATATGTCTCCAAAAAGCAATGGCATGGTGTTACTGGTTTAATTCGATTCCGAAATAGCCGTCGCTGACGGTCGTTTTCTGTTCTTCCACGTCGCGGTGGAGTGTGAATGTCTTCGATATGAAAGCTTCGAGTTTCTTGTAGTCGCTGTCGGGGCGCACCTCCGAAGTTGTGCAAAGGAGGATGGTTTGCTCCGCAAGGTTGGGGAAGTACTCCTCGAAAAGCATTTCTCGGCTTTCGTTGTCGAGCACACCCATCACCGTGTCAATCATCACAGGAGGATTGTAGTCGCCAAGATTACGCAGCACTTTCAGAAGCACCTGAATGAAAATCTGCTTAGACGCGGCGTTAAGCTGATTGAGCGAAATCTGGTTTCCCTTGGTATGGAAAATCTTGATATTGAAGTTTTCCATACTGTCGCTCAACTCAACGCGACCGATGTGTCCTTTATATGACACGAGCAAGCGGTTGAGCTGCTGCTGCATCTCGCTCTCTATCTGAGCCTTTTTCTTTTTAAGCAGACTGTCAGCCACTTTTTCAAAGAACGGCTTGAGCTTTACAAGAGTATCGTATTTCAGGTCAGGCTCTTGCTGAATCTGAACATCGAAGCGGTGTATCCGGTTCTCAAGCTTCTGTATCTCCTGCTTAAGTTGCCCCTCACTGACCTTGGCTTTTTCAAGTTTACGCTGGCTATCCTCATACGATGATATGATAAACTCGTTGCCGCCGGCGCGTGTCTGTTCGAGGTTCTTCTTCTCTGTGCGCATTTCCTCTATCGTGGCAAGCAAAACTTCCAGATCCTGTCGCTGGCGATAGAGTGATACAAACTGATTGTTGGCACCTCGGCTGACAAGAGACTTCAGCGCAGCAATTTCCAACGAATCGAGATAGTCAAACGGATCCTGCCTGTTGGTTGTATTCTGCACCGCCACCATGTGTCTGACAACATTCTCTTCATCGACATCCGGGGAGCAAAGTGACAGTTCCTTCAGATACTCTATGATTTTCCCGGTGACATCACGGAGAGTTTCGAGTGGATAGGATCCGGTGCTCGACTGTTGCAGCTCATTCTTTATTCTGAGAATGTTGTTGATCTCTACCGAAAGGTTTGAGGCGATTTTAGGTAAAAAGACATTCACCTCCACATTCTCCATGAAGCCCTTTATATCATCTGCATACGATGCGGCCCGATTTACAACATCGTCAATCTTAGTCGATATATCAGCAATGCGTTTGTTGAGAGCCACGCTCTGCTGCGCTCCCTCCTTCGCCTTCTGATATTCGGTTTCCATTGAAGTCAGATATTTGTAGAGCGAGTCCTGCTCGGCTATGCAGGCGTTCAAATCTGCGGTGTATTTCTCCTTCTGGCTTACAAGTTCATTGTACTCGGCAGCCTCTTGTTCGGCTTGAAGCCGTAACTGCGCCCATTCCTGCTGTAATTTCTCTGCTGCACGTTTAAGCTGGAGATATTTCTTGAAACCGAGGACATTCTCAAAGTTGTCGCGGATAGTCTGTGCGAACACATTCTTTTTGAGAAGTTCGCTCGACTGCATTGCATCAAACAAGAAATACTGGCTGAGTTCCTGCGGCAGATTAGCCTTGATTATCTTGTTGACCTCCTGCTCGTTCTTTATTCGCTCTTTGGGAGCGGTCATTGTGCCGTACACAAACATATTGCCGTTCATGTTCAGACTGACACTTTCAAGAGGTTTTCCGGCAGGATTAAGAACATAAGTGCGTTTGAGTATATACTTCTGCTCTTGTCCGAGTACCTTTCCACTGAACGTAATCTGCAATGTTATTTCTGGTTTCACCTGACCGATTGCGCCCTGGTTGACCAACTCCATGAAATGGTCTTTGTTTTCGATTTTCAATCCATAGAGCGCACCGCTTATGGCCTCGAACAGCGTGGTCTTGCCGCCGCCGTTGGAGCCTCCGATAAGTATTATAGGGCGTTCCTCGTCAACTGTCAGATCGAGGTCGAGGTCAAGATAGGTCTTGTAGTTGCTGACTTTGATTCTCTGTATTAGCATGACGGGGACATTTATTGTTTGATTTTCTGAATGGCGGCGCGGACAATCTCCTCTGTCGAGGAATCATCTATCTCAATCACATCTACTTTACGGGCATGGTAGGCTTTGAGTATCTCCTCACTCAGCCATTCAAAATCAATATTCTCGGCATCGCAGATAGCCTCAATCATCGAGAGATCATCCTTACGTATGCCATAGTGAACGAATTTCTGGTCTATTCCTTTTGCCATAGCCTATAAGTTTTCCTGTTTGAAGTCGAGATATGCCCATCCGGCATGGTCAACCGTATTTTCAATCGTGTAGCGCGACCACACCCAGTTCATGCCGTCCTTGACAATTACGCCGCCGACAAGATTCGCGCCCTTCTCGTTTTCTGCCACTATATAGGCGTTGAGTGCGTTGTGTTTGCGATGGGCGGTCAACGGTTCGCTTCCCGGACTCTTGGTGTCGAACAGCATAATCTTGCCGTTCTTCAGTCGGATAACGAAATCCACATAGAAGGGGGTCTTGTTTCCGGCCTCGTCGGTATATTCCACAGCGTAATGCTGACGACCCTTGTCTCCGTTCTTGTACCACCAGTCGATATACTCCGTGTTCTGTTCAAGGAAATCGGCAAACTCCTTTTCAGGCGTAGAGGCGGTGTTCAACTCGAAGAATGGCTGGAGCGCATGGTTGTCGGCAAGTTTGAGGTGATGTGTCTCATCCTCATACATCCGTTCTTCCGGCACACTCCATTGAAATTCTTTCATTGCGCGGGCCGATGCTCTCTGCCGCTTCCCTTCTCTTATCTTTATATAACGTTCAAGCGCGATACGGAGAAGACGGTCGAACTTCGGGCGGTTGTCATGATAGAGAAACACTTTTTTGGCATCCGTGTCGAATATCCCGAAGAAGTCGGCTATTGTTTCAAGCAGATACCCGGCAAGTTTGTCGGCTGGATTATTCTTGCTCTCGAATGAGCTGACATACTTTGAGATTTCACTGATAAATACACGGTCAATCTCTGCGGCCGTTCGTGCGAATTTCACACTCTGGTTCGCCACATCTATCGTTTGTATCTCGTTCTGGAAGTGAATATCCTTGGGAATCGGGATATTCACATTCGGCACATCAAGACGCAGAACATTCGCTACTCGGCGTCTGTTCTCGTTGATTTGCTCGTCTTCCGTTTCCGGTAGAGGCTGAGGAGCTTCATCCTCTCCGCGCATGGCGGCAAGTTCGGCGAGGCTGAATAAGCCGCCGGTCGCCTGTTCTATGTTCCAGAACTTCTCGCTCTCCTCATATAGAATCTTTCGGAAGTCCGGACCGAAATAGTTTCGGGTATCGTTGGGTCGTTCCGAATATACCGATTTCAGTTCCACATTGTTGAGTTCGGGACGGCGGACCGCCACGACTGCATATTTTTTGATATAGTCCGCATCGGTCGTGACTATGTTGATTTTTTCCTTGGCGATGTCGGTATAAACATAGCCTATGTTCAGGCGGTCGTCGGTGTAGTGATGCTGCTCCGGCATACGCAGGATGCGGCCCACGGTCTGAATGGTGAACTGGTCGCTCGAAAGCTTTCGGAAAATCAGAAGTACCGCCGCACGCGGACAGTCCCAGCCGAGGGCTATCGCTTCCTTGAACAGAAGCACTTGTGCCATATTGTCGGGTTGTTCGAGTCCTGCAAGATTGCTTTTCTCCCCGGCAAGCCATACGGCGAGGCGCCCGTTTTCTACGGTTATGTCTCGCATCGTATCGAGATACTGTCTCACGAAGTCGGCTATGGCGTTATCCTCGGCTGTCATGGTTTCCTTCTGGTCATTGGGAAGCTGGATGAGTAGCAATGGATTGATGTTTACCCCAAGTTTCTTATAAGCTTCTGCCAGTTGATCACGCTTGTCGAGCGCGAGTTTCATAAGGTGGTTGTTGAGCGTTGTCTCATCGGTTATGCCGTTGTCGAGTTCGGGGTTTAGCACAACCTCTCGCTTTATCATCTCGGCTGCTATAACTTTGTCGCGGCCGACACGCACTTTCTCATCGAAGCGCACCGTTTTGGGCGTTGCCGATATACGCAGCTCCACAGTCGGATTGATGCGGTCGAGCACCGCTCCCGATTTGTCTGCAGTCTTCGACCAGAACATGTGTTCCTCGTCAATTATGGCGATAATAGGAAGTCCGTTCTGCTCGCGTGTGCGGCGACATATCTCATATAGCGATGCGTTTGCCTCGCTCTCGCGCACCATTATGTTCTTTTCCTTGTTGACACTTTCCCAGTTGACAAAAAGGATTTCTCCGGGCTGTATTCCCTCGCTCTGTTCAAGGTCGTCGAACATCACCGGTCGCAGCTCGCGTCCATGGGAGAAGGCTCCTTTTAGTTTCATATAACTTTGTAGGTGGAGCTTGCGGGGCGCAAACCAAATGAAGGCAACATCCTCGTAGCGGTTGGTGCCGTCGGATTTCAGTGTATCGACTATGCTTGCCAGTGTCTGGCAAGCCATAACCGTCTTCCCGGAACCTGTCGGTGCCTCAAATACGACCTTGCGGCGCGAGCCTCCTTCGTTGAGCAGACCAACCACCTTTTGAGTCAGGTCTCTTACAGCGTCCTGCTGATATGCGAAATCTTTCATGCCTCACCTCCCTCTTCGTTAAAGTCAAACAGATTCTCAGTTTCTTTTTTCTCCTCTTTCGGCGCTTCTTCAGGATTGAGCAGAGTTGTCTTGGGTTTGGGAAGCACACGTTTGTAGGCATTGTAGATAGCGGCAGGCAAAGCAGTCAGTCGCACTTTATCGCTGACGCTCTCAAACTCGGAGTTCCACGCATCGTTGCCGGGCGAGAAGACATATACGATTATCGGCGATGCAACCTCCATCGCTTCGAGCGCATCCACTATGTCGTAGATTGACTCCTCGTTATAGACAATCAGCATCTGCTTCTTTCCGTCGGAGAAATAGCGGAAGCCGTTTTTCATTGTCTCCATGCCTCCAAACTCGTCATGCTCTGTGTAAAGATTCTCCTTGATACACAGCATATCCGATGACAGCAGCATCAACCGGCGCATATTCTGCGGAGTGCGGCGTCGGCCAACGAAATCCGTGCGATAGTAGCGGAGATTACTATTATGTTTCTTAACTTGTTCACCTTGTGGTAAATAGTAATCATTCTCCAATACATATTTTAAACGTGGATAATGAACTTGCGAACAGATACCATTTTCATCATTAGTACAACTTATGCATATTCTCGTGCCTCTATCTTCTGAATTTAGAAGATTTACTGCATGCATTGTTGTTCCACTACCACCAAAGAAATCTAAAACTTTTGAATTCTTATCGGTATAAAGTGAAAGAACATATTTGATGAGTTCAACAGGTTTTGGATACTCAAAAGAAACACCCATTCTCTCAAGCATATATTTATTTGTCTCTGTAGTTCCAAAGTTCCTCAAAATACTTTGAACATAATGAGACTGCCTTCCCTCTCGGCGATAGTAGATAACACCATTTTTTGATAAAAAGAATCTCAACATGGTATCTTCATCCTGTATTGGCAAACAATTGTTATTAATAAATTTTTTTAGTTTACCATTATTCATCCAACCAGAGAAAACAGTACAAGGTTGTGATAATACACCATTTTCAACTATCATTGGAGTTAAGCATACTGGGTATTTAACTCCAAAGGTAGATGTAATATCTCTACTAATAAACCCGTTTTTTGAAACTGCATCTAAAAATGACTCAACGTTAGTTGGTACAGAAACATTCAATGTTTCTGTCTCGCATGGGAAACCCTTAGGAAGTATAATTTCTGATGGCGGATTCTTAGCACCGTTTTTTGTTATAGAATTTTCAGCGAAATCTCTTAATATCTTTGAATCCTCTTTTGTATTAGGATCAACGATATTATTTATACCCTTATGTTCTTTTTGTTTTGAGTAACATAAGATATACTCGTGTATCCCAGTAATTTCATCTTGGTTATCTGTATGTCCATCTGTTTGTACAACAAAATTCTCAATGAAGTTATTTGAAAATATTTCGTCACATAACAATTTAAGTGACGATAACTCATTGTCATCTATGGAAAGGAAAATAACACCATGCTCTGAAAGTAGGTTTTTTGCTATGATGAGTCTTTTCTTCATAAATGACAACCAAATACTATGTCTAAAAGGATTTTCTTTATCTATATAGTCGTCATTGTATTTGAATTCTCTCTTCTTTCCTGTGTTGTAAGGTGGATCTATATAGATGACATCAATTTTGCCCTCATGCGTATATGCAAGAGTGGTGAGGGCTTCGAGGTTGTCGCCCTCGATAAGTATATGGTTTGGTGCATCGGCATTGTCGGATATGATGGCGCGGCTCTTTACCTCCTTAAGCACCGGCAGCTCGGAGCGAAGACGTTCCTCCACCTCCTCCGGTTTATCTTCCCACACAAGACCGTATGTCTTGGTCTCGTTGAGAAGCCCGAGCAGCGCCGAGCGTTCATCATCGGTCAAGCCCTCCAAGGTCTTGATTCGGTCAATCAGTTTATGTTTGTCAGTCGCTTTCATGCGATTTGTCGGTTCATTAATAACAAGAACCCCGACATAGCATCTGAAGGCCGACCAAAGCCCGTAACGACTACGAAGGGGTTCTCAAAGTTTTATCGGCTCGCGCCTTATGTCTTTGTATTGTGTTGACTGGTCATTTCTCAGATATTCCGTTCCTTGGAATGCAAAGTTAACAAAAATTTCCGGATTTGAGGGCATTGCATCCAAGTTTTGTGCTGATGTCGAGGACATAAGCCCTTGACACTGCAAAATTAGTCACCGCTACTGCCAAATCCTTGCGCACCGATGTTAATAATTGTCATCGCGGATAATTTTAATTTAGACAGAAGTCCATTTCAAGCAGATTGCCGTATGATTCAGCGAGGTTTCGGATGGCTTGGTCGTTGAGCATCCATATCTCGTTGCCGCCATAAGTATCTTTGAGGTCGTACATGAGGTTGAGTAATGCCACATCGCGATTTGGTGCGGTCAGATTGCTTTCCTCAATATACATGACCTGAACGAGCCATTTATCCGGGATTATGCGCAAATAACAGTCGGCAACATCGGGGTCGGTGTCTATGCGCTCCTGCACAGCCTCGCGAATCGCCAGCTCCAGAGCGTCAATCATTTCCGGCGACAGCCGTGTCTCTTTAATCATAATCTTATATCATCAAAAAAAACTAAACAACGGCAAATACAGACTATATTTGCCATTATTTAGTATGTGTGTTGTTTGTTCTATAGAATCTGGTCAATGAGATACCAATAGAAGAAAGCCTCCGGGCGTGTCTTCTTCAACTTGTTGAGTCGGACAGGCAATACACGGTCTATGTTCATGTCGGAGGTCAGTTTTGAGATGTCAAATTTCTCTATCTGCGTTTGCTCTTTTTCTATGCAAGTGGCGACATAGGCTGCCTTTGCCGAATCGACAATCGCATCCTCGATGAAGTATTTGTTCTCATAGATGAAGTTGCCGAGTCGCTTGATGCCGTCCTGCAACAACGGGAAGTCGCCTTTCCCCTCCAATCCTCGCGTAGCAAGGAGAAGAGCGGTCTGCCGTATGTCCTCATATATTACCGACGGGTCTGCGCCAAGACCACGGTAGCCAAGTTCCACCAGAGCAATGCGGCTGAACGATTTGGCTGTAAGCTCAAGATCTTCGACTGCATCGAACAGACGACCTATGTCATAGACCTGCTTCATGATTTCGGTGCCACGGGAGCTGCCATTCTTATAATAAGGTATGCCGGTGGTGTTGGGAGCGAATGCCGTCAGCTTGTCGCCGAGAATATCGCCTATGGATGGAACCATTACAATCGACGGCTCGGAATCAAGCTCGATAAACTTGTTGATGACCTCTATCTCATTCACCTGTTGATAGTGAGTATCTTCATACAAAACGTCAAGCAGGATATATGACTCCTGGTTTGAACGGTCGGTATAGGCTATCTGATAGAAAAACTTGGAGTGGCTCTTTGGAATATCTTTTCCGGCCTGACGGCGTTCCACCAGTTCTTTCCTTGTAAAACCGAACTCGCTTATGCGGTCAAGATATTCTTCAACATTTGTACCGGGAGGACAGATAATGTCAATGTCGATTGAAAGTCGGCGTGTCTTGTCGCCGAGTATCAGACCGACGCATGTGCCACCCTTGAAGATATAAGGGCAGCCTGAGCGGGCCAAAAGGTCGAGGAGTGCAAAGGCTCTGATGACTTTCTCGATAATGCCGAGGTCGTTGTAACGGTATTTCTTCGACATTGACTGAAACCAGTCCTTGCCGAAACAGTGTGGTTTAATCATTGTGGGTTCCCAAGTTTTCTATGGCCTTCTCTATGGCCGGTTTGGCATTGCGTCGCGAGGCATATCGCAGCATTGCGGTTCGGTTGACTGAATACATCGAAAGAGCGTTGTCGAACATCCGGCTCCACTCGTTGCCATGAAGATAGTCCAAGTCATCGTCACAATAGATATCAACAAGAATTTTCTCCAGACGCGGAGTCTTGACTCCCTTGAAGTCCAAAAGTGGGGATTCGGAAATCAAAGGCTTTACAATCACAGCCTCCTTCGACAAGTCGATGTTTTCATATACAAAATCTTTCGACGGATTGAGATACGCGGTATATCCCTCCTGTTTCAAAGAATGAAAGACTGATTCCATGGCATCGCGGTCCACTTCCACATATATTACATTGTTGGAGGAAATATGATGCTGGAAATCAGCAAAGACCTGACCATCGAGTACGCTGACCGAGACAAATGGAAACTTACGGGCGATAATTTTGCCGACTTTCACAGCCTTGATCCTCAGGCGTGGCGTGTATTCCGATGTATGCACCTTGTGAGCCGTATATATGCCACGGCCAAGCTTGAAGATAATATTGTCGTTGATCATTTCCCTGAGATACCAGGAGAGCGTGACCTTCGAAATCTCAAACAGTCCGTTGAGATACGACAACAGTTCGGCGAACCGGAAGCTATCCCGATTCTCGGCAAACGTGAGTATGGCAGTGCGTGTCTCTGTCATTGGAGTCTTTGTATATCAAGTGCAAAGTTAACTAAATAACGGCAAATCACCAAATGATTTGCCGTTATTTAGTCGCAAGTACAGCATTTTCTGATTGCATCGCTTTGCGCTTCCGGGTCGGAGAGGTTTTTCGGTGCGAAGATACTGCGGACGGGAGCAACGGCAAGAGCCGCTACGCTTTCCGGCGATGACTGCGCCCGTGAGCCTCCACATTTTTTCGTGCCTCAAAAATGGGTATCCCGATCGCAGTCACCGCCTACACTCTTGCCTTATGTTCCCTCGTGTCCGCAGTGTTCACTTGCACGAAAAACGGTTCTCCCGACCGAGAAGCTCAAAGGAGCTTCACAAAAAGGGAAAAAGAATTGAACTCATTAATAATAAGGAACTATGAGAGTAAAGAAAATGACAATCGAGGAGGGACGCCGTGTCGGCATCAACCGCTTCCCGAACTTCCACAAGACAGGAAGTGTCCGAGGCATGAAGAAGCTCTATTATGGAGCTGACTGCCTTTTGGTGCGCTCAGGCGATTACTTATATAATGTGTCTGCCGAGCCAGCCATCTATAATCAAGCAACCATATAACCACTACCGATATGAATACAGACATCGACTTCATGAAGATAGCCGAGGGCGACAAGGAGTTTGTCCGCGACTTCGAGAACTTTGTCAACGGCAAAATGAGCAGCACCGAGAAGACCGGCATGGCAATGACAACCATGCACCGCTATCTCCAGCAGCAGGCGTTCAAGATAATGTTGGGCTACCTGAAGGGACTCGCCCACAACTACCGCAAAGGTCGCTACGACGACCGCAACGAGTGGGCATCACGTCTCGCAGCCGAGGCATACGCCCATCTAATCGAGGCCGACCTCATTTTCGACCCCGATTTTCCAACCGCATAAATCTCTCGATATGTACGACCCCGATTTTCCCGAATACGGACGGCAATGCGAACTCAACACCCCATGGCGCGGATACCATCGCGCCACGGTGGTGGGGCGAAACGGCTACCGCTTTATCATTGAGTTTAGCAGCGGAGCCACCATTGAAGTTTACCCCGACGAAATAATATTTGACTGAATATGTGCAGACTACAGACACCCCTGTTGGAGGAAGCCTTGAAGGACTATCCCCTCTATTCCCAGGACGGCAAGGGAAAGGAAGCAATTTGTCGCGCAATCTTCGCACTCGGCTCCGCCCGATGGTTTATACTTGAAGGCGAACGAGAGGGAGGCGACACCATCATGTTCGCCATAGTGACCGGTCTAATCGAGGATGAGTATGGCTATGTGTCACTCAACGAGTTATCCGAAGTCGAACTCGACCTTAGCGCACAAGGTTACGGCAAACTTCAAGTGAGGCAGCAGACCAACTTCAAGCCGATCGCCTTGAAGAACCTACGCGATGACCGCTTACAGAAGTTTCTCGCAAGATTCGAGGATTGAATTACCCCGTCAGCCGTGGCACTCTCCGCTACGGCTGACACAACACACCGTAACAATATGTATATAGACGATTTGACCGACGCTGTAGTTGAATGTGCCAAGTCGAAAGGCTGGAAGGTGGAAGCAGGAATAATCTACAAGAAGCAGACAGCGGAGTTTGAGTTTGGCAAGTTCACTCCGGCAGGACGCGACTTCTCATTCTCGGCTGAAATGAAATGCGCCAACATCAGCTCCCTCATAGAGAATATAGAGGAGTATTACGAGGATTTTGATGTTGACTACGAGACGTACATATGGCTCGACCAGTTCGGACACGGAAGAAACGGTGCGCCATACCGCATGAGAGCTGTGCTTGAAGACATGGAAGCCACCGAGAAGATGATTGAAGAACTTTTGGAGGCAATAAAAGAAATGGAGGTGCCGGAGGAGTACTGAAGCGCAGCCATATCTACCGAAAACCCCGCCGGTTCCTCTCGGACTCGGCGGGGCTGCGGTGCGGAATAAATGAAAAAATGTACCTATTACAATTAGATTGAAGATGATACATAGTGATATAATTAGAATTGCAGCAGGCTGTGGCTGGCAGGTTTCGATAACTGCTTGCGGCGACAATTCGTTTTACTTCGACTTCCAGCGGATCACCAGGAACGGTCTGCCGTTCAGTTTCACGGCAGAAATGACTGGCGGTCGGATTTCATCGCTCGTGGATGAGATCATCTCCTTTGTCGATGCACTCGACCCCGAACGTTATGCGTGTGAGTGGATGGAGAACAAAGGAGATGTCTCACCTGCGAGGTATCTCAAGACCATTGACGACATGGACGAGATGAGAACCCATGCATGGCTGCTTGCCGTTGAGCTTTCCACGGCAGCCGAGAAGGGAAAATCCCTTCTCGACTTGCCGTGGTTCAGTCTCAACTGAATCCCAAACATAACCAACATGGCAATTTCCATTCATTCAATCCCTGTCTGACCCGTTGACGAATCCGCCACGCGGTGTGTTTTTCCGTTTTCGGCCCTTCTTCGGAAGGCCGTTCAACTTGTATTCGATAAGTGTCTGACCGAGAAAGATGATTCTGCCGTTTCTTTCAGATATGAGGTGAGGCAGCGGTTTCTCCCGATTGGCGACGTATGCGTAGACGGTGCATCGGTGGACACCGAAATATCTTGCAGCCTGCCCCACGGAGTATAAGAACTCCGGCTCAATCTTCATGGCAAAATCACTCTTCCTCATATTCCTGTATATTTCTTTTGCGTTCCATACGCAAAGTTAGCGACATATAATATTCTGAACAATAGGCGAATATTGGAATTTATAGGAATAGATTGGAATATATGGGAGTAGGGTGAACCAAATCCTACAATGGGTAGAAATCAGGGCATCGGGAGAAGAATTACTGTTTTCTGAAACGAAAAGGTATATATGTTTCGACCGTGACAGCCTTGACACGTTGACACAGCCTTGCCCCCCCTTTCCCATGCCTCGCAAGCCCTTATTTTATATCACTTTAGTTCTTTTTCAAAAAGAAAAGATATAAGATATAAAGCCGATGATTTGTCAAGTCGTGGCTTGGAAATTCTCTGGCAAATCTGATGTGTCAATGCTTGTCAAGGTTTGTCAAGGATGACAAGCGAATACAATACGTTGATATTTCTATCGTTAGGTTTTGTCAAGAATGTCATGTCAAAAACGTGTGGGTTTTATTTTCGATGATTTTTAGGAAAGAATAAAAGGCTACCTTTCGATAGCCTTGATATGATGGGTGATAATGTAGTGGTCTATTTGTCGGAATCTTTTGACAGTCAGTTGTTGAATAAATCAGGGGCTGGCCTCGTATCCTGTTCCATGCTATCTCCGGGATGATTCTCTGCTGTGGATTCGTAGTCCTCGGCAAGCCTCTCGGCATCGGTCAGGGCCTCTGTCTCGAGACTTACACCGAAGTCATCCCTGATTCTGAGATAATCAAAGCACAAAGCCTGTGGGCGTGTCACATTCTGCTTTCTAACCTGCTGGCCGTTTACTGTCTCATAGTAATAGTCGGGCGAGCCATTGGCAAGGAGCAAGTCAAAACGCTGCTGCTTCAAGCCAAGATAGGATGTATGCGATTTAAGATACGAGAGAATCGTGGACCAGTAGGAGCGGTTTGCCGTCGCACCCATGCCGCTGCGCCCACCCAAAAGCGATGATACGGCGGCAGCATTCAGATACAGTATGGGACGTGACTCCTTGTACTCTATATCATCCGATGAGCCGATAGCCCGGAACTTCGTGAGATACTTTATGCGGAAATGCACACCGTTCACACATTTTCCGGCTGACTGCAGTCCTTGAAGTGTGTTCCAGAAATCGCCGACCTCGGAGCTTTCCTGAGCCAGCTCGTTTTGATGCATGACTCCCTTGACGGCGGTATCGAACAGTTCGCTGTAACTGAATGGCAGGTCAAGAACCGTCTCCAGTGTCCGGAACGTGGCGAGAGCGATGACCCAGTTGCCGAATATGCGCTCATGTATCGTCACATCACTAAGTCTGGTGCCGAACTCGCGCTTCACCATATTATATGCCTCCGGGAAATTCTTCTCGAAGAGCCGACGGTGTTTCAGCAGCTCCACTGTCAGATGTGTAAGACCCATGTTGCATAAGGAGACAAGCTCCTCATACCGCTTCCTCTCGGCGGCGTTGAAAGAGGTCTTTGTGTATTCAAGGAACAGGACACGGGTATAGAGCGCCATATCCTGTGTGGGCTTGTCCTGACCGCAGATGGCTATTCCGGTGCTCACGATAGTCTGGGATGCCATGCCGTCGGTGTTTGTGTTCTTTTTCGTCTGACCGCCGCCTCCCCACAAGCCTTTGAGGAATCCGACCTTACGCACGTCCAGGTCGTTCTTGTACTCGTCGAACACAACAAGGGTGTTGACGGCCTGTGACACACGGTCGTTCATCGCCGGAATGGACGTGACGCTAAGGTTTGGCGGATCCACACCGTGAATGAAGAATGACTGGAGGCAGGTGGCGAGCGTCGTCTTGCCTGTTCCCTTCTCGCCAAAGAGATTGAGGATGGGGAAATGGCGCGTCCTCTGAAAAATGACATCACGGAAGAGTGTTGCGAACAGATAGCAAAGGGCAATTCTCGCATTCTCGCCGAATACTTCGATGAGTTTCGTGGCGAATCCTCTCAGCGACACTCCACCGAGGTCGCCATGCACCATCAGTCGCTCGAACTGGTATATTTCCGGATTGTTGCGATACATCTTCGCCTGTGCCGGAATATAGTATGCTTTGCCGTTGACTCCCCTGACAATACCGAGGTCATCTACATTGAGAAACTGACCGTCGGCGAGAATGCCGTTGCCGAACGCAAAGAAATCTTCCTCGCTGTTCCAGCCGAGCTTTCTCACACGCTCCGCAGTGTCCGTCCTGGCATAGAGGTAGCGTTTTATCCTGTTGAGCTTGTCTATCTTGGCAAGCCATATGAAATTGCCGAGGGTACCGGTCTTTTGCTGGAATGCAGCAAGCGAGCACATTTCAGACTCTCTGATCTCCATTTCCCTTGTGTCGCCATACTCATTTATAAGTTTGAAAAGGCGGGTGCCGTTGTTGTCATCGCTGATGTGGAACAGCGGCTCCATGACGAAATTGGAGATTATCACGGGGTCTTCCTCCTCGCTCCCTATTGTGTAGTAACAGTTGTTTCGGATGAAGAGCCCGGCTTTACGGAGGTCTTCGATTTTCTGTTGCTTCTCATCGGTGGGAGCATCTGATTCCTTATTCCGTTGGGCAATGCCACGGGCCATTGTGACGGCATCGCGCCACATCTTCACTTTGCCGTATATCTTGGAGAGCTGCTCTATTATCTGGGATTGTGTGAGTGAATCCTTGACATAGCGCAGCAGGTCGGCTATCTCCGACATCGCATTCCGTTCCTTCTGAATTGAGTCAGCTTCGTAGAAACGCTTCTCGGCCAGCCATACAATGAAATATTTTTCCGGCAATGAGGTGAAATCGACAGCGGTTTTCAGATAACTGTCGGCATCATTCTTACCGGGCTTGATTCTCACGGCATCTCCCGGCACTCCATCGGGATATAACTCCTTCAGCTCTTCATCTGTAAGTTCAACTTCCGCGAAGGGAATCTCTCTTACGGTCACATCGAATCCCTTGCGTATGGTCTCGGCTCCGTTCTTTATCACGGCGATAAAGCCTGGGCCGAACAACTCTCCCTCCTTTACATCGGAATCAGGTACAAAGGTGATTGCCTGATAGTATTTCTTCAGTTGCTCGAACTGGTGGTCGGTCCATGATGTTCCCAGTGTCGCCACGGTGTTATCATATCCGAGTATATTAAAGCGCATAACATCCGGCGCGCCCTCGACGATAATGACATTGGCGGCATCCCTCACTCTGGAAGCCCTGTCGATTCCAAAGATTGTATCTCCCTTGGTGTAAATCTCCGAGTTGTCGGAATTGATATATTTTGCGGCCTTGTCATTGGTGCCGATATATCGACCGGTGAAAGCGATGACTCGCCCCCAGCGGTTGCGTATAGGAATGATAACACGTTCACGGAATGCGGTATAAATCTTTTCCTTGTCCTCCTTGTCCCGTTTCAGCAGACCGAGTTCAATCAGTAAATCCGTATCTACCGCCTTTCTTTTGCAGTATTCCATGAATGCACGACCATCCTTCGGAGCATATCCCACTCCAAATGTAGAGCAAAACTCCTCTGGCCAGCGACCATAGGCGTATGCCTGGGCATTGCGGGCTTCATCCGAGAATGTTATTCGCAACGAATCGTAAAAGAATTTCTGTGCCACATCGAGAGCCGCCATAAGCGACTCTCTGTGTTTCGCATCCTCAATCTCTTTGTCAGACATTTGTCTATTTGTGAAATCCAGGGGAATGTTGTTGTCCCGTGCTATCCTCTCGACGGCTTCCTCGAAAGTACAGTTCTCCTTCTCCATGACAAATGCTATGCCGTCGCCTCCCCGGTGGCAACTGAAACAATAGCACAGATTCTTTCTCGGTGAAACTGAAAATGACGGAGACTTCTCGGAATGGAACGGGCAAAGTCCGACCAGAGAGGAGCCTCTGGCCGTCAGGTTGACGTATGGCTTGAGAACAACCGCAATATCAAGGTCGCGAACCGCCTGTATGGTCTTTTCGCTTATCATAGTGTCGTAAGTCGTTTCCAGCAGTCGATAATGGACTGCCCCGAGAATTTGGGACGGTACCGGTTCTGCGGATTGACAGGAGCAATCAGACCCATCTCGCGATAACGGCGAAAGGTCTTGAATGACACCCCCAGCTCCGCACACGCCCTCTTGACGCAATAAATCCCCTCCGGATTACACTTCGGCTGCAACTCTGTCATTGTCGTAGTCGGTTTGAAAATTGATTGTGGGGGAGAAGATGGTTCTCCCGGCGATATTCTCCATAATCTCCTTTGCCCACAAGGGTATGCGGCAACACATATACTTCCAGTTGAAGAAGGTGCGACGGTGAACTCCGGCGGCCCGGACAACCTCATCGACAAACTCAACGCTCTCCTGATAGGAAAGTGTTTCGAGATAACCACAGAGGAGCTTCGCATCCCTGTGTTTGATGTCATTTATAAATGTCTCCATGCCGATTCATTCACTGAAATAGTCCTGTTGAATACTCTGAAGATAACGCAATTCGGATGTACGGTATTCAACCTTACCCGGTCTTTTGCTGGGTTGTATCTTGCCTTGACGTCGCCAACGTTCTACATTGGCTCTCCCGAACATGGCAAAAGCCTTTCGCTGGCTCACATATTCCGGGTCATCCCGCCCGGCCTTGATCATCTTGACGACTCTTGCTGCCACGTCATTGAGAAACGTGTCGTAAGGCACAAGATTGTCTGTAAACTGAAGGAACACCATAATGTTTGCCTATGCTACGCGAGTGATGGATATAGTACGTGCCTCACGGTTGGTCCGGGTCGTATAGCGTCGTTCGGTAATAGCTCCGATTTCCGATGCCTGTGTACGGACGCTCTTTAATTTAGCTATCGGGAACTCAATGGTTTCACCAACAGCCATAGCCATGATTGCAGGGCGGATTTTCACAAAGTTATCTGTCATTTTTAACCTTAATATTTGTTTGTTGATGGATTAATGATTAACTTTGCAACAGCAATAGTCCTGTCTTGCCAAGGTTAACCAACTACAAAATCAACGCAAATGTACAGATTATTGTTTGAACAAACAGATTGTTGAACCACTGTTTTAGGCATCTATAACAGTTTAATGGATTGATGATTAATGATTAACGTAGAGCTAAAGTCAGTTCATGTGGGTCGGGAGATTGCAAAACGTCTCGACGAGTTAAACATGACTAAAACAGAATTTGGTAAGTTAATTGGAGTGCAGCAGCAACACGTCAACCGGATTCTCGAGCGCGATACGATGGAAACCAAGAAGCTCTACAAGGTTTGCCAAGTCCTTGAAATGAACTTCTTTGCCCTGTTTTGCAAGTTTCCCACAAATGTCAACGCCTACCTTGCGGCTGTGGTGCTCGGAAACGGAGATGCCAATAATAATATTGGTGAAGCAGCGATACTCTCTGAGATTGAGAAACTGAAAAGCGATGTGAAACACTATGAGGAAAGCAATGCTCTTCTGCGCGAACAGATACAGACATTAAGGGACAACCTCGCCGACAAGGACGAGCTGATCCAAGTATATAAACAACCAAAATAGAATAGCCCATGAAATAAGAAACTGTAGTTGAACTGCAAGGTTAACGATTCCAATGCGGTTCAGTTGCGAAAGATAAATCCTCCTTCCCGATAATAAGGCTTGAAGTCCGCTTAGACCCTGTTTAGATAGTGTTTCTAAACCTTCTGAAATGAAGTTCTAAATTATAGCGGCCCAAGCAGCCATCGAGGACTAAGCTGCCTAAACACCAGCAAACCACCAATCAAACAAAAAAGTGCTTAGAGAACGCTTAGAGCGTTCATTCAAACACTTGATATTATGCGATTGTTGTTTGCGGCGCAGGCAGCCATCGAGGACTAAGCTGCCTAAACACCAGCAAACCACCAATCAAACAAAAAAGTGCTTAGAGAACGCTTAGAGCGTTCATTCAAACACTTGATATTATGCGATTGTTGTTTGCGGCCCAGGCTGCAATAGAGGACTAATCCGATATAGTCTCTATCCGATAGACAATCAATAATTTAGGCTGTAATGCTTCTGAAATCAGGACATTACAGCCTATTTTTTATGACTTTTTCCGTGCATTTGGCATCATTTTCTGAGTACAAATAATCAGAAATTTTTACCAATTGTTTACCAATTGAACATTGCCCGTTTACCAGATGTTTACCAAATGTTTATCATTGCAATCTATTGAGCAACAGTTAGTTATGGTTAAATATTAAACATCAAATAATTTTGTAAACATGGCAAATTTCAAAGCATGTGTACGGAGACCTCGAAGCGACGGGTTCTGGCAGGTTTACATCCGGGTCACCCACCACAGAGGACTTGGCTACATCAAAACAGACAAGGTGGTCACGAAGAAGGAGCTGACCAACACCAGTGAGATAAAGGATGCCTTCGTCCTTAGTTACTGTGCCGACCTCATCATCCGGTACAATAATCTTCTCAACACAGTGGACGCTGAAGAGTGGACTGTAAATCAGATTATCGAATTTTTGACAACCGAATCACAGGACATCTGTTTCAGTGACTACGCAAGAATCCACATCAATCGCATGATTAATAGTGGACATGAGCGTACATCCAAGAACTACAAGTACGCTGTGGAGAATCTTGAACGCTATATCGGTTCAAACAAGCTCATGTTTGGTCAACTAACATCAGCAGTGTTGAAGAAATGGATCGAATCGCTCAGGAATACCAATCGCGCAAAGGAAGTGTATCCCATTAATGCGAAGGAGGTAATCCGCTTACTATATGCCTACAAAGCCGTGGGAGTATTGACAATAACAACCGATAACGGTTCTGAGTTTTCGCAGCACAGGCTTATTTCAAAAGCTCTTAAAGGCGTTACGGTTTACTTCGCAGACCCTTATGCATCATGGCAGAAAGAACTTGTTGAGTATACCAACAAGCTTATACGACAGTACATACCTAAAGGCTCTGACTTTGATGAAATCAGTCCACCTCAGCTCATAGCCATTCAGAAAAAACTAAACAACAGGCCTCGCAAAAAACTTGGCTATTCAACACCTAAAATTGAGTTTTTCAAACATTTTAATTGATTGACAACAAATTATGACAGCAGAACAATATCGCTTACTCGTGCAGTATGCATCTGATTTACGCAGCGCAATGTGCGCTTATGAAGATGAGTATGGTTATTTTGACCTTGAGTCTGACCGTATCTCTGAAATCGTTGCGGCTGGTGCCAATCTGATGCATTTAGTCGATTCTCTTGAACCGATTCATTTACCTCAAGATGAAGATCCTTTCTGAAATATCACCTTTTGCGCGAATGTATTCTCAATATTTTGTAATTTCGCACTTGCTTGTTTAATCTGCGCTCCAAATATTTCCGACAGATTTTTTGTAGTTCCGCGATTGTCCTCATAGATTAATGTCCTTAAATACTCCATGGAGGTTTCAATTCTTTTCTTCACGTGAGGTTGAGTTGTATGGTCTTTCCCCCATTCTATTTCACCCGCTTCATCATAAGCTAAGAAAGTAGATTGAGGCCACCTCCATCCATTCGCAGGTTTTGGACAAGGAAGTCCGGTGACTGGATGAAAAATATCATAAGTATATCAACCAGGATGTGGGTTAGAAGAGTTGCTGGAACTGCTATATACTCCTTTCTCATCAATATTATTGTAATGTGCAACCTGAGGAAGTATTCTCTTGTTAGCCTTTATCCACTTTCGCAGTTCTTTTTGGGCTTCTTCAATAGATACCCCGGTTGACATAATTTCTTTACCGGCTGTTATAAGTAATTTTGCCGCTTGGCTTTGGCGTTGCCAGTTTTTTTGATAATCACGTCGTTTACAATAACACAGCATATATTCATGCTCAGTGTTTATCTGAGATGGGTTATTGTCTGTCGCAGTTTTAAGAATTAATTGCCCCAAGAAATTTACTTCCCCGAATAATTCATCGCAAAGGAGTTTTAATGATGCCTGCTCATTATCATCTATCGACAAGAAAATCATGCCATTATCCGAAAGAAGATTCTTCGCAATTTTCAATCGCCTTGAAATAAAAGACAGCCATTTCGAGTGCCTAAATGAATCTTCAAAATCAATAAAGGTATCATTATAGACAAAATCCTTTTTGCCTGTGTTGTAAGGGGGATCTATGTAGATAACATCGATTTTACCCTCATGGGTATAGGCGAGAGTGGTCAGAGCTTCAAGATTATCTCCCTCTATAAGGATATGATTGGGAGCATCGGCATTTTCCGAGATAATGGCACGACTCTTGACCTCTTTCAGGACCGGAAGCTCCGTGCGCAGACGTTCCTCAACATCCTCGGGTTTATCTTCCCATACAAGACCGTATGTCTTGGTCTCGTTGAGAAGACCGAGAAGTGCAGAGCGTTCATCGTCGGTCAAGCCCTCCAAGGTCTTGATTCGGTCAATCAGTTTATGTTTATCACTCGCTTTCATGCGATTAGTCGGTTCATTAAAAAGAGGAGAACCCCGGCGTAGCATCTGAAGGCTGACCAAAGCCCGTAACGACTACGAAGGGGTTCTCAAAGTTTTCTCGGCTCGCGCCTTATGTCTTTGTATTGTGTTGACTGGTCATTTCTCAGATATTCCGTTGCGTGGAATGTAAAGTTAACAAAAATTTTCGGATTTGAGGGCATTGCATTCAAGTTTTGTACTGATGTCGAGGGCATAAGCCCATGACATCGCAAAATTAGTCACATACAGTGCCAAATCTTTGCACTGAAATGTAAAATGATATTGAATACACTGTTCCAATTCAAATAGAAGTCTAGTTGCCTTTTGCTTCGATCAGGGCTTGCACTTGCCGACCGGAGGTTCGGTAAGGGTAATCCTTACTATGGTGGTGCGTGACAGGCTGCGGGTGATGGCTTCGTCGAAGTGGCTCATGTAGTTGGGGAGAAAGCGTTCGCAGAGCAGGCGCAGGGCCAATGTCTTCTCGGAATCGTCTTCGACTATTTCGGCTCTTCCAACGGCTACCGCTGAATGGAAATATTCTGTGAAGTTATGCTTTTCTTCTTCAAATTTAGGCGTGCATTTGCTGACTGCCGACAAGCTGACTATCGGATTGACTTTCAGGCAATCGAGTTTCTCTCCCTCTCCGGCGCAATGGAAATAGAATCGGTCGGTGCCGCATCTTACGAGTGACAGCGGCAATCCATAGGGTGTGCCTTCAGGGCGTGTCATGCTCACTGTGACATAGGGCGCTTTGTCGAACACTTGCAGCGCCCAGACGGCGTCGCGCTGACGCTGCGCTTTTCTCATCGGTCTCATATCTCGCCTTTTTTGATTTCGGTGAAGCGGGGGAAGGTGTGATCGTCACGTGTGACGCGCTCGAAGAACATCCGCTCGGGGCGTACCCAATAGCCGTGTTTGCCGTAGAGAGCCTGATAGACGACCATGCGCTCCTGGGTTTCGGAATCCTTTGCTATATGCCATAGCCGATATTTACCGCCTTTGAAGTGACGGAAGTAGCGTTCACGGACGGCTGGCATTTCGGCGAGCAACCGTTTTATTGCCGGGACGAGGTCTTGACGGACGTTATCGGCGGTCATGGTGTGTGGGCCGTCGAAGTCGATTGCCTTGGGATAATATTCAGTGAACAGATTCCGAAAATGGGCGAGCGTGTCCTGCGAGCCGAACATTCCCCAGACTCGGTCGCGGTTGAATGGGTCGTAGCAGTCGAACTGATGAGCCTCCATCCCGGCAAACTCGGCGATAAGCTCTGGAGTAATCTCAAACTGCTGTTGGCCGTCCTTGCGCGGCGACTTGTATTCGTGGATGCCGATGCGCGGCTCCAGAAACTCCGTCATCTTCAGGAACGGACTGACAAGAATCGCCGGCAGAGTTGTGAATCTCACAAGCTGCTGGCCGTAGAATGAGCCGCAGCTCGACCCGACAATGAGGTCGAACTGTTGCTCCTCGCACAAGTCCTGAAGCATATCCATCGCCTCGTATGGGTGGAGTGGAAGGTCCGGAGCAACCACCTCGGCGGTTCCCTCCAAATCCTTTCTCAGTGTCTCGGCAATTTCACATGCCCCACTCGATGTAAAGCCATGAAGAAACAGTATCCTTTTCATAGACAATCTCATCTCCTTAATCATGGACTAATCAGTCAGTGATTTGCGGATTTCCCAGTTGCCTGACTTGTCACTGCCTTTACGAACTATGTAGCCATTATCTTTTAAATCAGAAATAATCCTTGCGACATGGCCTCTTGATAATCCAGTCGCATTTATCAGTCCAGCATAGGTGATGGTATTATCCATGCAAATCAGATGGAATAACTTCTTGTGAGTATCTGATAATGAAAACTTTGATGCTGAATTTGCAATCTCATTTACAGTCTCATTTACAGTCTCATTTTCTGTCTCATCCATATGAGCCTTGCGCTCGATGACCTTGAAAGCTGTACCCAAAGACAGGTCAAATTCCGGTTTACCGTTACCGTTTTCCAAGAGATCGTTCTCGACCCTTTGAACGCCACGGCTGAAACGGTTGACAAATCCAAGGACACGCAGGGCCTCTGCTATGATTGTATTCCGATAGTCATTTACGTTCGGAAAATTGTCTGCATTTGCCTTGCCATAAAGACCACCATGGTTGAGGATCTCGATGCGGTCGTCATACTGATAGAACTGTATCGGGCCATTCGAGTCATACGTGCGATGACAAATCGAATTCATAAGCAGCTCTCTTGTAGCCCAATGCGGATAATCCACGATAGTCTCTTCCCGGAGAACCGATACAGGAACAGGGCGCCTGTTGGTGATGGTGGTATCGACGAAAGTGTCGAGCTGATACAGCACTTTCATCAGGTTGCCTGAGAATTTGTACTCACGCTCCACCTCGCCGCCTTTGCCTTTGCCTCTGAACTTGACATACTGTATGTAGGCACCGGGCAGAAACCGTTCGACATTGTTGCCAAACATGATTATTCCGGCATTGGTGGGACAGTCAAATCGGGTGTCGAAGAATCCGAGCGACTGCATCTGGTGCTTGATGTCCCGCTTGTCATCTTTGAGCACATCGGCAGGGAACGCCTTCGGCAGATAGCCGTTAAAGAAAAGCTGCGTGTCTATATCGTCAATTGTGGCACGCAGGCAAGGAAGCGCATCGTATGTCAATGCCTGACTGTTGCGCTTCTCAATCAGAATCTTTTCGTCCTGTTCATTGGCGACTCCTTTGCGAGGACCTATGCGAACCCATATCTGGCCTTTGTATCTTATAGGAGGGAACTGTGACGGCTGTACTTCAACAACTGCGACATCGCCGTCGGCAAGCTCGACCTTTTGAACAATCATTGACGGCTGGGGCTGGACGTTGCCGTCAGTACGGATTGCGGAGAGGTTCTTTAACAGCTCATCTGTAATATTCAAGCCGATAACCTTTCCAGTCTTGTCATCGGCACCGATAATCAGATAGCCAGGCTTACCGTGGTTGGGTAGGTCATTGGCAAATGCGCATATAGCCTGACCGAACTTATCTGTGTTGTTTACGGATATAGTCCTTTCAGCCCGGTCGCTCTCTATATCGTTGAGCAGACTTTGTATTGTGTTTTTATCTATTGCCATCGGTCTTTACGGTTGAATCCTCGCGAATCATATCCTCCATGCTGACATTAAGTAGGCGGCAGATTCGGGAGAATGTGAATATATCGGGTTGACTGGAGTTGGTACACCATTTCGAGACGGTAGTCTGGTCAACACCAAGCTGGGCGGCAAGCCATTTGTTGGTCTGCCGTCGCTCTGCGAGTACCACTTTCAGTCTATTGGTCGGACGATTCTCCATAGCGGGATTGTTTTCCACAAAATTAATGAAAATCTTTCAATAATAAGACTTTCTGTCAAATTTTATTTTGGCTATAGTCCCTTTGCGCTTCCGGTCGGAGAGGTTTTTCGGTGCGAAGTTACTGCGGACGGGAGCAACGGCAAGAGCCGCTACGCTTTCCGGCGATGACTGCGCCCGTGAGCCTCCACATTTTTATCGTGCCTCAAAAAATGGGTATCCCGGTCACAGTCTCGCCTACACCCTTGCCTTATACTCCCTCGTGTCCGCAGTGGTCACTTGCACGAAAAACGGTTCTCCCGACCGGGAAGCTCATAGGAGCTTCACAAAAGGGAAAAGGATCGACATTTAGGAACTCACAAATAATAAGGAACTATATGAGAGTAAAGAAAATGACCATCGAGGAGGGCCAGCGCGTAGGCATCAGCCGCTTCCCGAACTTCCACAAGACAGGAAGTGTCCGAGGCATGAAGAAACTCTATTATGGAGCGGACTGCCTTTTGGTGCGTTGTGGCGACTATATCTATAATGTGTCGCCCGAACCCCAAATCTACAATCAGGCAACAATCTAACCCCAACCGATATGAATACAGACATTGATTTCATGAAGATAGCCGAGGGAGACAAGGCTTTCGTCCACGAGTTCGAGAACTTCGTGAACGGCAAGATGAGCAGCGCCGAAAAGACCGGCATGGCAATGACCACCATGCACCGCTACCTCCAGCAGCAGGCTTTCAAGGTCTTCATGGGCTACATGAAGGCTCTGGCCCACAACTACCGCAGGGGGCTTTATGATGACCGCAACGAGTGGGCCTCACGTATCGCCGCCGAGGCATACGGCCACCTCATTGAGACCGCCTTAATATTCGACCCCGATTTCGCAACGCTCCAATCTGACTAAAGCATCATAATATGTGCAGATTACAGACACCCCAATTAGAGGAAGCCTTAACCGGCTTCCCCCTGTACTCCCAGGACGGCAAGGGAAAGGAGGCGATATGCCGTGCAATATTCGCAATAGGCTCTGCCCGATGGTTTATACTTGAGGGCGAAAGGGAGGGCGATGACACTATCATGTTCGGTATAGTCATAGGTTTGCTTGAAGATGAATACGGCTATGTGTCGCTGAAAGAACTCTCCGGCGTAGAACTTGACCTGACCGCGCGGGGTTATGGCAAATTGCAAGTGCGCCAACAGACCGACTTCAAGCCGACCGCATTGAAGAACCTACGCGATGACCGCTTGCAGAAGTTTCTCGCAAGGTTTGAGGATTAATCAATCTGTCAGCCGTGGCACTCTCCACCATGGTTGACATAAATACCTATAGACTATGTTAATCGACGATTTGACCGATGCGGTGGTTGCATGTGCCGAAGCCAAAGGCTGGCACGTGGAAGCGGGCATCATCTACAAGGAGCAGAAAAGTGAGTTTGAGTTTGGCAAGTACAGCCCTGCCGGACGTGACTTTTCTTTCAACGCCACAATGAAATGCGCCAACATCAACTCTCTTATCGAGGACATCGACAATTACTATGAGGGATTTGATGTTGACTCCGAGACATATATATGGCTTGACCAGTCGAGACATGGCAGAAACGGCGCTCCTTACAGAATGAGAGCCGTGCTTGAAGATATGGAAGCCACCGAGAAGATGATAGGGGAACTTTTGGACGCTATAAAGGAAATTGAGGTTCCCGAAGAATACTGATTGCCCTTTAAGCCCACAAAGCGACCTGCCATATCCATCACGGACGTGGCAGGTCTGAGTGCGCGGAATTGTACCCAATTAATTTATGAAAAACGAGTAAGTAGGCATGTTACATAGTTATATAATTAAGATAGCAGTCAAGAATGGCTGGCAGGTCTCGATAACTGATAGTGAGGGCGGCTTCTTCTGCGATTTTCATCGGCAGACGCTCGGCGGCTTGCAGTTCAGCTTCACCGCCGAGCTTACCGATGGACTTGTCGGCACACTCGTAGACGAAATCATCTTCTTTGTAGATGCGCTCGACCCCGAGCGTTATGCCGGCGAGTGGCTTGAAATATCCGGTGACTTATCCCCGTCGCGGTATTTTCAAGCAGTGACAGACATGGATGACATCCGCACCCGTGCCTGGCTTCTCGCCTTAGACCTTTCCGAAATCGCAGAGCAAGGGGATAAACTTCTCAACTTTCCGTGGTACCGCTGGAACTGAAGATAGATAAAGGTCGTTACTGTTTTCCAGTCTTACGTTTTCTACCCTTCTTCGGAAGGCCCGCTTCTTTGTAGGTTATCAGGTCTGCTCCTCTGAACAGTAGCCTTCTCTCATCCGGGGAATGGAAGAACCTCAATGGTCGCTCCGGATGCTTGATGTAATCGTAGATTGTGCATCGGTGAACACCGAGGTATCTGGAGGCATACGCTACGGTGTAGAGTTGTTCCGATACAATCTCAACTGTGTGTTTTCGGCAATCCATAAGTACATGATGTGATGAAGATTGGTTCGGTACTGCAAAGTTAATGCTTATTTATGTGCCTCACAATCGGCGGTTTGGGGCATTAAGAGGCATTTGGTTTACTTGTGGGGATAATGGTTTACCTCCTGCCTAATCCATGCTGTCGGGAAGAGAATAACTGTCCGGAGATTGTGGAACCGGTATATTTGGGTATAGTCAACGTTGACACTGACTATGGCTCTACTGAACATAGTCCGGCATTGCCTGTAACTCCCTATATTACTATATCTCATCTATTTTTCTCTAAGAAAAGAATATTAATATATAGAGTAAAAAGTGTCAACCATTGACTATAATTTTTCGATGGATTTTCAAATTGACTACCTTTGTCAATGCATACTTTATAGGACAAGTGTCTATTCTGTAGCATATTATGACTTTTCAACGTTGACTATCCCGAAACATGTGTGTCTGATATTCCGAATATAGATGTTTCAAAAAGAAAAGGCATCCGGGGAATCCATACCCTCAGGATGCCTGAAGACCGAACGATGCCGTGCTCATGCGTTGAGCTTTGTGACAAGAACCTTGAACCGTTCCGTAGCCTTTAAGGAATGTTTCACACCCGGTGTCATAGTGAGCGCATCACCCTCTTTCAACTCAAGTACTTTATCCTCAATGTTGAACTCCATGCTCCCATCTATTACCTGGACGAGCACGTCGGCATTAGCCGTATGTGTGGGAATCTCAAGTCCCTTGTCAACTGCCATAAGGAGCGAAAGCCCGCTATGGTTCTGCATGACAATCTCCTTCGCTATGGAGCCGTCAGCGTATGGAATTCTGTCTTTTAATCTGAACATGTCGTAAATTTATTTAGAGGTTTCTTTTTTTGCGAATCTTCATAGTGATGACAAAGCCGATGCCGAATATCAGAAAATATAAAGCGGCAAAGACAAGCCCGAGGCAGAGGAACAGTTCGGATGATATTTTCATAGCTTTACAGACTGGAAGGTTTCCTGCAAACGCGGGGGTATTCGCCCGTTCATATATTTCTGCCATCCGGCGTTAAGTATGATGAGGAGCAATATCCACCATTCGGGGTATTTCAGAAAAAGCAATGACAGGGTTATTGCTACCGCTATGTTCACGATAATCCATCCCCACAATCCGGCCTTCCTGAAATCAATCCTAACATCACCGGCAGCGGCCGCCACGCGCCATGTGCCCAGTCCGGACTCACAGACATATGCACAATATGCCATGAGCGTGGAGCCGAGAAGCGCCTCGGCAGCCGAATATCCGTGGTCAAGATGGAAATATGCGGCAAGAGACAGCGCTGCCAGCCAAAGGATGGCGTGCGCCGCCGCTATCACATATTTATGGATAAATCGATTCACATTCTGACCGTCCATTTCTTTCAACCGATAAGGGTAGCCAAATCTTCGTCAACGGTGGCGATGGTACCTATATTGAACTTCTCCTGAAGCACTTTCAGAATTTCGGGGGTGAAAAACGCCGGCAGCGTCGGGCCGGTGTGGATATTCTTCACTCCGAGGCTCAACAGGGCCAGAAGCACTATCACCGCCTTCTGCTCATACCATGCGATGTTGTAGACAATTGGCAGATCGTTGACACTCTCCAGGTCGAAAGCGTCCTTGAGAGCATTGGCAATCACGACGAGCGAATAGGAGTCGTTACACTGTCCGGCATCGAGCACGCGCGGAACACCCTCGATATCACCGAGCGGAAGCTTGTTGTAGCGGTATTTGGCACAGCCTGCGGTGAGAATCACGCAGTCTTTAGGAAGCCTTTCCGCAAATTCCGTATAGTATTTGCGCGAGGGCATTCTGCCGTCACAGCCAGCCATGACCACAAACTTGCGGATTTTACCGCTTTTGATGAGGTTGATAATCTTAGGCGCCAAAGCAAGCACCTGGTTATGGGCGAATCCGGCGACAATCTCACCGTGCTCTATCTCTGTCGGCGGCTGGCATGTCTGCGCCCGCTCTATGATTTCGGAAAAATCCTTTTGGCCGTCCTTCCCCTCGGGGATAAAATGTGTGCCGGGCATTCCGACGACACCGGTCGTGTAGACGCGGTCTATGTAGGTGGTTTTCGGACGCGGGGGCACGATGCAGTTGGAGGTGAAGAGGAACATGCCGTTGAATGTCTCGAACTCGTCAATCTGCCGCCACCATGCGTTGCCGTAGTTACCTGCAAAGTGGGGGAATTTCTTGAAGAAAGGATAGCTCTGGGCAGGGAGCATCTCCGAGTGGGTGTAGATGTCAACCCCTTTGCCTGCTGACTGTTCGAGCAGTTCCTCAAGATCCTTGAGGTCGTGACCGCTCACGAGTATGCCCGGACGGTTCCTTACCCCGATGTTTACCTTTGTGATTTCGGGATTGCCGTAGGTCGATGTGTTTGCCTTGTCAAGCAGAGCCATAGCCTTGACACCCCCGTCACCCACATTGAGTACGAGCGAAAACAGCTCATCCACGCTTATGTCAGGACGGCTTATCTCGGCAAGGGCGTTCTCTATCACGACATATATGTCTTCGTCCTCATAACCGAGATTACAGGCGTGGCGGGCATAGGCTGCCATACCCTTGCAGCCGTACATGGCAAGCTGCTTGAGACCTCTTATATTCGGGTTCTTGTCATGGAGCACACTTGTGATTTCTTCTTCAAGAGTGCCGCTGTGTTCGATTACCTCATGTACGCCATATTCCTCCTTTGGGATATGATACGACACCTCAGGCATGAAAGGAGGCTCCATGCCGCGCTTTTTCGACTCTCCTTCGAGTTCGTTTTTCAGGTCGAGGGCTTTTGTGATATAGCCGTCGAGCATATCATTGTCGAAGTTCGCGTTGGTGATGGTGGTGAACAGTGCGTCGACGATGAACCGGGATGCATCCTTGCTTGATGCGCCTTTCTCTCGCAACTGTCGGTTTACGATGGCCATACCACGGGCGATGTAAAGCAGCTGATCCATTCTTGCAGACGTTTCGGGTTTCTTTCCGCATACACCTTGTATCTCGCAGCCTTTGCCGCGTGCGGTCTCCTGGCACTGGTAACAGAACATTTTCATAAGTTGAGGATATGTTAAGAGATTATTTTGTCAATAAGTTGTAAACCACAATGGCATTGTTATGTCGTTCATCATGAGACGAATAAAGTAATGTCACTACAGATTTCTGTGCAAGAAGATGTCGCAATGCCCCAAACGAAGGGCTGGTCTCCAGTTCTTTGGAATATCGAGTCTCAAATTCAGACCATCGGTTATCGGGATCCGCATGAAACCATTCGCGGAGTTCTGTGGACGGCGCGATATCCTTATCCCACAAATCATAATGGAAAGTCTCGTGCGAGAGACCTCTCGGCCAAAGTCTGTCTATATATACCCTGAAGCCGTCTTCCGGAGAAGCGGGTTCGTAAGCCCGTTTTAATTGATATTGTGTCATAAACTGTAATATTACATATATTTACTATTCAATTTCAACACCTGTATCCGCTGTATGGTTCATAATTAATAATGCGTCATGAGGATTGAATTATATTTGAAACAAAGCATACAACAAAACTTGATATTAGTAGAACCTCATTGAAAAATGACTGCATGAAACAGGGTGGAGAGGAATAGTCTGGCTGACAGACCCCGCCACAAAAAGAGCATAATTAACGCCAATATTGAGAAATTGATGAGAATTTTTCAATGGCATACTGGCAAAAACTCACGATAAGTTATATCTTTGCAAGGAAGACTGCCGTCAGACTATCTGACGTTTCTGCGATAATGCCGGAATGTCTCTTTGACTATAATTATCATGTTTCTATGAAGAATAAATGTTTTGTCTTGTCGTTAATGCTGATGATACCTGCTATCGTCATTGCCCAGCAGATTCCGCCGTCGCAAGAGCGGTACGGGACAGGACAGTGGGATGCCGATTCGCTGGGGAATCATAGGATTGTAGTGGCTGTCGATCAACCGGCCGATGCAGTGTTGGCTACTTTGGACTGGCGCCGTAAAGATCTTAATCCTGAAGAGAAAGGGGTGATTATCGTGGATGCAGCCACAGGAAAACGGGTGACAAACGTGGCCCGTTTCACCATCAATCGCGAAAAGGGCGAGATCGTGTTCCAGCCGCAGACTGTACCGGGCGAGTATTATATCTATTATCTGAAGAACATCATGACAGGCAGCCGCTATTATCCGACTGTCCATTATATGAAGGCAGATAATACGGCTTCCGATGAATGGTTGAAGAAAAACAGACTGACGGGCAAGAAAGCGCCCTCTCTGCCGGCTGCCCGTCTGATACAGTACCAGGCGATCAATGAGTTCCACAGCTTCTATCCGATGGAAGTAATCACGACGGAGGCTGAAAAGGAGGTGATCCTGAAAGCACAGCCTGACGGCAAGTATGTGCTCTTTACCGAAGACCGCCGCTATCCCATCCGCATGACTTCAGATATCCCTTATAAATGGGTGGCTGATAAACGCCACGATCATTTTGAGGGCACTGCCGACAAAGGCGAATATTATGTCTTCCAGTTAGGTATATGGGCGGCCCGCGATACGGTGAACAAATTGCATTTGGATTATTCGGCATTGACCAATACGGTTACAGGCGAACAGATTCCGGCTTCTGTTTTTACCTGTTTCAATACGGATGGAATTGATGTGACGGGAACCGTATTTGAGAAGGATTGTTCGGTAGCGAAGGGCAAGGTGCAAGCACTCTGGATCGGAACGATGGTGCCGGAACAGCTCTCTTCCGGTATCTATAGAGGAACCGTAACTGTCTCGGCAGAAAATGCCGAGACGAAGAGGGTCGAGGTAGAGCTGGCCGTGACAGACCGGGTGATTGCCGACCATGGCGACAATGAACCGTGGCGTCATTCCCGCCTGCGTTGGCTGAACTCGCAGATCGGGTTCGATGACGAAGTTGTCGCTCCCTATACCCCCGTTGTGTTAAAAGGCCGGGAACTCTCCATTTTAGGCCGTGATATTCAGCTGTCGTCCGATGGTTTCCCTGCTTCGATTACCAGTTATTTCAAGGAGACGCTTACCGGTGTCGGAACCGACGGACGTGAGTTGTTGGCCCGGCCGATGGCGCTGGATGCCGATGGTGGGGCGTGGGAGAACCTTGACTTTGCCATCACTAAGCACAAACCGGCTGCAGTGGCGTGGAAGGCGTTGAACCAGAACGACCGCTTCATCATGCAGCTTGAGGGGGAGCTGGAGTCAGACGGTAACATTACTTACAAAGTGACTCTGGTGGCTCGCGAAGATGCTTCAGTCGATGATGTGGCTTTGCGTGCCGAACTGGCTCCGGGAGTTGGCAAATATATGATGGGACTGGGCGAGAAAGGGGGCTTCTGCCCGGATAACTTCGACTGGAAATGGAGCGTGGAGAAAAATCAGGACGCCGTCTGGACCGGTGATGTGAATGCCGGCCTGCAGCTCCGCTTCTATGATGACAAGTATGAACGTCCG
Organism: uncultured Muribaculaceae bacterium; assembly: GCA_947629175.1. GTDB lineage: Bacteria > Bacteroidota > Bacteroidia > Bacteroidales > Muribaculaceae > Paramuribaculum. The sequence continues at coordinate 52,956 of CANRCT010000004.1, read as the reverse complement.
TTGAATACGAATTTCTACCACCAGAAACCGCTCCACATGCCGGCATCATGGTGCAACAACGGGAAGGGCGGCATCCGGATAACCCACGATGCGCAGGGGACGTCGCTCAATGCTTACTCCGGAAAGCGCGAGGTGAAGAAAGGCGACCGCCTCTATTATTATTTCAATATACTGATCACTCCATTCCGCACTATCAACACCGACAAGCAGTGGCACGACCGCTATTTCCACGGCTATCAGTTTATCGACCAGACAGCCGATTTCGGTGCCAGTGTCGTCAATATCCATCATGCAAACGCCATCAACCCGTTCATCAACTATCCGTTCTTGCGCACCAGGGAGATGAAGGCCTATATTGACGGTGCCCATGCCCGTGATATGAAGGTGAAAATATATAATACGGTACGTGAGCTGTCGAACAGTTGTGTCGAGCTGTTTGCCCTGCGCAGCCTGAACGGCGAGATCTTCTCACAAGGGAAGGGAGGAGGCTACTCCTGGCTGCAGGAACATCTGGATCAAGACTATATCGCTGCCTGGTTTGCCTACACGGTAAAGGATGCTGCGATTGTGAACACGGGTGTATCCCGCTGGCACAACTATTATATGGAAGGATTGGACTGGCTGTTGAAGCATGTCGGCATAGATGGTATTTATATTGATGATCTGGCTTTCGACCGGATGTCGATGAAACGTGTCCGCAAAATTCTGAACCGAACGAATCCCGGCGCATTGATTGACATGCACTCGGCCAACCAGTATAACAAGAGCGATGGTTTCGCCAACAGTGCGAACCTCTATCTGGAGCATTTCCCCTATCTGGATCGTCTGTGGTTCGGGGAATACTTCGATTACAATATGCCGCCTGAATTCTGGCTGACTGAGGTGTCGGGTATTCCCTACGGCCTGATGGGCGAGATGCTGTGGGAGGGTGGCAACAAGTGGCGCGGTATGCTGTATGGAATGACAGGCCGTAACCCCGGCTACGGCGTCGATAACCGTCCATTGTGGAACTTTTGGGATGCATTCGGTATGAAAGGCAGCGAAATGGTCGGCTACTGGGTTTCCGACAATCCGGTGAAGACAGGTAAAGACAAGACATTGGCCACCATCTACCGTCATGCCTCCGGCAAGAAAACACTGTTGTCGTTGGCTACCTGGGAAGAGACAGATGCCACGGTTGACCTGTCAATTGACTGGAATGCATTGGGACTGGATCCTGCCAAGGCTACTCTACATGCTCCGGCTATTGATAATTTCCAGGAAGAACAGGACTGGAAACCCGGAGAATCCATTACGGTACCCAAGGGTAAAGGATTATTGATAATCATAGAATAAGACTTATATATCATGAATAGACTCTTTTTATTTATGTGCGCGGTCGCGGCTATCCAGCCAGTGCCAGCACAACAAAAAGCGACAGTAAAGGAGACGGTGCAGACCATAAAGAGTTATCCATTCTCCGATCCGGATCCGGCAGCCGATCCGTCCGATCTGTTTTATCCCTATTTCCGTTTCGATGGCTTTGCTGCCGAGGGACATGACAAGTCCTGGAAAAACGTAGATCTGGAAAACGAGTATATCAAACTGACATTGTTTCCCGAAGTGGGCGGAAAAATATGGGGAGCAGTGGACAAGTCGACAGGCAAGGAGTTTATCTATCACAATCACGTGGTGAAGTTCCGCGACATTGCAATGCGAGGCCCGTGGACATCGGGCGGTATAGAATTCAATTTCGGGATTATCGGCCATGCGCCGACCTCAAGTACCCCCATCGATTATTATACACAGGAGAAAGACGACGGCAGCGTCAGTTGCTACATCGCTTCTTACGATTGGATAACGCGCACCTATTGGAATGTCGAGGTAAATCTTCCGAAAGACAAAGCCTATTTCACTACCACAACAACGTGGTATAATCACTCTTCCGTAGATCAACCCTATTATCAGTGGATGAATGCCGGATACCGGGCTGCCGGTGATGCCGAATTCTGTTATCCCGGCGACCATTACATCGGACACGGCGGGGAATTGTTTTCTTTTCCGGTGGATGAGGAGGGACGCGATATCGGCTGGTACAGGAACAACGGCTTCGGCAGTTCAAAATCAGAACACGTGCTTGGCTACTATAACGACTACTACGGTATCTACTGGCACGACGATGATTTCGGATCCGTACACCATGCCGGCTACGACGAGAAGCTCGGAATGAAGATCTTCCTCTGGGGACAAGCGCGCGACGGAGCTATATGGGAAGACCTGTTGACCGATACCGACGGCCAGTATATCGAACTGCAGTCGGGGCGTATGTATAACCAGCCGGCTTCCAACAGCACATATTCTCCCTTCAAACATTATGCTTTCGGAGCACAGATGACCGATAAGTGGACTGAATACTGGTTCCCGGTCAAGGGGATTGACGGTATCTCAAAAGTCAGCCGTATCGGTGCGTTACACGTGACAAGAGAGGGCGACCAGCTTAATTTAGCCTTCTCGCCGTTGCAGAACCTGTCAACAACCATTCATTTGTGTGACGGAGAGAAAGAACTCCGCACCATCCCTCTGGATGCGGAAATCATGAAACCATGGAAGAGCAGTATCACGGGTCTGGGTTCAATACCGGAAGGGCGTCTGAAGATCGTCATCGGCGACAACGATTTAGTATATTCGGAGGTGAAGGATGATTACCGGCTCAACCGTCCGAAGAAGCTGCCTGCCGACTTCGACTGGAACTCGGTGTACGGTCTATATACACAAGGCGAACAATGGATGAATCAAAAGGTCAATGACAAGGCCGAGGAATATCTGAAACAGGCATTAGCCAAAGATGCCTTTTTCGCTCCGGCCCTGAACCGACTGGCATCGCTTTATTACAGGCAGGGACGCCTGGATGAAGCATTGCCCCTGTTGAAGAAGTCGCTTTCGCTGAATGCCTACGATGGTGAGGCCAACTACCTGTACGGCTTGTGTAATTTGGCCGAACATCATTCAGCCGATGCTAAAGATGGCTTTTCGGTCGCCTCCTATTCGCCGGCTTTCCGTAGTGCAGCCTATGCGAAACTGGCCGAAATGTCATTAAAGGAGAAAGACTGGAAGAAAGCCGAACACTATGCTCTCCGTAGCCTGGATTACAACACCATGAACCTGGCTGCCCGCCAGATATTGATGGTGGCTTATCGTAAGACATCACAAACGGAAAAATCGAAAGAGCAGATCCGGACTGTATTGGCCGATATGCCTCTTTATCATTTCGCCCGCTTCGAACAGCTATATGCCGGTGAAGGATCGGGACATGTGCAAAACGACTTCCAGTCATTGGTGCGTAACGAGTTGCCCTTTGAAACATATATGGAGCTGGCCGGATGGTATGAATCGGTCGGCTGTAATGATGAGGCTCAGGCTATCCTGTCGTGTGCCGGCGCTTACCCGATCGCCCTCTATAAACGGGCCTATCTACTGGAACAGTCCGGCAAAAAGGACGAGAGCCGCCGCCTTCTGCAACAGGCTGATGAAAGCTCTCCGGAGATGGTATTTCCTTTCCGTCCGGAAACTCTGGAGGCATTGACATGGGCCGCTTCGGTTTCTGATTGCTGGAAGATCAACTATTACCGGGCATTAATATGCTGGGCGAACAAGCGAGGTAAAGAGGCTCTTGAACTGCTGGAGGCATGCGGAACACCTGATTACGCCCCATTCTACCTTACACGTGCGAAGTTGCGCGAGCAACTGCCGTCGCTGGCCAAAGCACCTTCCATGGAGGATCTGTTGAAGGCCGAACAGGTCGGCATGTCATGGCGCACGGGCTTTGCCTTACTCAATGCTTATACGGCAACAGAGGACTGGCCACAAGTGGTAGCCGTGGGTGAGGGGTATATCAGGAAGTATCCGGAGAACTATTACATCGGACTGAAGCTGGCCAAAGGTTATTGCGAAACCGGGCAATATTCCGCCTGCATCAGACTGTTGAAGCGGCTGATGGTCTTGCCAAATGAAGGCGCTTATGCCGGTCGCGCCGTTTTCCGGGCTGCTAATCTTTATCAGGCGATGGATTTCCTGAAGCGATCCAACTTCGGAAAGGCACAGACGGCTTTGGCTGCCTCAAAGGAGTGGCCTGAAAACTTAGGTGTAGGCAAGCCTTACGATGATATGATTGACAGCCGTCTGGAAGACTTTATCCAGAGCCGTATCTTTGCCGGACGAGGTAATTCCGACAAAGCTGCAATGTTTTTGAAACAGGTAGCTGATCGCCGCAGCTCTTCTTCTTTTAACTCCGGCAATTTGTTGACGGCTCTGAGTATGCGCGAGTCGGGTAAGACTTCCGAAGCTGATGCGTGGGTAGCCTCCTGGCAGCAATCATTCCCCGATAATCGTATTGTGGAGTGGTGCGCCGCTGTCTATAAGGGTGAAATGAATAAAGCCGCCGACTTGCTGAAGAGCCGTAACAATCAGGCTGACACCACGCCTTGGGAAACCTCCCACCGTGATGTCGACTTCGACCTGATAGTCCGTCTTGTGACGAATGGAATCATCCGATAAATGGCCTCTGTGGTTGTCTATTCCGGTCATCTTACGGTCAAGACACCTGAAGGCACCAAAGTGACCGGAGCCACTCTGGTAGGCGGCAAGGGTACGGCGGTGAGAGAGACTGCGCGCGACGAATACAATGTCGATGTGCCTGAAAACACGCCCGACGGGCCGTTTGTGATAAAACTGACGATAGAGGAGGCGTCGGACGGCGCCGACCGTTATCGTGATGCGTTGACATGATTATAGATTTGCGAATAAGTAAGTAAATTACCGGGTATGAATAGGATTCGTGTAGCGTTTTTCTTGATCGGCATGCTGATGATTGCAGGTGTCGGCGAGGCCAGCGAGGTGACATCGTTCTGCGACGGCTGGGAGTTTAAGAAAGGACCGTTTTCTGCCGACATGATAAAGAGTGACAGGAAATGGAATGCCGACTGGGAGGCTGTCGGCATCCCGCATACATGGAACGCCGACGACATGCAGCGCAAGGCATCGTCATTCTATGCCGGAGAGGCCTATTATCGAAAGCGTTTCACCCCCGATTCCTGTCTGACAGACAAGCGGGTATATCTCCGTTTCGAGGGGGTGGGATCATGTGCCGAGGTCTATGTCAACGGTTATCTTGTCGGATCTCACAAAGGGGCTTATTCGGCCTTCGTCTGCGAGATCGGCAGGCAGCTGAAGTATGGTGAGGAGAATGAAATAATTGTCAAGGCCGACAATGCCGCCCGTCCCGACGTGATTCCGGTCAATCATGTGCTGTTCGGCGTATATGGAGGTATCTATCGCCCGGTGTGGTTTGTCGTTACTGAGCCTTGTGCCATAGTGGTCAACGACTGCGCGTCGCCGGGGGTATATGTCACACAGAAAAATGTCTCGGCCAAGTCGGCGGAAGTGGCCGTAAAGGTTAAAATGGACAATGCTGCGAAGACTCCCGCCGACATCAGACTTGACAATTCGGTCTATGACATGGAGGGGCGCCTGATCAAGACCCATAGCCAGACATTCATTCTGACTCCTCAGGGCGTGCAGTCATGCGTGTCGAAGTTCCGTATCGGAAATCCGCATCTGTGGCAGGGCAGAGATGATCCGTATCTTTATCGGGTGGTCACGTCTCTTTACCAGGATGACCGGAAGATCGACGAGGTAGTGCAGCCCTTGGGATTGCGCCATTATGAAGTCGTGGCCGGCAAAGGATTTTTTCTCAATGGCAGGAAGTATCCCATGTATGGTGTTACACGCCATCAGGACTGGTGGGGGCTGGGCAGCGCGCTGACCAACAGGGAGCATGACTTCGATCTGGAACAGATAATGGATATAGGAGCCACGACGGTGAGGTTTGCACATTACCAGCAGTCGGACTATCTCTATTCCAGATGCGATTCGCTTGGTCTGGTGATATGGGCCGAGATACCGTTTGTCAACAGCGTGACAGGGCAGGAGTGGGATAATGCCCACCAGCAGATGCGTGAACTGATCCGGCAGAGCTTCAACCACCCGTCGATCTATGTATGGGGCATCCATAATGAAGTATATCATCCTCATGGATATACGGCTGCCCTGACGCAGAGTATCCACGATCTGTGCAAGACGGAGGATCCTGACCGCTATACAGCGTCGGTCAACGGATATGGCGCCGTCGGTCATCCGGTCAACGGCAATGCCGATATCCAGGGAATGAACCGGTATTTCGGATGGTATGAGCGGAAGCTGCAGGATATAGTGCCGTGGATAGAGGGGATTGAGCGCGACTATCCGTGGTGTCCGCTGATACTGAGCGAATATGGTGCAGATGCCAATATCGCTCATCAGACCGAACTGCTCGGCGACGCGCTCGACTGGACAAGCCCGTTTTATCCAGAGACCTTCCAGACCAAGACGCACGAGATCCAATGGCCTGTCATAGCAAGCCATCCGCAGATCATCGCTTCCTATCTCTGGAATATGTTTGATTTCGCAGTACCGACATCGAAGCGTGGCAGCGTCGAGGCGCGCAATATGAAGGGACTGATCACCTTTGACCGCAAGACGAAGAAGGATGCCTATTATTGGTATAAGGCCAACTGGAGCAAGGATCCGGTGCTGTACATGACGCAGCGGCGGAATGACCGACGCGAACGCCGGGTGACATCGGTCACGGTCTATTCAAACATAGGGACTCCACGCGTCACGCTCAACGGCCGTGATCTCGGCACACCACGTCGCGGCACTACCGGCGTGCATTACGTATTCGACAATGTCAGCCTTGACGATGGCGAGAATCTGCTCCGCGCATCAGCAGCCGACACCGACGGCCGACAGCTGAACGACACTATCGTATGGCATTACAATGGCGACTGCGACCGCAGCGCCGACTTCAGCGAGCATGAGCAGGAACACGGCAGCTGGTAACCGCGCGCAAGAAATGTTTTCCTCATAATTAATCTTTAAGGTCGATATTTATCTGCAAGCCGAGTGTGTCAAGGATCGCCATCAGCGTCAGCAGTTTCGGATTGCCGTTGGCACGTTCCACAGCGACCAGCGTATTAAGTCCCACACCGGCCAAGGCCGCCAATGTGGGCTGGTTTATATTCAATGATTTTCTTCGGTCTTTGATTATTTCGCCGATTTTCTGATAGTTCATGATTGAGGCTGTCTACAAATCACAATGCATTGTGATTTGGACGCAAAGATAGGTAAATAATGTGGAAAATCAAACAGAAATCACAATGCAGTGTGATTTTTGATGGGCCGGTGAATAAATGGCAATAGGACGAAATGACGAGAGGCTGCCGCGTCGGGTCGTGACGGGCAGCCTCTGTAATGTCTGGTCAATATTGATTATTCAGCCGATGTCTCGGGAACAGTGGGTTTGGTCAGGATGAGTCCAGCTTCTATTTTGGTTGTCTTTTCAACAACTTCAGGCAAAGACTTAAGAATGCCGTCGAGCGTTGGTGTCATGTCGGCGAAATCCTCATTCTGTCCTGCAAGATCCAGAATCGTCTGACGCACCTCCTCGTCGTTGAAGATGGGAGCTATTGCTTTAAGGAGCGGAAGTATGAACTCCGTACCGGCGTATACCGAGATGTTTTCGTCAGTGTCAATGTACGACCCGGATTCGCCTTCTTCTTCCGGCGCCTGATAGATTCCTTTGGCGTAGGAGATGGGGAAGCCTTGGTTGACGCATTTTACAAGCATTTCAGCCAATCCGTCGATCGTGGCCTGATACTGAGTGAAATCAACCGCACGTGATTTAGCTGTCTCGTTTTGTGCTTTCATCACATTCATGATGATAGCCTGGGGGTTGAGGAAGAGCAAAAGTGTGCCATCGGCTGCGACTACATACTGTGCCAGACCTGCCGGCGACTGGATGACGGGACCGCCTACGAGACCCTTGTCAACATAACCTGCAACGATATTGCCGTCGGGTCGGAATTCAACAGTCTTAAGGGCGCGCGAGAGCATTTGAGTGACGCTGGCTGTTTCGTCGCCTTGAGGTATCAGTCCCATCTGAAGCATCATGCCTACGAGGGCCGATGGAGGGAGTGGAAGAACCCATCCGCCACCAAGATCGATATTGAATTTCGCGCTGCTTTCCCATACGAAGTGCACGGGGTTGCCCTCATATTCCCATGTGTCTTCATTATAGAAATATTGAGGAACGTACCACTTGTTTTCGGAGAGGGGAGCGTTCTTGAGCTTGGCCTCGGTGATGTTGAGGACAAGTTTCTCGGTAGCGACAGTGCCTTCGTATTTGAAGGTAACGAAATCGGTCTCGGCCGAGCCGCTGAAGCTGTTGCCTTCACCCAGAACGACAGGAAGATCAAAGCTGGGCGTGCCGGGGAGTACTCCGGGGGTCGGTATCTTCGCGATCTTCGAGAAATCGACCGGTAGCTGGGCCGTCTTGAGCAGGTCGCTTAGATCGAGCGTCTGTCCGGCAAGTGTCAGGATGCCTTTGGTGAGGTTGCTGGAATTAGGCTTGAATGTCACCATCTTGCCTATGAGCGGAGCGGCATTGTAGGTGAGTTCGAGCATGTGGTCGACGTCGGAATCGGTGAAGCTGAGGGTAGAGAAGATCACACCGTTCTTCATCACGATATTGGTGAAATTGACGTTGATAGTAGTGGAGGTGATGTTGCCGTCGTAGTGGAACGTGCAGTAGGTCGACTCAGAGTCACCCTCGAATGTGGCGCGGTCAGCCTCGAATTTCGGGGTGATGTTGAGGATTACTGTAGCAGTGCCGGGAAGCACGTCGCCCGGAGCGATGACCGGATTATCCGCGCGGCTTTTTCCTACTTCCGCATTGCTGCCCTCGATAACGAGTGTGGCGGTCTTGCCGTCGGGTGCAGGGGTATAGAGCAAGGTGACGTCGCTGAGCGACTGGCCGTTGCTGATCATTGTCAATCCGGAGGCGGGAGTCATCGTCTTCATTTCCTCGGGGAGCTCAAAGAGTTTGGGCTCGTCGTTGTCGTCGCTACATGATGTGAAGCCGGCAATTGTCGCGGCGACAAGCATGCAGGTGAAAAATTTTCTCATTGTAGTTTGTTTTTGGTTTATGCCTTGGTGTATGAAGGCTTTTGTTTAATGTTTGGTTATACTATGTTGCAAAATGACGGTGCGAAATTAGACTTTATTCTTCGTCACACTAATTTATTTTGGTTAAATATCTTTAACAGTGACAACTTTTTCTACCATTTGACCATTCACAAAGAATAAATCAACTAATTTTGACAGATTATTTGCGGAGGCCGAAGCGGTGTCCGCCGATGAAATATTGGCAAATTCAATATAATAGTATGACAGTTAGAACAATCGCAGCATTCGTAATGACAGGTTTCCTCTCGGTTTCATGTATCCGTGAGGAGCCCAAAAACGCCGAATGCGATATTATTGAGGTGACTGTGCCGGGAGATGTGCTCAACCGTGAGCCGAATATCTCCAACAGCAAGGTGCTTCTGATAGTGAAGAACAATCAGCCGGTCACGGCTCTGGCGCCGGAGTTTGTGCTGTCGCCGGGAGCTACCATCGAGCCGCCGAGCGGTACGGTGCGCAACTTCGAGTTTCCGCAGACTTATATCGTGACAGCCGAAGACGGAAAATGGCACAAAGACTATATCGTGGAGGTGCAGCGCAACAACAGCATCAATCTCGAATACGACTTCGACCATGTACGTCACATAAAGGCTCTGGGAGGAGTGTGCACCTACGACGAATTCTATGAGCCGGATCCTTCCGGAAAGGATGCTCTCGTATGGGCCAGCGCCAACTCCGCTTTCGCTCTGACGCTGCAGGGTTCTACTCCGGAAACGTTCCCGACCTATCAGGGCGACGGAGGAGTTGACGGGGGCAAATGCGTGGTGCTCGTCACCCGTTCGACCGGTTCGTTCGGCCAGCGGGCCAAGAAGCCCATGGCGGCCGGCAATCTGTTTTTTGGTAAGTTTGACGGTACGAATGCAATGTCCAACCCGCTTGCGGCCACTCATTTCGGCATACCTTTCAATCAGGTGCCTGTAATGTTCAGCGGCTATTACAAGTATAAGCCGGGAGCTTCCTATTGCGTGCCCGACGCCGACGGCAATCTGGTGGAGGTGCCCGGAAAGACCGATATGTTTAATCTGTATGCGGTGATGTATGAGACATCGGCAGGTCATGAATGGCTCGACGGGACGAATGTGCTTTCTGCCGACAATCCGATGATCATATCCACTGCGGAAATCCCCGACAGGCAGATCACTTCCGAGTGGCGTGAATTTTCAGTGCCGTTTACCTACCGTCAGGGCAAACAGATAGATCCCGAAAAGTTGCGTGAGGGCAAATACAACATCGCGATCGTGATGAGTTCGAGTGAGGACGGCGACTATTTCAGAGGCGCGATAGGCAGTACGCTGCAGGTCGATATGCTGCAGATCACATGCTCCGAATAATCTTAATAACAAGGCTTCATTAAAACCGAAGAGAAATGAAATCAATCATACGCATTATAGCTGCGGCGACGCTAATGCTGACTGCCGCCAGTGTGCCGGCCGGAGCCGAGGGCTTTTTCCGCGATATAGAGTATCAGGTCAATGCCGGACTCAACCTTGGAGGTACTTCGCCTATTCCGCTGCCAGCCGAGATACGCAAGATAAAATCTTTTGATCCGAAGCTCAACCTGCAGCTCGGGGCCGTGGCGACAAAATGGCTGACCCCCGACCGGAAGTGGGGAGTGACGGTCGGACTTCAGCTCGGCACAAGAGGCATGGAGACAAAGGCCCGGGTGAAAAACTACGGTATGGAGATACTCGACGACGGCAAGAAACTCAAGGGCCGCTGGACCGGAATGGTACGTACCAAATATCATTCACAGCAGCTTCTTGTGCCGATACTGGCCAACCTGCGTGTGCATCCGCGTACCACCCTGTCATTCGGCCCATATCTCGCCTACGCCTATCAGAACGACTTCGACGGGTATGTCTATGAGGGATATCTTCGCGAAGGCGATCCGACCGGCGACAAATATGTGTTTGAGGGCGATTCGAGAGCATCATATGATTTCGGCAGCGAACTGCGCAAATTCAACTGGGGACTGCAGGCCGGAGTGACCTGGATGGCCTACAGTCACCTCGCGGTCAATGCCAATCTGTCGTGGGGCCTCAACGATATTTTCGTGTCGTCGTTCAAGACTATAAGCTTCAACATGTATCCGATATATCTTAATTTCGGATTCGGATACCTGTTCTGATGCCCGACTTGCGGCAATGCCATATCGGGTCAGCCGGATACGTTATGCCGTCTGACGCTGTTCAGGAAGACAATCAACAATATAATATAGGATAAAAATCAATGGAAAAAGTAAGACAGGTACTCAACGACAAGGCGTGGGCTCGCTGGACAGCGCTGGTGCTTATAGCATCGATGATGTTCTTCGCTTACATGTTTGTCGATGTGATGTCGCCTCTGCAGGAGCTGCTTGAAGTGCAGCTCGGCTGGAGCCCGACGGCGTTTGGCAATTATGCTGGCGCCGAGTATATGCTCAATGTGTTCGGCTTCCTTATCGTAGCCGGTATAATCCTCGACAAGATGGGGGTGAGATTCACCGGCACCCTTTCAGCCTCGCTGATGGTAGGTGGCGCCGTGATAAAGCTCTACGCCATAAGTCCATGGTTTGCCGGGACAGGCTTCGACACGTGGCTTTCGTCGTGGTGGACTGCAATGCCCGGATCGGCAAAGCTTGCCGCTCTCGGCTTCATGATATTCGGCTGCGGCTGCGAGATGGCAGGCATCACGGTCAGCAAAGCGATCGCCCGGTGGTTTGAGGGCAAGGAGATGGCGTTGGCGATGGGTTGCGAGATGGCTCTGGCACGTCTGGGCGTGTTTGCAGTGCTTTCTCTTTCGCCTCGTCTGTCGCAGGCCATGGGCGGCGATCCTTCGGTAGTGGTGCCGGTGGCGTTCTGCACGGCTCTTCTGCTGATCGGACTGATATGCTTTATCGTCTTCACCGTGATGGACCGCAAGCTCGATCATCAGACCGGGGTAGGCGCGACATCGGGCAGTTCCGAAGAAGAGTTCAAGCTCAGCGATGTCGGCGGTCTGTTCCGCTCACGTCTCTTCTGGATCATAGCTCTGCTCTGTGTGCTCTATTATTCGGCCATATTCCCCTTCCAGCGTTTCGGCACAAATATGCTTCAGTGCAACCTCGGCATATCGGCCGAACAGGCTGCCGATCTGTTGCGCTGGTTCCCTATCGGCGCTCTTGTGCTGACTCCTCCGCTCGGATATCTGCTCGACAAAATCGGACGCGGAGCCACTATGCTGATCCTCGGCTCGCTGCTGCTGATCGGCTGTCATCTGATCTTCGCGCTGCTGCTGCCGTCGGTTCCGAGTCAGGCTCTGGCTCTGACTACGATACTCGTGCTTGGCGTCTCGTTCGCTCTGGTGCCTGCGGCTCTCTGGCCTTCTGTCCCCAAGGTAATGGACAAGCGATATCTCGGCAGTGCCTATTCGCTGATATTCTGGGTGCAGAATATCGGTCTCTTCGGTGTGCCTATCCTCTTCGGCAACGTTCTTGCGGCAAGCAACGCAGGCGTCACCGATCCGATGGAATATGATTATACCAACCCGATGCTGATGTTCGCCGGCTTCGGAGTGCTGGCGCTGATATTCGCTCTCTGGCTGAAGATTCTCGACACACGCAAGCATTACGGCCTCGAACTTCCCAATATCAAGTCGACACCCGACGTGGAGGCTGCTGAGGCCGAATCGGCCGAAGAGTGATCCCCGCTTGCATTGCTGCTTCGGCATAAGTAATAACGCCCGGCAAGTCGTCAACGGCTGCCGGGCGTTTTGCGTCGGTTTGTTTCAGGTGAGAGGATCAGCGGGCGGCGAAGAGCTGCGAGGAGGCTGCCTGCGAGTAGGCCATCACGCCGGCCTGGGAGAGCTCGATGGTCTGCATGGTGCCGTCGGCGGCAGGCATGCTGACATGGTTGTCGTCGACAAAAGTCATGAACGGCATCGCGCCCTGGCCGGCGTCGACGCTCCAGGTCTGCGCGTCGGTGTCGAAGTCAAAGCGGACCACCGATCCATCGTTTTCCGAAGTGATGGTATAGCCTTTGCCGTCGCATTCCACGAGGTAGCGGCCGTCGTGACCGTCGACCACTTTCTTGCCTTTGGCCACAGGATTCGTGCCGCTCCAGAACTCGATGCTGTTGATCACGAGCACGTCGGCAAGCGCCGAAACTTCATACACCGGAATGATCCAGAATGCGAAGAATACGAGTTCGTTGACGAATTTGTTGCCAACCTGACGGTTCCACGACAGGAGTTTGTTGGTCAGCGAGAAGCTGCCGATACATGATGTCATCACCATCGAGCCTGCGAGAGCCACGACGAGAGCCACTGAAAGATATCTTTTCTTCATAATGACGTAGATGAATAAAAAAGGTTTATATTAAGTTTCTGGCACAGAAAAACATATCTGTCATTGCTGTATTTTCTGACGCACCTGGTCGTAGAATGCGAACACCTCATGGACATAGTCGTAGGTCTGACGTCCGTGGAAATAGCCGTATTTACACACCGGGTCGTTGTAGTATTCCGGTTTTGACTTGAGCAGCAGAGCCTGCTCTACATTGCCCTCCCATATCTGAGGATTCATGCCGTGTTTGGCCGCCAGCGCTATGGCGTCGAGTATGTGGGCGAGGCCTGAGTTGTAGGCCGCTACGACGAATTTGCGCCGTTCTTCCCGGTCGGGCACCCTTGATGCAAGCGACTTGTCAAGGGCTGCAATCACCTTGACTGCCGTGGAGATGCTCGCATCGTTGTGGGTCATCATCTCATCCGTGAGTCCGTGGGCGCGGGCGGTGCGAGGCATTATCTGCATGATCCCGCGTGCGCCGGCCCATGACACTACGGTAGAGTCGAATCTGCTCTCCTTGAATGCCTGAGAGGCTATCAGCCGCCAGTCCCAGCCGATGGTGGCCGCATAGCGTCTGAACAGATGGTCGAATGGCGACACGACACCTCTGGAAAGGTCGATCTTCACAGCCGCGCGTCCGGAAATGGTCCCTTTGCTGAGCTCGAAGTAGCGTTTGAGCAGCGAGGCCTGCTGTCGGCGCGGTTTCTCTCCGCTGCTCCATGCATTGATGCTGTCGGCAAGCCACTGATGGTCGGGCGCGACGCCCCATGCCGAACGCTGCGGAAAAGAGATCTGAAGCGAGATATCGAGGTCGTTGTAATAGGTTTTGTTGAGGCGGCCGATGTCGCTGTCGACTACCGTGAGCGGTATCTCTCCTTTCGACACCATCTCCATAAGATCCTCCGTGATGAGCGTGTCGCGGTCGACCTGATGGATGATTATGCCTCCGCCAAGCTCCTCATTCAGATTGCTGAGACGCTGCAGGTATTTGGAACTCTCCTCCACATATACTTCGCGTCCCACGAGCTGCGTGACGTCGGAAATCAGCTGATCCTTGCTTCTCTTGGGCTGCACGAGCACCTGGTAGGTGATATTCTCTATTCCGCAGGGGATCACTTTCTGACGGTATTCGCCGGTGACAGGCACCTCGTAGGCAAGAAGATCTATCAGTCCGGAGTCGAGCATCTCTACCGCTCTGGCAAGCGACGGGGCTATCTCCAGACTGAGATGCAGTCCTTTGTCGGCCGCAAACCGGCTGACAAGGTCGTAGTCGTATCCCATCGGTTCCTGACGGTAGATGAAATATGACGTCGGGCTGTAGAGAGTGCCGACACGGAGAGTGTCGGGGAGCTGACGACGGAGTGTATCGCTGTCGGAGTCGCCTGTCGTTGACGATCGGCCGCATGCACCCAGCCATACCGTCGCAGCCATGACTGCCGGTAAGAGCAGGGAAGCTATATGACGGTGTGTCGTTCGGCGCATCGTGATCGCTTATAATTGCTGTGAGGATCAGTACTCAAATACTCCTTTTTCCGACTTGATGGTAAGCCGGTTGGATGGAGCTTCTTCTACTCGGCCTACTATGCGGGCCTCTATGCCGAATGCCTCGGAAATCTCCATGACGCGGGCGGCATCCGAAGGGCTTACATAGATCTCCATGCGGTGACCCATGTTGAACACTTTGTACATTTCCGACCAGTCGGTGCCCGACTGTTGCTGGATGAGCTTGAAAAGCGGGGGGATGGGGAAAAGGTTGTCCTTGATGACATGTTTGCCGCTGACGAAATGCATCACCTTGGTCTGTGCGCCTCCCGAGCAGTGAACCATTCCGTGGATCTGTCCGCGCATTTCGGCAAGGATCTGCTTGATGACCGGAGCATACGTGCGCGTGGGCGACAGTACGAGCTTGCCTGCTGTCAGACCGGTGTGTTCCACCGGAGTGTCGAGTCGGGTCGCACCCGAGTAGACGAGCTCTTCCGGGACGGCAGCGTCGAAGCTTTCGGGGTAGCGTTCGGCTATATATTTGGCGAAAACGTCGTGGCGCGCCGAGGTAAGTCCGTTGCTTCCCATTCCGCCGTTGTACTCTTTTTCATACGAAGCCTTTCCGAACGATGCGAGGCCTACTATGACGTCGCCTGCGGCGATGTTGGCGTTGTCGATCACATCGGAGCGTTTCATACGGCACGTCACTGTGGAGTCGACTATGATCGTTCGCACGAGGTCGCCTACATCGGCCGTTTCGCCCCCGGTGCTCCATACTCCCACGCCCTTGTCGCGAAGGTCGGCGAGCAGCTCTTCGGTGCCGTTGATGATTGCTGCGATCACCTCGCCGGGTATCAGCATCTTGTTGCGGCCTATCGTTGAGCTTACGAGAATGTTGTCGGTAGCGCCAACACACAGCAGGTCGTCGATATTCATTATCAGAGCGTCCTGTGCTATCCCTTTCCATACCGAGAGATCGCCGGTCTCGCGCCAGTAGACGTAGGCAAGAGAGGATTTGGTGCCGGCTCCGTCGGCGTGCATGATGTTGCACCACTCGGGGTCGCCCCCCAGTATGTCGGGTATGATTTTGCAGAAAGCTCCGGGGAATATGCCCTTGTCGACGTTTTTGATGGCGTTGTGCACGTCTTCTTTCGATGCGCTGACGCCGCGCAGATTGTAACGTTGGTCGCTCATAAGGTGATAATGAAAGTTATATGTATGCGGGAGAGTTATGTGGTTGTCTTAAGTGTGGATGATCATGAGTATCGCCAGGAAGACGAGGGTGGCCGGAGCTACGAGCAGCAGGGAGTCGATGCGGTCGAGGATGCCGCCGTGGCCGGGAAGAAGCTTGCCGCTGTCTTTCACGTGAAGCGTGCGCTTGAGCAGCGATTCCACGAGGTCGCCCCAGGTCGCGAATATGCATGCCGTTATGGCGTAGGCTATAAGCGACGCTGTCGACATAGCTGCCGTCGGGTCGGCTATCAGACAGCTAATGACTATGGCGCATATGATGCAGAATGCCATCCCCCCGAAAAATCCTTCCCATGATTTTTTCGGTGAGATGCGTTCAAACAGACGTCGGCGTCCTATAAGCGAGCCGACGCAGAACGCGCCTGTATCGTTGAGCCATATCATTACAAACATGGTCAGGGCCATCGCCGGCGACGAAAGGATGTAGACCATCGATGCGCACGCAAGCGGCAGGGCTATATAGAGCTGGCTCGAAAGGCTGCATCCGAGGGCTGTGACCGGAGAGATTCCTGATGTTATGTAAAGCTGCGTGATCAGTCGTGCCATCAGATATATCAGGTAGGCCGATGCGATGACCGCAAAAGCGTATATCGGCCCGAGCGACGGATGCGACGAAAGGGTGGAGAATACAGCCGGGGCAGCCACAGCGATGAGCGACCCCGCTATGTCAAGCATCACGGGCCCTCGCGAGACTTTATGGCCTGAGTCGCAGAGCGAATGGAATTCCATGGTGGAAAGTACAGCAAAGAGGGCAAGCAGGGCGGTGAATCCCCACATGCCTCCGAACAGTATGGAACACACTATAAGGGCCACATATATCAGCCCGGTCAGTGAGCGTAGCAAAAGATTGTTCATCGGTTGGTCTGCTAACTTTTGAAGTCAGTTGGATTAAGTGGCAAAATTACTACTTTTTTTGAAAAAAGTGTCATTCTCCCACCATATAGTTGACGCGGTCAGTCCGATTTTTTAGCCTTGACGATGTCAGATCGCTAACTATATATAGAGAGCAAAAAAGATGTTAAGAAATGGTGACATTTTTTGCGTCTGAAGTGAAAAAATATTTAACTTTGCGAACCCTCCTAAATAAAGCAGGGACAGGATTATTCAAAATCATAAGCAATTCAATCACAAACATCGACGCCTATCGGAACACTGCTACTCTATATAAACTAAAAGATTAGAACAGTGATACAGGACATGGTCACGCTGCCTGACGAACGTCTGGTAGCGGAATATGCATCAGGATGCAACGAGGCGTTTGATGTGCTTCTCCGCCGTCATCAGTCACGTCTGTTTTCTTATATTTTGTCAGTAGTTAAAAACAGGGATCTGGCCGATGATATTTTTCAGGATACATTCGTCAAGGCTATAATTACCATCCGGCAGGGACGTTACAGCGAGAGCGGCAGATTCTTTCCGTGGCTGACACGGATCGCACATAACCGTATTATCGACGCTTTCAGGCAGGTAAAGTCAGAAAACGTTGTGTCGACCGATGCCGGTGAGACTGATATGCTCAACCGGCGTGAGCTGGCAGAGGGAAATATTGAGGATCATCTTGCGGCTGTGCAGATCGATCGTGACGTGCGCCGCCTTGTAGCCGCTCTCCCCGACAACCAGCGCGAAGTGCTTGAGATGCGTTATTATCGTGACATGTCGTTCAAGGAGATCGCTGATCTGACCAACGTGAGCATCAACACTGCTCTCGGCAGGATGCGTTACGCCCTCATCAATATGCGCCGCATGGCCGAACGTTACCGGATAGCACTCACCGTCAACTGAATCCATGGTAATACAGACGGAGTTCAAGATCCCTGCGAAGAAACGCGGGTGCCATCTGGTCACAGGAGATATCCTGAGTCATCTGCCGGCGGAGATGCCTCAGACCGGACTGCTCAACATATTCGTGAGGCATACGTCGTGCGCCCTGACGATCAATGAGAATGCCGATCCGGATGTGCGCAGGGATATGGATCGTATTCTCGACAGGCTTGTGCCTGAACGGCAGCCGTATTATGAACATACGGCAGAGGGCGATGACGATATGCCGGCCCATGCCAAATCCTCGTTCATGGGAGTGTCGCTGACTATACCCGTCAGGTCAGGGCGCGTGGCTTTGGGCAGGTGGCAGGGTATATATCTTTGTGAATTTCGCGACTGTGGAGGCGCGCGCTCTGTCATACTGACTGTATATGGCTGATGATATCAGGCGATGCGGCAAGAGCGATTATCTTTTGCTCGCCGGGATATGGGAGCGGTCGGTGCGCGTTACCCACAGCTTTCTGTCTGAAGCTGATATTGTATCTATCAGGGAGTCGCTGATGGCGGACTGTTTCCAGACTGTGGAGCTGTTTGGAGCGGTTGGGGCCGATGGCTCTCTGACGGGATTCATCGGTCTGTCGGGGCGGAAGATCGAAATGCTTTTTATCGACAGCATGTGGATCAGGCATGGATATGGCTCCCGCCTGATTGATTTCGCGATAGCACGTGGAGCTTTATCGGTCGATGTGAACGAACAGAATCCCGCCGCTTTGAAATTTTATCTTGCCAAAGGTTTTCACATGATCTCACGCGATGAGGTCGACGATTGCGGGCGCCCTTTCCCGATCCTACATCTCTTTATGTGATTTATTGGCGATACGTTACGCTTCCGACGCCACTTTGTTCATCTCCCCCGATGTCATGGCCGGAACTTTCAGCGGACATCCCTCGACGCATCGGCCGCATTTCAGGCAGTCGGGGTGGAGCAGTCCTTCCGCATGGTTTTTGCTGTCGAACGGTTTGAGCTGCATCGGGCAGACGGCTGAACACAGTTTGCATCGTGTCGTGCATCTGTCATCCACGTATATCCGCATGTAATCTTTGGGCAGGCGGCCGCTGCGCGGTGTGACCCACGCCGACAATGTCCCCATCGGACAGAATGAACACCATGTGCGCGGAGCATATATGAACGACAGGATGACGCCCACAATGGTCGTTGCGAGGATGATGTTCCAGAACACTCGTCCGGCAGCATTCCAGTCGCCCCAAGCCCCGTGCATCTGTAAGCCGAACATCGTGAAGATGAACAGCACCATGAATATGCGGAATCCCTTGGTTCTGACGAATTCAGGTATAGGACGGTGGGGCGAATATTTTGACAGCACTCTGTCGTAGAGGCTCCCTCTCGGACAGGCATTGCCACACCACCAGCGTCCCTTCTTCACGGCGAACGATACCGGAGCGATCATGCATATCAGGGCAAGCATTCCTACGACCGGGTAGAAATATCCGACTATCAGATATGCTATCAGGATCCAGTATAGAGGATATCCTTTTCTGGGGAAGTGGCGGAAGAATCGTTTTCTGGCCATTTTGATGAGATCTTTAGGTCGTTTACCGCAAAATTACTCACCATTTGCGATTGACACAAACTATATGGTCGATTGCGATATTGATGTTGTAGATCAGAGCGTGATTCGGTACTTTTTCAGACGTTCGCTGACCATTTCCTGAGGTATCACTGATTTTATCGTATCGGCGAGAATGTTGAGCGCCCTCTCCCGCACAAAATGACGATGGATCACAAGAGCGATCTCCCTGAATGGTTCCGGATCGTAAAGCGGCCGCACGTTCTGTCGCTGCTTTTCGTCAAGAAGCGGAATCTGCAGCTCCGGAATTATGGCGTATCCACCGTTCTCGTCTACGATTCTTATCAGAGTCTCCACGCTGCCGGCTTCATATACGGCCCGTCGTTCCTGCTGGCATCCGCAGAACGGAAATATATTGCGGTTGGGGCAATATCCTTCGCGAAGCACCCATGCGCGCTCCGGCGGTAGCCCGGCAGTAGGCAATGCAGCCCGGCTGTGAATCTCTTCCTTCGGTGAGACATATGCCATGAGCCGTTCACGGTAAACAGGTATTTCGAGAAGATCGCTGTTGCCGGCGGGGATAGCCATCAAGGCTACGTCGATATCACCATGTTCAAGCCGCTCCACTATGGCCGACACCCGGGATTCCTCTACCCGGAGACGAATATCGGGATGGCTGACTGTCATGAATCTGAACATGCCGGGCAGCAGATACGGAGCGATGGTAGATGTCAGTCCGATGGACAAGGATCCCGCCGACTCTCCTTTGCGTTCCGATACGAGTTCCCTGAGTTGATCGGCGCTGAAAAGCACTTGTCTGATCCGATCAATGATCTCCGACCCGATATCGGTGGGGCTGACGGGATGGGCAGTGCGGTCGAATATTGTCACATCGAGTTCCTGTTCAAGCTTCTGAACCATTGACGATAGCGTGGATTGAGTGACGCCACACGATTCAGCCGCCCGCGCGAAATGGCGATGCTTGTCCACCGCCACGATATATTCTAATTGCTGGAGATTCATGTCTGTTCGATTTTGTCGATACAAAAATAGACAAAATCTGTTTTGTTAAATGACTGTATCATTCTAATTTTGCGCCAAAATGAAATCAGTTATGATAAAAGTAGACAAAAACATCTGCCCCCACAACCACGTGTGCCCCCTGATCAAGACCTGTCCCATAGGAGCGATCACCCAGGACGCCGAGGGATATCCAGTGATTGACCATGATCTCTGCATAGAGTGCGGCAAGTGCGTCAGAACCTGTTTCAAAAAAGCCATGGTGCAGTCAGCCGGCTGATTGTTCGCTTCTGCTCATCTCCCGGCTCGGAGCCACACCGTCTCTGTCAGGAGGCTATGATTTCAGCCTGACGGTATTGTTGTTATCCTCTTGTCGTAACAACAACTCGTTTAGATTATTTGCCTGTGCCAAAACGCGAGGTGTCAATGCTTGTGTCTTTTGGCTTGAAGCCGTTGAATCGCCAGATAAATGTCAGCTTGAGATTGCGGGCCATGTCGCGGACTTTCATCCGATAGTCCTGACCGGCATGGTTGATGGTCATGGTCGGCGACCATTTATTGAATATGTCATCAGCTTTCAGATCCAGCTCACAACAGCGGCTTTTTCCGAATTGCCATTTAATGCCGGCATCAACTTTCCAGATACTGGAAAGGTCGGCTATCCCTTGTAGTGATGGAGATATATAACTGAAATCAACTGACAACGATATTGGGCTATTCTTACTGAACTTGAAAGAGTTGCTCAACGCCCCATAAAATATCCATTTGCTATTGTCAAAGCTGATGTCATGAAAATGATTGGCCTTCGCACGCCTGTTCATCACGTTGGCGGTGGCTGTGGCATTCCAGACATATCCTACTCCGAATGGAGCATATAGATTGAGTCCGCACACACGCTCATAGTTCATGTTGATGGTCTGATAGATGAGATTGAGAACCTCAGGTGACTGGTACGGCAATTGTACTGTGGATTTGTCGCCATACTGAAAATAGAGTGTCGCCACATATTTTTGCCTCAGAATATAATTGAACTGTGCATCGTACTGTATATATGGCTGTAATTCAGGATTACCCACGACAGTTGAGTAGTCGTTGATATGGCTTGTCCCTCCATGAAGTTCCCAATATGAGGGATAGATACGTCGGGTGCTGAGATTAAGCTGGAATATGCTTTTCGGTGTCTTGTAGTAAGTTGCTCCGAGTTGAGGAATGAAATTCCAGTTGTGCTGATATTTATTGTGATAATACTCACCCTTTGCCGAGACGTTGAACGACAGACCCCCGTCAAACGACCGCTGTGTGCCGGCATAGAAACTCGCTACATCCTCGTTGAGGCAATCATCGAAATCAGGATTTCCGGACAATGCATAATGTTGCGAACTATGATCTCTTGAGTGCTGATACTCCGTGCCATAGTCCAGTTTCCATTTGCCAATCTGATGCTGTTGGTCGATATATACATGCCAGCGGTCGATCGCCTGACGGTTTTCAGAGCCAAGCAGATAATCGGCATCCTTAAACAATGACTGGGAACGGTTTTCGGAATAGCGGGTATAGTCACCGCCGACAGTCATACCGAATGGGGCCGTGTAACGCAAAGCTATATTATGATAACCGACAGGCGACAGCATCTTGTAGGCATTTGTATAGTTGCCCAACGTGCCCGATGATAGTGCCCGGCTATGTGAATCGGAGATTATCTGACCGTTGTAAGTGAGTTTGAGCGTTTTCCATGCGGCGGAAGCAAATATGGTATTGCTCCAGTTCTGACCGATGCGTCGCATATCATCCTCAATCATAGCCCGTTCGCCATCATATAGATGATTCGACCATGTTTCCTCGCGGCTCCACGATTTACTGCGCGTCAGTCCGTAGTTTAAGTCAAAAGCCCAATCCTTTATAGCGTAAGTTGCTGCCATTACACCGCCATACGAATCATAGTGAGCCTGATTATATCCGGCTCTGACCTGTCCCTGCAAGCCGTCAAGAGGTGTCGGAGTTTTCAGAATCACATTGATAACTGCACCGTTGACATGATACTTAGCCGGAGCGGAATACATAATCTCCACATTTTTCAATCTGTCAACCGGAGTGTTGTAGAGAAGTTGATAAAGATTCTGGAGCGGCATATTGGTAAGTTCACCATTGAGAATAATGGTGACATTTGAGGCTCCGGTAAGCCATATCATACCGTTATTGTTCGCGACGCCGGGCATATAACCAAGGGCCTCAAGAATATTGTTAACCGGTTTGTCTTTGACTATTCCGGGGAGGTCAACTACCATAATACCGTCTTCGCCTTTCACCTGTGGCTTTTCACCATGCACAACAACTTCATCGAGCTGTTGGGCTGAGATCGTATCGGGCACTACTGTCTGAGCATAGGCGGCTATGCTGTGCAGGATTGTTATGAAAAGGAATGCTTTTTTCATTGCGTTATATTTTTCTGATGCAAAATTACCGGCACTTACATTCAACATCACCACAGCCAACCTTATTTAGTCTTAAATGCTCCCTTATTTAGTCTTAAATCTAACATGACTTAACCGATTGTATGTCGGATTATTAGTAATTTTACTGCCATGAAACGCTTTAAGACAATATCGGTCACCTTTATTTTTGTCATTGCAGTCATTTTCGGGTGCAATGTCTATTATCTTATATCCCTTTATAATTCGATAAAGGCCAATGTTGAGCGAGATGTGATGACGGCTTTGGCTGATGCCGATATTGATGATATGTGGGAGCGTGCCGACCGGGCAAATCGAGCCGCTGAAGCAGCAAAAAAAGCTTATCTTGAAAATGGAGACTCAATTATTGAAGGTCATGGTCAGGTCTCCGGCGTAAAGGATGAAGATGGAAACTTTGTAACAACTTCCCAAAACCGTGAAGGCGAAACACGTATAAACAAGACTCCTTTACGCCGCGACCGGTCATATACCAATCAGATGGTCAACGAAATGAGTCAGCAGATGCATGAGAATCTGGATCCGTTTGTAGACTTTAATGTGTCTATAATGGATAGTATAGTGCTTGAACGTCTCGCTGACCGCCACATATATCCGGATTTTGTAGCCGTAGAGATTATCAATTCAAGTGAGAAGGTAATCAGAGGTAATAGCCATATTCCTGAGAACCGTGCCCGATACGATGCCTTTTCGCTGTGTTTTAATCCGGAATCGGATATGTTTTATCGTGCATACATGACACCGATCACCCGTCATATATTGTCGCAGATGTTTGGTGTCATTGTTACTGTCTTTCTTCTGATGACATCGTTTACTATAGCGTTTTGGTATTTATTCCGGACGGTATCACGACTGCGAACCATTGAGGAAATGAAAGATGATTTTGTCGGCAATATGACCCATGAACTGAAAACGCCTATCGCCATCGCTTATTCAGCCAACGATGCATTGCTCAATTATGACACCGCCAATGATCAGCAGAGAAAAGTGACATATCTCAATATAGCCAATAAACAGCTTAGACGACTCGGGGAACTGGTGGAAAATATCCTGGCGATGAGTATGGAACGGCGCAAGACTATGAAACTCAAACCGGAGACTATTCTATTGCGACCGTTTGTGGAGGAAATTGCCACCGCTCAGCGTATGAGGGGCGAAAAGGATATCGTTATCAATGTAAATGTGGATGAGAATGTTTCGATCGAAGCGGACAAGACACATCTCTCTAATATATTGAACAACTTGATTGACAATGCAATCAAATACTCCGGTGACAACGTCGCAATAACCATATCCGGCAACGGGAGAGAAATTTCTGTCGCAGACAACGGTATCGGAATACCTGCCAAATCCATCCCATATCTGTTTAATAAATTTTATCGGGTCCCTCACGGCAACCGGCAGGATGTCAGAGGGTACGGTATAGGGTTATACTATGTAAAGAGCATGCTTGACAAAATGGGTTGGAACATTGATGTCAGGAGCAAAGAGAGGGAAGGCTCGGTATTCACAATCAAAATCAGCAACGATGGGCAATAAAATACTATTGGTTGAGGATGAAGAAGATCTCACTCTGATTGTCGCCGACACGTTGCGCGGACAGGGATACGGGGTCATCACGGCTGCAGACGGCATAGCCGGACTTGAAAGATTCAAGTCCGAAGGCGCGGATGTCGTCGTTGCAGATGTCATGATGCCTAAGATGGACGGCTTCTCGATGGCGAAGGAGATAAGGAAGTTATCACCGACAGTTCCTCTGCTCTTTCTCACAGCCAAAAGCACGATTGATGATGTTGAGGAAGGATTTGAAATTGGAGCCAATGACTATCTTAAAAAGCCTTTTGAACTTCGCGAACTTATTGTCAGAATAAAGGCTCTGCTCCGCAGATATAATAGCAACCGGGTCGAGGAAAGTAATTTTTTTATTGGCCGATATATTTTTAATGTTCCCACCCAGACGCTTTTACTGGATGGTCAAAGTGTGGAATTGTCGCACTTCGAAGCGCGGATACTTGAACTGTTAGCTACTAATATTGGGAAAACGGTCGATGCATCGGAATTGATGATTGCCGTGTGGCAGCGCGATGAGCCCAGCAACCGCAACTCACTCCATGGCTACATCCACAAGCTACGTCAGGCTCTGCGCCAAGACCCGTCAATCTCGATCATAAATCAACGCGGCTTCGGCTATATGCTGACAGTCAAAAACATATAGGGTTCAGCAAAAGAGGGTCTCTACCTTTTCATCAGTCATTATGTGAACACAGAATTTGAAAAGGGGCATGAACACAGTAGCTGCCGTTGGCAGCTGAAGCGCATTGGCGCGGAGTTGTGTTCAGATTTGTGTTCAATGGGAAAGAAAAAGCAGCTACGATCCGTCTCGTAACTGCTTGATTTTTAAGGAGTGGTCCCACTTGGGCTTGAACCAAGGACTCCCTGATTATGAGTTATATCCAATAGTGTTTTTCATTGTTTTCTATCGTGGTGCAAAGTTAGTAAAATATTTTAGATTAGATAGTTGCGTATGTCGATTGTTTTTGCTAATTTTGCATTGTTTCAGATTGAAAGTTCCGAATAAGTTCCGCAAAGTTCCGTGACTGATGTCTGTAACAATACTAAGTTCCAACTAATTAGATAAAGCAATGTCAAACGAAAGTTCCGTAAATTCGGCTAAACGCTTGCCAGTCGCTATGAAAGCAGACTTCGGCGGCGTGTTCCTATCTCTGATAGCCGATGTTCGTCACGCCAAATTTGAGCGTGGTGAAGATGTTCCCCTTGCTGTGCGCGTGTCATACGACAAAGATAAGAAGTATTTCCGTACTGGAATGAAGATGTCCTCATCAAAGGAATACCTATCATTCGTAAGTGCGCGTGATTCCCGACCCGACCGAAAAGAACAACTCGACTACTTCAATATGATTCTCGATGTAGTCAAGTCTATCATCTTATCAAGCAAAGGTCGATTCACGCTTGAACGCCTGCAAGAAGAAGTAGCCAAGGGATTCAAGCCAGTTGTCAATGATACATTCACCTACTGGGAGAATTTATCGGCAGGAAAGGAAAAGGTCAAGACCCGTCAGATGTACGACATGGCACTGAAAAGATTCCGTGAGTTCCGCAATGGCTCATCTATCCAGTTACCCGATGTCACTACTGACTTAATCGGCAAGTTCGACAAGTGGCTCATGAAGCAAAAATCGGGAGTCGTACGCAAGGGCGAGAAGCCGAATAAGCCGTTGTCGCTTGATACTCGCATGATGATACTTCGTGCGCTTCGTGCCGTGCTGAATCAAGCAAAGAAAGATGGCTTGATTGATGCAGTTCCAGAGTTCAAGGACTTCATGCACACTGGGAATCGTCGACGCACAAACGCTATATCAGTCGAAGATGTCCTCAAACTATGGGACTACTGGACTTCTCTTGATAGCCGTGGCAAGCAGTCCGCCAAAGGTCGTGCCGTTGGTCGATGGCTTATGCTCTACTCGCTCAATGGACTCAACGCTATCGACATGGCTAAGTTGGTATGGCAGGACAATAGTTCGGCTGATGAGGATTATCCTCAACTTAGCTTCATACGCTCCAAGATAGACCGCGCAAACAAGCCAGTAGGCAAGCAGCTCGATGTGACTATCATTCCGATAATACCTCAACTTCGGCAGTTGCTCAATGAGTATGCCAGTCCGTTCAGAGCAGGTGCGCCAGTGTTCCCCGATATATTTGGCAATGCCGTCACCGATGAAGCAAAGGTGATTCGCGTTCACGACTTCAATAGACGCATATCAAAGAATATCGCAGAAGTGTGTGACTCGCTCGATATTCAGCGCATAACACCGCAATATGCCCGCAATAGTTTCATTTCCGCGTTGGCTCATCATGGCGTGATGGCTTCTTATATCGACTATGCCGTGGGGCATACAACTTCGGAAGTGTCCGCACTTCTCGCAGGCTACATCAATAATCTATCAGATGAAGCGATGCAGGCGTACAATGAGAAAATCTTCATCATTCCGCCGATTCCTCAAAACTGATAGCACCTCGACCAACTATGAAAAGAGAATTAGAATACAAATTTTTCAAAGAGTTCCAATATGACGGGGCGGCAATAATGACGCTCGACATGATGCACTTTGAATATTGTGGCATCGGCAATGGTACGGCAGGAAGAAAAGATTATCCCGATGGCGTTCTTGCTGAAATTCGAGAACGTACGGAAACGTTCAATACGTGGCCGTGGGGCGGTGTTGGTAATTGCAGTCCTCTGATGGATGAGATAGCGGATAATCTCGCCTCGCTCCCCGATGATGGCCGACAAATGTATGCAGAAGAATTGCTATGCAAGATGCAGACGTGGGTATGGCTCTACTCTCTATCAAAAGAAAAATTAGATTCGGTCAGCAACTCCATAAGACTTCACTCTATTGAAGACTTCTTTTTTACATGGAGAAGTGCATTTCGGTCGTTCGCTGAAAAACTTGCCGTCATTCTTGTCAAACTTGGGATAAATATTTTGGATATACAGAGTCGATGCGGTATTACCATAATCGAGCGTCTTGATGTTAATGATTTATGGATGGTCTTCGGAACACCCCAATTAGCGGAATATCATTTATCAAAGTTAAATGGGGGTAGTGTTGTACCAAAGGAGAGTTATCGCGTAAAGGCGGGCAGACCGAGCAGCACCGATGTTCCATTTACTTCTTTGTTAATTGGCACTGCCGAAGAACGCAACAAAATCCTTAATCAATTACGCGCTCTTATTGACGGAAGAAAGGGCAAGCGGGTTGCTATGGTGATTCAAGCATGTGTAGAAGCTGGGAAACTTTGCGAGCCTACATTTCCGCAGGTTGAATCATATTTTCCAAATATTGGAACACCTCAAGCATATAGCCCTCATTATGGGCATTGCAAGGGAAAAGAATATAATGCGATTGTAGAAGTGTTTAAAAACTGCACAAAATAACTTGATAATATTTGATGATAATTTGAATCAAATTTTATCTATTGACTTGTGTTTTAGGTTGTTATAACTTTGCGTCAGATTCTAAAATTATTAGATATGACAAGAATTATAACATCAACTCCAAATCCCAATCTCGCTGAATTGGCATTGTCAATGGCGATGAGCGGTAAGTCGTGGGATGAGTTTACCGATTCAGTTGCCGACAAGGTCGCAAGCAGACTGATAGGCATTATTCCCGACAAGAAAGAAGTCGAGCCGTGTGCGACTGGTGAAAAACCCCTGCGTGGTGTACGTGCCTTGTGCCGTCACTACGGAATGAGCACAGCAACGCTCAACAAAATGATGAAAGCGGATAAGATTCCGTTCCGTCAAGTTGGTAATCGCTATCTCTTCTATCCGTCAGAAGTGGATGCGGCTCTGAAAGGAGGTGCGGCAGTATGACTAAAACAAATACCCCCACTCCCGAAGAAGCAGGGGCAGCAACGTCAAGCGTTACTAAGTTCCGGTGCAAAGATAGCGAAAATCAGCGACATGAGCAAAGCAGTGAGCTTAATTCCTTGATGGCTCTCGTCAGCAATCCGACTGAACCCGAAATCGACAAGTCCTCTATCGGGATTCTATGTATCAAGGATGCAAACGAATGGTGCGAAGAAGCGGCTCAACGACCCGACCCCAAGCAGTTGTGGATGTCGCTATGGTATGAGGGCGAATGTGCGTGTCTATTCGCTGATTCCAATCTTGGCAAAAGCATTTATGCCGTTCAGATAGCCAATGAAATAGCCAAGAATGAGCCAGTTTTATACTGCGACTTCGAGCTTTCCGACAAGGCTTTTCAACTTCGCTATTCCGATGATGCAACTGGAACACTTTACAAATTCCCCGCAAACTTCAAGCGTGCCGAGATAGACCCCGAAGCTATGGGGGAAAGTGTAATGGGAGCAGACTATGAAGATATAGTCGTTCAAGACATTGAAAGCGCGGCAATCGCTCATTCCGTCAAGGTTATCATCATCGACAATCTTAGTTGGATATGCAACGCAAGCGAGAAAGGAGATGCGGCAGGGCGTCTAATGGTGAATTTGGTGCGACTCAAAAAGAAACATGGATGGTCGTTGCTGATTATCGCCCACACCCCGAAAAGACCTCTGACTTCGCCAATCGACCAAAACACACTTGCAGGGAGTAAGAAGTTGATTAACTTCTTTGATAGTGCTTTCGCTATCGGCAGGAGTGCCAAAGATGAAGCACTACGATATATCAAGCAGATAAAATGTCGTTACGGCTCATTTGAGTATGGCGCGGATAATGTCATTGTCGCTGACATATCAAAGGAGAATGGCTTCTTGAAGTTCAACCATATCGGCTACGCTAAGGAGCGCGAACATCTGAAAGAAGTGTCAGATAAAGATGAAACTGAAATTGATAGTCGAGTGATGGAGTTGCACCGTCAAGGCAAAAAGCAACGTGAGATAAGTCGAGAAATCGGGGTCAGTCTTGGCAAGGTCAACAAAATCATTAAATCTCATAACAAATGATAACCGATGTTCGCAATGTTCATTTTGTTCACGTGTTCAAGGAGTGAACAGATGAACAACGTGAACAATAAGATTTTAGGATTATGAGAAGATATAGTCAAGACATACAACTTGCCAAGCGTGGAAAAGTCGTTTGCTCGTACTGCGGCAAAAAGACATTTGTCAACTACATCTATTCTGATGGTTCGCCAGTAGCGGATGGCGTATGTGGCAAGTGCGATAGAGCCGATAACTGCGGCGTTCACTACCCCCCAAGGGAGTACTTCAAGGATAATCCAAGTTTCGATTCTGCGAGATACACCCGATTCAGACCTCAACGCAAGCGACCAGTCGTAAAAGCGCCAAGCTATATAGACTCATCTTTGATGATGGAAACAATGCGCGGTTATGAGCAGAATCCTCTTGCCAAGTTCCTGCACTCGACATTCGACTCAAAAGCAGGCGCGGACATTGTTCAAGCCAACATCGAGCGTTATGCCGTTGGCACCTCATCAAGATATGATGGCTCGACTATCTTTTGGCAGATAGACCAGTTCGGCAGAATCCGAAGCGGGCAGATTATAGGCTACGACTCCACAACTGGAAAGCGGAATCACAAGCAACAAAACTGGGTTCATTCGGTGATGGAATCGGAATATCCCGACTTCAAACTTGAACAATGCTATTTCGGCAGTCACCTCATCAATTCCGCTGATAAAGTCGTTGCTGAAATTCATCAAGAATGGGATGCTATGCCGAATATGCCGAAATGTGAAGTAGAGCCTATCATCTACTTATTTGAATCGCCCAAAGCGGCAGTCATTATGTCGATTGCTCTGATGTGGGGCGGATGCAGAATGACGGCAGTTCCGATGGCGACCTGCGGATGCGGTAACATAAATCCAACTTTGGATTCTCGTAGAAATCCCTACGATAAAATTCAAGTCTTGAAGAATCGAAAAATTGTACTATTCCCCGACAATGGCAAATTTGAGGAATGGAAATCAAGGGGCGAGCAGCTCAAAGGATTCAGCAAGGAAGTGTGGATAAGTACGGCTATGGAAAGGAGTCTTCACCCTTACAATATAGAATGTGAGATTGAAGATGGCGATGGCTTCGATGATGTCATTCTACGATACGTCAAGGCAGGGAAGCCGATATGGGATTTGATAACAACGTGCTACGGCTATCACGGTCAGTGGAAAATTGTATAACTTAAACTATCAAAGATATGTGGACTTATAAAACTATGCGCTACGACAATCGGCTTGATATTCAGTTTCGCTTCGACTTCATTACTGGGGTTGTTGAAATGAAGCTCAATAATAACGTGGCAGAAGCGAATGGTTACTATAACCTTGAACACCTTAAAGCGGAAATCGCCAAGGGTTCACCAAAACTGGAGATACCCGAATGGATAAGGATAGACAACTGCGGTTCACCTGCGCTTGCCGCCTTAAACCTCAACTGATGTAAGAAAAAGCATGGCGGGGGTCAGCAGATGCCGCGATAAAAGTCAAGAAATATGTTGGTTGCCGTCAATGCTTGAAGTAAACAACAACAAGTCAAGTTTTATTCTTATGAAGCATACGAAGAAGAAACGCCAAGATAAACCGGTATGGCAAACGGCGTGGGAGTTGGCGAAATACCCTGCGAAGATTCATCTGTCAAAGAAGATGACCCGTGCCGATGTCGTGTTTTGCCTGATGATGTGGCTGGGCATGAGCAAAGTCGATGCGTTCCTTACAGCCTATCCGCAGACCAAGGCAAGCCGCAACTCGTTAGCGGCGATGGCAACACGCCGCAGCCAAGAAGAATGGGTAAGCGAATATTTCCAAGCCCTCTATGACCTCCGCCTTGAAGATAAATTGAAGTTCAACCCAATACCGTAATGATATGGAAAATAAAAGCACAACAATCGAAGTAACCCTATCCCAAGAGTCCGTGGAAGCAATCGCAAATGCGATGGCAAAAAAGATGCTTGACCTCCTCAACGATTTTCTGATTCCTTTGAAAGAGAATTTAGACGCAATCGAGCGCAACACTCATTAAAAGGCGCATAAATGCCTATCAATAGAAAAGAAAGGCAATTACTTCATTGCCAAGTCAGAAAATCTTTGTAAATTTGCGGTGCAGTATTCTTTTGGGGTATTGCACCCTTATATATTAGCTCAATCGCAGTCTGAATCACCACCTCGACAAAAGAACGAGCTAAAATAATAATCCGTGAGTGCGTGCCATACGGCGCGGACTTTCTCGTAGGATTATTATGGCTTGTGGTGAGCCAAGACTGCGTATGACGAAAGTCTGCGCTTTTGTTTTGTTAGCATGTGCGCATACCAAGTCAAACGACATAATGGCAATAATGCACAAAACGAATAACATTACAAGTAAATGAAAAAAGTATTTTCGCTCATGTTGCTACTTGCAACACTGCTCACATTCTCTGCTTGTGGCGGCGATGATGATGAGCCAAAAGACACCCTCAAGGGGACAGAGTGGACACATGGGTTAACTGAACGCGTGGAACACATAGAGTTTACTTCTGATACTCAAGTGGAGTATTATCACACAAAAAACGATGCACTTATAGGTAAAGTTGGCTCAGGGACTTATTCTAAAAATGGAAGCGAGATAACATTCCATAATTTTGAAGGAAACTATAATACCGAAATCATGACATTCAAGAGCGCAAAGTTACAAGGTAATACTTTAACCGTTTATTACGAGAGTAGCTACTTTGGCGAAACAAGTACTACATTCCGTAAAATGAAATAAAAATTTTTTCAGAGTCGCACTATCAGAAAATGAGCCGTGGGGCGTGATACCCCCTGCACCCCTTATGAAGATGAGCCGTTGCCACTCGTGGTGATGGCTCATTTGCTTTTGATATATACTAAGCCCAATACTGCGCTCGTTGAAGTTCCCAAGAAGATGGCGAAAAGTAGGAATCGAAAATCAAAGTTCCGAATAAGTTCCGTACCTCAAAAAGAAAAGCACCTACAAGTAAATGTAAGTGCTTGACTGTTAGGTTGTGGTCCCACTTGGGCTTGAACCAAGGACTCCCTGATTATGAGTCAGGTGCTCTAACCAACTGAGCTATGGGACCGGGCAATGAGTGTGTTGTTGATTTCCCGATTGCGTCTGCAAAGTTAAATCTTTTTTTTGAGTCATACAAATGTTATCGTGTTTTTATTTTAATTCTGCGGGATTCCGTTTTATCCAAGATGGATGGTGGAAAATATGAGGTTCACTTATAATTGGTTATATAATAGATAAGCCTATCTGCAATGTATAATAATTTTATGGATTTTATTCTTTGCGAGGTTGTTGCCTTATAACTTTTTGATGAGCAGATAAATCTATATTAAGAATTTGATTACATTTGCAATGGTGTATTAAATATCGAGATTATTGAAGAAATTATGTCGCAGAGATTATATGTATTTTTTCAGCCTTTCGGCTGTGATTATAATGATATTCATCAGCAGGCTAGGATGATAGACGAAGCTGTTCCAGGTGCGGTGGAGCGAAAGAGCCGAGGCTCAATAGATATTGCAGGGCCTTGGGCAGGATATTTGGAATGTGACTATTTGTTCCCATATCTGTGTTTCTGTTTTTTTGCTTACTGGAGTGACGTTCTTAATGGGACAAGGTTTCGGAAATATGTAAGGTCACTTTGTGAGGCGTTGGGCGTTCATGAATGGTGGTATATTGAAGAAACATCACTCGATATTTTCTATGAGATGACTCCAGCTAAGTTTGACAAGGCTTTATCGGAATCTCCGACAATAGAGGAATTTCAAATGTCGACATATTTCCCAAACGGGGAGTATCATGCTTTTAAGGATACTATAGAGGCCGTAGAGGCTGTTGAATGATGTGAGCCGTCGGTCTGCTGTTATAACGCTCGATTATTTAGCGGGCCGGTGGAGCAGGGCGTTGAGGTCGGGGACGCGGTCGGGGCGCATCAGGTAGGCCGGCTGGCCGATGTCGTAGCATTCGCCGAGATATCTTGCCGAGAGTCTGGAGTTGAGATCTGATGAAAAAACGATTGTGTCGGGGCGGTAGGTGGCTGCGAGGTCGGTCATCGTTCCGCGATAGCCGCGACATACAATCAAATACACCGGGGGCGTTTCAAGTGCTACGGGCATCGCGGTCGCATCGTCGGCAAGCACTACCGAAGATGTGCCGACCTGAAGCACCGGATACCGGTATCTTAAGCCCGGGAGATCGAAGCGGCGGTTGACGGCCGTAAGGGAGTCGATGCCTCTTCGCGACATATAGTCGCGGAACCGGGGCTGTTCGCGGGCGGCGATCTCATGCAGCATCCTGTCGCCTGCATTAGAGATGACAGTGACATTGCCCGGGGTTGCAGCAGCTATGCAGGTGTAATGGTAGGACGGGATCATGTATATGCCCGATGCGTCGCGTGGCGGGGCAATAAGGGCCACGCAGACGGTGATCGCCGCGCAAAGAGCCGAGGCGAGAAGTCCGGCAGTGCGGTGCCGGTGAAGCCCGTAAGCTAAAGCGCCGATGGCTGCCGCCACTCCCGTCAGAAGCCACGGACTGAAATATATTCCCGTCACTGTCGCTCCAGGCAGACTGCTGCATGTTTCGGCTATCCCGGTGACACCAGACGCGAGCAGGTCAACGATATGGTTAAGCCATCCGATCCCGCATCCGCAGCTTTCAAGGATAATGGCAAATATGGATGTCGCTACAAGAACCGGCAGCAGGGGAGCTATGGCCACATTGGCGATAAGAAAATATATAGGGAAGGCATGAAAGTAATATGCCGCTACTGCACCGGTGGCCAGCATCGCTGCGACCGTGACGGTCAGCATGCCGGTCAGACCGTGGAGTATCCGGCGGCGGGGAGACACCGGATTTAGCGGCGTCGCTAAAAGAAGAATGCCGGCCACTGCCGCGAACGACAGTTGGAAGCTGACGGTGAACAGCGCTCCGGGATCGAATGCCATAATCAGGATTGCCGCAAGGCAGAGTGCATTGGCCGCGCTGTGGCGGCGCTGCAGCAAAGATGCGAGAAGCAGCACCGATGCCATGACCACAGCTCTCGTCACCGATGCCGACATGCCTGTCAGGGCCGCGTAGGCCCACAGCAACACTATGACGGCTACTGATGCAGCCGCTCGGAGTCCGCATAGTCGCAGGGGATATAGCATCACTATTAGCAGCGACGCTATGATGCCGACGTGAAGTCCGCTCAGTGCAAGCACATGGGCTATCCCGGCGCCCGAGAAACGTTGCCGGAGCTCCTGGTCAATGCCGGAGGTGTCGCCCGTAAGAAGTATGTTGACCAGCTGTTTCGTAGGGCCATCCATGCCGCTTGAGTATATGATACCCGTGACAGCGCGTCGCAGCTTCAGCAGCTTCATGAAGATATCAGGCGAATCCTTCACCGAGATGACGCTGTCGGGATGGACAAACGCTTTGCCGCCGGCGCCGTTGCGGCGCATGCGCTGATGTTCGCTGGTCTCTTCGGGAAAATAGGTGAGATCCGACGGACGCTGGATTCGGGTCGCGATTGCTATGCGGTCGCCGGCCTCTATATAGGGTTCGGTCGACGGTATATAAAGGTAAAGGTGCTCTGCCCGATCGAAACGGTATGAGCCGCTGTCGTCGGCATACCGTATCGGCTCGGCTATAAGCCGGCACGTGACATCGCCATCGCTCACTTCTCTTATGTCGGCTTCAAGAATGACCGGTCGGTCATATGGAAGGCGCCCCGACTGCGGTGTGCCGAGCCCGAAAGCCAATGCGCCTGCGGCCACAGCGCATCCCGTAATGGCTGCATGGTTGCGTTTCAAGGCAGCCAGTGCAATGGAGACGGCCACGGCTCCGAAACCGACCGCGGCGGATCCCATACAGTCCGACAGAATGATTCCCACAGCCATGGCAACGGCTATGGGAATCAATGGCATGAGAGAGAGGGGAGGACGCATGTGTCGGCGGGTTGCTTACAGCCAGAGCGGAGCGAGATACTTGGAGAGAAGATAGCCGCCTCCGATAAGCCAGAGGTAGAGCCAGAATGCGAGAATGAACGGCTTGGCGCCCGCTTTCTTGAATTTGTCGATACTTGTCTCGGCTCCAAGAGCGGCCATGGCCATTGTCAGAAGGAATGTGTCGATATAGTTGATCGCGTCGACCACCGGCATCGGGAGCAGATCGAAGGAATTGAAACCGATCACAGCAAGAAAACCTACTGCAAACCATGGAATGGCAACCTTGCCTTTGGCGGCTCCGCCTTCGGCCGAACGGGCAGCGCGGCGTGCGACCCACCAACCGAGCACGAGAAGCACGGGTACGAGGAGCATCACACGGATCATCTTCACGATGATGGCCACGTTGGCCACGTCGGGGCCCATAGCATTTCCGGCGCCGACTGCATGGGCTACTTCATGGAGCGTGGCGCCTGCGTAGATGCCCACCTCCTGAGGAGTCATCTCAAGAATGCCCGAACGGTAGGCTATCGGGTAAAGGAACATTGACAGCGTGCCGAATATGACCACTGTGGCCACAGCTACGGCTGTCTTGTAGGGTTTGGTCTGAATGGTGGATTCGGCTCCGAGCACTGCCGCCGCTCCGCAAATGCCGCTTCCTATGGACGTGAGCAACGCGATGTCGCGGTCCATTTTCATGAGACGACCTATCAGGACGCCTCCGAGGATGGTGGTGACCACTACTATTGCGTCGATTATAATTCCTGCAGCTCCGACATTGAGTATGTCCTGGAATGTCAGTCGAAAACCATAAAGAATGATGCCTACACGGAGAATGCGCTTCGAGCAGAACTGTATGCCTGGCACCCATGTCTCGGGAAGATTGTTGCGCAGAGAGTTGGCATAGAGCATGCCGAGGACGATGCCTATGATCATCGGGCTGAGGGAAAGATCGCGCACAACCTGGGCGCTGCCTATATAGAAGGCCGCGCATGAGAAGAGCGCTATGAGCAGTACTCCGTGGAGCATGCTGCTGCGTTTTTCGGTAAACATGGTTTGAAAATAGGTTTGGTTATGTTTGAAAGATGATTATGAATTCCAGATATTCCATGCGGCGAATGCCTGCAGAAGAAGCATCTCAAGGCCGTTTTTTGTCTCGGCTCCGTAGGCCTGCGCCCGCTTCATGAAGAGTGTGACGTCGGGGTTGTAGAGCAGGTCGTAGCACAGATGAGCAGGCGTGAGTTCCTGATAAGGAATGTCGGGGCACTCGTCGACATGAGGGTACATGCCAAGCGGCGTGGTGTTCACGATAACCTTGTGGGAACTCATGATTTCAGGCGTCAGTTCACCGTAAGTCAGCATCCCTTCGCGTTTGGTGCGCGATACGGCCGTAACTTCCACCCCGAGATTGATCAGACCGCGGCTGACCGCCCTTGCCGCTCCGCCGGTGCCGAGCACCAGTGCATGCCGGCGCTCCTCATTGAGCAGGGGAGCGATAGAGTCGGAAAATCCTATTATGTCGCTGTTGAAGCCCTTGAGCTTGAGATTCTTTCCCGATCCTATGAATTTTATCACATTGACCGCGCCTATCTGGGCCGCGTCAGGATCCATCTCGTCCATATAGGGAATTACCTGCTGCTTGTATGGAATTGTGACATTCAGTCCGGCGAGATTGGGATATTGGGCGATGATTTCCATCAGGCGCCCTATGTCGTCGATCTCGAAGTTGACATACTTGGCCGATATGTTTTCCGCCTCAAACTTCTGATTGAAGTAGTTCTGTGAAAAAGAGTGTCCCAAAGGGAACCCTATGAGGCCGTAGAGGTGTTCGGGAAGTTTAGCCATGCAAATTCAATCGTTTGCTGATTATAAGGTGGGTTGACGATAAGTATTGATCTCGCACTGTTCCGTGGTCGGAGGGCTATGTCAAGGGTGCATTTGCTGGCAGGGCCGCGGCCATTGGATTGCCTGCGACTGGGTGCAATCGTTTCCGCGATGCTGTCAGTCGCTTATATTTTCGGCAAATATACGAAAAATAGTCGAATCTTACAGCCTTATGACCCAATTATGAGTCATTATTTAGCCTCATTATGTATTTTTCTGTTAATTCTGCTCCCGGTTCGGGCATTATCCTTTGTATCCCGCACACTCAGTACCACCGGCATCCCGAGCCATCCGCGGGCTATTTTCACCTGACGTCTTGAGCCTGTTTTCAAGCGGTTGTATTCATCCAGGCTGAGATGCTGTTCGGTCTGGGTTCCGTCGGGGAGAGTGATCAGGGCGCCGTAGGTATAATAATGTCCGTCGGCCACATAGCGGTTGCGCCCGACACGGCGCTGACGGGTATGGGTATGACGCAGGCGTTGGGTCACTTCGCCGGTCACTGTTTCAGCTTTATCTTCTGTGGCTCCGAGACGGTTTATGCCTAATATGGCAAAATAACCGATCCCTCCGGCAATAAACACATGTGCTATGCTGCGCAAAGCCTTTTCTGAAATCTTTTTCCCTTGGCCGGCTCTTTTTAAGGTGACGGGCAATGATGTGAGTGCCAGTACAAGAGCTGCGGTCATGGCTCCCCAGCGTGGCGACAGTGTCTGCGACGACAACGCTATCCCTCCTCCCCACGCGAATATTCCGATGACCACCAGCAGCCCCGGAATAATGTATGACAATTTACCTCTCATGCAGAATAAATATTGGTTACGTTCGGCAAAATTACGAAAAAATGATTAACTTTGCAGCGTCGATCAGGGTTTGGCCGCAGGCACTCTTTTTCGGCGGGGTGTAGCGCAGTCCGGTTAGCGCACCTGGTTTGGGACCAGGGGGTCGAAGGTTCGAATCCTTTCACCCCGACAAAATGTAAACCGTTGGGAATCAGCTTGTATAGGCTTGCTCCCAACGGTTCGTTTTATTTGCTCGGAAATTTATGTTTCACCAAAAACGGTATTTCTGTCTCGGCAGTCTGCCGCCGGTATTGCTACGTCCCGATGACCATTGCCGGCTGCGACATCATCCATGGGGATCGCAGTGATGAGGTTTCAGAATGCGAATCCGACGTTGTCGACATAAAGTGTCAGACCCTCAGTCCCCACATATGGTTCGCCGTTGCCTGCCGAGAACATCACTATGGCATGTGTGGGAGTAGCGTCGGGTGAATCCCACCCTTCCTCCTGGATTTTTACAAGCTTGCCTTTGGAATTATGCGCGTAATAAGCGTTCTCGCCATTGCGCAGAGGGAGCCACGACAGTGACTTGTCGGATGAAATATCCCCGTAAACAAGCGGCACTTTATGGCCCGACTGCCACGCTGTGCCCCGCGTGAATTTTTCTCCCCCCGTGGCCACACGTCTGGCATGTATCTGCCCGTTGGCATCCTCCCAGCGCCGTTGAAGCATTATGAACACCACCGCCTCGTCGCGTCCCGGAAGCACCTTCTTGCCTCCGAAACCGGTGGATTTCACTCTGGTATCGGTCTGCGGCATATCCACGGAATAATCCATCACCAGCGCCTTGGGGCGCCTGGCGTATGGTATGCCCATCTCCATCTTTGAATATGGATCTTTTGTACTCGTCACCGGTTCGAGCATCTCTCCGAGAAACATCGAGCCGGCTACCATCACGTCCATGTTGATGAGTCCGAGCACCTTCACCCGCTCCATCTGCGTGCAGAGTTTCGCGCAACGGTCGGTGGCCGTACGGTTGGCGGGATACACGGCATTAGAGCCTTTTGTCACTCCGGAGACTTTCGCGTAGACATTGCTTGTGGCCCAGGGCGAACCTCCCATATTGTGATAGGCCACATTGTCTTTCCCTTCGATGTTCTTTTCCGGCCCTACTTCGTAAAGCACCTTCTCATGGCCGCCGATGACCACCGACTCGCGGATGGTACGGCGCACCCAGTGTTCGAAGTCGCCGAAGGGTATCATTTCGGTCTTGGTCTGTGCGGTCGATGTCAGGGCCGAAGCCAGTAGTGCCGCAACGTATATCGTGTGTGAGATCTTCATATGTTATGGCTATGGTTGTGCAAAGTTAATTGATTTTTCTCTAAAACGAACATTTAAGGCTGATACCGTAGCGCATGCCGACGGAAGCCGCCGGATTGAATACGAAGCCGCCCGAAGCGCTCGCCTGTGCTTTTGACTGACCGTCGAAATGCCGTATGGCTCTGCGCTGATCGCCTCGGAAGTAGCCCATCACCTCGTTGACCGGATCACAGAAAAAGGCTGTGACGTAGCCCAGTGCGCGGGATCCGAGTACCCGGTAGCCGTTTGAAACGATATGTCTCTTGGCGTGGTAGAATGCTTCGCCCATGATCGATCCTACGACCGAAGTCACTACTATATCCTGAGCCGAGGGTATCTCGTTGAATGCTTCGAATCCGTATTCCCAGAAAAAGGTCGAGACACAGAAACAGTAGACAAACGATCCCCAGTAGTTGAAGCCGCAGCTTCGGGCGCTCATATAGTAGGCCGCTCCGGCATATGGATGGAGTATGAAGTTGAATATGAACTTGTCACCATCCCACACGGGCCCCTCCTTCACATGGCGCAGCCAGCGTTTGAAAAGCGGAGTCTTGCCGTTCTCATGGCTGTTCCATGCGGTTGATTCCTGCGGTAGCAGTTCGAGCACGCCGAGAGCCGTCAGGCCGCCCCCCATCAGCACGGCAGTGTTGGCCCAAAGGCGGTTCCAGTCGCGCATGGAGCGTGTGGGTGAATATGGATAATCATATAGACTCGGTTTTTTCGACCAGCATCCCTCTTCGATCGGCGCCTGAATGATTCTGCCGACGGAGTCATGCGCATGTTTATCGGCGACAAGCGACCGTAACGTCATGGCTGCCGGGGGCGTCTCCGGAATCGACATGCTTGGCATCGATGCCGCCAAGGGTTGCAGCGATGATGCGGATAGCGCGTAAGCTCCGGGCCATGCGGCTGATACGATCGTCAAAAATATGCCGATAATTTTTCTCATCATTCAAAAAAGTTGAAGGATTTTGACATTGTAACACATTTGTAATATCCTTGTTTCTTATTTTAACATCATTTTTTCGCGGTTGTTCGGCTCGAACGAACATTTATGGACGTTAAGGATAATAATTGGAATAATTCGGAAAAGTTTGGTGTCCCGCTTTATTATATTTTTGACTAACTTTGCCGCCTGAAGTCATGACCGATCAGTTTTTCAAAATATTGTTGACGCTAATCATGGCCATAGTCCCGTTGTCGGGACTGGCACTGGAGGAGCAGGACAAGCAGCAGGCTGACACTTTGCCACGACGCGGCAATGTTATCGATCGGCTGCTTGACTATTTTGAAAAGTCAAATAAGCCGGATTACAGCAAGGGACTTGACATCAGTTTTATAGGTGGCCCGCACTATGCGTCGGACACAAAGCTCGGCATCGGTCTGGTTGCGGCAGGCAATTACCTTTCAGACCGCAATGACACCGCGTCGATACCATCCAATGTGTCGCTTTACTCCGATCTGTCTACTGCCGGATTCGCTTTGCTCGGTCTCCGTGGCACGCATATATTTCCCTCCGACCGTTATCGTATAGACTATAACATATTTTTTTATTCATTCCCCACGAAATTCTGGGGTCTCGGTTTTGACAATCAGCGCCATGACTCAAATGAGTCGTCATACCGCCTGTTGTCATACCGTGCCTCGGCCACCTTTATGTGGCGTTTCGGCCCGGGCCTGTTCATAGGGCCGGCAATAGAGTGTCACCACTATGACGCACGCAAGGTTGCACGCCCCGAGTTATGGCAGGGACAGGATATGGTCACCAATACGTTCGGCGCAGGTCTGCGGCTTCAATATGACTCGCGCGATTCACATACAGGCCCCTCGTCGGGCTGGCTGGTGTCGGTTGACCAGAAGTTTTGTCCGAGGTTCTTCAGCAACAGTTATGCTTTCAGTTTCACATCTTTCAGGCTGGCCCGCTATACTCCGCTGTGGCGCGGTGGTGTGCTTGCGGCCCAGATAGCAGGACGTTTTGCTTATGGCAATGTGTGCTGGAGCATGCTGTCCGGTCTGGATGAGGGTGGAGGCATGCGCAGCTATTATGAAGGCCGTTATCGCGATAAATGTGCATTGAATGTCGTAGCTGAGCTTCGACAGCATGTCTGGCGCAGAAGCGGTGCCGTCGTGTGGGCCGGTGCCTCCACCGTCACTCCGTCGATAGGAACTATGCGCTGGCGGCAGGTCTTGCCTTGTTTTGGTGTCGGCTACAGGTGGGAGTTCAAAAAACGCTGTAACGTGAGGTTCGATTATGGCATAGGCAAAGGATCCTCCTCTTTTTCTTTCAATATAAATGAAGCATTCTGACAAATATATAATATGAAAACACACACGCTTTCTTCACATATTTCAGCTCATCTGCCCGACGCCTTGCTGCTTTGGACACTCGCCATGCTTGTGATCCCTGCTGCGGCTCTGTCGGTCACGGAGTCATTGTCATTGGCCGGCAGGCTGGCCAATTTTCTCTTCCCTTTGGGCGCGTTCGGTCTCTGGCTGACATGTTCCCGTAAAATTGGTGTGACGGTATTGACTGTATTCCCTTTCATGGTGCTCGGAGCTTTTCAGATAGTGTTGCTGTTTCTCTATGGCCGCTCTATAATCGCTGTCGACATGTTTCTGAATGTCGTTACCACCAATCCTACCGAGGTGGGCGAGCTGCTGGGCAATCTTCTCTCTGCTATTCTGACGGTGTGCCTCATGTATCTTCCGTCGCTTTCTCTTGCTATAGCCGGTGTGTCTCACCGTTGGCGCATAAGCCTTAGCGTCGTGAGAGGAGTCCGGCGCCTGTCGTTGGTTGCTCTTATAGCAGCCCTGGCAGCTATTGCCGTATCATTGCCTGGCAAAAGGCCTGTGCGCCCTCTGCTTGACATATATCCTGTCGATATACTTTACAACATCGTGCTTGCCGTAGACCGTACGGAGCGTGTAGGCAATTATTCGCTTACGTCGGCTCATTTCTCGGCCGGAGCGTTTGACCGTCAGCCGGCCGACTCGGTCAGGCGAGTGGTGGTCATCGTCATCGGTGAGACAGCCCGGGGCGACCGGTGGCAGATCAATGGCTATGAACGTCCCACGTCGCCACAGCTTGACGAAGGCGGATTCATCAGCTTTCCGGATGCGTATTCCGAGTCGAACACCACTCATAAGAGCGTGCCTATGCTTCTGTCGCATCTTGACGCGGATTCGTTCGGCGACTCGATCTACTCCGTCAAGAGCATAATCACGGCATTCCGTGAGGCCGGCTTCCGCACGGCTTTCTTCTCAAATCAGCGCTACAACCGCTCGTTTATCGACTTTTTCGGCAATGAGGCTGATACAACTCTGTTTATCAAGGAGCAGCCGGGTTCGGCAGCCGACAGATACGACATGGAGCTCTTGCCGCTGCTGCGCGAAGAGCTGTCGCTCGGCCATAACCGCCAGCTCATAGTCCTCCACACTTATGGTTCCCATTTCAGCTATGCCGACCGTTATCCGGAGTCGTTCGCACGTTTCACCCCCGACAGCTATGCCGATGCTTCCCTGGCTGCCAAGGATTGTCTGGACAATGCTTACGACAACACTATTTTATATACAGCCGCGATGCTCGATTCGGTCGCCGGATGCCTGAATGCCTGCGATGCCGAGTCAGCCATGGTCTATGCCTCCGATCATGGAGAGGATATTTTCGATGATGACCGTCATCTTTTTCTGCACGCCTCGCCGGTTCCGAGCCGATGGCAGGTTGATGTGCCCATGATTCTATGGATGTCCGACAGTATGTCGGCGCGTCATCCCGAATATCTTCAGGCAGCCGGCGCCAACAGGCAGTCGCCGGTCAGCACATCGCGGTCGGTCTACCATACGGCCATGCAGCTTGGGGCAGTAGGATCGCCGCTGTTTGATCCGTCGCTATCGCTGGTCTCCCGGGGATACAAAAAACCGGCGCGGCGTTATCTTAACGATCACAACCGCGCCGTGGATCTTGACGCTCTTCTCGCGCAATAATTTTCAGCTATTCGATATCGCCGAGTCTTGACATAGTGAAGTCATCTTTGCCGATCTCGTAGCGCAGAAGGTTCTTTTTCACTTTTACGTCATCAAGATGTTTCATTTCAAGGAAACGGGTCATCACTTCTCTTTTCAGCCTGGCTTTCAGTGCTGAAGCGGCGAGCGGACGTATCGAATCGATTGCCGGCGTCTCCTGTCCGGTGAGAAGATTGGTGTCGAATGCTATGCCGGAGGGATCAATCTTGATTTCGATCGACTGCGGATCAATGACCACGCTTAATTCATCGTCGTCGATGGCTGTCCATGTGCCCTGTGCGGATGCTTCGGCCGATGCGGTGAGAGCGTAGGGCTGTACTATCTGGTCGGTCGGCTGGAGTGGGCCGGATGCGCTTATCATGGCCGATATGATGATCGGGCCGCCGTTTTTGTCGGTATCCCGTACAAAATTGAATGTCTCCACGATCTCTGTAGTGCCCGACATGTCGTCCGACATGCGTTCGGGTGTGCCGCACCAGCTGCCCTGGATATCTTTTGCCAGACGGGCGGTCTCGTCGCAGGATGTTAGCGACAGCGATGCAAGGGC
Source organism: uncultured Muribaculaceae bacterium (assembly GCA_947629175.1). GTDB lineage: Bacteria > Bacteroidota > Bacteroidia > Bacteroidales > Muribaculaceae > Paramuribaculum. Next base: position 8,960 of record CANRCT010000004.1, on the reverse strand, counting down.
TATCGATGCTATGACTACTGATTTCAGCATAGTTGTTGATGTTTATTCGTTATTGTTGATGCTTTTTAATATTCCAACACGAATAGCCTCCTGAAAGTTTTGCTTTATGATGCCAAATTTGCTAACTTTGCCAATCATATCCAAATATAAACATATCAGACTATGGCAACCAAACCATTCCGATACCAGGAAATGTTTCCGATGTCGGCCGACACTACGGAGTATTATCATCTGACATCCGATTATGTGAAGACCGAGGACTGGAACGGCCACGAGATGCTCGTCGTAGATCCGGAAGCTCTCACCGTGCTCGCCCGCCAGGCTACACACGACAACGCTTTCATGCTCCGCAGGGAGCACAACGAGATGGTGGCCAAGATACTTCACGATCCCGAGGCAAGTGAGAACGACAAGTTCGTGGCGCTTACCATGCTGCGCAACGCCGAGGTGGCCGCCAAGGGTCAGCTCCCGTTCTGCCAGGACACCGGCACAGCCATTATCCATGGCAACAAGGGACAGAATGTATACACCGGCGGAGGCGACGAGGAACGCCTCTCCAAGGGTGTCTATCTGACCTATACGGAGGACAATCTCCGCTACTCGCAGAACGCTCCTCTGACTATGTTCGACGAGGTCAACACGGGCTGCAACCTTCCCGCGCAGATCGACCTGCATGCAGTGGACGGCAATGAATACAAGTTCCTCTTCGTGGCCAAGGGCGGCGGCTCGGCCAACAAGACCTACCTTTACCAGGAGACCAAGGCCCTGCTGACTCCCGAGAAGCTCGTGCCTTTCCTCGTGGAGAAAATGAAGAGCCTCGGCACTGCCGCATGCCCTCCCTATCATATCGCATTCGTCATCGGTGGCACATCGGCTGAAATGAATCTCGCCACAGTCAAGAAGGCTTCCGTGAAATATTACGACAATCTCCCCACCAAAGGCAATGAGCTCGGCCATGCGTTCCGCGACGTGGAGCTTGAGAAGCAGCTCCTCGAAGAGGCTCAGCGTATCGGTCTGGGCGCACAGTTCGGCGGCAAATATTTCGCCCACGACATCCGGGTGATCCGTCTGCCGCGTCACGGCGCTTCGTGCCCGGTGGGCCTCGGAGTAAGCTGCTCGGCCGACCGCAATATAAAGGCCAAGATCAACAGCAAGGGTCTCTGGATCGAGAAACTCGATTCCAATCCCGGAGAACTAATCCCTGAGGAAATGCGTCGCGAGGGCGAGGGCAAAGTAGTGAAAATCGATCTCAACCGTCCTATGCCCGAGATTCTCAAGGAGCTTACGAAGTATCCCGTAGCTACCCGTCTCTCTCTTAACGGCACCATCATCGTGGGCCGCGACATCGCACACGCCAAGATCAAGGAACGCCTCGACCGCGGCGAGCCGATGCCTGAATACATGCAGAATCATCCCATTTATTATGCCGGACCCGCAAAGACTCCTAAGGGAATGCCTTCGGGATCGTTCGGCCCGACGACGGCCGGCCGCATGGATCCGTATGTTGATCAGTTCCAGTCGGAGGGAGGATCGATGGTGATGATCGCCAAAGGCAACCGCAGCAAGCAGGTGACCGACGCATGCCACAAGCACGGCGGCTTCTATCTCGGATCTATCGGCGGACCCGCCGCGATCCTCGCGCAGAACTCCATCAAGAAGGTCGAATGCCTTGAGTATCCCGAACTCGGCATGGAGGCTATCTGGAAAATCGAAGTGGAGGACTTCCCCGCATTCATCCTCGTCGATGACAAGGGCAACGATTTCTTCCAGCAGATAGCGCAGAAGTGCAGCGCATGCGGACTCAAATAATTCTGTAGATTACACACGCTTCTGGATGCCGCGGCATTCAGGAGCGTGTTTACTGAAAATAATCTTAATACCCAATACCAAATCATGGCAGAAAAAAAAGAAAAGTTGTTTGACCAGTTTCCGCCGGTGACCACCGCCGAATGGCGCGAGAAAGTGGAAGCCGATCTGAAGGGTGTGCCCTTCGACAAGAAACTGGTGTGGCGTACCAACGAAGGCTTCAATGTGCAGCCTATGTATCGTGCCGAAGACATCGAGAATCTCGACACGACGAATTCCTTGCCCGGAGAATATCCTTTCGTCCGCGGCACACACACCGACAATGACTGGCTTGCGCGTCAGGAGATCAATGCCGCCGATGCGGCTGCAGCCAACTCCAAGGCTGTCGAAGTGCTCGGCAAGGGAATCACCTCTCTCGGATTCAAGCTCAAGGAATGCGATGCCGACACGCTCGCCACACTCTTGAAAGATATCGATATCGTTAAGGTGGAGATCAATTTCACCACTTGTCCGCGTCACGCCCAGGAACTTTGCGACAACCTCGTGAAGTATGTCAAGGCCCAGGGTGCAGCAGATACTTTCCGTGGCAGCATCGATTTCAATCCTTTCAAGAAAGCTCTCAAGCATGGCAAGGCATTCCCCGGCGATATCGCCGGTATGGCCGCGTCGATGATCGCTGCAGCCGCGGATGTCAAGGGGCTGCGTCTGCTTGGTGTCGACAGCGTTATGCTCAGCGATGCCGGAGCCTATATATACCAGGAACTCGGATATGCTCTCGCCTGGGGCGCCGAGTGGCTCACGCTTCTCACCGACAAGGGACTGTCGGCCGACGAGGTGGCCTCGCGCGTGAAATTCAACATGGGTATTTCGAGCAACTATTTCATGGAGATAGCCAAGTTCCGTGCGGCCCGCATGCTTTGGGCGCAGATCGTCGAGCAGTATAAGCCCGCATCGACCGATGCCTGCAAGATGGCCGTGCATGCCACCACTTCGAAATACAACCAGACCATCTACGACGCCCACGTCAATCTCCTCCGCAGCCAGACCGAATGCATGTCGGCCGCTCTCGCAGGCGTCGACTCGATTACAGTCACTCCGTTCGACACGCCTTACCGCACGCCCGACGATTTCTCGGAGCGCATCGCCCGCAACCAGCAGTTCCTTCTCAAGGAGGAGAGCCATCTCGACAAGGTTGTTGACCCTGCCGGCGGCTCCTACTATGTGGAGACCCTTACGGTAGCCATAGCCAAGGAGGCCTGGAAGCTCTTCCTCGAAGTGGAGGGGAAGGGCGGATTCCTTGCAGCAGTCAACGAAGGCGAGGTTCAGCGTGCAGTACGCGAGACATCCGAGAAGCGTCATACCGACGTGGCCCGTCGCAAGGAGATACTTCTCGGTACGAACCAGTATCCCAACATCAACGAGATGGCAGCCGGCAAGATTGAAACCACCGGATGCTCCTGCGGATGCCACGGACACGACGAGGAGGAGACCTGCGAGGCCGGAACATCGCTCCCCACCTCCCGCGCGGCAAGCGATTTCGAGGCTCTGCGTCTGGCTACCGAGGCAGCTGCCAACCGTCCGAAGGTATTTATGCTTACCATAGGCAATCTGGCCATGCGTCTGGCGCGCGCTCAGTTCTCGACCAACTTCTTCGGATGCGCCGGATATGAGATTATCGACAATCTCGGCTTCGAGACTGTTGAGCAAGGCGTCGACGAGGCTCTTGCAAAGGGCGCCGATGTAGTGGTGCTCTGCTCGAGCGACGATGAGTATGCCGAGCTGGCTCCCAAGGCGTTCAAGTATCTCGACGGACGCGCCGAGTTCGTTGTCGCAGGCGCTCCCGCATGCTCCGACGATCTCAAGGCTGTCGGCATAGAGAATTTCGTCAATGTGCGCTCCAATGTGCTCGACACTCTGCGCGCGTTCAACGCCCGTCTGCTCAAATGATCATTCCCCATCCTAAACAAATCTTACAATGAGACCCGATTTTAAGAATATCGACATAACGAAAGATGCCTTTACGGCTCCTGTTCAGGTCCCCGCAGAGGCAAAGGGTGAGGAATGGCTCACGCCCGAACTCATCCCCGTAAAACCAATCTATACCAAGAGCGATCTCGAAGGACTCGAACACCTCAACTACGTGTCGGGACTTCCGCCGTTCCTCCGCGGCCCGTACAGCGCCATGTATCCGATGCGTCCATGGACTATCCGCCAGTATGCCGGATTCTCCACAGCCGCTGAATCCAACGCTTTCTACCGCCGCAACCTCGCGGCCGGCCAGAAGGGACTGTCGGTGGCCTTCGACCTCGCTACTCACCGCGGCTATGACGCCGATCATCCGCGTGTTGTTGGCGATGTGGGCAAGGCAGGCGTGTCGATCTGCTCGCTCGACGACATGAAGGTGCTCTTCGACGGCATACCCCTCAACAAGATGTCGGTCTCGATGACCATGAACGGTGCGGTGCTCCCCGTGCTGGCATTCTATATCAACGCCGGACTCGAACAGGGCGCCAAGCTTGAGGAGATGGCCGGAACGATCCAGAACGATATCCTCAAGGAGTTTATGGTGCGCAACACCTACATCTATCCGCCGGAGTTCTCGATGCGTATTATCGCCGACATCTTCGAATACACTTCGCAGAACATGCCGAAGTTCAACTCCATCTCGATCTCCGGCTACCACATGCAGGAGGCAGGAGCGACCTGCGATATCGAGCTGGCCTACACTCTGGCCGACGGTCTGGAGTATCTCCGTGCAGGCGTCAACGCCGGCATGGATATCGACTCGTTCGCTCCGCGTCTGTCGTTCTTCTGGGCTATCGGCATGAACTTCTTCATGGAGATAGCCAAGATGCGCGCTGCCCGCATGCTCTGGGCCAAGATCGTCAAGCAGTTCAATCCCAAGAATCCGAAGTCGCTCGCGCTCCGCACCCACTCGCAGACATCGGGCTGGTCGCTGACCGAGCAGGATCCGTTCAACAATGTCGGGCGCACCTGTATCGAGGCTATGGGAGCGGCTCTCGGCCACACGCAGTCGCTCCATACCAATGCTCTCGACGAGGCTATCGCGCTGCCCACCGACTTCTCCGCACGTATCGCGCGCAATACGCAGATCTATATCCAGGAGGAGACGATGGTGACCAAGGAGATCGACCCGTGGGCCGGTTCATATTATGTGGAAGCTCTTACCAATGAGATCGCTCACCGCGCCTGGGAGCATATCCAGGAGATCGAGAAGCTTGGCGGCATGGCTAAGGCCATCGAGACCGGTCTGCCCAAGCTCCGTATCGAGGGCGCTGCAGCGCGCACTCAGGCCCGCATCGACTCCGGACGCCAGACGATCGTCGGTATCAATAAGTACCGTCTCGACCATGAGGATCCCATCGATATCCTCGAGATCGACAACACGGAGGTGCGCAAGGAGCAGATCGAGCGCCTCAACGATGTGAAGGCCCACCGCGACGAGGCCAAGGTGAAAGAGGCTCTGGCTGCCATCACCGAGTGCGTGCGCACCAAGAAGGGCAATCTTCTCGACCTCGCGGTGAAGGCCGCCGGACTCCGTGCCACGCTCGGAGAGATTTCCGACGCATGCGAGGAAGTGGTAGGACGATACAAAGCACAGATCCAAACTATTTCAGGAGTGTACAGCAACGAGACAAACAACGACCCCGACTTCGTCAGGGCGCAGAAGAAGGTTGAGGAATTCGCTAAGCGCGAAGGTCGTCAGCCGCGTATCATGATCGCCAAGATGGGCCAGGACGGCCATGACCGTGGCGCAAAAGTGGTGGCCACCGGTTATGCCGACTGCGGCTTCGATGTCGATATGGGCCCGCTTTTCCAGACTCCGGCCGAGGCTGCGCGCCAGGCTGTGGAGAACGACGTCCACATACTCGGCGTAAGCTCGCTGGCCGCCGGTCACAAGACCCTCATTCCGCAGGTGATCGAGGAGCTCCGCAAGCTCGGCCGTGAGGATATCCTCGTGACAGCCGGCGGTGTTATCCCCGCGCAGGACTACGACTTCCTCTACCGTGCCGGCGTGGCCGCTATCTTCGGCCCCGGCACCCGTATCCCCGACAGTGCCATCAAGATGATCGAGCTGCTCGAAGCCGAGTAATCCTCATCTTCAGCAATTCATCCCGAGGGGGTCGCGCATCGTGCCCGACCCCCTCTTGTTTATTTGTTCTCAATAAAAAATATCCGGCTCATGACTGTAATCGGATCATGAGCCGGGATATTTATATATAAGTTGAACAAGCTGGCGGTTATGGTTTCAGCTGCAGGGTTATCTGGCCGTGGAAGGGTAGGGGTGAGATGACTTTGCAATAGTTGCCCCATGCGATTTCGGGATAATCCCATTTGTTGTCGGCGTAGAGTGTGAGCTGTCGGCCGTCGGGTTTGTCGAGACGGCATGCCACGTCGGCATCGGGAGCGCATACGGTCAGCGTCGTGCCCGAGGGATTGACGAGAGTATAGTGCTCTATATTCTCTTTCATGGCCTTGGCGCGCATGGTCAGGGGCCGGTCGGCGTCGGTGCCTTTGTCGGCCCAGTAATAGAAGTTCTTGGTGTCTGACGCCCAGTCGTCGTGGGGCGGACGCTGACCATAGACGTGCGGCTTGCTGTCATATAGAGCAGCATCGCCGGTGTTGCCCGACATCGCATCGGCAGGATAATTGTCCCAGTAGCCTTCGCGCAGCCATTGTAGGCGCTGGAAGCTGTCGGGTAGACTGAACGAGATGCCTGTCTCGCGCAGGTAGCCGTCAGGTATGCCGTCGGCCGTATAGGCTGTGGTGATTTCGCCGCGGGGAGTGATGACGATTTGGAATATGACCTTTATATCCTTATACGTTCCGGCGATCTCTGCCACGACGTCGCCTGAGGGGAGCTGTCGGGTGGTGAACGATGTTTTTTGCCAGTCGGCAGGCGATATGGTCAGATGATCTGAAATCTTGCGGACCTCAGCGCCCGTCAGATGGTTGTAGTTGATATATGCGTTGAGATAAGGGCCTGCGGCGATCACGGTGTCGCCGTTGACTGTCGCGCCTGTGATGAGTCCTGTCGACGTGCTGAACGGCACTCTTATGGTGGAATTTCCTACCACTACATAACCGGCGCTGTCGGTCATATGGAGCGGTGCGATGCCTGTGCTGGCTATTGAGACCTTTGATGTTTTATGGCCGATGGTGAAAACGTAGCTGTCGATGATGCTGCCTGATCCGTCGGCTATGTCTACTGTGAGGCTGTCGCCCGGCTGCCAGTCGCGGGCCGGTAGGCGGAGGGCGGCTCTCTGATGCGGGGCGGCCTGCGGCATGGTCATGACGCTCTTGTCGCCACGGTGACTGACGATCGCTTTCGTTTCCGCCAGATCGGTATGGTCAAAACGGTTGTAGACGTCGAGGAGCAGATCGGTGCCCGGGGCGATGCTGATGCGCCGGGGCGATTCGATCTTTACGGGAGAATAGGCTTTCTTCGTGGCCCAGAATTCGGGCTTTTTGCGGCGGTATACGTCGACTATGCCCCATTCGCCGTAGCCTACGCAGTCGCCGCGGAACCCTTCAGGCTTGGCCGTGTGGGCGAATTCTTTCCAGTAGGGCGTGCCCTCCTTGGGTTTAGGAAGGAAGAATATCTCGTCGACATAGCCCCAAATCGCGCCTCCGAGGGCTCCGGGGGTGCGGTAGACGCCATCCCACATCATGTCGAGCGACTTTCCCCAGAATTCGCGTATGCCCGGATCATGCTGCAGGGTGGCGTAGGTGTAGCATGCGGGATGGGCCCATTCGTCGAAGATAGTCGGATAGCCTTTCACCTCGAATCCGCGGCTCTCCACGCCCCACTGCCATAGATTTCCGTTGACATCGTTGTAGTGCATGCTGGCTATATCATAGATCGGTTTGCGGTCGGCCGGCACGGAGCCGGGGTAGCTGAATATAGCCGGACGGGTAGTATCATAGGATTTTACCCAGTCGTAGCTTTTCTGGAAATTGTCGCCATATTTGCTTTCGTTACCGATGCTCCAGAAGAGTATCGAGGGATGACTCTGGAAGTTCTTGACCATTTCGGAGAGCTGTCCGAGATACTGCGCGGTATGGGTGGTGTCGTCCTGTGAGGCTCCGGGAGCATAGTTGCGCTGCCGGTGCGTGTCGACGAAGCATACGGCGCTCTCGCTCTCGACGTATATGCCGTAGCGGTCGCAGAATTCCAGGAAATCCTCGGTAGGAGGATAATGTGATGTCCTGACGAAGTTCATGTTGGCTTCCTTGAAGAGGATTGCGTCGATGCTGTCGTTGGCACGGTCGGTAGAGCGGCCGAGAGTCGGATGGATGTCGTGGCGGCACGCGCCGCGGAGCTTTACGGGCATTCCGTTGACGAGCATGCGGCTGCCTTTGATCTCTATCTTTCTGAATCCTACTTTTTCGTCAGGTCGGCGGTCTCCTTGCCATCGTGGAGCACGCGCAGATCTACGGTATAGAGCCGCGGATGCTCGGCATCCCATTTCAGAGGTTTCTTCACCGGGATGGAAATCCGGTTGATCCCCGGATGGAGATTGAAACGGTTTTTTGCGACGAGATTTCCGGCCGGTGCTGTCAGTACGGCGGCGAGTTGATCATCCGATTCAATGGCGTTGTCGCAGTCCATGGAGATCAGCAGTTCGCCGTCAGTATAAGTCGTGTCGAGCATGGCGTCAATGCGCAGATCCTTGAAAAAGTTCTTTGGCTGCGCATAGAGCGTCACGCTTCGCAGAATGCCTGCGACAGGGTGGTGGGCATAGCCGGAGGCATAGGATATCTCTTCTACCGGATCGATCAGCGTGAGTCCGATTTCATTTGATTTGCCGGGCTTGATATATGGAGTCACGTCGGTCTCCCAGCGGGTGAATCCGCCACGGTGTTGTCTCACCTCCTTGCCGTTGATCATCAGAGTGGCGTAGCTGTATGCGCCGTTGAAACGCAGTATCAGCTTTTTGCCCGCGAAATCTGCCGGTACGGTAAATCCCCGGCGGTATGTGACCGGAGTGTCGTGATTCACTGCAAGTCCCTGCATGGCGAGCTCGCCGGGTACTGTCACTTTGTGCCATTTCCCTTTCCTGTTTTCGTCATTTTTAAGGACTTAAAAATTTATCTTCTGATTATCAACGGATAAGCTTTGCCGGATTTGG
>CANRCT010000003.1 GCA_947629175.1 uncultured Muribaculaceae bacterium | reverse complement strand
CTCAGCAGCAGGAGCTATATCGACTGGTCTCTGAGTGGGTAACTCGCGATTTGGGTAACGCATGACGAAAACAGGTGCAAGTCCCTGCATGGCGAGCTCGCCGGGTACTGTCACTTTGTGCCATTTCCCTTTGGGAGATGTCTTTGCTTCCCATCGGCCGTCGAGGCTGATGCGGTTGACAGCGGTGCCCGCAGTATGGTCAGGCATCGTGTAGACGGCGGTTTCGTATGCCGATGGCTGGTGCTCGGAGGCAAGTGCGGTGTAGCCGGCGGTGGCAGCGATGGCGGCTATGCACAGTAATTTATTCCACAACATGTGATTGACTGATTAGTTTGCTGCAAAGATATGATGAAAAGCGGGAATAAAACGGAACAGAAATGAAGAATAAATGCTGATATCGGAACTCATCCGAGGTGTTTCGAGGGAGGATAGCCCATCACGCGTGTGAAACATGCATGGAGATGGCGTGGGGAAGAAAAACCGCAGTGGCTGCTGATCTCCTTAAGAGTCATATCAGAGTTGGCAAGCAGTTCTTTGGCGTGTTCTATCCGTTTGCCGAGAAGAAAATGCGATGGACTGATGCCTAAGTGTTTGGCGAAGAGCTTCCGTATATAGCGTGTGGTGATGTCGAATTTGTCGGCGATGGATGCAATGGTTATGTCGCTGCGTTCGGATGAATCGATGAAGCGGAGTATGTCGGAGAGAGGAGCCGGGTAGTCCGACGAAGTGTCGGTGCTGCGGTATTCTCTGTCGAGAAGTATCAGTAGTTGAAGATATCCGGCCATTACCATCTGTTTGAAGCCATCCTGCTGATGCTGCAGTTCCCATATTATCGTCTGGAGCAGGCTGCGGATTCTGACATTGCTGCGCACCGTGAGCAATGCTCTCGAATCGCTTAGAAATCCGGCATCGTGGTCGGAGTAGCGGATCATGTCGCCGAACAGTTCTGGCATGAATTCGAGCTGTATGAGCCGTGTGCCGCGTGCGCCGGCCTCGAACGTGTGTGCGAGTCCCGACGGTATTACCATCAGATCATCTTTCTTGAATGTGCCTGTCTCGCGGTTGCCTATCCTGAGGGAGCAGGCTCCGCGCTTCACGTAGTTGATCTCAAGGCGGTGATGGCTGTGCGGGCCGTATTTCTCGCGCGGAGCGAAGTCGATCTGCCGGAACACTTCCGCCAGGCGTCCTGTGGAAATTCTGCCGGCCGAAGCGGCAGGGGTGTCGTTTCGGCCGGCAGAGATATTATTTGTCGATGGGAGTCGCATTGCGTTCGAGCACGGCTGCGTCGAGGCTGGCGATGGTGGCGAGGTTGATGATGTCGCGCACTCCTGCGTTGACACTGATGAAGTGCACCGGCTTGTTCAGACCCATCTGGATAGGGCCGATGGCGTCGCCGAGTCCCATTTCAAGCATGGTGCGGAAGGCTGTTGTGGCGGCGCTGAGATTCGGGAATATCAGCGCGTTGACATCCTGTCCGTTGAGCTTGTTGAAGGGGAATGTGGTGTCGCGCAGATCGCGGTTGAGGGCGTAGTTGAGACCCATCTCGCCATCGATGGCGAGCTCGGGATAGAGACGCTGCATGCGCTCCACGGCGGCGCGCACCGTCAGGCACTCCGCTTCGCGTCCCGAGCCGAAGTTGCTGTACGACACCATGGCGATCACTGGCTCGTGGGAGAAGTATTCCACAGAGTTGCGTGTCAGGCGTGCGATGTCGACGAGTGTATCTTCGTCGACGGTCTTGTTGACCTGCGTGTCGGCGATGAAGAATGTGCCGCGCTTGGTGTTGACGATATGGAGGGTGGCGAAGTGGTTGTAGCTCGGACGGATGCCGATCACCTCCCGGGCTATCTTGCCCACGGAATGGGCAGCGGAGTAAGTGCCGGCGAGGAATGCGTCGGCGTCGCCGGTCTCCACCATCATCATGCCGAAGTAGTTGCGGTCATACATCTTTTCGAGCGCCTCGGCCTCGGTGATGCCTTCGCGCTGACGCTTGCGGGCGAACTGCTCGGCATATCGCTGGCGGCGGTCGGCCTCGCGGTCATGGCGCAGGTTGACGATCTCTATGCCTGTAAGGTCGAGGCCGAGACGCGATGCGCGCTTCTCAATCATCTCCTCATTGCCGAGCAGCACAGGTATAAGCACGCCCTCCTTATATGCCATGACGGCGGCCTTGAGCATGTTGTCGGTATTGGCCTCGCCGAATACCACGCGCTTTGGATGACGCTTGGCTTCGTTGTAGAGCCGGTGGGTGATCTTGTTGTCGTAGCCCATCAGGCGGCGCAGACGCTCGCAGTAGGCCTCCCAGTCGGTGATGGGACGGCGAGCCACGCCGCTCTCCATGGCTCCGCGCGCTACGGCGGGCGCCACTCTGGTGAGCAGACGCGGGTCGAGGGGTTTGGGCAGTATGTAGTCGCGGCCGAATTTCAGGTCGGTCATGTTATAGGCGGCGTTGACCACAGTGGGCACAGGCTCCTTTGCCAGGGCGGCTATGGCTCTCACGGCGGCGAGCTTCATGGTCTCGTTGATGACTGTCGCGCCGCTGTCGAGGGCTCCGCGGAATATATAGGGGAATCCGAGCACGTTGTTGATCTGGTTGGGATAGTCGCTGCGACCGGTGGCGAAGATGAGGTCGGGGCGCGATGCCATGGCCTTCTCGAACGAGATCTCGGGGTCGGGATTGGCGAGGGCGAACACGATCGGACGCTCGGCCATCGACTGCACCATCTCTGTAGTGACGACATCCTTCACCGAGAGGCCGAGGAACACGTCGGCTCCCTTCATCGCTTCGACGAGGGTGGTGATGGGGCGCGAGGTAGCGAACTCGGCTTTCTGCGGGTTGAGATCCTTGCGCTCGGTGGTGATGACCCCCTTGCTGTCGCACATCACTATGTTCTCTTTTCTGACTCCTAGGGCGATGTAGAGCTTGGTGCATGATACGGCTGCCGCGCCGGCGCCGTTGACTACCAGCCTGACATCCTCGATGCGTTTGCCCTGTATCTCAAGGGCGTTGAGCAGGCCGGCGGCCGATATGATGGCCGTGCCGTGCTGGTCGTCGTGCATCACGGGTATGTCGCACTCCTCCTTGAGACGCTGCTCTATCTCGAAGCATTCCGGAGCTTTGATATCTTCGAGATTGATGCCTCCGAAGGTGGGTGAGATCGCTTTGACGATGTCGATGAAACGCTTCGGATCCTTTTCGTTGACCTCTATGTCGAAGCAGTCGATGCCGGCGAAGATCTTGAAGAGTAGCGCCTTGCCCTCCATCACCGGCTTGCCGGCGAGAGGGCCTATGTCGCCGAGGCCGAGCACGGCGGTGCCGTTGGAGATCACGGCCACGAGATTGCCCTTGTCGGTGTATTCATACACGGCCGACGGATCGGCCTCTATCTCTTTGCAGGGGTAGGCCACGCCGGGCGAGTAGGCCAGTGCGAGGTCGTGCTGTGTGCTGTAAGGTTTTGTGGGAATCACTTCGATTTTTCCCGGCTTGCCCTGACGGTGATATTCGAGGGCAGCTTCTTTTGTGACTGTCGACATCAGTATGCTATGTGTTGATTATATGAATGTATCCTTCCTTCTGCCTCGCAAGGAGCCCCGGCAGGTTCTGGCTCCGCCGGGGCTTCATGCGGAGATTTTTGCAAATTTACAAAAATAACCGCTGTGGTGTATGTTTGGTTGTCGGTTTATTCCTCAAAAAAATGTTTAGGGTAAATATTGCCGTGATTCTGACATATATGGGTGGTTCAGAATCTTACTTTCACGATCGCCGGATTGGCATCCTCCACGCCTGTCAGCTCGCTCATCGACTCGTCGAGTATGAGGAAATAGAAGCCGTCGCCGTCGCTGTATTGCAGCGGCATGGTCAGTACCTCCTTGCCGTCATAGTCCATCGTGAAGCCTCTGCTGGAGGAGCGTGGATCGACTGTTCTCGAAAAGAGCAGACTGCCGTCGGCGAGATCCACGATCTGCAGATGCAGCTTGTCCTCGAACATGTAACCGAGCATCATCTGGTCGGCCGACGGTATGAATCCCACTCTTATGCCATGTCTGCGGTCTGCTTCCCATGCGTCGAGAGTTGAATATTTTCGTGGATCCGGTATGGCATATTTGCCCGGATTGATCACGGCATACGGTTCTAGGATCCTCTGTTCGGGATCTATGTTGTAAAGGGTGTCGTTGAAGTTATACTGGATCACGGCTACATTTTTGCCGGTCATTATGTCGGCTCCCATGCCGACGGTCGAGTTGCCGAGGCGTGCCAGGATATTGTAGGCTCCGCTTCCTATCGAGTCGACAAGACGCCAGTTGCGGTCGAAGATCTTCAGTCCCATCTCCTCGCCCTCCTTGGCTGAAGTGAGACCGCCCCAGCAGTTGCCCGGCAGCGGGAAATCGCGTTCGATGCCCAGCGTGTCGACGGCGCCGAGAAAATTCCCGTGCAGGTCATAGCGCAGAAGACGGTCGTTGATGAGATCAAAAACGTCCCACCCGTTGCCATCCTGACTCGGATAAGGGCGTATGGCCGGATGGTATTCGCCCGGTCCGCCTCCGCGGCGGTTGAAGGCTCCGACGCATCTGCCGCTCTTGGTGTCGAAGGTCATGAGCTGGCCTTTGTCTGAAACGTAAAGGAGGTCGCCCATGACGCCGGCCACATTGCTCTGGCCGAGCATGGTTGAGTCGGTAACCTCGGGGCTGACGAGCATTTCAAGCCGACCTTCGCCGGTGTCGGGCGCGTTGACGAGTGTCTCTATGTCGATGACCGGAAGCGTTTTGCCTGTCTCATTGCTTCCGCATGAGCAGAGCGCTATGGCGAGCGAGGCTGTCGCCGCAAGAAAAATTCTTGCATTCATAGGGTTGTTTGCTTATGATATGGCTGATTACTGATTCTGTGAATTGAGATTGACCGTGCCGGATGTCTGAAGCGTGAAGCCGGTGCTGTCGGTGACGCTGCTGAAAGATATGTGTCGGATGTTTGCACGGTCGGCGTTGAGGGTGCACTCGTCATCAGCATTCAGTGCGCTGTGCCATGACAGGGAGCCGACGGTGGATATAGAGTCGGACTGGAGTGTCAGCCGGCGCATGCGCTCTCCGACTGCGAGGGTCGCGATCGAGGTGTTGCCGATATGCACCTCCGGATTCGGTCCGAGGCCGGCGGGATTGATCATGGCATAGGCGAGACGGCAGTCGTCGAGCCGTGCGGTGCCTCTGATCTGCAGGCATACGCTGTCGGCGGATGCGTCCTTGAGCATGACGGGCACATTGCTTAAGGTGCTTCTGACTTTTGCAGGCGACGAGGGAAGCACGACGCGGATCGGGTAGGGACACTCTACATAGCGGTAGTAGGATCTTCCGATGGTCTTCTCCTGTTCCGAGAGGGGATCGGTCCGTCCGATGAGCAGTCGGAGGCGTCCGTCGTTCTCGCTGACGGTTATATATTCGGCGAATTCCGTCGGATATTCCACCCGGGGGGTGTCGGTGTCGGCTATGACGATCTCTATGCCGGCTTCGGAGGAGAGGCCCACGTGGAGCGCCCAGTCGTCGGGCTGCGTCACCTCTATGCTGTCGGCCATGTCTATGGGGCGGGTCTCGGCGGAACCGTCCGAAATGATGATCGGCGACTGGTCTATAGAGATGCCGTAGGAGGCTGTGAGAGCCATTGCGCCCAATATGAGAAGCAGTCCGCCAATGGCAGTGGCGATCATTGCTATTGTAGTCTTTTTCATTGCTTTAAGAAGTTTTCGTATTCTGATGCGAGTTCCATGGGGCTCCAGCCGAGCGAACGGATGCGGTCGAAAAATTTAGGCAGCTCGTCGGCGTAGAAGTCGGCGCGGCGCAGTCCGCTGACTGTTTCAGGGCCCTGCGGTGCCACGAAATATCCGCAGCCGCGCTTGTTGAATATTATGCCTCGCTGTTCGAGCCATTCGTAGGATCTGACGACGGTGTTGGGGTTCACCTCCACCTCGGCGGCGAGTTCGCGCACTGACGGCACCCGCTGGTCGGCGGCGAAGGTTCCGTCCATTATCCTGTCCATTATCCTGTCGGCTATCTGGAGATATATGGCTTTGTTCGGGTCAAATTGCATAGTTGGGGGGATGGGATTATCGTCGGGTTGTAATGACGTCGGTCTCATGCAGGCGCCAGCATCCGAGGGTCCAGTTGAAGATAGTGGCCAGAGCTGCTGCGGTGAGCATCACTCCCTTGATGTTGTCCTTGATCCAGAACTCCTCGGGCCATATCTTGCCTGACATGAGTGAGTCTCCTGCCGGTATGATGCAGGCGAAATAGATTGCTGTGATAGCTCCGAACACTATGAATGTCTTTATGAAGGATGTGCGGTGCCATACTGTGCTTCCGAGTACGAAAAACGACTGTATCAGGAAATATATCGCTGTAATCGCTTCGATCAGAGTGGTCCGGTATTCCGGCCGTCCGAGCACCTTGTGGGTGTTTTCGGTATCTCCCGTCATGGCATTGAAGATATAGCATGCCTTATATTCGGGAAAGAATATCGATGCAAGCGCTAATCTTACGGCATCGGCTATCGCGACGGCGAGAAAGTAAAGGATGACAAAGCCGACTACATAAATGAGCCATCTGGCGATATATTTCTCGGTAATCGGTGCGGGGCGCATCAGCATTCGGATTCTTCCCTGACGGTTTTTGAGGTCGTCCATCATCAGCGATGCGCCGACGCATGCTAATATCACTCCGACAAAATAATATAACGGCGCTATGTCGTCAAGCCGGGCATCATAGTCGGGCCATTCGCCGACATGATGATAAGGCAGGTTTAACAGTGCCAGGCAGATAAGCGCTCCGACGACGAGACCTGTGCGGAGCAGCAGCGTGCGCCTGTTTTCGGATATGTAGAGCGCCGCCAGACTGATGGTGCGGGCGGGGCTGAAACGGTCGGTCTGTATCATAGCTCGTTGAATTGACGGGTGAGACTTTCGGGGTTCTTCAGCGCATACTCGAAAAGGCTTTCGAGATTCATCTCCGTTGGGTTGTCGGGATCGTCGTTATGGAGTATCAGCGCGCTGCCTCCCACCGACGGCTGGGCGAACAGCGCCTCGCCGGCGAGGGCGGGGGAGTCGGAGTTGATGAAGCGCAGACGCTCAGTGATCTCGGCGGTGCTCCGGTCGAGCAATACGTGGCTTGAGTCGGTGATCACCACGTGGTCGAGTATTCGGTCGATGTCGCGCACCTGATGGGTGGATATGATCACCGTGCGGTCGTCGGTCATAGAGGAGACGATGAATTTGCGGAACCGGCTCTTGCCCGGTATGTCCAGGCCGTTGGTCGGTTCGTCGAGCAGCAGCAGCGAGGTGTTGCAGGCCAGTGCGAAGCACATGAATGCTTTTTTCTTCTGTCCCATCGAGAGCGCTCCGAGCTGCAGGTCGGGCTCAAGTTCGAATGTGTCGAGATTGCGGCGCATATCGTCGTGGCTGAAGCGAGGATAGAAGCGTGAGTTGATGCGCAGATACTCGCCGAGACTGATCGCGGGGAGCGAGAATTCCTCTGGCACGATGAATATGTCCGATAGTGTCGAGGGGAGCCGCCGGCGGGTGTCGACGCCGTTGTAATAGGCGTGCCCGCTTTGGGGGGTGAGGAGGCCGGCCGCGAGATAGAGCAGCGTCGACTTGCCTGCGCCGTTGCGGCCGAGCAGTCCGTAGACGCCTCCTGCGGGGAAGCTGACCGAGAAGTCGCTGACCACCGGTGGGCGGCGTCGTCCGTAAGAGAATGTGATGTTTTTAATTTCGAGCATGAGTGTAATAGTGAAATAGTACACCGCAAAGGTAGGCATAATTTTTAATCCGCAAAACATTTTTACAAAAAAAATGTATTTAGTAACTTTGCGACTACTCAAAAACCAATAATCAACCAATCATGGCAGAATTAGACATATCACAGGTGTTCAACGCCGCTAAGGTGCTGAAAGATGTGGCGCGCCACCCGCGCCTTATAGGTGTCACCAAGATCAATCCGGAGGCACAGGTATATCTCAAACCGGAAAATCTGCAGCATACCGGCGCGTTTAAGCTCCGCGGAGCATATTACAAGATCTCACAGCTGACGCCTGAGGAGGCGGCAAAGGGTGTGATAGCCTGCTCGGCGGGCAACCATGCGCAGGGAGTGGCTCTGTCGGCTACGGCCAACGGTATCAAGAGCATCATCTGCCTCCCTGCGGGAGCGCCGATCTCCAAAGTAGAGGCTACGAAGCGTCTGGGAGCAGAGGTGGTTATGGTGCCCGGTGTCTATGACGATGCCTATGCGAAGGCTCTTGAACTGCAGAAGGAGCATGGATATACGCTGATCCATCCGTTCGACGATCCGCTCGTGATAGCGGGCCAGGGCACTATCGGTCTGGAGATTCTCGAAGAGATGCCCGACGTGGAGGCTGTGATCGTGCCTATCGGCGGCGGCGGTCTGATATCAGGCGTGGCGTTCGCGCTGAAGACTCTCAAGCCTGAAGTGAAGGTCTACGGCGTGCAGGCCGAGGGAGCTCCTTCGATGGCCGACTCTGTGAAGCAGAATGAGCGTCTGCACCTTGACAGCGTGTCGACCATTGCCGACGGTATCGCTGTGAAGGAGCCGGGTGTCAACACATTCGAGATGTGCTGCAAGTATGTCGACGAGATTGTGACCGTAAGCGACGATGAGATAGCGGCTGCCATACTTAAGCTTATCGAGGAGCAGAAACTCGTGGCTGAGGGAGCCGGTGCTGTATCGGTGGCTGCGGCTATGTTCGACAAGGTGCCTATAAAGGGCAAGAAAGTGGTGTGCCTGGTGAGCGGCGGCAATATCGACGTCACTTCACTCAACCGTGTCATCACCCGCGGACTGGTGAAGAGCGGCCGCGATGCTACGATAGCCATCGACCTCTCCGACAAGCCGGGACAGCTCTCGAAGGTGTGCAGCATCATCGGCGAGCATGGAGCCAATATCCTGTCGGTGCAGCATGAGCGCAATTCGAGCCATACGCAGATCAACGGCTGTACGCTCCGCGTGGAGATGGAGACCCGCAACCTGCAGCATATCTCCGATATCAAGAAGGCTCTGCGTGAGAATGGCTTCGATGTGAAGAAGTGAGGCTTCAAACCTACATATTAAGGAAAACAGATGAAAATCCGTGAAATATTCGTGGCGGCGTCACTCGCTGTGGCGGTCGCCGCGAATGCCGGACAGCCGAAATACGTGTTCTACATGATCGGCGACGGCATGGGAATGGGAGCGGTCTCGGCGGCCCAGGGTTTCCTAAGGGCAACTGAGGGCGACGGGGCAAAACTCGAAGTGATGCAGATGCCTGTCGCGTCGATGGCGCTGACATATTCGGCATCGTCGCCTGTCACCGACTCGGCGGCCGCCGGTACGGCGCTTGCCACCGGCCATAAGACGCGCAACGGCATGCTGGGCATGGACGCCGATACTGTGGCTGTTCGGTCGATAGCGGCGCGACTGCATGACAACGGTTTTGGTGTGGGACTTGTCACAACTGTGGCTCCCGATGATGCCACGCCGGGCGCTTTCTATGCCCATGTGCCCAGGCGCAGCATGTATTATGAGGTGGGCTGCGACGCTGCGGCTTCGGGCTTTGAGTTTATTGGCGGAGCCAATCTCAGGGGAGCCAAGGGTACAGATCTTCTCGCGAAGCTTGCTGATGCCGGTGTGGATGTGGTGCGTGGCCGCGAGGCGGCTTCGAAATCGTCATCGCGCCGGGTGCTCATGCTCAACACTGATTCGGTAAAGAAAAACAATGTCGGCTATGCCATAGATTCTATACCGGGGGTGCTGACCCTTGCGGATCTTACCGAGGCGTGCATTGAACACCTGCAGCGCGTAAGCCCCGACGGTTTCTTCATGATGGTAGAGGGTGGCACCATCGACCATGCGGCCCATTCCAACGATGCTGCTACGGTGGTGATGCAGATGGTCGATTTCGACAGAACGATCGGACGCGTGCGCCGTTTCGCCAGGGAACATCCGGGCGAAGTGCTTATCGTGGTGACTGCCGACCATGAGACCGGAGGCATGGGCATGGCTTCGACAAGGCATCATTATGACCAGAAGCTTGATATTCTGCGCTATCAGCGCATGTCGAAGGATGCTTTCGCTGAATGGACATCATCAATCATCCGTTCGGGCAATGCGCCGACATGGGATGAGATGAAAAAGGAACTGGCATCACGCGTAGGGCTCTTCGGAGCCGTTGAGGTGTCTGAGGCTGATGAGAAAGCCCTTGCAGATCTGTATGAGACCACGCTGTCGCATATGGGGGGCGAGAAAAAGGCTACGCTCTACAGCAGTTTCGACCGTTTCACCGACAGTGTCTACAATCTGATGAGCGCTTTGTCGGGCATAGGCTGGACTACCGGAGACCATTCAGGTGCGGTGGTGCCGGTGTTTGCCGAAGGTGTCGGTCAGGAACTCTTCGCTCCGGCCCAGAACAATATCGATATTCCTGAAAAAATCATGAAGGCCGTGGGTCTCTCGCTCTGATGACAGGAATCCGTCAACTGTTACCGCTTGCGGTTGTCATGGCGGTCGGCGCTTGCGCCGATCGCCATGAGCATATCGGCGTCATTTATGACGGCGAGGACTTCGCGGTGGGTCTGACGGAGATCAGAGAGTCTGACGGCACGATATGGCAGCCTCAACTGCCCGACAGCGGCAGTGCGGTGTTTCGGTCAGCTTCGCCGTTGATTGATGCCGTATTTGCAGATGGTGTGAAAGCGCTCGGAGCGATGTTTGCATGCGATTCGGGTGGCGTCGGTTTGTCGGCGGATATAGCAGTCGCCTCCGGAGGCGCACTGATTGATCCTGACGGCGCAGCTGCCAAGCTCCGACGCCAGGCGGGTTTAGCGGATTTCGGGGAATGGCCTCTTTCGGGCGGTTCGCTTTATTGGATTCCGGCAGCATGTCACACTTTCTGCGCCAACGGTGATACGCTTTGGCTGCGTGAGGCGTACGAAATGTCACGGAGGATGCTGTCGCAGACTCTTGAGGTAGGATGGGATCCTTATCTTGGATTGTTGCGCGGCCAGTCGCCTGCATGGCGAGCGGGCAGGCCTCCGTTCTATCCACGCTGGGCCGATGCCGTAGGTAGGTTTGAGTCGGTGACTTTGGGCGGCAATGTGGCGCTTTTCGCTGCGATAAATGCTCTTGAGCGGATGCGTGGTGTCGTGGCTGCCGATACGGAGTGTCCGGCTGTCGGGGCCCGATATCTGCAGCGACGTATCAACGCGATGCTCTGGGATCCCGGCAGGGGAAGCTACAGCGCTTATCTCTACGGTGGCCCGCTTATGGATATGCAGGCTCCCGTGGCCGACAATATCGGTCAGGCTGTTGCTGTGTTAAGTCGTGTCGCTACCGATGAAATGTCGGCATCCTTATTGTCACGCGCCACATATGTAGGGGCATGCGTCCCGGATCTTTATCCTCTGATGGCCGGAATGCGTGCCGAGGCGGCTTTCGCCAATGCTCCGATGCTGCAGATGCTTTGGGGGGCCGCTTCGGCTCTCTGTTCGCGCGAGGATGCGTTGAGGGCTGCGATAGCGTCGCTGTGCCGGATGTATGCTTCCGGTTCGGAAAGCGATGCGTCGGCCTGGCTCGCGCTGCTTGTCATTAAAAGCATAATGGGAATCGACGTCGGGGCGGCCACGATGGAGTTTCATCCGTTGGTGCCACAATGTCTCGGAGGTGAAATGTCGCTAAGCGGTCTCCGTTACGGCAACGCTGTCGTTGATCTTAACATCAAAGGTTTCGGAAGCCGTATAGCGCGTTTTGAGATCGACGGGGAGCCGACACCGGAATATAGTATTCCCTCATCGGTGGCAGGCCGACACCGGGTGGACATACAGTTGGCCAACAATTCAATGCCGGAGGAGCCGGTGACTGAGGGAGATCTCCGGTGGCTTCCTCCTACGCCCGAAGTGACGTGGCACACACAGTCGTCGGGGCGCATAGCCGATTATTCCGGTTCGCTTGATTACAGTCTTGTGACCGACGGGCTGCCCGACCTCCGTTTGTCATCGTCCGGTGTATCGGTAGGTGAACCGGATGCGGTGGATGTAGTAGGTGTCGTAGCCACTGGCAGCGACGGTTTGTCAGGCTTTTGTTCCGACCCCCGCCTGAGGGCGCCTCGTGGTGCTGTCAGCCGATACGAGGTAGAGGAATATTGTAAGCCCGGCACCGACCTTGTACGCGACCGCAGGGCATCACAGCGTTATGTGGAGTCGGGGGTGAAAGGAAGAAAAAGAAAAGACATATCCATCACCTTGTCTGAATTGCAGTCTGTTGACTGCATCATCGACGTAGGATATGCCAATGGTAACGGTCAGGCTGGCGATGCAGCGGCGACAGCTTTGCGACGTGTCACCGTTAACGGAGTGGATGCCGGCATCGTCGTAATGCCTCCGAGAGGTAAAGGCTGGTGGCTCTCCACTGGTTATTCTTCAGGAGTCAGGGCACGTCTGCGACAGGGTGTGAACGATATTTCCGTGTCGGTTGTTGATTTTTATGGAGACCCGGCTGTGTCGGATGTGGTGCTTGTCGACAATATACGTGTGATCCGTCTGACGGTAAAGAACTGAACGTTGTGAAAACAATAGGCATACTTAGTGATACACATTCAAAATGGGATCCGCGTTATGTGGCCCATTTTGCCGACTGCGACGAGGTGTGGCATGCCGGAGATATTGGCGACATCGGGCTGCTTGAGCAGATGCGTGCGTCGTTCCCCGTGGTGAGGGCGGTCTGCGGTAATGTCGATTCCGGAGAAGTGCGCCGGGAGTGTCCGGAGCTGCTCGAATTCACTGTAGAGGGTGTCAGGGTTTTGCTTACCCATATCGGCGGATATCCGGGCAGGTATCGTCCGGGTATGAAGAAGCTGTTGGCCGAGGACGGAATTAAGCTCATGGTATGCGGTCATTCGCATATTCTCAAGGTGATGCCTGATCCGGAACTCGGATTGCTGCATGTCAATCCCGGGGCGGCTGGAGAACAGGGCTGGCAGCGGGAGCGGACGCTCGTGAGGCTGACTCTCGACGACGGCGAGATATCGGCCCTTGATGTGATCACTCTCGGCCGTCGCTGATGTGCAGCCCGTTTTTTGTCGTAACAAATTCAATATCTTCATATAATTATGAAAAAAATAGTATTGACAGCCGCGCTATGCGCTTTGCTCGCGGGTTGTAAGACCAATGAGGCGAATTATCGTCAGGCTTATGAGGTGGCGAAACAGAAATATGAGAACGCCGATACGGTAAGCACCGGTTCGCATAAGCTGGAGCGGTATGCCCAGCCTCATGCCGCTGTGATAGGCTCTGATACGATTAAGGTACTTACCGAGCCGTTGAGTGCGGTAAGCGGTGAAGGACTGACGTCGTCGCAGATCCGACGCTATAATGTGGTGGCGGGACGCTTCAGGCAGATTTTCAATGCGAGGCAGATGAGGCAGCGTCTTATAGCGTCGGGATATGGTGCGACGGCTATACTTGCTTCGCCGATGCCGTTATATTACGTCGTGACGATCTCTACCGACACCGTCGCGGATGCAGTGGAGGAGATACACAGGCTTGAGTCGGACACTACACTGAGATTCCGTACGCCATTGCCTTTTGTGCTTTCTCCGCGATGAAATCTCGACCCGATGATATGATAGTTGTAAGGCGCCGTGTCAACCGTCAGTGGTGACGCAGTGCCTTACAGTGTCAGGGGAAACTTGTGCGTTATGTCATAGCGGCACAGATATCAGATTTCCTTGAAATGCGAACGATCTGCACCGCATATCGGACAAACGTAATCGTCAGGCAATCCGTCGGCGGATTCCACTGTGTAGCCGCAGATATCACATTTGTATGTACGGGATGACTTTTGGGGCGCCTCCGGGATTATCTCTTTCTGGTATGTCGGAGCGTTTTTCGGAGCACTCCCTTTGATCACCTCATGATAGTAGGCATATGTCATCGGACGCCCCTCGCCGTTATGTGAGGTGACAAGTCGTCCGAGGACCAGCATGTGAGTGCCGCAGTCGACAAAATTGAATGCATCCAGGATCAGGCGTCCGCAGAACCGGCCGTTCACCGCAGGAGTCCCGTCAAGATCGGTGTATCCGAAGTCGGAATATTTATCGGTGTCTCTGCCTGAGTAAAACCCGAATTTCCCAATGATTGAGGGATCGGTATCCTCGGCAATGATGGAGAGGCACAGCCGCGGATTCTTCTTTATGGCCTCGAGCGTGAAATTGTTTTTGTTCAGTGAGATAGCCAGAACAGGGTTCTCGCTCGTAACCTGGAAACAGGTGTTGATGATACAGCCTACGGGCCTGCCGTCGGCATAGCAGCCGACGACATACAGCCCGTAGGTGATTTTCTGAAGAGCATTAAGGCCCATGGTGCCGTATCAGTAGTTTTTGGCTTCGAGTTCAAAGAAGCTGCGCGAGTGCTTGCAGACAGGGCAGATTTCAGGAGCTTTTTTACCCACTACGATATGTCCGCAGTTGCGGCAGATCCATATCATGTCGCCGTCGCGGGAGAAGACGATGCCCTCCTCGATGTTTTTGAGCAGACGGCGGTAGCGCTCTTCGTGATGACGCTCAATGGCTGCCACTGCACGGAAACGGAAGGCGATTTCGGGGAAACCCTCTTCTTCGGCTTCATCGGCCATGCGCGAATACATGTCGGTCCATTCGAAATTCTCTCCCTCTGCGGCAGCGCGGAGATTGTCCATTGTATCGGAAATTTCGCCGCCGTTGAGAAGTTTGAACCAGAGTTTGGCATGCTCTTTCTCGTTGTGGGCGGTCTCTTCGAATATGGCTGCTATCTGCTCATAGCCGTCCTTGCGTGCCTTTGACGCGAAGTAGCTGTATTTGTTGCGTGCCATCGATTCGCCTGCAAAAGCCTCTTGGAGGTTTTTCTCGGTCTTTGTTCCTTTTAGGTCTTTCATAATTTGTTTATTGTTTGTTTGGTTATTGAATGTCAGTTGATCAGTTTTTTGCATTCCGGGCACAAGCCTTTGAAGAATACGTTGACGTTGTCGCAGACGAAGCCGTCATTGACTTTCAGCGCCGACATGTCGAGCGTGATATCGAATATTCTGTGGCACTGGCGGCACATGAAGTGGCCGTGAGGAATACGGTGAGCATCGTCATATCTGGTGGAGTCCGACGAGATGTCGATGTCGTTGACAAGGCCTTTTTCGACAAACAGTTTCAGACAACTGAACACCGTAGTGCGCGAGAGCATCGGATTGTCGGTGACAAGATGTGAGTAAACTTCATCGGCCGTGGGATGACTTTTACAGGATGTGATGTACTCCAGTATTGTCAGTCGCTGAATCGAGGGCCGGATACCAGCCTCGGTCAGCATTGAGTGAAGTTTATGTCGGTTGCTGTCGGTCATCTGAATCTGTTCCTAACTTGTATCGAGTATAAAATTATATTAGATATTGTAAAATTGCAACTCCCCGGCACTCTATTTAACAATTTTTATATGTCGGGTCGGTTTTGAAGGGCGCCGAGGTAATATTCGCGTGGTCGTACCTGATTTATGGGCAAAAATCACTCCGGCCGCACAATGCTTCTCATGCAGGTGTGCGGCCGGAGTGTATATGTCGGATGTCTATTTATGAGGCTGTCAATCAGGAAGGAAACGGGACGGAGGCTTTTTTCGCCGGATCACATGTGAGTCCGACTTTCAGCTTCTTGAAAATCTTGTGGTCAACCTCTCCGAGCATCACCGTGCAGTGAGCTTCGCAGCCGTTCAGTTCCGGCAGTTTCTCAAGTGCCTTCCGGCAGTTTTCATCATGAGGACTGAGCACCGACAGTGCCACAAGCACTTCATCAGTGTGGAGCCGCGGATTGTGGCCTTGCAGATATGTAGTTTTGGTATGCTGGATCGGTTCGATCATATGCTGGGGTATGAGTTTTACCGAATGGTCGATGCCGGCAAGATATTTGATGGCGTTGAGTATGACAGCCGCGCTTGGTCCGAGCAGTGCGCTGGATCCGCCTGTGATTATTGTGCCGTCCTGAAGCTCGATCGCAGAGCAGGCCACGCCGGTCTGTTCGGCACGTTCTCTCGCGGCTGCTATCGTGCGGCGGAACTTGGTGTCGATCTTGGCTTGCTTGAAGAGAAGGGCGATCTTGTCTACTTCCTGATCGCAGCAATCGCCTTGCGCGAGGCGGTTGAGGGCTGTGAAGTAGCGCCTGACGATCTCGTTTTTCGAAGCCTGACAGCAGATGTCGTCATCATTGATGCAGAATCCCACCATATTAACGCCCATGTCGGTAGGCGACTTGTATGGATTATGACCGTAGATCCCCTCGAAGATGGAGTTGAGCACCGGGAATATCTCTATGTCGCGGTTGTAGTTGATCGCTGTCTTACCATAGGCCTCTAAATGGAAGGGATCGATCATATTGACATCGTTGAGATCGGCGGTAGCTGCCTCATAGGCGATATTGACTGGATGTTTCAACGGCAGATTCCATACAGGGAATGTCTCGAACTTGGCGTAGCCGGCTTCGATGCCCCGTTTGTGTTCGTTGTAGAGCTGGCTGAGACATACGGCCATTTTGCCGCTGCCGGGGCCGGGGGCTGTCACTATTACGAGCGGGCGGGTGGTCTTGACATAGTCGTTCTTGCCGAATCCTTCGTCGGAGGCGATCAGTTCTACGTTGGTCGGGTAGCCGTCGATAGTATAATGATAGTAGGTCGTGATGCCGAGACGTTCGAGGCGCAGACGGTAGGCATCAGCACTCTGTTGCCCGTTGTAGTGGGTGATTACTACCGAGCTGACAAGAAATCCGCGTTTCTGAAATTCGTCGCGCAGACGCAGTACGTCCATGTCGTAAGTTATGCCCAGGTCGGTGCGCACTTTGTTTTTCTCTATGTCAAGAGCGCTTATCACGATCACTATCTCGGCATGGTCGCTGAGCTGGCTCAACATCCGCAGTTTGCTGTCGGGCTGGAATCCGGGCAATACCCGGCTCGCATGATAGTCGTCAAACAATTTTCCTCCCAGCTCAAGGTAGAGCTTGTTGCCAAACTGAGCGATGCGTTCCTTTATGTGCTCGCTCTGTATCTTGAGATACTTGTCGTTGTCAAATCCGTATTTCATAACGGGATGCAAAGTTAATAATTTTTTGCCGGAATCAGATTCTCGCCACAGCATGTTTTTCATGCTCAATAAAAAAAGCGGTGACCGGTCACCGCTTTTTATCAATTTGTCGATGCATAAATGTCATTTGGCGGCAGGAGCAGCCACTTTTGCCATGGCGGCAGCTACGTCGGCACGCAGATCGTCGTCCTGCTTGTCGCGGCTGACGATGTTGCCCTCCGGGTCAAAGAGGATGATGCAGGGGATGCCGGCGATGCCGTAGAGATCGGTGGGGATGGTCTGCGCATTGATGATCTGGGGCCACGGAAGCTGATGCTGTTCGATGGCCTTGAGTGTGTTGGCCGGCTCGTCCCATACAGCCACGCCGAGCACGTCGAGACCCTTGGGGCCATACTCCTCGTAGATCTCTTTCAGCACTTTGGTCTCGCGTATGCAGGGGCCGCACCAGCTGGCCCAGAAGTCGACGAGAGTGTATTTGCCGCGGCCGACGTAATCGCTCAGGCGCGATGTCTTGCCGTCGTAGGTTATCTCGAAGTCTTTGAATTTATGGCCTACCGATGTCTCCTCCTTGTTGATCAGACCCTGTCGGAGAGTCTGCACCCGCTTGGATCCGGCAAACTGAGGATATTCCTTGAGCTTGGCGTCGAACGTGGGCAGATCGTAGCCGTAGCATTCCTGCAGGAAGAGATAGTAGCCGAGCGGATTGCCGGCATTGGCTTTCAGGGCGTCGGCAAAGAGCTTTGTGTTTGCCTGCTGGATATCCTTCTTTTTCGCTTCATCTTCGGGAGTGTCGCCGAGCTGCCGGTATTCGGCTACGAGTTTCTGCTGCTCCGCCATGAGATTCACAAGAGCATCGTTCGACGGAGAACCAGCAGCCATGCGGTTGGCGGGATTGAATGCGATGTCGCCCTCTTCGAGCACAAATTGTCCGGCGCGGTTGCCGTCGAGAATCACGCGGGCGAATACGGGTGTGGTCACAGAGCCTTTGAACACTGCTTTGCCGTTCTCTACGACGGTAGAGTCAAGTTTGGCGCTTGTGTCGAAGTCGATGATGTAGGCGGTCAGTCCGTCCTCGTCTTCCGAAAGCGGAAGGGTGACAGTGTAGTTGTCGGAAGCTGTGGCGGCATGTGCGCACGATACGGCCAGGAACGCCCCGGCAGCCAGTGTCAGAAATGATAGTTTCATATTGATATGGATTAAAGTTTCTATGGATTTATGATTGTTCGTGTTTGAAAAGCTGGTCGGCTTCGTCGAGCTTGAAATTATGCGCCAGAAGAGCGATGAATTTCGATATCTGCGCTACGGCCTGACGTGTGGGCTCGGAGATCTCTTTGCCCTGCAGGCGCAGCATCAGCGTGCCGTAGAGGGCGTTGAAGCATGCTTCGATCTCTCCGGGGCGTTCGTCGCCGCTCTTGGCCCGGAGCTCCACGATGTAGGGGAGGGTGCGGTAGAATTCGGCGGTATACTCTGCAAACTGCGGATCGCGCAACAGGGCCTGATGGAGGTCGACGAGTTGCACTATGACGTTGCGGTTGAGCTGAAGATGCCCCTTCTCGGTCACTCCCTCGCGGCGCATCATGTCGATAAGGCTCTCGTACCATTCGGTCATCTGTCGGCGCTGATCGTCTGAGAGGCCTTCGTAGCGGTCGATGACGTTGGCCTTGATGCGGTCGATATCGAGGCCGTTGGCGCGTATGATATCCTCTATCTGCCACATATAGAGCAGATATTCGGCTATGTTTTGTTTTCGTTTTTCAGAAGCGGTAAACATGGAGCTGAGAATTATATGAATTATGTAAATTTATATAAATTATATAAGTTATATAAGTTTATATAATTTGTCTGGAGGAGAGGGCGGTTGCGAGAGCTTCGGCGCAGCGTTCGCCGTCGATGGCTGCCGATACGATGCCTCCGGCGTAGCCGGCACCCTCGCCGCAGGGGAAAAGCCCCGGGCAGGTGACCGACTGCAGGGTCGACGGATCGCGTACAAGTCTGACAGGCGAGGATGTGCGCGTCTCGTCGCCTATCACTGTCGCCTCGGCAGTGAGGAATCCGCGGTTTTTGCGTCCAATCTCTTCAAAGCCTTTTCTGAGCCGCCGGGATATCTCTTCGGGCAACAGACGATCCACTCGGGCCGGATAGAGCCCCGGAGCATACGACGAGGGGGGAAGGGAGGCCGACGGCCGCCCGACCACAAAGTCGGTCATCCGTTGAGCCGGTGCTTTCTGGGAGCCGTCGCCGGCATTGAAAAACCGGCGCTCGATCTCCTCCTGATAGTGCATCATGCGGAGTACGTCGTCGGCTCCTTCGGGAGTAGGTACATCATCGGGGAGCAGTTCCACAACCATGCCTGAATTGGCCCACCGCGTGCCGCGGTTGGAAGGCGACATGCCGTTTACTACAAGCAGTCCCGGTTCGCTTGATGCCGGAATGATGAACCCGCCCGGACACATGCAGAAGGAGTAGACTCCGCGGCCTTCCACTCGGGTCAGCATCGTATATTCGGCGGCCGGCAGATATTTTCCGCGGCCATTGGGATTGTGGTAGCGCAGACGGTCAATGAGCTGCTGGGGATGCTCCAGCCGCACTCCCACTGCAATACCCTTGGCTTCCATGCCTATGCCGGCTTCGCGAAGGGTGCGGTAGGTGTCGCGTGCGGAGTGTCCTGTAGCTAATATGATAGGGCCGTGGATCTGTCCGGCCGACGTGTCTACTCCGGTGACGCGGCCGTCATTGTCGGTCAGAAGCCGCTCGGCGCGGGTGGAGAATCTGACCTCGCCTCCGCAGCGCCGGATCGTCTCGCGCATGGCCTTGATTACTTCGGGCAGACGGTCGGTGCCGATATGCGGGTGGGCGTCGACAAGTATGTCGGTCTGTGCGCCGTGCTGGCAGAAGATGCGCAGTATGCGGTCGGTATCGCCGCGCTTTTTGCTGCGGGTGTAGAGTTTGCCGTCGGAATATGCTCCCGCTCCTCCCTCGCCGAAACAATAGTTGGAATCAGGGTCGACAATCCCCTCGCGCGAGAGGCGTGCCATGTCGCGGCGTCGCTCGTCGACATCCTTGCCGCGCTCTATGACAACGGGCTTTACGCCGAGCTGTATCAGCCGTAGGGCGGCGAAGAGTCCTGCCGGTCCGGCGCCCACCACAACGGCTTGCGGGGCATCGGCAGGGAGAGGATTGTAGGTTTCCGGCTCGAAAAATGCTTCGGATGGCTCTTCGTCGATATACACGGTGAGTGTGAGGTCGACCATCACATTTCGCTGACGGGCGTCGATGGAGCGCCGGATGATCCGTATCCCTTTTATGCGGTTTGCGTCGACGCCCAGACGTGTGCTTGCGATCGCCGTCAGGCGCATGTCGGATGCAGCCGTAGGCGGGTCGACGCGGAGTATAAGCTGTTGAGTCATGGTGTGGATGTCGTTTTATCGTTTTTCTTCATCTGCCACCATAATGTGACTATTGCGAAGATGAAGGCTATCATGTCGCTTGCCGCTATGCTTGACCAGACACCGTCGATTCCGTAAAAGTGAGGGAGAATAATCAGAAACGGTATGAGGAACAGCAGTTGACGGGTGAGCGAAAGGAAAATTGACAGTTTCGGTTTTCCGACTGACTGGAAAAAGTTCTGAATCACAATCTGGCAGCCTACCACCGGGAAGAAAAGAAAGTATATGCGGGCTCCGTGGCCGGCGATAGCTATGAGCTGGCTGTCGGTGGTGAACAGCGAGCTGACCGTATCGGGTAAAAGTTCGGTGATTATCCACCCGACGGTTGTGATGCCGACTCCAAGCCAGATGCCGATGCGCAGCGTGCGTTTCACACGTTCCAGGTTTCCCGCGCCGTAGTTGAATCCGAGTATAGGCTGCATGCCTTGTGTGACTCCGAACACGATCATGACGAAAAACATTGTCGTGCGGTTGAGAATACCATATGCGCCCACGGAGAGATCTCCGGCATCGCCTGCATAGTCGAGCAGGGCTTTGTTGATGAATACCACTACGATGCAGGCGCAGACGCTCATGAGGAACGGCGACATGCCGATGGCATAGATGCGGCGCGCGATTGAGGGAGTGAACCACCGGTTATGGATATTGAAGTGGATGAAGCTACGGCGCGACAGGAAATGTGCGAGAACCCATGCGCAGGCCACTGATTGTCCGATAACCGTGGCAAGTGCGGCACCGCGTATCCCCCATCCGAGGGAGAATATGAAGATCGGCGCCAGAATTACATTGACGCCGACCGACAGCAGAGCCGAAACCATCGCTTTGCGCGGATAACCGGTGGCGCGCATGAGATTATTGAGTCCGATGAATACATAGGCTATCGGAGTGCCGAGCAATATCACCTCCATGAATTCACGGGCATAGCCTATAGTGGCAGGTGTGGCTCCGAAGAAATAGAGTATCTCGTCGAGAAACAGCAGCGTGATCCCTCCGAACACCACCGACTGGATGATGCAGAGCAGCAGCACGTTGTTGACCACGTCGGTGGCTCGCGAAATATCCTTCTGGCCCATGAAAATCGATGAGATCGTGGCGCCGCCCACGGCTATGAGCGTGCAGAATGCTATGACGAGATTCATCAGCGGGAAGGTGATGGCCAGGCCGGAGATGGCCATGGCGCCCACGCCGCGTCCGATGAAAATGCTGTCGATGATATTATAGAGCGAAGTGACCACACTTGCGATAATCGCCGGCACGGAATACTGCACCAGCAGGCGGCTGATAGATTCGGTGCCGAGCGTCATCGGGGATTTTGAAGTGTCGGTGGTCATAGGCGGTCAAGACTATAATGCAAAATTAACTTTAATTGTTGGCTTTATGAGCACGCGGTATATTAATTTTGCAAAAAAAATCAGATGATGATGACATCAGCGACCAATAAATACGGCTTCGGAGCCCTATTCGATCTCGACGGAGTGATAATCGACAGCGAGACCCTCTATACCGGCTTTTGGAATGAAATCGAGTCGGAGTTTCCCACCGGCATACCTGATTATGCCGTGGCGATCAAGGGCCGTACGCTCGAATCGATACTCGGGGTATATCCTACCGAAGAGATCCGCCGGGAGATCACACGGCGCCTGATGGATTTTCAGGCCTCGATGAGGTTCAGTCCGTTGCCGGGGGCCATGGAAATGCTTGAGTCGCTTGCGGAGGCCGGAATCCCGGCTGCCCTTGTGACGAGCAGCGACGCGGTGAAAATGGAACGCCTCTTCGGCATGATGCCGCGTCTGCGCGAGCTGTTCGCCACCGTGATCGACGGCTCTATGGTCACGCACTCCAAGCCCCATCCCGAGGGCTACTGCCGTGCGGCAGCCGCGATAGGAATGGGGCCTGAAAAGTGTGTGGTGTTTGAGGACTCTCTACAGGGGCTTGCAGCGGGACGCGCCTCCGGAGCCGTAGTGGTAGGCATGGCCACCACTTATCCGCGCGAGAGGATAGAGCCTCTTGCCGACTGCGTCATATCATCGTGGGATGAGCTGCCTCTGGAGCGCCTCGCTGGGCTGATGAGCAGTCTCAGACAGCTTTGAAGCTCATGTCGAGCCCTTTCACCGAGTGTGTAAGCGCGCCGACTGAGATATAGTCGACTCCGCATTCGCCGTATTCGCGAAGAGTGTCGATAGTGATGCCGCCTGATGATTCTATCTCGGTGCGGCCTCCGATAAGCTTCACGGCTTCGCGGGTGCGTTCGGGAGTGAAATTGTCGAGCATGATGCGGTCTACATCCGCTTCAAGCGCCTGACGTATCTCATCCTCGTTGCGCACTTCGACCTCGATCTTCAAATCCTTGCCTTTGCTCTTGCAATATTCCTTGGCGCGACGCACGGCCTCAGGGATGCCACCGGCGAAGTCCACATGATTGTCCTTGATGAGTATCATGTCAAACAGACCTATGCGGTGGTTGGCTCCGCCGCCGATCTTCACAGCCTCTTTTTCGAGCAGACGCATGCCGGGAGTTGTCTTGCGGGTGTCGAGCACCTTAGTCTTCAGCCCTGCCAGACGCTCCTGATAGCGTGCCGTGGTGGTTGCTATTCCGCTCATCCGCTGCATTATGTTGAGCATCGTGCGTTCGGTCTGAAGCAAAGATCTGACGCTTCCTTCAACTTCGAAAGCCACGTCGCAGGGCTTCACGTGAGTGCCGTCGGTCAGATAGACGGTCATTTTCAGTTCAGGATCGAAAAACTCGAATACCTTGCGTGCTATCTCCACTCCGGCGAGTATGCCCTCCTCCTTGACTATGAGGCGCTGGCGTCCGCGTGCGTCGGTAGGGATCGTTGACAGAGTGGTATGGTCGCCGTCGCCTACATCCTCGGCAAATGCGAGACGAATCAGTTCGGTGATAAGCTGGTCGTTTGTTTCCATTGGTGTTTTTATGTATTTTTGCACACAAAATTAATAATCTTATCCCGACTCCGCAACTTCCATCACAATGAAAATTACTATTTTGGCTGTTGGACGTACCACCACTCCCTATATAGCCAAGGCCACAGACGAATATATCGCCCGAGCCTCCCATTACATGCCTGTGGAGATCATTGCAGTGGCCGATCTGCGCCAGACACGGTCGCTGACCATGCAGCAACAGCGCGACAAGGAGGGTGAGCTCCTGCTGCAGGCTCTGCAGCCTTCGGACATGGTGGTGCTTCTCGACGAGCATGGCCGGGAACTGACATCGCGCGAGTTCGCAGGTTATATAGAGCGTCAGGCAGTGAGCGGTCGTCGCCGTCTGGTGTTCGTCATCGGAGGCCCCTATGGATTCTCCGATGCCGTGAGGACGAGGGCCGACGGCCAGATATCCCTATCGCGGATGACCTTTTCCCACGAGATGGTGCGCCTGTTCTTCGCCGAGCAGATCTACCGCGCCATGACGATACTCCGCGGCGAGCCCTATCATCACGACTGAATACGATTTTCGGCTTTTACATTCCTCTCAAATCGTTCTGATATGGCATCGCATTTATGCATCAGGCAAGATAGTGGAATTGAACGGTGTTACGACATCAGGATTAATATAAGAAATGAAATACAGGAATATCATATTTGATTTTGACGGTACTTTGGCAGACACTGCTGCAATGATTGTAGAGACGATGCAAAGGACTATCACCGCTTTGGATCTGCCATGCCGTTCAGATGAGGAGTGTCGGTCAATGATAGGTTACAGACTTGAAGAGATCCAGTCGCGACTGTGGCCCTCCATCCCTGATCTGTCGGTACGCTATGTGACCGCTTATCGTGAGATTTTCAATTCCATCAAAGGTGCTTTCAAGGTAAAGCTGTATCCGCATGTTTTTGATGTGCTGACTGACATGCATAGTAGCGGAATAAGAATGGCGATCGCCTCCAGCCGCAGCAGAGGTTCTCTCGAAGAATATTGCTCGGAATTCAATATCAACGGCTGTTTCATGATGCTTGTCGGCGGGGGCGATGTGAAAAATGGCAAACCGGCTCCCGACCCGGTGAATCTTGTTCTTGATACACAAGGATGGGACAAGGCTGAAACACTTGTGGTCGGAGACATGAACGTGGATATACTTATGGGCAGACGTGCGGGAACCGCCACATGCGGCGTCACATACGGCAACGGCTCTGTCGCAGAACTGGAAGAAGCCGGAGCCGACTACATAATCTCCGATTTCTTGGCTCTGGCCGACATTTAGTCCAGGGTTATTTTATATCGGGTCAATTCCCGGCACCCGTCGCTGATTTCCTCGATTATTTCCCGGCATCTGGTCTCCGGCAACTGGATTTTCGTGCCGACATTAATTCTTCTCCACACGCCTTTTCCGGAAATCATCCGCAACCTGCCGGGATATATCATCCGCATTATCAAGAGTGAACCCCTCCAATAAAGACAACAGAGTATCACTATTTGTTGTTTCTTTCATAATACTGCTAATATTATGATACAAATATAGCCAATAATTTTGGATAATACAAATTAATATGTGGAGTCGTTACACGTGTATGAGGTCGGTGAGCACCATGTCGGTGACGAGCCAGCAATCGGGATCCATCTGCAGTTTGCGTCCGGTCATATTCAGTCGGCCGGCGGCGATATGAGGTGCGGCGTCAGCAAGAAGACGGTCGGTATTGTGAGCTCCGAAGAGATTCTCGAATCTGTCAAGATCGAGTCCTTCGGCAGTGCGGAGGCGGATTATGAGGTAGTCGTTGAGGCGTTCGTCGGCATTTTCCTCTTCAGTGACGGTAAAGGATTCGCCTCCGCTCGCTATGTATGATTTGAGGTCCGACGGATTGTATCGGCGCACCCGGCCGTCGAAACTGTGCGCTCCCGGGCCAAGCCCGAGGTAAGGCGAAAGATCCCAGTAGCCGCTGTTGTGGATTGCCTGATGGCCCGGCAGAGCGAAGTTGGAGATCTCATAGTGTCTGTAGCCGGCGTCGGCTGCCGTTTGGCACAGATGTGTGAACATTTCTTCGGCCTCCGTATCGGTCGCTTCCCTGACGCGGCCCGTAGAGCGCATGGTGTTGAGGCGGGTTCCAGGCTCGTATGAGAGCAGATAGCATGAAAGGTGTTCCGGACGCCTGGCCAGTACCGCGTTCAGACTTTGGGCGAATGATGCCGTGGTCTGAGCGGGGAGCCCGTAGATCAGGTCGGCGCTGACGTCGAGGCGTGAGGAAGCGAGCCGGTCGAGAGCTTCGAGTGCGCGTGCTGCCGTATGCCGACGCCCCACTATGCGCAGTTCGTCGTCGCGCAGCGACTGGATGCCCATGCTGACGCGGCTTACAGGAGTGTCTGTGATCCATCTGATGAATTCGCTGTCGACATCCTCCGGATTGACCTCTATGGTGATTTCGGTCATCGATGGTGTGGCGAGAGCGTCAATAATGCTCTGGAGCATCGGGCGTGGGAGGGCCGAGGGGGTGCCTCCACCGATGTAAAGCGTAGCCGGAGAGGGGAGGCCTTCGGTCTCGTGTCGCCGCGATCGCCATTCGGCAAGGAGCGTCTCGCAATATTGTCCGGCGAGTTCCAGGCGTGGCAGCGAATAGAAGTCGCAATAAGCGCACTTTGAGCGGCAGAATGGCACGTGGACGTAGATCATCGTTTACTTATCAGTGATAAAGTTTGATCATTCGGATTTGCCGGAGCGCCCGCATATTGCCTTGAAATGGCAGAAAGTGCAGGCTTTCTCGTCGTCAGTGGCTGTGAATGGTCGTTCAGGGTCGAATATCTCGCGTAGCACAGTGTGCAGACGTTCGGTGAATCCGTCGATCACCTGATGATAGTCGGTCAGGTCATCAAGACGATAGCGGTCGGTCTTTATCTTCAGGGGCTGCAGTCCACCGAGGGCCATGTCGCGGAACTTATAGATCACTGGCTGTATCGGCTCGTCGGTGTGGCTGTCGGCGGCATAAACCATACAGTAGATGATAAGCTGACGGACTGCTTTGACGTCGCTGTAGCCGCGCGCGAACAGGCGGTCGAGATCTGCGTCGATGGTGGTGCTGTCTCCTCCGGTCTTGTAGTCTACGATCCGCAGTCTGCCTGCCACGCGGTCTATACGGTCAATACGCTGTTTGATACGGAGTCTGAATGGTAGTCCGGCATCTATTTCTGTGAAAAAAGGCTTTTCTGCCGATATGAATGTAAAGGGAGTGAGCTCGATCTCTTTCCGCAGCATGGTCAGTATGAGCTCTCTGACGAGGTTGCCGGCAATCAGCGATTCCCCTTTCAGCGGCGTGAGGCAATCCTCGCCCAGGCGGAGGAAGTTGCGGTTGATCACTCGGGTGATGATCTTTTCAAGTGCCAGTTCGGGATGGCCGATATGGTGCCGGAGCATGTCGGCTGTCACTGTCACGCTTTCGGCGTCGCCCTTGAGCATATTGTAGAATGCTTCGGCTGTGTCGTGGACTATGGTGCCGTTGGTGCTGGCGTCGATGTAGTCGTGCATCTCGTCGTTAGGGTCGAATCCCTCCACATAACGGAGGTAGAATTCGAGCGGGCAGCCGAGATAGGTGTTGATGTTGCTTGCCGACAGATTGACCCCCTGGCCTGCGGGCGCTTCCGATGTGAAACGCATCAGTCGCTCCATGATGCGGGGCGTTTTCTCCACAGTCAGGTTGTGATGTTCTACGGGCATGTTGCCGAACTTCAGTTGCCTGTGGTTCACTTTCGCACCCGGATAGAGATACAGGAGCTGCACGGCGTATCGCGACAGTTCGCCGGTGCGGAGTCCTGACGTGCGCATGTCGTAGGTCAGGCTCACTCTCGATGCGCGTGAGATGAGACGATAAAAGTAGTAGGCGTAGACGTTTTCCTGGAAATCCGATGTCGGCAGCCCGTAGCCTCTCCTGATGGTTTCGGGTATGAATGAGCTGGCATAGTGGCGGCGCGGAAAGATACGTTCGTTCATCGACATTACTATGACGTTGTCGAAGTCGAGCGCGCGTGTCTCAAGCATGCCCATCACCTGCAGTCCGGCGAGCGGCTCGCCTTTGAAGTGGACGATCTCGTTCTGGAGAGCCCGTTCGATCATGCCTGTCAGCGTGGCGCCGCGCATCGTTATACCGTGGTTTTCTATGGTGGCCTGTATCTCGTCGATCTTTTTTATGTAGGCCTGCAGGAAGTGACGGTTCACTTCCTGGCTGTCGGCTGTATCGATCATCATCGAGGCCATCCGTCGCAGATAGTCGCATATAAGGCCGGTATCGTCGGTCAGTCTGACGGCTGTGAAAATCGGAGCAAGCGTAGGGTAGGATTCCCTGATGTGGCTCTCTCCGACTCTGAACAGGCGGTTGGCGGCTATGTCGTCGGCCAGCGCGTCGGCCTCTTCGGGTGATAATCTTCTCACGTTGGGATCGGCCAGCAGGTTGCTGACATCCTCGTGGTAGAAAGAAGGGCCTCCGCTTCCACGCCGGGCTCGCATCTGGAGCGAGGCTACAAGACGCAGCAGCGTAGATATGGGGCTCAGCCGGAAAGGGAACCCCATAGTGACGTTGATCTTGCTGATGTCCCGGGGCATGTTGTGCACCAGCGGGATGAACAGCGATTCATCGGGTAGCACCACAGCGGTGTTTATGGCGTTGTCCGGGTCTGTGACTCTCTCTTCGGGGCGTATCCATCGCGCCAGCGTTTCGCCGGCGGCCGAAACCTGGGCCATATTGCCGGGCACTCCGATTATCTCTATCTCAGGCTCGTGTTGAGGTGTATGTGGATCGAGAGGATAGAGCGACGGAAATTCGCTCATATTGGAGCGTATATGCTGTCCGGCCGGATTGCCGGGCATGGGCAGGACGGGAGAGTCGCAGTCCCAGTAGAAGTCGGCCATGCCGCGGTCGCGCAGGTGACTGAATATGACGTGTTCAGACGTAGAGAGGAGATTGAATCCGATAAACACGTAGCGGCTGTAGGGCATGCGTTGCAGTGCGTCCCCTTTTTTGACAGCTTCGGCTGCTTCGCGGAAAATAGCGCCCGAGGTGGTCAGTCCTTTGGCGTGGAGGCTTTCAGTGTAGCGGTGGTAAAGCTGTGCGAGCACTTCCCATAGCCGCAGGAACTTTGTGTGGACTGTCGATTGTCCCTTGCCGTCTACGTGGGTCCAGAAGCGTTCTATGGCCATGTGGCTGCGGTCTTCGCCCCAGTAGCGGCGTATGGCGTCGGCCTGCTCGGGGGTAAGATAATTGGAGTTGATCTCCTTGAATCGCCGGGCGTTGACGAAAATCTTGTCTGGATCCACAAGATAGCGGTCCACATCGTTGAAGTCGTTGATGAGCATGTCGCCCCAGAAAGCGAAGCGGTCGAAATCCATGGCTTCTGACGACCCGCGGGCTGTCGACTGCTCGTCGATGATACGCCGGTATTCGTTATACATTACCAGAAGCGCCTCAAGCCGAGTGGCCTCCTTGCCGCGCGTGAGCGACGCGGCAAGGGAGTTGATGGTCTTTGCGCGGAGACTTCGGGCTGCGCGGCTCCCCGCTTCCTGTTCCATAGCGGAGCGGAAGAAGGTGGCGGAGCGTTTGTTGGGGAATACGAAGCATATGCGCCCTGCGCGGCTCTCCTCGTCTTCGGCATACCGGCGTGCTATCTGCCGCAGAAACGTCGTCATTGCTTAAGGAGCAGTATAATCTTTATGGCTACGTCGAGGCCCACGATACGGCCGTTGCCGTTGCCGGCTATGTCGATCCGGGCGTCATCAAGGGTCTGGATGATCTTCTCGACATTGTTTTCATTTATGAACCGGGCGAAGTTGACGCTGAACTGCTGTTCCTCACGGTTCATGTAGTTGAGGCGGTCGACATGGAAGTTGGCCACGAAGTTCTCCCTCACCAGTCGCGCGCAATAGTCGTAGAATTTAATCTCTTTCTCGCGTCCAAGGGCGGCGAGTTCGGCGGCAAGTCCGCGCAGGTCGGCTATCTTGCGCTGGTAGGCCAGGCGCATCAGGCGTGTGAACAGCTCGAAGAAAGCGTGGTTGTCGCTACGTGTGTCGATCATACGCAGGGCGGCAGCGGCCGATCCTTCGGCATTGTGTGCGAGCATGAGTGCCTCGGCCGGATCGATCGAGTGGCGCTCCTCGAGATAGCGGGCCACGGTGTCGTCGCTCAGGCGTCGGGCCTCGATGCGCTGCAGACGCGAGTAGATGGTGGGGAGTATAAGCGACGGCTGATCGCTGACCATGATGAAGAGAGTGCCCTCGTAGGGCTCTTCGATCAGTTTGAGGAGCTTGTTGGCGGTGTCGGCGCCCATGCGTTCGGGGAGCCACAGTATGACGGTGCGGTAGGGTGAGCGGTGCGACGTCATCGAGAGCATTCGTATGAGGGCGGCGCTTTCGCTGACGTAGATCGAAGGCTGGGCGTTGCGGCGTCCGAGGGAGTCGGTCCACTGGTCGAGATCCATGTAGAGCCGATTGCCGGCGTATTCGCGCCACTGTGCGGCATAGTCGTCGCTCAGGGGGGTCTCGGGGGATCCTTCGCGTTTGACGACCGGAAAGGTATAGTGCGTGTCGATATGGTTGAAGCTCTGATGCTGGAGGCACGACGGACAGCTGCCGCAACTGTCGCCTCCGGGGCGTCCGCCCGTACAGGTGAGATACTGGGCGAAGGCTCTGGCAAGAGCCATCTTGCCTATGCCCGACGGGCCTTCGATGAGAAGGGCATGGGGTATGCGGCCGCTGTCGGCCATCTGCCGAAGGCGCGCCTTGACGTCGTCGTGTCCCGGTATGTCGGCAAATCTCATAATACTTGTTTCAGGGCTGCTGCCACGCTGCGGGTGGCGTTAAGTGAATAGATATGTACTGAAGGCACTCCTGCATCATATAGACCGCGCATCTGCATGGTCATCCATTCCACTCCTACCTCTTTGGCCTGGGAATCGTCGCTGCATGCGGCAACGGCATTGGCAAGATCCGACGGAATATCGACGTGGAACACTTTAGGAAGCAGTGTCAGCTGTCCTTTGGTGACAATCGGCTTGATGCCGGGTATTATCGGAACATTGATGCCGTTCTGGCGGCAGCGTTTCACGAAATCGAAATACCGTGTGTTGTCGAAAAACATCTGCGTGACGACATATTGAGCCCCGTTGTCAATCTTGTGCTTAAGCCACTCTATGTCCATTTCGGGATTAGGGGCTTCATCATGTTTCTCCGGATAGCCTGCCACTCCGTAGCTGAACGGTGAAGCTCCGTCATCCGTGTCCATTTCAGTGCCGTCGGCCATCAGTCCGCGGTTGAAGTCGTTGATCTGCCGCTGGAGGTCTACTGCATGGGCGTGTCCTCCGGCAGTAGGGGTGAAGCGGCTCTCATGGCGCGCTTTGTCGCCGCGGAGCACGAGCAGATTTGTGATGCCGAGAAACCGCAGGTCGATCAGGGCATATTCCGTCTCGGCGCGTGTGAAACCGCTGCATATGAGGTGAGGCACGGCCGTGATGCCGTAGCGCTGCTGCAGGGCGGCGGCCACAGCCACCGTGCCCGGACGGGCGCGCTCGCTGACGCGCTGGTAGAGTCCGTCGGCGGTGGATTTATACACAAGCTCGCTGCGGTGTGTGGTGATGTTGATATACGAGGGGCCGAATTCGGCAAGCCGGTCGACCGATTCGAAAAGCTGACCGATACCGCGTCCTTTGAGCGGCGGAAGCACCTCGATAGAGAATCCACGCGACGTCTTGCTCCCTATTATTTCGGGTATTGTTGCACTCATATTGATTGATCATAGCAGGTAAAGCATATATGCCTTACCGATGCAAATTTAATCATTTTCATAATAATGACAAAAACAGTCGCAATGCCTGTTTGTGGGCATTGCGACTGTAATGGTCTACGTCGGCATACAACGGCTCAGAGGCCGAGGTCGCGGAAGGTGCGGGGGGCGGGAACAGGGGGCAGGGGCTTGCGGTTGCGGAGCTGACGCAGGGCTTCCTCGATGGCGCGCGTGAGCTGCTGGTCGTCGCCGGCATATTCGCGCAGCGGATCGTTGTCGACGAGTATGTCGGGGTCCACTCCGTGGTTCTCTACTATCCACTTGCCGGTGGAGGCGTCGTAGTTGGTGAAGAAGGGCACGCGCACGTCAGTTCCGTCCATATAGGGGAGCGATCCGCTAATGCCGATGATGCCTCCCCATGTGCGGGTGCCGATGACGGTGCCGAGATTGTTGGCTTTGAAACTCCAGGGGAAGAGATCGCCGTCAGATGCCGAGTACTTGTTGATGAGCAGTATCTTCGGACCGGTGTGGGTGCCTTCGGGGATAGTGCCGACTTTCGACGATGTCCGGCTCATGGTCAGACGGTAAGGCTTGCGCATCAGTCGCTCTATGATCATGGGCGAAACGTTGCCGCCGCCGTTGGCGCGGTCGTCGATGATGAGGGCCTCCTTGTCGAGCTGCGGATAGTAGTAGCGCGCAAACTCGTTGAGGCCGTCCGGACCCATGTCGGGGATATAGATGTAGCCCACGCGGCCGTCGGTGGCCTCGCTGACCTTACGGATGTTGGTCTGCACCCAGTCGTAATGACGCAGCGGGTATTCGTCGTCGATCGGACGCACTGTCACCTTGCGGGCGCCTACGGCCGAGGGGCGGGAGTTGACCTGCAGCTCCACGAGGCGGTCGGCCTTGTCGATGAGAAGGCTGTAGATATTGGGACACGAGGCGAGGTCGGCGCCGTCGATGGCCGTGATATAGTCGCCGGCCTTGATGTCCATTCCTGGTTCCTGCATCGGGGAGCGGAGGCTCTCGCTGTAGGGCGCGCCCGGGAGGATGCGGTCGATGCGGTAATATCCGCTCTTATCGCGCGAGATGTCGGCTCCGAGGAGTCCCATGGGGATGTTGACGGGGCGCGGAGTATCACCAGGGTTGACGTAGGCGTGGCCGCAGGCGAGTTCGGCGATCATAGCTCCGATGACGTAGTTGAGGTCGAGACGGGTCTTGACGTAGGGGAGTAGCGCGGCGTATTTGGTCTTAATGGCTTTCCAGTCGAGCCCGTGCATGTTTTCGAGATAGAAGCCGTCGCGGAAAGCGCGCCAGGTCTCGTCGAAGATCTGCGCCCATTCCTGCGGATAGTCGATTATGGCCACGACTCCGGAAGTGTCGACCGGCTTGTCGAGCGATGCCTTGCCTGCCGTGAGGGGAGCGACGAAAATGTCATTGCCGCGCAGGAAGAGGGCGTGTTTGCCGTCGGGGCTGACTCCCATGGCCGCGCGTTCTGCCACTGTCTCCTCCTTGCGGCTTGAGAGATCGAACGATTTGACAGCTCCTCCCGTGCGGTACCACACGCGGCTGCCGTCGGAGTAGACGGGCGAATACCATCCGGTGGAGAGAGGCAAGCGGATGATGCGCGAGGAGAGTCTCTCAGGATCGATCTTCACGGCCGGAGCAGCATCCTTGGCGGAGGCGTCTTTCTTCGCATCGGGAGTCTTGGCGGCTCCGACGGCCGGATTGGCAGGCAGGAATGGCGAAGGGGTGGAGGAGTCGAGGAGAGCCATGTAGAGGCAGTCCATGGAGCCGTAGGCATGGTTCCACTCTGTGCGGCTGTAGATCGGGTTGAAATCGCGGGCAGAGCTGAATATCAGATATTTTCCGTCGGTGCTGAATAGTGGCGACGAGGAGTCATACCAGCTGTCGGTGATGGGAATCTCGCGGCCGGTGGCGAGTTCCATGACGTAGACCACGCCCATGTTGTTGGCTCCCGAGCGGGTATAGGAGATCCAGCGGCTGTCGGGTGAGTAGACGATGTCGAAAAATTCTCCTTCGGGATTCTGAGTGACCGTGCGCTTGTCACCGCCTGCCGGATCAACCTCCACGACGCGGTTCTTGCGGTCGGTGTAGAGGATATGGCGGGAATCGGGACTCCACTGGAGGGAGCGTATGTATGTGTCGTTGTCGCGGGTCAGCTGTCGCGGCTCTCCGCCCTCGGCAGGCTGGAGCCAGATCTCGGTCTCGCCTGTGCGGTCGGAGATATATGCGATGCTCTTGCCGTCGGGACTCCACTCGGCTCCGCGCTCGTTGGCGCCCGGGGTAAGAGTGAGGCATCGGGTGACTCCCTCCTTGACCGGCACATCGAACACCTCGCCGCGGGCTGTCACGGCCAGACGCTTTCCGTCGGGCGACGCCGATACCGACGTCAGGAGTTTTCCGGCCGGCTTGCGCTCGGTGCGGGCGAAGTTGGCCTCCGGGCGCAGGGTGATGTCGATGCGTGATGTCGCGCGCGTGGCCGGGTCGAGCTTGTACAGGTAGCCGCCCTTCTCGAAGACGATGATATGGCCGTCGGTCGATGGAAATTTCACGTCGTAGTCGGTGAAGTCGGTCACTTTCTCCGTCGCGCCTGTGAGAGTGTTGTAGACGAAGATGTTCATGGTCATGTCGCGGTCGGAGAGAAAGAATATCTCGTCGCCGATCCACATAGGTATGATGTCCTGCGCCACATTGTCGGTGATGTTCTTGACTGTGGCAGCCTCGGGATCGTAGATCCATATGTCATCGGCCATGCCTCCGCGGTAATACTTCCAGTTGCGGAACTCACGCATCACACGGTTGTAGGCCATGCGCTTGCCGTCGGGCGAAAAGCTGCAGAAGCCTCCTTCGGGAAGGGGTATCTCCTCCGGCATGCCTCCCTGGGGCGATATGGTCCAGAGTTTGCCGTCGAAGCCGTCGGAGATGCGGTTGCGGTAGACGATCCGTTTGCCGTCGGGGCTCCATGTCATGACGATGTTGTTGGGCCCCATGCGGTCGCCTATGTCGTCGCGTGCATTCGTGGCCGTATAGGTGAGGCGTTCGGGCGATCCGCCGACGGAGGGTATGAGATACACCTCGGTGTTGCCGTCGTAGTGGCCCGTGAAAGCGATGTGGGTGCCGTCGGGTGAGAAACGCGGGAACATCTCGTAGCCCTCGTGGGATGTGAGGCGGCGTGCCTCGCCACCCGACAGCGGCGCCGTGTAGAGGTCGCCTGCATAGGTGAATACAACCTCCTTGCCATTGGTCGAGGGGAAACGCAGCAAGCGCGCTTCGCCGTCGGTCGATGAGGAGGACTGGGCTTGCAGTCCGCAGCCCGCAAGGGCTATCATGACCGCCATAGCTGTCTTTTTCATAATGGTGATTGGTTAATGTCTGCGCAAAAGTAGCGAATTCCGCCCGAATTTGACTACTTTTGCGGCATGAACCGCCGAAACTTCTGCAAACTGATGGCCGGAACTCTCGCGTTGGCGGCCGCAAAACCGGTGGCGGCGCTCGCTCAGCCTGCTTCAGCTGCCGTGCCGGCCCGTCGCTGCCGCCTGACAGTGGTGCGCCGTACCGTGGTGCCTGAACTGCAGGCCCGTTATCTCGACGATCCCGAGGCCGGCCCCTGCCCCCTGATGACTGTGGGGGATGTGTGGAGCATCGGGCCGCATACAGCCGACCCTACCTGTCCGCCGCGCGGCATGTGTCCGACCGCCTGGGCTGCTATCGCTCCACGTCTGGCCGCCGGAGTCTCATGTTCGCCTGAAGCCGACAGCGGCGGTTTTCTGGTGTCGTGCGGCGATCCCACACGCGCCGTGATATTCCGGGTCGATTATGATGCTGAGGACTGACTGTCGCTGTCGGTCGCATCAAAATGACCGTCGGCCCTTTCATGTCCCTTACGCACCTGACGGCTTACATAATCCGTAAGATAAACCGTGAACAGGGGGAATATCACCATTCCCACTACCGGAAGCACCACACACACAGCCTTCCCCACAACCGTCACCGGCGATATGTCGCAGCCCACGGTTGTCACGTTCATCGCAGCCCACCAGAGGGCTGTCCAGTAAGTGTTGACCTGCGGATTCACTCCATACTCTTCCTGGAAAAAAATCAATGAGCAGAAATACGTGACCATCACCATGATCACGATATACGACAGGAATAGACTCGAAATGGCGTTGGATGACAAATACCCGATTACAATCGACATGGCCAGCGCGCCACGTGCCAGAGGTATGAAACGCACGAAATAGAGAGCTGAATCGCCAAGACTGATGTCGAGCAGACTGATGATATTGAGGTATGGCACCGACAGAAGCAGGAATACGATCCTACGCCTGAAATAGCGCCATCGGTCGGGAGCGAAAGCAAGCTCCACGAAAAAATCGATGATGAAAAACACGCACACCCACAGCTGGAAAGTCATGTAGGGGGTGCTGTTGAGAAAATCGACATCGTTGAAAGTGTCGAGCGATATCCACACTATTAGCACCACTGACAGCAACAGCACTATCGCGTTGCATAGACCTGTGATGATGCTCTTCTCTCTGC
The DNA here is from genome assembly GCA_947629175.1 of uncultured Muribaculaceae bacterium. GTDB lineage: Bacteria > Bacteroidota > Bacteroidia > Bacteroidales > Muribaculaceae > Paramuribaculum. Next base: position 85,336 of record CANRCT010000003.1, on the reverse strand, counting down.
TCCGGCTCTTGAGCCGCGTTGCTGATACTGATGGAGCCGCCGATGGTACGGATGTGGAATTGTTATCGGCCATAGTTGAAACGGATTGTTATTTTTTTCATCTTCAACATCTGCCGATAGCGAAAAGTTTTATATTTTTGCAGATATATAACCTACTACCTGTTACCGAAAATGAAAAAACTTCTGAAATCATCGCTCGCGCTAATAGCTGTGGGCTTTGCCCTGACACTCACTGCAATGAGGCCGTCGGTCCGTCAGGGTCACGACGTTGCCCCAGCCATTGACACCATCACTGTGGAAGGGTCGGTATTTCTTGACCGCCCGATGAAGCTGACTGTAGCTGTGCCGGAGCGCTACAATACCGATCAGTCACGACGATACCCGGTGATATATCTGCTCAACGGCCATGGCGGCGATTACCGCAACTGGCCACGCCTCGTACCGATCGACAGCATAGCCACCCGATATCAGGCAATTGTGGTATGTCCGTCGGGATTCAACAGCTGGTACTGGGACAGCCCGGTCAAGCCGGGGATGCAGATGGAGAGTTTCTTCATCAGGCAGCTTGTGCCCGCTATTGATTCAATTTACCGCACTATCCCGGATCCGCAGAGCCGTGCGATCACAGGATTCAGTATGGGTGGCCACGGCGCTCTCTGGCTCGCCATACGCCATAGCGACGTGTTCGCCCACGCCGGCGCAAGCAGCGGAGGAGTGGATATCATGCCATTTCCAAAAAACTGGGGTATGCGCGATCTGCTGGGAGAGCAGTCCGCCAACCGCGACCGTTGGGAGAGCCATACTGTGAAAAATCTTATCGACTCGCTTCGCCCCGGACAGATCGACATAATATTCGATTGCGGTACGGAAGATTTCTTTTATAAAGTCAACTGCAACCTCGACAGCGCCCTCAATGCGCGCCGCATACCTCATGTCTACCTCACATCGCCCGGCAAACACAACGGCGAGTATTGGGAACGTGCCATCTATCCACAGCTCGACTTCTTCGAGCGGGTGCTGAAGCGCTGATTGCGCTAACATCCTGCTGAAACTTTTACACAGCCAGGGCTGGCATCCGGAAGATAGCCAGCCCTGGCTGTGTAAAGGCGTGAACCGTCATGTCTGTTGCGGCCCGCAAGCTGATTGCCTTCATTTCTCCGCGGAGGGACGCAAGGCCCGTAGTATGGCATCGGCCCAGAAGCGGGCGAGTGCTTTGGCGCCTTCGATGTTAGGGTGGAGATAGAAAGTCCCCGAATAACCTTTCTCTGCAAACATCTCTTCCTCATGAGCGCTTCTGAAATGCTCATATGCGTCCGTGTCGCCCATGAATACATGCCCCGGATTGGTCTGGCTGTAATTCCCCACCAGTTCTTTCAGGCAGGTATAATAACCATCGAGGCGGCGCTGTCCTTCTGCAAGATATACGGCGCCGTTATGGGTGTTGGCACTGTACCATACCGGACGGTGCAAAATGAAAATTGCGTCCGGAAACCGGGCCTGCAGAGAGTCGATGATCAAAGATATATTTTTCTTGTAGTCCGCATCCGACACAGGCGATCCCGTAGGGCCTTTGCTTGCGCTGTCGTTGGTGCCGAGCATCATGGAGAACACCGTGACAGCCTCCGGGCGGGCATTCCTCAGGGATGCCGCTCCCTCGGCGATGCGGTTGAACATAGGATTGTCGCCCGGAAGGAAATCGACAGTGGTGCGTCCGCTCACTCCTGCATTGAACATCGCTACAGTGCCGATACCTTGCGCCTGACCAAGCAACTGCGCGCACTGAGCCGGAGGTGAATTCTTTTCAGGCTCCTTCATTATGGCGCCCTGGGTGATACTGTTGCCGATAAACACTGCATTGATGTCGGTGCATGATTGCGACGATGTTGTCGGATCCGGTTTTTCGGCCGATGCTGTCATGACCGTGAGGGCAACAGTAAGTGTAAGTATGAATTTTTTCATGATGTGATGGGATGTGATGAGAGAGCAAAGTTACACAACATTGGCCGTTAAGAAAAAGGTTCTACGTTTTTTTGTCGTGATAAAATGCTTCTGAAGATAATGACGGCGGTGTGTCTTCCTGCGACGTACATGCGTCGGATCGGAAACACACCGCCGATGATATATCGTGATCGGGTTGATCCTGCTATGTGGGATCAGTCATGGCAGATCAGTCGTTTTTCAGCTTGTCTTTAAGGGCGTCAGTGGCTTTGCCGACTGCATCCGATGCCTTTCCTGCAGCTTTGTCGACAGCATCGGCCGCTTTACCTGCAGCCTCCGAAGCTTTGTCGCTGACAGCCTGTTTGGCTGCGTCAAACTTGCTTTCTACTGAATCGGTTACAGCCTGTTTGGCGCTGTCAGCTTTTTCACCGACCGCCGACTCTACCTTGTCGAGCGCTGTTTCCACCGATGTCAGGGCCGACGCGAGCGCCGGTGCCTTTTGTTTCACCACAGGCTCGATTTTGGCCAGAAACTCCTTGGCCTGGTCTACCTTGCCTTCGCTTACAAGAGTCTGCGCATAAGCTTTGGCCTGCTCCACATAAGCTTTCAGCGAATCGGTATTGGTGCAGTTCTCGATTTTGGCCATTATGCCTCCATCTTCTTTCTTAGCCTGTTCTTTGCCTGTGCAGGCCACCATGAGAGCGACAGCCGTCACAGCCACAGAGAGAATCAATTTTTTCATAATCGATAGTAAGTTAGGTTTGTTTTACGAGATATAAACCATCGGCCCTCAAAAAAAGTTCGCTCCCGGATTACCATGACAATGCGGCATGGCTCGCGGGAGCGAAAAAAGAGATTGTAGCCGTCAGGAAGAGGTCAGAACTTATAAGATATGCCTATCGACGGCGCGAAAGCATGCACACGATAGTCGGCTTTGAACGTGCGTTCGGCCTGCAGACCGAGCTGCGGGAACATCTGTCCGACAGAAGCGGCCAGCAGGTCGGGGTAGGAACATGAGGCGCCATCCTTGCCGAGACCGGCTATGTACATGAATGACAGATCAATTGAAAGACGTTCGATGGGTCGGAAGGAGAAGCCGAGTGTGGGCTCGATCTTGGTCATGCCTGGGGTCTCGGGATTATAGTGGCTGCTGTTGACGGGAGTCGTGTCGATCATCAGACCGGCGCGTACGTCGAAGCGGTGGGTGAGAGCGTATTGTGCGCCGGCTTTGAATGCCCATGCGTCGTGGTAGTTTTTGGTGATGTGCTGGTCATAGGCGCTTGCCTGATCGTTGAGAAATTCTATGTCGAGATGGCGGTAGGTTTTCCATCCGGTGAGCTGGGCGTCGAGAGCGAGCGTGATGCGATCGGTCGGTCTGAAACTTATTCCGAGACCGAATACGTACGGAGCCGGCATTGACGCTTCAAAGTTGGCGGCGTTGATCATGTTGAGCTTGTCCTCAAGCACCTTTTCGGCGATTTCATTCGCATAGCTTACCGTGGCGTCGCCCTTTTTGACCGACATGGTCATGCGCGTGCGCAGCGAGGCTCCGACGGTCCATCGGTCGGTAATGTCGTACATCACTCCGATGTTGGCGCCGACAGCCATCTGCGAGGTGCCCTTGAGACCGATGGAGGCAGGAGAAGTGTTGCCGAAACGGTAGTCGGCCGGGATACCGAGCATATGTGTCAGCCCGGCTTCGAGCAGTCTGTCGAAAGTCGATGCGCTGACGAGCGCCTTGTGCAGGTTGACATTTCCCCATGTGAGCATAAGGCCTGCACCGACCGAAAGGCGCGGTGTGATCCGCCATGCAAAAGTGGGTTGAATGGTGAACATCTTCAGGTCAACCGAACTGTTGAGCACTGCGCCGGGCCAGTCTCTGCCCCAGTCGATGGAGCTGCCGTAGGGTGTGTAGAATGATATTCCGGCCTGAAGATTGTCGTAGATGCGAAACGACGCGTTGATGGCCATCGGTGTGGAGATGCCATTGTCAGTCTTCTGCTTATGGCCGTCGTAGATGGCCGATGCATCAGCCTTGATCCCGGTCACGCTGCCGGTGATATCGAATGTCGTGGTGGCGAATCCCATTCCGGCAGGGTTGAATATCATGCTTTCAGAGCCGAGTTTGAGTGCAGTTCCGGTATGTCCCATACCGAGCTGGCGCGCGCTGAGAGTGTTGATCTGATAGCCTTCGGCCTTGGTCGCAATGGCTACGCATACGATGCAGGCCAGTGCGGTTACGATCCTTTTTGTCATTGTTTAATCAATCTTTGGTTTGGATAATGGCCGCAAAGTTAGTCATTTTTAACGACATGACAATCATAGGCATGCATTTTGCCTCTCCTTGAGCGCGATCGAATCGCCCGGAACATTATTCGGGAACGTAGATGATGTCGCCGTTGGGCAGCTCGTAGGCGATGCCGACGCGCTTGCCGCGGGGCGAGGAGGGGTCGGTGTCGTCGGAGGGGGTGTAGCGGCTGATCTTCTCGCCCTCTTTGGTGATGATCTCCATGTTTTCCTTGCCGGGGTTCTTCACCATGGTGAAGTCTTCTTGCGAGAACATTTCGGTCATGTTGTAGCGGCTGACGAGGGCTACCATCAGGGCGACGGCAAACACCATGGCTACGTCGAAGAGGTTGCTGACAACGCTCATCGGGTCGTTGTCGTCGCTGCGTCGCAGCAGCGAGTGGCGGCGGCGTCTCATAGCTTGGCGGATTCAGCGGGTCGGACAATCTCGGCGAGGTATTCCAGGGCGGTGACGTCTCTGACGGCCCAGCGTTCCTTGACCTGCTGGGTGAGGAAGCCTATGGCGCTGACCACGAGGCCCACGACCGTTGTGGCGAAGGCCACCTGCATGTTGTAGGCCATCGAGGCTATGTTGCCCGAGGCGAGGCCTACGAGGGCCGGGCCCATGGGGATGAGGGTGCCCATCAGGCCGAGGATCGGGCCCATCTTGGTGAGCACTTTGGAGGTGGCGATGTTCTTGTCGGCTTCGATCTCATACTCCGAGAGGAGCAGGTCTATACTGGGGCTGTTGCCGGCTTCGGCGATGATGCGGGCGGCGTAGGCGCCCACCACCGTGGAGGGGCGCTCGGGGAGCGAGGCGGTGAAGTCGGATAGCGTCGTGGGCGTCAGCTGCTGCAGCTGCCGGCAGAGCGGGGCGGTGAGGCGCTTTTCGTTGAGATACTGGCCGAAGAAGGCGCCGATCATGATGATCGCACGGATGAAAAAGAAGATGAGGAGCACGATCACCGGCACGAGCAGGCCGGTGGAGATCCAGTAGAGAATGTTGGATATTACGTTCATTTTATTTTGGATATTTTTTTGCGGGTGAGAAATCTGTCGCATACGATGCCTGCGGCGAGGCCGGCGAGGAGCAGGAGAGCTACGGCGCCGAGCGCACTCCAGTGGGCTTCGTTGGTGCCGGCGGCGGCCGTGCGGCCGTTGACGGTGGCCACCACTCCGAGCGCGGCGATGAGCATGTTGACCATGAAGAGCAGTTCGAGTCTGATCTCGGTCTCAGGTATGAGCCAGCGGAGGCCGGCGCCCAGCAGCGGAGCCGCGATGAGCACGGCTGCGGCCAGGCTCCAGGCTATGGTGGCGAAACCGACGCCAGGCATGGAGAATATCAGCTCGGTCAGCACGGCGAAGAGCACCGGGAAGATCAGCAGCCCCGGCACCCACCGGCACACGCCCAGCATCGCCCGCCTCATGCGGTCGAGCGGTCCGGAGAGCCGTTTGGCGGCGAGAATGCAGAATGCGGTCTGAAACGCTACGTCGACGGTGAGCCACACCGACAGGTCGAGCATCAGGTCGGGCTGCATGAGCCAGTCGGCTATCTGCGTCTTCGACTGTCCGGAGGCCACGCCGTAGGTGGCGATGACGAAGAGGGCGGCCACGGCGCATGTGGCGATGCGTCCGGCCCAGCCATGGCACGTCATCTTCAGCACGAAGCTGAAGATGACCAGAGCCATGATGATCATAACCACTATAGCCATTACTGTCGGATGTTTTTGCGGCGACGGCGGATGAGGAGCACAAGTCCGGCGATGGCCACGGCCACCACTGCGGCCACGATCAGTCCGTTGATGCGGTTGGTCGTGGTCTCCGCGGAGTTGAGATCCTCGCGTTTCATCACCATAGAGTTGTCGTCGGCCGCGATATTCTCGGCTCTTGCCGTGGCCACGGCCTCGTTGTAGGCTTTGGCCGACTCGGGCGAGACTTTCGAGGCTATGAAGTCGCGCAGCCTGGCGTTGTCGCAGACGAAACCGGTGCATGCCGCTCCGAATTCCTCTACCGTCTCCGTGTGAAGCCGGGCTATGTCGGCGATCTGCTCGGGCGAGGCGTCCCACATGCCCTTGCGCACCGTCTCGAGCATCACGGCCGTCATCTCCTGGATGGCCGCCGGGCTCTTGGAGCGGAAGAAGTCCTTCACCCCGAGGTGGTTCTTGTCGGCCATGTAGGTGTCGTAGATGCCGTCCCAGAGCTCATCGTCGATGGCGTCGGGCTTCATGACGTTCCATCCGTAGGTGTTGGTGACCACCTGCGCTATCGCGGCCGCGTCGCCCGATCCGCCTTTCATCTTCTCCCTGATATACGTCGGGTTGAGTATGGTCGTGCGGCTTTCCACGCCGATCGCCTCCTTCACCTCCTGCATGCGCGCGTGGTTGCGGTTGCGGTAGTCGCTCAGGTATGCGTCGGGCTCCTTGCCGGTCACGTTGCTGACGGCGAGGTTCATGCCGCCCATGAATTCATACACATGGTCGAGGCTCAGCGCTCCCCACGTATTGCTCTGGCGCGGCTGCACTACGGCGTCGGTGCGTGTCAGCGCCGCCTCAAAGGCATAGTCGCGCATCTGTTCCCACGACTCCTCGCTGCCGTAGTCGGCTCCCATGTTGCTGATGTAGGTGGCGGCTATTTCTGAAGCGTCGTCCCAGCGGTCGCCCGCCTCCACCATGGACTGTATGCCGGTGCCGTAGCTGCCGCCCACTCCGCCGAACACTCTCGAGGTCGACAGCTCGCGGGCCTCCTTGGGCGAGACGCCGCGGTCAACGAGATGGCGCTCCGACTCGACTACGCCCTCGGCCACATAGTTGGGATACTTGTCGTCATCGGCTGCGGCCGCCATCCTGACGGCGCGGCTGATGAGGAAGAGGCGCGAGGCGGCCAGGTCGCGGAGCTGTCCGGAGGTCTGCACTACAACGTCGATGCGCGGCCGTCCCAGCTCCTCCGACGGGATCAGCCTCAGGTCGGTCACGCGGCCGAACGGGTCGCGCACTGGCTCCACGCCGAGCATATAGAGTATCTGGGCTATAGTAGCTCCTTCGGTCTCGATGAATTCGCTGCTCCATAGCGTATAGCTCACCTTGCGGGGAATTGAGTCGCCGTGGGCCTTGCGGTACATCGCTATAGTCCCCTCGGCAAGCTCCTTGCCCTTCTCCCATGCCACGGCCGACGGCGTTTCCTCGGCATTCACCGCAAACATATTGCGGCCGGTAGGCAGTATGTCGGGATTTAGTACCGGATCGCCGCCCGAGGTCGGAGCAACGTAGCCGCCGTTGAGAGCGTTGACTATCGAGGCGAGCTCGGCGGCCGGACTGCCGGCGAGCGCCTCGCGGTAACGGCCGATGTTTCCGAGCGCGCGCTCAACCTCGCTTACGGCTGTGGCGAATGCGATCTGGTCGGCTGTCAGCGCCGGCTTCTGCATGCCCGGATGTCCGCCCAGATGCCCCGAAGAGGCTTTGCCCCCGGCAGCCGGAGCGACGCTCTTGCGCTGCATGGCGGCTTTCATCTTCTCGATAGCCTCATCGTCGGCTCCCATCTTGCGGGCCATCTCTATGGCCTTGTCGGCCGACATGCCCGGGAGCATCCCGTGCGGTTTCTTTGTGGCCGGCCGCTCCGAGATCTTCGCGACGGTCTGAGGCTTCGAGGGCATCATGGCTCCCATCACCATCATGCGCGAGAGCATATCCTTCGATCCTTCGACTGCTTGGAGTATGTTGCGCGCGCTGTCAAGATCGCTCGGGGTGATTCCGGCCATGCGGCATATCGCCGCGTCATCGGCAGGAGCGCCCGATCTGACGAGCTCCACTGCTTTGCGGCGCCAGTCGCGGAGATCACCACCGCGGAGCTTTTTGAGACTGTAGGCGAGCGGATCCACCGTCATGGCCTCGACGGTCGACCGTATATGCTTGTCGGCGTAGGGCTCTCCCATCACGTAGAGCGCGCCGGTGATTTTTTCGTTGGCGAGCTCCTCCGCGAAGTTCTCTATGCGCATGATGTCGTCGGGAGTCAGCGCTGCCGTGCTGTCGATGCGCAGTTCGCGGTGTATGCCCAGATCAAGGGTATAGCGCTTCACCAGTCCTGATGCCCTCAGCGAATCGGTCGGAGTGCGAGCGCGGTTATAGTCGTTGATGGCATCGGTCAGATTTTTGTAGATGCCCCTGACCTCGCTCTCCATGAACGGCGGGGTGAGATAATTGACTATCCCGGCATATGTGCGCCGCTTGGCTATCATGGCCTCGCCCACATTTGAGGTTGAGTAGACATAGACGTGGGGCATCGTGCCTACCAGGCGGTCGGGCCAGTCGGCGCTGCCGAGGGCTGCCTGTTTGCGCGGAGTGAACTCGAGAGAGCCGTGGGCTCCGAAATGCATCAGCGCGTCGGCGCCGAATCCGTAGCGCGCCCAAAGATAGGCGGCCACGTAGTTGTGGGGCGGCGCGGCGTCGGTGCCGTGCACGTTCTTGAAGTCATCGCTGCCGAGCCCGGTCGCAGTCTGCGGTATGAGCACTACGTTGCCGAGACTGATGCGTGCCAGTGCCAGATTGCCCGCGTCGTCTTTCAGCCCGTGGCCCGGAAACTCGCCGTCGACGGCGTCGATCTCTCCGCGCATCTCCTTGGAGAAAGCATTGTCGCACCAGGCGTCGTAGTCCTCACGGCTGATCATCTGCGGATTGTTGTTGCGGACGAAATCGGTCTGCGCTCCCTCGGCATATTCGTTGAATACACGGCCGTTGGCGGCGATCAGCTTCTCCAGTCCGGCGGCGTCGGCCGGCAGGCCGTCGACTTTGTAGCCTTCGTTGCGGAGCTTTACGAGCAGATTATACAGCGACCGGGCTACGTCCATACCTTCAGCCACCAGCGCGCTCTGGCCAGGTCCCTTGAAATAGAATATGGCGATCTTCTTGTCCTTGTTGGCTTTGCGTGCAAGCGCCGTATAGTTGTTGACAGTGGCCACGAAATCGTCGAGGCGTCCGGGAATGGCTTCCACGCTCGGCAGTCCGTCGTCGCCGGTGAAATGCGCGAAGAGCGTGAACGGTCGGATGGCTCCGTCGATCTCGGGAGTGACAATGCTCTGCGACATGAAGCCTCCGCTCATGCCCATTTTGTCGGCCATCCACTCGTCATAGTCGCGGTTGGCGTTGACCGGCGAGAAAAGCGGTATGTTATGGCTGTCGAGCCAGCGCACCACAGCGTCGCCCATGCGTCCGTGAGCCATATTGATCATCGCCGAGGCCTGCACGGAGTCGGCATGCCCGGCGGCGATGAAGGGCTGTATGACACTCACAGGATATACCATATTGCCTGTGCTTTCGAGGTGGCTGACGAGACTGTCGGCCACTCCCATCTGCCCGGTCAGAATGATGCGTGGAGCCGTGTCGCTCCATTTGCCCTGACTGCGGAGCCACTGCTCGTACTCGGCCACCGAGCCGAATGTGAGATCATCGTCGGCCGAGGGATGATAAAGCAGCGATCCCGCCGCTACAACCGGGTCGCCGGGCTCATCGACAAACAGTTTCTTGCCGTCGATGAACTTTCTGACGTAGCAGAGCATGTTGCGGTAGTTGTTGCGGCCCCCGGTGAGATACTGGCGCAGAAACTCGCTGTCGATGGAGTCGACCGAATTTATCTGGTTCTGCGGATTGGTGGCCGCTGTGGTCAGCACCGGCGTCCCCGCCTCGGCGGCGTCGATAAGCTGCTGACGCTGCTCGGCGTCGATGCGGAGTCCCATCCCGTTGACGAATACCATGTCATACTTGCCCGCTTTGCCGAGCTGGTCGGGTGCGAGCTCATGGATTGTCACGGAAGAGTTGTCGTTGGCCTTGGAGATCTGTCCCAGCGTTATCGCCTGATAATTGACGAAAGCGATGCGTGTCCGCGAAGCCAGGCTGTTCCAAAGCAAGAAGCCTGCGCCGACTGCGGCAACGCAAGCTATAGATAGTAGAATTGTCTTTTTTTTGCTCATTATCTGTTATTTGAAGAAATCGTTGACGTCGATTGACAGTCCGACAGACCATGAGCGGCCGTCGGTCGGCGCCGAATTCCAATAGTAGATCTTGGGTCGGTAGTTCAGCAGATTGTCGATCACGAAGTTCAGGCTGATGCCGCGCCATATCCGTTGCTGCAGGGTGAATTTCCACAGCGAGTAGGCGCCGTCGGTCTCGTATCGGCTGACCGGTTTTGACATATAGCGTCCGGAGATACCCGCGTAGATTCTGTAGCCGCTGCATATCTGCCGGTCATAGTCAAGGCGCCAAGTAGCCGAGTGGGGGCGCGGCTGGTTGAACTGTGAGTCGTACCGTCTGCCGTCGACATGGAGATAGTTGTAGCTTGCCGAGGCTCCTATGCCGAAGAGCGTGCGGTAACGGGCATTGAAGTCGATGCCCATCACATTCACTCCGTCCTCGTTGGTATAGATGGCCCCTTCCTCCATGTCGGCCGTAGCCGGGAAGTCGGTGGTGGTGATACGGCTGTCGTAGTAGTTGTAATATCCCGAGAGGGTCAGGCTGTAGGAGCCAGCGAGTATGCCGCCGCGTACCTGGCCGTTACGCTCCAGCGCGAGATTGAAGTTGTGACTCCTTTCAGGTTTCAGATCCGGATTGCCGTAGATCATCTGTATGCCGGCCATGTCGAAGCACATGTACATCTCCTTGAGAGTCGGAGCCCGGAATCCTCCCGAATAGGAGGCACGGACCGACAGCGGCTTGAGCTTGAACATCGTGGCGATGCGCGATGTTACGGCGTTGTTGTCGGATTCCGAGAAATAGTCGTCGCGTACCGAAGCCACAATGTTGAGCCACGACAGCGGGTTGTAGTCAAACTGTACGAATGCGTCGATCGATGTCTGCGAATGCGATTCGTTGTCGACAAACTGATAGGTCGTCAGATAGTCGTGCATGTAGTCCGCACCCACGGTCAGTCCGTTCAGGCCCCAGAGTTTGTTGTAGAGGCCGTGCACTATGTGCTGCCGGTTGCTGTAATCGTGGTCGTGTGTGCGGATGTCGTTGACAAAACGCGTCTTGTCATACTGGTCGTAGCTGTATGACAGTTCCAGGTTCTGACTGTCGTCGATATCCCAGATGCCGCGCAGGCCGCCATTGTAGTCGTGGTAATGATCATCGTAGTTGGCCCGGTCGCTGACACGCGCGAAGTAGCCTCCGCGTGCGATCAGACGCAGGCGATCCGACAGACGGTAGGTGAGATGCTCCTTGATGTTAAGGGTGTTGCCTCCGTAGATCTCGTGGATCTTCGATTTGGTGTCGAATGCGTCCGTAAGCCTGATCGTATTGCGGGTAGAGTGCTGTACCGACGTGTTGGAGTTCCACTTGCCGGAGTTGAAGCTGAGTTCGCCTCCGGTGCGCCACTCCTTGCCTGCGCTGCGATAGCGCGAGTTGACGTTGAGATGCCAGTGCTCGTTGTTCTCCTGAGTGATCAGGTTGACTACGCCGCCCACGGCATTGGCTCCGTACAGGGCCGAAGAGGCTCCTTTGACGATCTCTACCTTGCCCACGTTCTCGAGATTGAGGCGGTTGTAGTCGACATTGTCCATCGTCTCGCCGGCAAGCCGCTCACCGTCGACGAGAAAGAGCACCGAACTGCCTCCGAAGCCGCTCATGTTGAGCGAGGTTTCCTGACTCATGGCGTAGCCGAACTCCAGTCCGGGAAGCTCTTCCGTCAGAAGATCCTGAATGTCGGTGGCGTCGGTCTTGGCGATGTCGTCGGCTGATATGACGCGTGTCACCACCGGCACATCCTTGAGGGTTTTGGGTGTACGCGTGGCCGTCACAACGATCTCGCTGAGCATTGTCGGATCAGGATTCATGCGCACCGTATTGTCTTTCTCGCTGCCGTCGGCGCGTATGACGGTGGAGTTGGGGGTATAGCCGACATAGCTGACCGTGATGTCGGCGGTGGATTTTTGCGGTATCTCGAATGTGAATCGGCCGTCGGGGTCGGTTATGGCCGGCTGTCTGAAGCCGTCGATCCTTACGATGGCTCCCGGCAGCGGGCTCCCTGTCTCATCAAGCACCTTGCCGGCGAATGCGTCGGCAAGGGCTGTGAGCGGAGACAGAAGTCCGACGGCATAAATCAGTATGTACCTCAGACTTCCAGTCATGACAATTATTGTTTTGGGGCGGAGAATGCGCAGATCATCGGCATCGGCATGGCTCCGTACTGGAGGCTGAACCGTATGGTGAGAGTGTTGTCGGCAAACGCCCCCTGTACGGTGCCGGAATATTCGCGGCCGGCATCGGTAGAGCCTCTGAACTCGGTCGACGCAAGCGAGTATGTGCCTTCGCTGCCCGATACCTTCACGCCCTGGATGTCGATCTCAGGCACCTGCATCGGCGGGTTGCCGAATGTCGGGATCTTCACGGTCACCGTGGCGTCGTCCGTTGCGGTCACCGTGAAAGTCATGTTCTCGAATGTCGATTCGCTGCCCATCACGGTGCATGACATGTCGCCGGTATAGGTTCCGGCCACGCTCTTGGCCGCGGGGATTTCGGGTTCGTACTTTTCGTCGGAGCATGATGTGAATGCGGCCGTCAGTCCGGCGAAGAGCATCATTGATGCGAAGAGGGTAGTGATTGTTTTCATTACGTTATTGTTTTATTGTTTATATTGTTTTTCGGTTATGCGTTTTGTTTTTCCGGCTGATGCGGTTGTGGATTATGAGGCCCGAGATCAGCACGATCGCCAGTATCATGCCTGAAAGGAATACGAACAGATCCGACAGCGGTCCCAGGAAAGGGGAGTAGCAGCGGCCCACATGAAGCTCGAGTGCGAAGTTCCAGAGCGACATCGGCTGTTCGGCCAGCACTTGTGGCATTTTCAGCCGGGGATCGGCTCCCCTGACGTAGTCAAATACCGCATGGCCGCATGTCAGATCGCAGCTGTAGCCCGATACGAGGTGCGACGCCACAGCCGGTCGGCCACCGCGCGAAGTCATGTATGGCGCGCCGGTGAAATAGTCATTGACGGCGCCCTCGCGGGGATCCCACAAATACAGACCGCTGAAAGATCCGATGAGCCACTTGCCGTCGCCGGCATGCTCGAATACGTTGATGCCCATAGGGCTGACGGGAGGGGTTGTTTTGGAGTCCACGCTCTGCGGCTGACCTGTGAAATCCCTGTCGGCACGGATGAAGCCGTCGGAAGTGGATATCAGCCAGTTGCCCTCTGTGGCGTCCCAACGGATGCCGCGCAGCTTGTCGTGCCAGGCATTGTCGCTGTCAAGCGTGGAGCCTGGGAGGGGAGCGGTCTTGACCATAACGAGGGGGATCATCAGCGGAGGCCTCAGACATGCTCCGGTGACGGCAATCAGCAGTGTCAGCACTATTGTATAGTATCCGGCCTTATTGTGCCATCTGAAGTTCCATTTGAGCATTCTTGCCTTTGATACGGCTTTTGCTTTGGTTCCCTTTCTTATAGAATAAGGGAGTACGAAAAGCACGATGCCGGTCAGACAGAGAAATATGATGACTATCGCTATGATGTCCACTATTATTTTTCCGGCAATGCCGAACAGATCCCCACTGTGCAGATGCCAGATGGTCTTGAAGAGCGACACCTTTTCAGCGTGGCCTTCGAGCGGAGCGAGCTCCTTACGCTGAAATCCGTGGCCGGTCATCCGGTAGATAGCCGAACGGCTCATCACCACAACGGCGGCACTGTCAGGCGTGACGGTTACGTCGGCTATGCGTTCGTCGTTTTCGGGCAGGGACGTTTTTGTCCAGCTGCCACCGTCAAGCCGGTAAAGGCCGAACTGGGCGGCGCACCACAGCGTGCCGTCCGACGTACGGATGATGTTGCGTATGTTACGGTTGTCGGCTCCTTCCGGCAGCCCGTCGTTGAAGTCTGATATCGAAGCGAGCTCCCGGTCGGCAAGCCATACGCCCGCGTTGCCGTAGGCAAGCAGTTTGTCGGCGGAAAAAGGGATTGTGCCCTTTATGATGCCATTGTTGAAATTTCTGATATGATATGCCCATGGGAGTATCGACCGGCTGACCGAGCATGACGTGAAAAGTCCCCGGTGGTTGAGCACCAGACCCGAAAGGCAGAACAGAAAAAGAAATACCGTCAGCACGAGTCCGATCCATTTGTGGACGTTTTTCCATGTCAGAATATGTCGGTTGGATTTCATTCAGTCTGTGATGGTTGATTTTTTCAAGTGCAAAATTATATCTGTCATCAAGGCATATCAATACCGTGATGAAATGATAATTTCGGACTTTTTGTATCTCTACCGCGACAGATAGAGGCATGTCGGAAGAATATTATCATCGCTTTCGGGTATTTGCAGAGAAGATATTAGATATTAATTTTGCATGGGAAAAACACAGCCCGATGGTTCCTTTATGATCGATAAGCAACAAGGATACCTCTCGTCCAATAAAATGAGAGAGCTGATTCGCGACAATGCCATGCTGTTGCCGGCTATCAGTCGTTTCGATATCGCTTTTGGCTTCGGTGACGGCACGGTAGCGCAGGTGTGCAGGGAAAACGGAGTCGATACGGATACTTTTCTGTGCGTATGCAATCTGTTGAGCGGCTATCCTCATGATGTGGTGAAAATATCGCTGGAGTCGCTGATGGGGTATCTCAAACGGGCCCACACGTCGTTTCTCGACGTGCAGTTCCCGAAGATACGCCATTATCTGATCGACGCCATCAACTATTCGGCATCGAATGAGGCGGCTCTGCTGCTCATGAAGTTTTACGACGATTATGTGGTAGAGGTGAAGAAACACATGGATTATGAGAACGATGTCATATTCCGCTATGTGGAGCGTCTGATCCGTGGCGAAGCCGACGAGGAGTTCAATATCGCGCGCTATTCGGCCGGCCACGTCGATACGGCCGAGAAACTCAAGGAGCTGAAGGATATCTTCATATATCACTATAAGCAGAAGGAGAACGACCGACTGAGCGGAGTGCTGTTCGACATAATAATGTGCGAGCGCGACATGTTGCGCCATTTCGACGTAGAGAGTCAGCTTTTCATCCCTGCCGTAGAACGGCTTGAGATGGAGAAGCGGCGTTCGATGTCGGAAAGCGAGGGTCTGGAGCCTGATGTAGACGGAGATACATCGGCACAGCTCGCTCTGCTCAGTGAGCGTGAGAAGGAGATCATCAGGGGAGTGGCACAAGGAAAAGTCAACAAGGAGATAGCCGACGAATTATGCATTTCGGTGCATACCGTCGCCACCCACCGCCGCAATATCAGCGCTAAGCTGGAGATTCATACGGCTGCCGGACTGACCATTTTCGCTATTATACATCATCTTGTGGATGTCAATGAAGTCACTCCGGTGTGAAAAAAGTTTTAAGTTTCTGTCATACTCGGATAGTCAGTCATTTTAAGAGTATGACTATCAAAGCCATGCATTTTGCCTCTCCTTGACCGCGATCGAATCGCTCAGAATACGCAGAAATTCCTGCATTGACTGCTTGCGGTAAGAATCGGAAAGCACGTGGACGCAACCTGTCATCACATTGTCGGGTATATCGAGGGGGATGGCTTTCACCCCACTGACATTATGAATGGTAGCTTCTGCCAGAATAGTGACGAGATCAGTCTGTCCGATGAGTTTCAGCAATATGTTCACTTCATTCAGCTCTATTCTGACCCTTGGCTTTGACAGGTGTGAGGCGACGCTGTCGAAAGCGTTGCGTGCCTGTAGTCCTTTGGCAGGAAGCGCGAGATCGTAGGCGGAAAGATCGTTAAGCGATAGCCTTTCATGCGAAGCGAGAGAATGGGTAGGCCGCACTATGGCTGCGAGAAAACTTTGAAAAAGGATATGTGATTCTACTCCTTCAATAGGCTGGAGAGGCTTGAACGCGAGCGCAAAGTCCACTTCCCTCCGCTTCATGGCCTCCATAAGTTCCGACATGGGTTTGTAGAGGACATTGAGCTTGATGCCGGGATACAGTTTCATGAACGTAACGATACTTTCGGTAAGTATCGGGCTGAAAGAGTAAGTCACGCCTATATTGAGCGTGCCGCATCTGAGTTGCGACAGATCTTCGATGCGCGAGCGGCAGTCGTCGGCCGTACGGATAGCCCGGCGTGCCATCGGCAGCAGTTCGAGCCCTGCCTCTGTCAGGGCTACGCTGTGGCTGGTGCGTATGAAGAGCTGTGTGCCGAATTCTGTCTCAAGCTGTTTTATCTGCTGGGAGAGTGTGCTCTGAGTGATGCATAGCGATCGCGACGCCTCGGAAAAACTGAGGCATTCGGCGAGTTTCACGAAATATCTGATCTGACGAAGTTCCATCGTTAGTTTTGAGGTATAGGACGGTTAAAAACAAAAGTAGCAAATAATCCGTGTTAACGGGTGGCCTGATATGCGATTTTTTTGAACATGAACAATGGTAGCGTAGCTCCGACAACCATAGCGGCCAAAACGGCGAGGCACACGAACCCGTTGCTTGCAAACTGGTAGAAATAATAGCCGAACTTATCAGGATCATCGTTTAGCACGCAGGCAGCCAGTCCACCGAAAGCTTTGTAGGCATACATGCCCGGAATCATGGGCAACAGAGAAGGGAAAAAGCATGCTTCGGCAGGAGTGTGTGCTTTCGGCGACAACAGTACGGCAAGCGCGCCGATCACAAACGATGCGATGAGGCTTGCCCAGAAAATATGCAAAGCAGGTTCCGGGCTCAGCATCAGTAAATAGCGCAATGAATGACCGATCGCCGCTATCGCGGCACAATACGGATAAGCTCTCAACGGCAGACGGCTGATCGAAGAGAACCCTACAGCCGCCAGAGCGGCAAACAGTGCGTCGGAGAGAATATTCAGATCCATGATATATTGATAATATGCAATAACAGATTTTGTTCAGAACATGCCTGTCCCCGTAGCCATCATTCCGGCACATAATCCGATCGACAGACAAGCCGTCAGCACCAATGCATCCATGAGCCGTCCGAGCGAACACAGATAGAATCTATGGAGCATGTCGCTGAACGAATTGAGAAACGGCACTCCCGGTATGAGATACAGTATGCTCGTACCGACAGCAAGCTGAGGAGTGGATCCGAGTCCGAAAAAATATCCGGAAGCCCCGATCACTGACGACACGAATGAGCATGAGAGAAAAACGAGTCTGATATCAGTGTGAAGTCCGCACAGCCATAGTTTCAGACAATAGCCGGCAAGAGTGGCTACAAATACCACCGCCATGGCTGCGGCATCGCCTCCAAACAGGCGGCAGAACGATGCGTTGGCCAAGGCGACCAGCGGAGCCACGGCCCACTGATGGCGAGGTTTTTCGCTGACTATGCTGTCAAAATGGCGTCGGGCCTCGTCGATATTCATATCAGTGTCGGCAATTCTCCAGCTGAAAGCGCTCAGGCGGGTTATGGTGTCAAAACTTGTGACGCCTCCGCGGGCAGCAGCTATAGAGGTGAACACCACTCTGTCGCGGCGGTCTGCAATGGCGATGTGCACGTGGTGCGGGGTGATGGTGAGTTCCAGGTTCTGGCCATAGGCATCGGCGATCCGCCGGAGATTCTTTTCAAGTCTTATGCATGTGGCTCCGCATCCGAGCAGCCAGCCGGCATAGTCGGTCAGAAGCTCTCTCACCTTATCCGTATCATGCTCAGAAGTCTTCATAGTCTCTGCTTCTGTCATGGCTCGTAAGATCGCCCGGTACGAAAAATTCTTCACGTTCGGTTGATATCTCGATGAGGCTCTTCTTGTGATGCCGTCGGAACAAGCCTGTGCCTTTCAGGATAAACAGCAGTATAAATATTGCTGCCATAATGGCCCAGGTGAGTAATGGTCTGTACATAGTGTCGTATTCGTTTAGTCTTTTCAGGCTGCAAAGTAAGCCTGCTTCGGAGGGCGGTGCTATATTTTTTGATGGAAAGATACGATAGCTTCTATCGTCGGGGACTTATGCAGGTCATGTGGAAATATAAAAGAGGATTCCGAAACGTCGGAATCCTCTTTCATGATTTTCAATAAGGTAGAATTTCTAAGGTAAAAAAGATTGTTTTAGTTTGGTGACACAAAGGTATGCCTTAATTCTGTCACCATCTAATAAATAAATATGTTGTGAAACATCATTATTACGCACAATTGAGCGAGCTTTGGACTCAATCTGTTGATATACAGTCGACAAGTGCTTGATGGTAAAACGACGGCCGTTTGTTAATATTGCTTAATTTTATGAATATTGAAAGATTCGCCGTCAAATACTCCATAAGTCATGAGCCTGAATCCCTCACCGAGTATTACCAGATGGCAGTCGGGAGCCAACGTTTTTTCGACAAGAATGTGTCTGTGGCCGAATATGAAATATTCCGTGTCAGGATGCTCCTTTCTGTATTGCTCAGCAAAGCGCATCAGCGGGTCGTCAGCCTGAAGCATTTCGGAGGCTTCCTTACCGTTGAGCCGTGAATGCGATGACCATCGGTGGGCGAATCCAACTGTCCACCGCGGATGAATGGCTGAGAAAAGCCGTTGAGCCGTCCGGTTGCGGAAAATCCGTTGCATCCGCCGATATGACCGACGCGGTTCGCCGCTCAGATCCCCGTGTTCGAGATAGAACCGGTGGCCGAGAATTTCAGTATCCAATGCTCCGTCAATCACTTTTACTCCTATTTCAGAGGGAAGATAGTCGAATATCCAGATGTCGTGATTTCCTTTGAGCCAATAGACAGGTATTCCAGCGTCGGTCAGCGATGCAATGGCGGCAAAAAAACGCACGAAACCACGTGGTACCACCGTGCGGTATTCATACCAGTAGTCGATCGCATCGCCTAATATGTAGAGAGCCGACGCTTTGCCGGCAAGAGAGCTTATCCATCGTGATATGGCAAGCTCATGGGCACGCGGGTCAGCGATCCATCCTGCCCCAAGATGGATATCGGAAATGAAATATGCCTTTTTATTGTCCATTGCGAGGCAGCCTGACTTAATCACATGAAGCCAAGGTCGAGCTTGGCCTCGTCGCTCATCATGTCCTTGTCCCACACCGGTTCGAACACCAGACGGATATCGACGCTCTTTATTCCCTCAATGCTCTCGAGCTTTATGCGGGCGTCGTCGATGATGAAATCGGCGGCCGGACAGTTGGGGGCGGTGAGCGTCATGTCGATTTTCAGATTGGCGTCATCGTCTATTTCGATATTGTATACAAGTCCGAGGCTATATATGTCGACCGGGATCTCGGGATCAAACACGGTCTTGAGCATTGCCACGACTTTCTCTTCAAGTTGCAGCTTCTCTTCGGGTGTCAGCATAGTTTTTTTGAGGATTGTTGAAATATTTGCGTGTCGCAGTCCTTACACTTTTGCGCAGCATGATGAGCGCGAACATGGTAGGAAATGCCATCAGGGCATAGAACAGATCACACATGGCCACAGCCGCACTGAGGGGAACAGTGGCGAAAAGTATGAGCGATAGTGTGAAAGCCAGAGTGTACCATCGGCTGCTGCCGTCGCCAAACAGATAGGCCGCGCAGCGGCTGCCGTAGAACGAATAGGTGAACATGGAGCTCAGCGCGAAACATGTGACGACAGCCGTCAGCATATACTCGCCGAACGGGATGGCGCGGCCGAATGCGTCGAGAGCCAGTGAGAGCCCTTGAGTGCCGCCCTTGCTGAAATCGCCTGCGAGCAGGAGAGCGACAGCTGTCAGAGTGCACACGAATCCTGAATCAATGGCCGGCCCGAGCATCGCCACCAATCCCTCCCTGACGGGCTCTTTGTTGGCAGAGGTAGAGTGCATGATCGAAGCTGTTCCCACCCCGGCATCGTTGACTAGAGCGGCTCTGCGGGCTCCGATTATAGCCACTCCTGCAAGGGCGCCCCATCCGGCCCTGAGGCTGAACGCTTCGCGGAATATGGAGGCAAATACATCCGGTACATTCCCGATATCGGTCATCACGATATATGCCACCATCATGAAGTAAATCGTCACCATGAACGGCACAAGCACTGTCGCCACCGACGCTATTCTCTTTATGCCGCCCATCACCACCGACCCTACCGTGAGAGCTATGAGAACACCGATTGACATCCGCATTGTCATCGAATCACCGGCCAGTCCGGCCGACTGAGCCGCCGACGCGAGCGCTTCGGCGAGCTGATTGGCGTTGATGATGCAAAGCGTGCCGAACATGCCGGCTATCGCGAAGATCACGGCAAGCGGGCGCCAGTGGCGTCCGAGGCCCGAGGTGATGATATACATCGGGCCGCCGGTAGGCGTACCGTCGGGTCGCGAGGAGCGGTGGAGTATTGCGAGCACTCCCTCATGGTATTTCGTACTCATGCCGACGATGGCGCTGACCCACATCCAGAAAATCGCGCCGGGACCGCCCATGGCCAGGGCTATCGCCACACCGGCTATATTGCCCATGCCGACTGTGGCTGCCACTACCGACATCAAAGCCTGGGCGGAGGTGATGCCGCGCCCGGAGCCGTCAGTGCCGTGGCTTTCACGCAGCGCTGATATCGCATCCGGGAGAAAGCGCACCGAAACCATACCCGAATAAATGAAGAGGAACAGGCCGCCCCCGATAAGGGTAATGAAAAGCGGGTAGCCGCACAAAGTGTCGGCTACCTGCGTAAGAATGTCGGAAATGGATGTCATATGCCGGGTGAGGTCATACGAGATGGGCCACGAGCTCCTCGCGGTCACCGGGGAGAAGGTCGATGACCGGGATTTCGATCATGGTGTAGGCTCCGGGCTGCAGGCGCATGGCAGCGCGGGCGGCGCCGACGAGTATCTGGGCGGTTAGAGCCGGGTTGTTGATGCTCATGCTGAACTCAAAACGCTGGTTCTGCGTGCGGCCTGAGACACCTTTGCGTGTCATGTGCACTCCGTGGCCCATATCCTTCACTTCATCTACCGATTTCACCTCGATCACGTGGGTCTCGTCGCTTGCAAAGTAGGGGTCGGTCTTCACGGCCTCCGACACCTCTTCGAGGCTCGCGCCCGGTTCAAGCTCCACATACACCATGCGGCGGTGGATGCCGGTGCCCAGAGGTATGGTCATCGACAGTGCGTCCTTGACACCCGGCTTTGACTTGACGCATACCGTATGACCCATGCTCATGCCCGGGCCGAAGTTGGTATATGTCAGCCCTTTCGGTGCGGCAGCCTGCATGAGGGCTCTCACTACGGAGTCGCTGCCCGGATCCCATCCGGCCGAAATGACGGCTACCGTGCCGTGCTTACGCGCGATCTCGCCGAGGTCGCGGCGCAGCTGCGGGATAAGAGTATGTATGTCGAAGCTGTCGACAGTATTGATGCCGGCTGCAAGCATGGCGGAAGCGTGTTTTTCGACTTCGCGTGTGGGCGTACACAGGATGGCTACGTCGACCTTGCCGAGTTCAGCGATATCTGTCACGACCTTATATGGCGCGAGCTCAGCGGGCTGCGAACCGACGGAGCGCCGGACAATTCCGGCTATCTCGAAGTCGTCGGCTTCCTGAAGCGACTGGAGCACAAAGTGGCCTATGTTGCCATATCCCACTATGGCTGCTTTGATCTTGTTCATTCTGATCGGAATGTTTAACGGGTTATTTGTGGAGAGCCGACACGATGTCGCGGGTGTCGCGGGCTATCATCAGCTCCTCGTCGGTGGGTATTACCACTACTTTTACTTTTGAAGCAGGGGTGGATATCTCGGTCTCGGTTCCGCGGGTGCGTGCGTTGAGCTCTTTGTCGATCTCCACGCCCATGAATTTGAGCGGCTCGCAAACGTTCTCGCGTACTCCGGTCTGGTTTTCGCCGACGCCTCCAGTGAAGACTATCACGTCGACGCCACCCATTTCGGCAGCATAAGCGCCTACATATTTGATGATACGCTGCTCATACATGTCCATGCCGAGCTTTGCGCGTTCGTTGCCGGCCTTTTCAGCCGCCTCGATCTCACGCATGTCGGAGGATATCTCGCTGACTCCCGCCATGCCGCTCTCCTTGTTGATGATGCGCTGTATGTCGTCGACGGTATAGCCGTGACGGTGCATCAGGTAAGTGATCGCTCCCGGATCGACGTCGCCTACGCGGGTGCCCATCATGAGGCCCTCGGTAGGAGTGAGGCCCATGGAGGTGTCGACGCTCTTGCCGTAGAGAACGGCTGTGATCGAACCTCCGTTGCCCACATGGCAAGTGATCATCTTCTGCTTGGTGATGTCGAGTCCCAGGAATTCGCATGCGCGTGCCGACACGTAACGGTGGCTGGTGCCGTGGAAGCCGTAGCGGCGCACTCCGTCCTCTTTGTAAAAACGGTAGGGGAGCGCATACATGAACGACTTGGCCGGCATCGTCTGATGGAAGGCGGTGTCGAACACTCCCACCTGCGGAACGTCGGGCATGAGGGCCGAGATGGCTTCGATGCCGGTGATGTTGGCGGGGTTGTGAAGCGGGGCGAGGTTGTAGCAATCCTTCACCTGCTGTATCACTTCATCGGTGATAAGGACAGATTTGTTGAATTTTTCCGCGCCATGCACCACGCGATGGCCAACGGCGTCGATCTCCGAGTAATCCTTGATGCATCCGACTGTAGGATCGGTCAGGTTGTTGAGGATCGCTCCGACAGCTCCTTTGTGGTCGGTGAGGCCAAGTTCCTTGATCTCCTTGGAGCCGTCGGCTTTCTTGAATTTGAGGAATCCGTCGGGGAGTCCGATCTTTTCCACTCCGCCTTCGGCCATGGTGCGGTCGTTGTCGGTGTCTATGAGTTTGTATTTTACGGAACTGCTGCCGCAGTTGAGCACTAAGATTTTCATGTCTGTATGAGATGATTCTGGTTATGGATTACTTTCCGTTTTTAAGACCAATAGCCTGATTGCAGGTCATGATGATGGTCTTGTAGATGTCCTCTGGGAAGCAGCCGCGCGACAGGTCGTTGACCGGAGCGGCAAGGCCCTGAAGCACCGGACCGACTGCCTGAACGCCACCCAGACGCTGCACGAGCTTGTAGGCGATGTTGCCGACTTCGAGCGACGGGAACACCAGTACGTTGGCACGTCCGTTGAGCGGACTATTGGGAGCCTTTGAGTGGGCTACGCCGGGCACTATGGCTGCGTCGGCCTGAAGCTCGCCGTCAAGAATCAGACCGGGAGCCATCTCCTTGGCGATCTCTGTGGCGCGGATCACCTTGTCGACGCGTTCATGCTTCGCGCTGCCTTTGGTGGAGAAGCTCAATATGGCCACGCGCGGCTCTATGCCGGCTATGTCGCGTGCGGTCTGGGATGCCGACACGGCGATCTGTGCGAGCTCTTCGGCAGTCGGATCAGGCACTACCGCGCAATCGGCGAATATCAGTATGCCGTCGGTGCCGAAATTGAGTCCCTCGGGGAGAAGCATCAGGAACGCTCCTGAGACCACACTGATGCCGGGCTGTGTCTTTATGACCTGGAAAGCGGCTCGGAGCACGTTGCCGGTGGTGTTCTGTGCGCCGGCCACCTGTCCGTCGGCGTCGCCTGCCTTGACCATCAGGCAGCCGAGATAGAGCGGGTTGGCCGTGGTCAGACGCGCCTCTTCCATCGTGATGCCTTTTTTCTTGCGGAGTTCGAAGAAGAGCGGAGCATAGCGGTCAATGACTTTCTCATCGGCAGGGTTGACTATCCTGGCATCTTTGATGTGCTCCAGTTTCAGCTCTTTTGCGAGGGCATGGATGTCGGCAGGATCACCTATAAGGGTGATGTCAGCGATTTTTTCGGCTATGATACGGTCGGCGGCCGAAAGAGTGCGGGGCTCTGTGCCTTCAGGCAGTATTATCCGCTGGGGATTGGCCTTGGCCCGGGCGGTCATTTTCTCTATCAGTTCCATTTTTACAGGGTAATTGATTAGGTTGAATTTTATACGCAAATTTAGGCAATATCCCGAAATTGACCTAAAAAAAGGAACAAATTCCCCGAAGTGAACGTTTTTTTATAAAACTAACCCTGATTTTTCAATCGTTTTCATTGTGATAATAAAGATGGAAAAGAAACAAAAAAACTCTAAAGTCAACTCCTGGCTTGTCGTGGGAGTGATAGTGCTGATAGTTCTCCTCGTGATTTGGCTCACGATGGCCGATCTCTGGGGCGACACCGACGTGGCCGCGCGTGCGATAATCAATACATCACGTAATTTCAACATATTGTCATGATACTTGCTGATATAGGACTGACCACATGGCTCGTATGGGCTCTGATCGGCGCGATAGGAGGGTATATGTGCGGCCGTCTGCTGACATCCGGCGGCTTGTCTGCGATTGTCAACGTAATAGTTGGAGTAGCATCGGCAGTCGGCGGAGGCTACGCTTTCATGATGTGGTTTGGCGAGAATGATTACGGGCAGACGATATCCCTTGTAGGGGCAGTCGTCGTGTGTGCGATCATTCTGTGGTGCCTGAGCTTCATATTCAGGAAAAAAGGCACGGATGAAGATGACTTATGACGCCGTCGCGTCATGCATGATCCTCTTCCGGCTCGTCGGCAAGTGGCCGAACGCGTAAAAAAACGTCATCCACTCCCGTATGTTGGCCAATTTCTTCGTAACTTTGCCGCATGTTACGAAGAGCCTTACCACTGATTGTCCTCTGCTTTGCAGCAGCAATAGGCGCGGCAGGGCAGAAAAAAGCCCCTGTGATAGCGCCATCCTATGCCTGGACCATGCTCCCCCCGCTGGGATTGCATGAGCCTGCCACTATCGATACTTTGTTGTTCGACTATTCTATGCAATCAGTGCCGTCGGCTCTGTCTCCCGCCTGGGCTTCCACAGGCAATCTCGGATCGCCGGGCATTAACATGATATTGTTCGAGCGTCCGGCAATGAGCGACTTTTTCTTCCGCGACGCCGTGCGCCAGTGGCTTCCCATGCAGGGCAATCACAAATATTACAATACGCGAATACCGATGACGCTACTGAGTTACAATAACTCAGGCGGACGCGAGACGGCCCAGGACCGTCTGCAGGCTGATTTCTCGGGCAATGTCAACAGCAGGCTTCAGATCGGCGCTTCGGTGGATTATCTCTACTCCAAGGGCAGCTATGCCAACCAGGCCGACAAGAATCTGGCATGGGGGCTGGCATCATCGTATATGGGCGACCGTTATGAACTGCAGACTTTTGTCAATCACTACAATCTTGTAGCGAAGGAGAACGGCGGCATCACGGATGACCTTTACATTACAAATCCTGAAATATTGCAGGGTGGATCCGCGTCGATCAATCCCAAGTCGATACCGACGTTCCTCACCGGAGCGCATTCGAGGGTCACCGGTACGGAATTTATGGCCAACTCGCGCTATAAGGTCGGCTACTGGCATGTGACACCTCCCAATGATTCAATACCCGGTGATACTATAGAGCACCGTACCTATATCCCGGTGTCGAGCTTTATATGGACGCTCGATTACAACAAGGGGCGCCATGTGTTTGACAACACCGTGGCGCCTGAGATAGAAGATTTCTGGCGCAACACGTATCTGTCTGACGGCTCTACGCACGACAATACATCGTACTGGTCGCTGTCCAACACTCTCGGGGTGTCGCTTCTCGAAGGTTTCCATAAGTATGCCAAGGCCGGACTGGCGGCATATATCACTCATGAGATTCGCCGCTATAACCAGACAGTCGACAGCATACCGATCGCCGGTGCGGATCGTCCCCAGGGACTTACCCCATATCCGTTTGAAAGCAAGTTGAGCCCAAAAGTCACAGAAAACCTGTTTTATGCCGGAGGTCAGCTTACTAAACAATCAGGACGTGTGCTCAGGTATGATCTGACCGGTCGGATAGGCATAGCTGGCCCGGTGGCAGGTGATGTCAGGGTAAATGCCAATCTGTCCACTCTGTTCCAGCTCAAGAACGATACTGTCAGAATCAACGGTTATTTCCACTTTTCTAACGAAGAGGCGCCTCTGCTCATGCGCCAGTATGTGTCCAACCATTTCATATGGAACAACGATTTCGGCAAGACGCGACGGCTTAAGGCGGGAGGATGGCTGAGGATACCGTTCACCGGCACCTATGTCAATGCCGGAGTGGAAAATATTCAGAATTACATCTATTTCGGTCAGGACTGTCTGCCGGTGCAACATAAGGGAAGCGTGCAGGTGATCAGTGTCAATCTCCGGCAGGATTTCCGCTACAGGGCTCTCAACTGGCAGAACAACATCACATATCAGGTGACTTCCGATGAAAATGTGCTGCCCGCGCCAAAGCTTGCCGTTTATTCCAACCTGTTCGTCTACTTCAAAGTGGCGAAGGTGCTTGAAGTGCAGCTGGGCCTCGACTGTGACTATTATACGCGCTACTATTCCCCGTCGTATCAGCCGGCGACCATGGCGTTTTACAACCAGCGGTCGGTTGAGGTGGGCAATTATCCGTTCATGAACCTCTATGCCAATATGAAGCTCAGCCGCACGCGGTTCTATGTCATGATGTCGCATATCAACCAGGGACTGACCGGCAAGAACTACTTCGCGATGCCTCATTATCCGATGAACCCGCGTCGCTTCCAGATAGGTCTGTCAATTGATTTCGCCAACTGATCATGAAACTACGATATGTTCGCAAGCCGTCGTCAAGGCTCGCGCTCTACGGGCTGCTTCTCGTGGCGGCGCTGACGTTGATGCTGTGTGTCCGCACATGCAGTGTACCTACGCTACATGTCTCATCGCGTCAGCCTTCGGGCGGTGATACGATAGATGTTGCGATTGAATACGGACCTTTGTCATTCTACCGCTACGACGATACCCTCGGGGGCTTTTCCTACGATCTTTTACGTCAGATGGCGGCTGATCATGATCTGAAACTGAAGTTCCACCCTATAGTGACTATCGGCGAGGCTCTTGGCGGCCTTGACGAAGGTATATATGATATTGTGGTGGCGGCTATGCCTATGACCGAGCGCTACAGGGAGGATTATGCGTTTACCATGCCGGTGTATATCGACCGCCAGGTTCTCGTGCAGTTGCGTGATTCATCGGGCAATGTGCCTGTCAATTCGCAGCTCGACTTGGCACGACATGAAGTATGGGTCATGGCACAGTCGCCGGTGGCCGACCGTCTTCACAATCTTGCGTCGGAGATCGGTGATACCATTTATGTAGTCGAAGATCCGGCTTATGGCAGCGAACAGCTGTTTATCATGACTGCTACCGGGGAGATACCGTCGGCTGTGGTCAATGAGCGTATAGCCCGCGCCATGGCAGCGGATTATCCGCGGGTGGATGTGTCTACAGCAGTGTCGTTCAATCAGTTCCAGTCGTGGATATGCAGAAAAGCCGACTCACTGCTGGTGAGCCGGCTCGATACGGTCATGGAGGCGCAGCGCCAGACCGAGATTTACCGGAAGCTTTCGCGCCGTTATTTTCCCTGAGCATCGGGATCGTAGACCACGTCGGCCTCACGCGTCCCGTCGGGTGTGGTCAGCACGAACGTGAACATCCATTTGGCCAGTCGTGTCTCCGGAGTGGAGAACTGACCGATCGGGAGTTTTATCATCACGTCGTTCCAGCCTTTGTGGAGTTTTACGGGGAGCGGTTTGCGTGCCGATGCGTTCTCGTTGGTCAGCGAGATCTCGTTATCACGTGTCTTATGGGTCGACTGCCATACGGGCGGCTCTACTGCCACGCCATTGATCCATATGCGGCTTTCACGATAGTCCCATTTGCCCTGTTCGGGAGCGATATCGGGCTCCGATCGGCTGTAGTTCTGCGTCTCGGCCTGCAGTCCGAGTGTCTGGTCGGCAGGGGAGTAGACGCGTGTGAAGGCGTAGGCTGTATGATCGGGCTGCGGATTGGCATAGAATCCCGGGATTGTCCCGGGGCCCCATACGTGGCGAAGATAGATGCCGGCTCCCGATGCCTTTCGGGTGCCGTAGGTGGCGCCTTCATATTCGTAGCTTTGTTTCATCCCCTCTATTTCGGGCGGAAACCGGCGGCTGAGATCACCTCCGTTGGGGAACGGATCGGTTATGCGCCAGTTGACGTTTGTCTGCTTTACATACGGGATGTCAAGATGGCTGAGCGTGGTGGCTTTGTGATGGAGAAGGCGGCGCTCGAAATCGGCGAATTCGTTGAAATCGTCAGTCCCTGGCTCAGCCATGTTCGATCCCAGACGGTCGAAGTATTCTGTGCCCCCTCCGTGCCATGATCGTTCGGCCACGGCAAGCATCGCGGGATAGAGATTGTTCTGGTTGGCATTGCTCGCCTCGTCGGCCACATAGCGGTCGTTCCATATAGCTATCTCTACTCCGGCTACGTCGGGTGTGCCTGACGTGTGGCCGTAGATGGTGCTCCGGTAGAGCGCGCGGAGATCGGCATACAGGTCGAAGTGATTGAGGTAATGGAGTTTTGAGTCGATGGCAGGGATGTCTGTCTGACCCTTTCCGCGGTAGCTCCAGAGATGGGTCATGTCGATCTGCCCCGGCTCATAATGCCATCCGGGATTCCATGATATGGCTTTTTTGCCATGGCTGCGGACGAAAGCCACCATCTCAGGCACGAAATCCGGATTGGTGAAGCGCACTTCGTCTGTGCCGATATGCAGGTAGGGAACTTCGTCGAATGTGGCGCAGGCCTCCTCTACGAGAAGCTTGAGTATCTTCATGCCTTCGGGCGACTGCATGTCGTGACGGAACGTACGTTCGAAAGCTGCGCTATGACCCGGCATGTCGATCTCGGGCACGAGCATGATGCCGCGGTCGCGGCAGTAGGCTACAAGTTCCCGGGCCTCTTCAATTGTATAATATTTGCCAGGCTGACGGATGGTGTTGACGCTGTCGTTGAGCATGGGAAAAATCCGGCTTTCGAGGCGCCAGGCCTGATTTTCGGTCAGATGCCAGTGGAACACGTTGAGCTTGAAGAGCGACATGGCGTCGATCTCACGTTTGAGCTCATCCATGCTGATATAGGAGCGGCCCACATCCATCATGAAGCCCCGCCAGGGGAATGCGGGCCAGTCGACAATCTCGCAGTGCGGAAACCGTGCCTGCCGGGCGGTCGACCCCTGTCCGAGCTGGCGGAGTGTCTGCAAGGCCCAGAAAATGCCCTTTTCCGATATGGCGGTGACCGTAATGCCGTGGCTGCCTACGGTGAGGGTGTATGCCTCGTCGTTGGTGCCGGCTCCGGCTATGGAGTCGACGATCTCGCCTTTGATGAGAAAACGGGCCTGCGGATCGACTTTCGCACCGAGCTGCGCCAGACAGTCGGTCCACTGTCGGGCCCATGCCGGCATCTCAAGCCGGGCGGCAGAGAATTTCGTCTCTCCATTGCGGAATTCTATCTCCTGCGGAACCGGCAGAAGAGCAAAGTCGGCAAGCGACGGTCTTGCGGCTGCCGTGGCAGCTATCGCCACGAGCGCCATGATAAGACAAATCCTGATTGATTTCATGATAGAAGGGGTGTTTGATTGATTTATTCAATGCCGTTTTCGATTATGGCCTCGCAGGCCTGGGCGAGTTCGTCGTACCACTCTTTGCCGAAGCGCGCGATCAGTGGCTCTTTCATGAACTGATACAGGCGTATTCCGAGCCTGCGCCCGTTGGCCTCGGCGCTGCGGCATATTTTCCACCGATGGTAGTTTACGGCGGTAAATGTAGGATACTCGGTGATGCGCAGCGGGTAGAGATAGCAAGAGATCGGCTTACGGAAAGAGCCGGTCAGGCCCTGCCGGTAAGCGTGGTCGATAGAGCAGAGGCATTTGCCTCCCGGCGCGCGGCAGGTGAACACACAGTCGCGTCCGTCGACAATCGAAGTGACGAGATCGCCCTCTTCGTCGATATAGCTTACTCCCTGCTCGTCGATAATGCGGCGCGCCTGAGGCGTCAGCTGCGGCCCGACGATCGGAAGCACCCGTTCGAGTTCGGTTTTCTCGTCGGTCGTGATTGGCGCTCCGGCATCGCCCTCGATACAGCACTGTCCGAGGCATTGGTCGAGGTCGCAGCAAAAGTAACGTTCGGCCAGGTCGAGCGACACAAGCGTATTGCCTATCTCTATCATGATTTCTTCATTAGTGGTTGTCATCTGTCGGTGGTTATTACTGTCATTCCGGCGAGCCTGTAGCCACGTCCGGTCCGCGGTCGGTAATATACTTTTATGGTGTACTCGTTGACAGTCTGATGGAAGTTGCCCTCGATAAGACCTTCTGACGGTTGGCCTGTCCGACGGTCTAAAGCGACGAACTGATAATTGTACGCCCCTTGTTTGAGGGGAAGTGTCAGACGGTATGCCCCCGACGCGAAGTCGTATGTCATGTGGCTGAATGCATCGAGCCTTCGGCCTGTCATTTCTCCTTCCAGATAGATGTCATGGCCTGGAATGGGGTCGGTGACAAGTCTGAAGCTTACGTCGGCATAATCGGCTTCCGTATTGTGGCGGTCGGTGTCGGTGCTTCTTATAAGCATCCGGCCGTGCTGTGTCTGGTCGTAGACATATGGAGTGCCGGAGCGGGGCATGGCCTTGGCAACGTCGGCAGTATATCCTTCGGGTGTCTGGCCTGCTGATTCGATCCCAAGTCCGCGTTGGCGTAGATCGACGGTCTCGAAACGGCGGTATTCGTTGCCCCCCTTGAAAATAAGCTTCGGCATATGTTCGTAGTGTGCGCGGTGTCCGTATATTCCTGTCGGAGATGTCAGTATTACTCTGGTCTCCGGACGGGAGTTCTGCTCTATTGTGAGGGTGATGTCGGTATACGGGCTGCCAAGTTCTCCCCAAATCCTGTGAAGATCCAGATCTATGGAGAGCTGCTGGTGTTCGCCGAGATAATCCCTGTCGGTACGCGGTGATACGGTGGCGTTTATTGGCACAGACTGTTCGCTGACACCGAAGGGTATGCTGAGAATCACAGGGCGTGCGTCATCGTCATCGTCCCATATTTCGAGCAGGTAGTTGCCGCTGATCGTCGGGGTAATCCCTGACGGCACTGTGATTGAATGATGTACGTAGTGTGTCAGTGTGGCTCTCGAATATTCGCCGTCATCGGCCTGAGCTTCGTTGAATCCGTCGACAAACTCAGAATCGATCAGACCCGAAGGTCGCCACCATGGATCGCAGTGCACGAGCCGGTAGCGCAGATGGCGGTTATCCGTGCCCAAGCGGTCGAAGTCCACTTTCAGTCGGTCGCCGGCTGTCGGCATTATTACGGGTGGCGCGCTGTCGTGGCCGGCGATGCGGGCTGTGACGCTCGCTATTTCAGGCGATCTGGTCAGATATACCTGAGCCTGAACCGTGACAGCCGTAAGGGCTGCAAACGCAGCGATAGCCCGACGAGAGATTACCATACGATGGGGGTCTGTCCGTGATTACGCAGCCATTCGTTTGCCCGTGTGAAATGATGGTTGCCGAAAAAACCTCTTGACGCGCTGAGAGGCGACGGATGGGCCGATGTGAGCACAAGATGTCGGTTGCGGTCGATCATCGCTCCCTTGCGTATGGCATATGAACCCCAGAGTATGAAGACGAGGCCCTCTCGCCGCTCGGCGAGGTTTCTTACCACGGCGTCGGTGAACTCCTCCCATCCGTGTCCCTGATGCGATCCCGGAGAATGGGCGCCAACAGTGAGGGTGGCGTTGAGCATCAGCACTCCCTGACGGGCCCAGCGGCTGAGATCTCCGTCGGCTGACACGGGGCAGCCTGTGTCGTCGGCCACCTCCTTGAAAATATTGACGAGAGAGCGGGGTAGAGCTGTGCCCGGATTGACAGAGAAGCATAGCCCGTTGGCCTGGCCCTCTCCGTGATAAGGATCCTGGCCGAGGATCACGACCTTGACCTTGTCGAACGGGCATGAATCGAAGGCCGCAAAGATCCGGCCGGCAGGGGGATATACAATGCGGCGCCGGTATTCGGCTCTGACAAAATCAGTGAGCCGGCGGAAATATTCCTTGTCAAATTCGGGCCCGAGGACCGCTTTCCAGCTGCTGTCGATTCTTACTTCCATTGCTTTTTTGCGAGTTCTTTTGCAAAGATAATAAAAAATCAGTAACTTTGCACCGTTTTTGAGCCTCTTTTAGGGGGCCGGAAGCGACAAGTCTCCGTAGTTCAATGGATAGAATATTGGATTCCGGTTCCAACGATTGGGGTTCGACTCCCCACGGGGATACAAATATATTAATAAGATAATCAACATACGGCAATGAAAAGAACATTCCAACCTTCTAACAGAAAAAGAGTCAACAAGCACGGATTCCGTGAGAGAATGGCCACAGCCGATGGCCGCAAGGTGCTTGCACGTCGTCGTGCGAAAGGCCGCAAGCGTCTTACTGTCAGCTGCTCGATCGCCGGCAAGTAATATCTCTTTCTGACGCGAAATTCCGGGCTGGATTCTCCCATTTCGTTCGGGAGGCTCCGGCCCGTCGTTTTATTTCATGTTAATGAAGCCGCGATGATCAATCCTTTTGCTACCCCGGTCTACGTCATGCCTAAACCTGTGGGATCAGCCTGCAATCTGGCATGCCGCTACTGCTATTATCTTGAGAAGAAGAAATATTATCCCGATGCACGCCGTCAGCTGATGTCGGAGGCCACTCTCGAAGAGTTTATAAAACAGTATATTGCCGCGCAGACCACTCCGGAGGTGATATTCACCTGGCATGGGGGAGAAGCCACCGTCAGGAAGCTTGATTTTTACCGTAAGGCTTTGGAATTACAGAAAAAGTACGGTGCCGGACGTAACATAATCAACTGTCTGCAGACCAATGCCACGCTGCTCACCGACGAGTGGTGTCTGTTTCTGAAGCGCCACGACTGGCTTGTGGGAGTGTCGATCGACGGCCCTCAGGAATTTCACGACGAATACCGGCGCATGGCCGACGGACGTCCGACGTTTAACGCCGTGATGCGTGGCATAAAGATGCTGCAGAGTCATGGAGTGGAATGGAATGCTCTTGCGGTGGTCAATGATTACAATGCCGATTATCCGGTGGAGTTCTACCGTTTTTTCAAGGAGATCGGTTGCCGCTATATACAGTTTACTCCCGTGGTGGAGCGCATCAAGCCCGACAATATGCTGGCCGATGTGGCCAGTCCGGGAGAGTTGACCGACTTTTCGGTCACTCCGCGCCAGTGGGGCGATTTTCTTATAGGCCTGTTTGACGAATGGGTCAGGGAGGATGTCGGCAAGGTGTTCGTTCAGATTTTCGATGCTACCCTTGCCAACTGGGTGGGAGCGATGCCCGGAGTGTGCACGCTCTCGTCAATGTGCGGCCATGCTGCCGCTATGGAGTGGAACGGCGATGTCTACGCATGCGATCATTTCGTGTTCCCGCAGTATAAGCTCGGCAACATTCATGAATCCACGCTTATAGAGATGATGGCTTCTGACCGTCAGCTCGAATTCGGCGCGCGCAAGCAGGCCGGACTGCCACGCCAGTGCAAGGAGTGCCGCTGGATGTTTGCCTGCCACGGAGAGTGCCCGCGCAACCGCTTTGCCGTTTCCTCGGAAGGAGAACCGGGACTGAACTATCTTTGCGAGGGCTACCGGGCGTTTTTTGAGCATGCCGCTCCCTATATGGATTTTATGAAGGCGGAGCTTGAGGCCGGGCGCCCCCCTGCCAATGTCAACGGTCTGAAGCTGTGACGATGCTGGTCAGTCGGCGGAATCGTCGCGCCGTTGCGACAGCCTGCGGCACACCTGGTTCAGAAGGGCCGGGTGGGCCGACGTCTCATGTTCCATGTCGATGTGCCACGGGGCCTCCTCTTCGAGAAACGGCGATGTGGCCGACTGCGGACCGAGATTCCACGTATAGAGCAACACGTTGACTTTTAATGCCTTCAGCTTGCGTATGAGCATTTCGTGGTCGGCGTCGCCGGTGATGAGCACCACATAGTCAAAGCGTCGGATGCTCGTAAGCTCGTAAGCTTCGAGGGCGAACCATACGTCCACCCCTTTTTCCACTATGGTGGTGCCTCCGCTTGAATTGGGTACCTCGCGCAGGTGCTTGTAGTGGAATATTACGTCGTTGTCGATAAGCGCGTCCTCGAAGTAACGCTCGGGGAGCAATATGTGTTTCTCGTTTGCCGTTGCGGCGCGAAAGCGTCCGCGGAAGTAGTGGCTTTCGGTGATAAGGCAGTCGGAGGGGTCTGTGCCGGCATGTTGCGCTATGCGTCCGCGGATGTATTCGAGATAT
Source organism: uncultured Muribaculaceae bacterium (assembly GCA_947629175.1). Classification (GTDB taxonomy): domain Bacteria; phylum Bacteroidota; class Bacteroidia; order Bacteroidales; family Muribaculaceae; genus Paramuribaculum. The sequence goes on along the minus strand of CANRCT010000003.1, from coordinate 51,038 downwards.
CCGTGGATGTCGATCTGTAGCTGGCGACGGCGCCGGAGCTCATCGTTGATTTTAGAGAAATAGCCTCCGTCGATAAAGATGCCTATGGATATTGGTGAGGTGTGCATGAGTGTCAAACAATCAGAGCCGCCGCATGGTTCGGTGCGATCAGCCGTCGAGGCCAGCGTCATCGTCATCATCATCGTCGTCGAAGTCAAAGTCGAAGTCCCATCCGTCGCTCTCCATCGCCTCTGAGGTGAATTTCGACAGTTCGCGTCCTTCGCGCTTGGTGGGGCGTCCGAGCCCTTTGCGGCGGTCGATGAATCCGGATATCTTCACTATCTCCAGCAGGTCGAGCTGGCTCTTCGGAGTGATGTTTTCCAGGTAATCGGGCACGAGCTTGGCTCCCAGACGGTTCTCGGTCAGTGCTTTCACGCGGAAACTGTAGGTGACAGGCGGTTTGCGCACCTCTATGACGTCGCCTACCTTGATGGTACGCGACGGTTTGGCCGTGGCGCCGCCTACGCTGATGCGTCCTTTCTTGCACGCGTCGGAGCTGATGGTGCGGGTCTTGAATATGCGGGTGGCCCACATCCATTTGTCGATTCTCTCTTCGGTCTTGGCCATGGTCACTTGTTGTTGAAATTACACATCGCGAAGTCGAGGCCCGAGAGGCAGAAAGCCCTGATGGCCTCTGTGGCCACCTCAATACGCGTAGGCAGCTGCTGCCGCTGATCGAGCGTGAAAGCCCCGAGCACGTATTCGATCTGCTGTCCGCGCTGGTAGTCGTTGCCGATCCCGAACCGCAGACGCGGATAGGCCTGCGTGCCGAGCATGGCGGCGATGTTTTTGAGGCCGTTGTGGCCGGCGTCGCTGCCGTTGGCCTTGAGGCGTATGGCTCCGAAGGGGAGCGCGATGTCGTCGACCACCACGAGCAGATGGTCGTTGTCGATCTTCTCGCGGTCACGCCAGTAGCGCACGGCGTTGCCGCTGAGATTCATGTAGGTGGAGGGCTTGAGGAGTATCAGCTGCGCGTTCTTGAGCCGCATCCGGGCCACGTCGCCATAACGCTCGGGGGTAAAAGTAATATTGGATGCCTTCGCAAAGGCATCCAATATCATAAAACCTATGTTGTGGCGTGTCATGGCGTACTCGTCGCCGATATTGCCAAGCCCGACTATCAGATATTTCATTTGATACCGGGTTATGAATCAGAGGTGACTGGTTTACTTCGCAGCTGCTGCGGCTGCCGCACCACGGGCTGCGCGGGTCAGCTGAACGGCGCAGACAACGGCATTCTTGGCGTTGGTCAGTTCGAGACCCTCGTAGTGGAGATCGCCTATCTGGATGGTCTTGCCGAGGCCGAGGTTGTCTACGTTGACTACCACGCGCTCGGGGATCTTGTCGTAGGTGGCCTTCACCTTGATCTTCTTCATCGAGAGAGTCAGCTTACCGCCGGCTTTCACGCCCTCGGCGTGGCCTTCGAGCTGCACGGGTACCTCGATGGTGACGGGCTTCTTGTCGTTCACCTCAAGCAGGTCGATGTGGAGGATGGTGTCCTTCACGGGGTGGAACTGGATGTCTTTCAGCACGGCCATACGCTTTTCGCCGTGGAGGTCGAGCTCGATAGCGAAGATGTCAGGAGTATAAATGAGCTTGCGCACGGAGTCGGTGGTCACGGCCAGATCGGTGGTGATGAGGCCTTTGGACTGGTCTTTCTCGATCACGACCACCTTCTCGCCCTCGCGGAGCTTGCCGTTGTAGGGGAGGTCGATCACTTCGCCGCCGTTGAGCACTACGGGGATCTTGTTTTCCTTGCGGAGAGCCTTGGCGGCCTTCTTGCCGAGATCAGTACGGGGCTCGGCGCTGAGCTGGAATGTCTTCATTGTTTGTTCGTTTTGTTTGTGTTACTAAAAATTAAGCGCTCCTTAATTTCCCATCACACGGGATGCCTAAAAAGCGGTGCAAAGGTAGTGATTTCCCGCCTAATCTCCAAATCCCCAGCGAAAATCATCCCGAAAATCTGCGGTCGGAATTGTCCCGGAATTGTGCGGTCGGAATTGTTGCGATTATTGATTACGCATTAAAATATCAATAACCATCTTGACTCTTGCAAGAAGTTCGCGTGAGATGTTTTTGATTCGTTTGTCCGTAATATCGGGAGTCTTTGCATTGTAGGCTATTGCATTAAGTCCATAATGATCTGCAAGCCAAATGGCCCTCTCGTTGTGATATTTTTGCGAGATTATAGTGACGCTGTCAAGGCCGTAGATCTCTTTCGCTTTGACTATTGAATTAAGAGTGCGCAAGCCCTGATAGTCCAATGTGATAATGCTGTCAGGAACTCCAAGAGCTACTAATGAATCCCGCATGGCTGTGAGTTCATTGCAACCGTTTTCTCTGGAGTAATCGCCACCACTTGCTATTATGTGGCTGATTCTGCCATTATGGTAAAGTTGCGCTGCGGCCTGAATCCGATTGTCGAAATAATAGTTGTGCTCTCCTTGCGGAGTTGTCGGAGAAGTGCCGAGAAGTAGGCCAACCTTATTTTGTGGAATACAGTTCACAATGGTGTATGTCTTCTTACTGGCATTGACCGAAACGACAATATAACATATACCAATCATACAGATCAGTATGATTGTAGCGATTATGGGACAATGAAATATTATCTTCTGCATACGGCTCATGCTTTTTATTTACGTTTTTTGTGATTGTCTATCCACTTATCTATCCGTTTCACAATAGGGTCTAAAATATAGAATGTGAATATAAGACAGAGGATGAGAATCCATATCAGTTTCGCTCTACTCGCGAGTTGGTCTAATATTAAATACATGACTTAGGCGCTTGTTATTATTCCGAATAATCCAGATTGTGTTTTGCAGGACGGACAAATTGCCATTTCACCTGCTTTGCCGCACATCATAGCCCATGTCCATTTAGGAGAATGGAAATAAATGCGGATTCTTGAATGTCCGCAATCAGGGCAACGGTCATAATCGAAGATGATTCGTTCAGGAAGTTCAAGTATGGAAAGTGCCACATCTTTCCATGAAAATTGCCCTTCTTGTTTTTCCCAATTCTTAATTTCGTTGGCAAGAGCTTCAATCCTATCATTAGCCTCTTTGTCTGATATTGACGCTATAAGCTGGGTTAACTCGGTTTTTGCTCTAACTAATCTTTCCTCAAAATCAGCCTTATGTTTATCTATGGAAAATTCAGGATGTTCCTCTGAATATAGCTTTAATGCAACATCAGGGACAGTTAAGTGTTTCTCACATTCCGCTATCTTGTTGGCGATAGGCAGTATTTTGGCTTCCCAATCAATCTTGCCTTTGGAAAGGATCTGATTGTCATGCTCTACCAATTTTTTTAATTCAGGGCTGTCAAACGTAACCATATTTAATACTCATATATTGTGTTGTGGTTAATATGGGCATAATTCTTTAGATAGCTAATTTTATGGAGGGTGTTATGGATGTCTTTGGGGTATGATATTTGTCAGCTTAATATCCAAGTAGCTCATATTCTTAAATGAGCTATGTATGTACTCACAACGAGATAAATCAACGGGAGCATAGGGCATACATAGTAAATTGCCTAAAAGTTCCTCTATGTCAAATTGAGAGGGCTGTTTTTCATATTCCATAACTTTATGAAGAATTTTATCGTCTAAAGTTATTCTAACAAGTTTTTGCGCAGAGAAAGACGACATCAAAGTGGTTATCTCAAAAGTGGCATTATCCAAATATACTGATAATTTAGATGTGGGTTTGTTGAATGTCCTTGGAACAATCTTGACAGACTCACCGAAGAAATATTGAGCAATAACAATTATAGAACGAATCATAACTGATTCGCTCCAAGACCCAATCATAGAATCCTCAAGATATTGAGACAATTTTAATAGTATTGACAGGTCAGATATTTTACCAAAAGACAGCAGTAATTTATTGATAATATCCACTTTGACCTCTTGGGGGAGCGCTTCCAATATTTCATTATTTATACCTTCGTGCATAGTTGAGCCAATCCCTGATATGTAATCTTCAAAGATTGCTTCATTTAACTCTACATCAAAATCCACCATTAACCATTTGAGGAAATTGGTGATACAGATACGTTGTCCTTTTGTAAGATATACGGTGGTTGACATAATATTATTCCGTTTTTAGATATACATCCACATAATCAGAATATCCGCTTTCAAAATCAACGCTCTCGACATCCATGTCAAAAATCTTCATGCTTTGACGTATGGCATTCATGTGACCCCGTAGATTGTCACCGTAGATAGCGATAGACTCGATGTTGCCGTCAGTGTCAGGACAAAACATAAACTTATTGATTAAACAACCATGCTTTGAAATGTCTATACAGTAGGTTCCTCTAAGTTCAGCATATGATTCAATTTCATAATTGACATAATAAGGGTGCTTACGCGCATTAGTTACAATAGTGCGTATTCTTTTCAGGCTTTTAGCGTTCATATTAATTTGGCGGTTGCATAATCCTCTCTGCAACGCTTACATTTAGATATGAAAAAGGTGTGAGGATTGTATCTTGTTCTATCCGTCATTCAGGTCTTGGCGTACCTATGCAGTGGATAAAACAATAGCCCCACACCGATATGCCATATAAGCTGCTGATTATAGCAGGGTATAAGCATCCGATGCAGGTGCTATTGTCAATCTCATCTTCACTGCATATAAACCGCCAAGTTTGAATGACGAAGATAAAATTTCAATAACACCTTTTTATAAAGTTGTTGATTCCGTTGGCCAACTCTATGGCTCTGAAATCAGGTGCAAAGTTACAAAAAAATGTTATTGGTGGGGATAAATGCAGTTATGTTGTTAAGCATATGAGGGAAATGTAAAGAAAGTGTGGTTTTTACTATATTTGTGGGATAAATCAATACCGTTATTTTTGTTATGGTCAGATCTTTTGTTTTGGCGTCGGTTGTGGCTGTTGCATCTATGGCTTCAGCGGAAAATATGCAATCGTTCGCGCTTTCCGGGCGCATCGCGGGCTTGCATGAGGGCGATACGCTGCGCTTCGAGCAGGTCATTTTTCTGAGAAGGAACAGGGAGGGGGCTTTTGATATCGTTGTGGAGCAGCCTGATACTTTCTTCTATAAGGGCATGCAGGAGCATGATCAGGTGTACAGAATGACATTTCACCCGAAAAAAGGAGCGCCCCGGATGGGCTCCAGATTAGCCTTGACTCTGATCATAACCGATGGCGATCGTATCAGGCTCTCTGGTTCGGTCGGGAAAATTTACTATAGTCGGTTGAGCGGCGGCATTTACGATGAGCCTATGCTGGCGGAGTCACTTCGCCTCGAAGATTCGATCGGTAAGATCAGAGATGACTATATGAGAGAACTGCTGGCGGCGCAGCAAGAAAAGGATACGGCGCGTGCCGAAGAATGGTTTCATAAGGTCAATGCGTTTAGCCGCGCCAAGTCGAATCCCGGAATAGCGCGGATGCGTGATGCCCGAAAGGCATATGTCAACGCCAATCCCGCAGGGACCTTGTCGCTGCTTGTAGATGCTCTCGAGCGCATCGCAAGTACGCCGGTAGAGCAGTCGAGGGCGAAATACGATAGCTGGAGCCGGGAGCTGAAGGATACCTACTATGGGCGTGTATTCGCCCGAGAACTGGCGGATATGGAACGGCTTGCCGACGGGCAGCCTGTGCCTGAATTCGCATTGACAACTGTCGACGGAAAGAAGATTACAGAGAAAGATTTCAAAGGGCGCTATCTGCTAATCTATCACTGGGGACTTTGCCCGGGATCGGTCTTTATCGACCAGTATGTGCTTAGGCTCCACGATATCTATAACAGTCGCGGACTCGAAGTGCTCGGCCTGACCGAGTCGCTCGACATGGTGCGCCAGAATTACGAAAGATTGCCGGCCGACAGGAAAGTCCCGTCGGATGGAGTCGACGACATACGCCCAGTGCTTGAAGGGATGCTCCGTCACCCGTGGATCGAGGTGGAGGTAGAGGATTTTCCGGACAATAAGCCGGTGATGGATGCTTTCCGTATCACAGGATGGCCGTTTTTCGCATTGATCGGGCCCGACGGGAAAATCAGGGCGCGCGGTTTCGGCGAGGCGTTCGACAAGTCGCGCAAAGTGCTCGAAAGCGAGCTGGGGCCATCTGAAGAGTGATTTGCGCCTTGGCCCGGCTGCTCTCATCGGATTGGTTAGGCGTTCCGGCGCTTACCAGTCGGACGGATCGTCATCATCGAGAGGGTCGGCGCAGTCATACGGATCGTCGGCCGTGAAGTAATCTGCGCCGATATCGTCGTCATTGTCCAGGCCGACGAGGGCGTTGAATTCACGGTCGTTTATCCGGTTAAGCTCTTCAGCCCGTGCGGTCAGGGTCTCTATCTCGCGCTCGATGTCGTCGTAGCGGTCGTCGTCGCATTCCGACAGCATGTCCTCCAGTTCGTCTATGCGGTCCTGAATCTCGTCGGGGTCGTTGAGATCGTAGGCGGAGGCGTCGGGAGTAGATGCAAAGCGGTCGGACGCTCCACTGTAGAGAGGCGTGTACTGTGGCTGCGTTGGGTGCGGCTGTGATTGTCGGGCCGATGATGACCGTCCGAACAGGAGGCGGTATAAGGCGAGGCCGCCGATAAGATCCCAGAGTTTCATGACTTATGATAGTTTTTTGATGTGGCCCGGTGAGGATACACGCGGGTCGGTGTTGACGATGCAAAGTTATTCTGATGATGGGCAACGGCGTTGCATGTATGTGTTAAATATTGTAAGGCAGGCTTCCGGTTTTTCTGTCGGATTGATAAAAGAAAAAGCGCACGTCATCACGACGCACGCTTTCTCACCATGAGAAAAATATTACATCTATTGTCCTTGCGATCTGAATTGTCGTTGGATGCCGGTCGGGCTTACTGACCGAGATAGGTTTTCAGCAGGCGGCTCTTCTGACCTTTGAGGCGGCGGATCGCCTTCTCCTTGATCTGGCGCACGCGCTCGCGCGTAAGGTCAAATTTAGCTCCGATCTCCTCAAGAGTCATCTCCTGACATCCGATGCCGAAAAACATCTTGAGTATCTCGCGCTCGCGCTCATGGAGCTGACGGAGGGCGCGATCCACCTCTTTCGACAGGGATTCCTGAGTCAGAGTGGAGTCGGCGGCAGGGGAGTCGTCGTTGGTCAGCACGTCGAGCAGACTGTTGTCCTCGCCCTCGACGAAGGGGGCGTCGACCGAAATGCTGCGGCCCGACACTTTGAGGGTGTCGGAAATTTTTTCGAGGGGCACATCGAGTCGTGCGGCAAGCTCTTCGGGCGAAGGACGGCGCTCGTTCTCCTGCTCGAACTTCGATAGCTCCTTGCTGATTTTATTCAATGCTCCCACCTGATTGAGGGGCAACCTCACGATACGGGCCTGTTCGGCCAGCGCCTGAAGGATTGACTGCCGTATCCACCACACGGCATAGGAGATGAATTTGAAACCGCGGGTCTCGTCAAACTTCTGTGCAGCTTTAATCAAGCCAAGATTGCCTTCGTTGATCAGGTCGGGGAGGCTGAGCCCCTGGTTCTGGTACTGTTTAGCTACTGATACCACGAAGCGAAGATTTGCACAAGTTAACTTTTCCAGCGCTCTCTGATCGCCTTGGCGTATGCGACGTGCAAGCTCTACTTCCTCATCTACGGATATAAGCTCTTCACGGCCTATCTCCTGAAGATATTTGTCGAGCGACGCGCTTTCGCGGTTGGTGATCGATTTGGTGATTTTAAGTTGTCTCATTCGTTTCTTGAGATTTAGCGTGCAAAGGTAGTGATTATTTTCCTAATGCGCAAATGTTTTGGCGATGCCGCTTTTATAATTCTGTTGGAAGTGGCGTCAGTCATCGTTTGCGGTCTCAAGTCCGAGCAGTTCGCGTGCCTGAGCGGCGTATTCAGCGGGCACAATGAGGTTGATCCCTCCGATACTGTTGAATCCGATCGGATATATCGATGAGAACGTCTCGTTGGTGAGGGCGCATGGTATGCCGTTGCTTGACAGTACGCCTTCCGCGATATGGGCTTCCCAATCGGTGGAATACGTGTTTAATACTGTGCTGCTGTTGTCGTTGCTGTCGTTCATGATAGTTGACTAACGGATAGGGATGAGACAATGTTCATGCGCGCTTATCTGATGCCCCTGCGGTCGAGTTCCTGGCGGTAACGCCTGGCGTTGGCCTGGTGTGTGGCATAATCAGAAGCGAAGTTGTGATATCCTGAGAAATCCTCTCTCGCGCACATATATAAGTAGTTGTGGCGGGGAGCATTGAGCACGGCGTCAATGGTGCGTCCGTCGGCGATGCGTATCGGGCCCGGGGGGAGGCCATGGTGAAGATAGGTGTTGTATGGCGACTGGATCGTGAGATGCCGTCCGGTGATGCGCCGGAGATCCGGATTGCCTGTGGCGAATTTCACGGTCGGATCGGCCTGAAGAAGCATCCCTTTGCTGAGGCGGTTGAGATAGAGCCGTGCCACCGTGGGGCGTTCGTCGGCTTTGCCGGTCTCCTCTTCCACTATCGATGCAAGAGTGGCCGCTTCTGCCGGCGACAGTCCGAGGTCGGCCGCGCGCTGACGCCGGTCGTCGTTCCAGAAATTGTTGCGCACGGTCAGCAGCCTGTCTACTATCCGCTCTCCGTCGTCGGTCCAGTAAGCTTCGTAGGTGTCGGGCATGAATGCGGCGGGAAACTGTTCTCTTCTGAATCCGTGGCGTGGCAGTATCGTATCGCATGCCGCAAGGAGCGCTTCCGGCTCGATCTCCAGGTTTCGCGTCAGCCGCGAAGCCATGTCGGAGATGTCGCGGGCATAGTTGAAGGTCAGTCTGACGGGTGTCTGGCTGCCGTTCTTGATGCGTCGGGCAGCTGTCAGCGTGCTTGTGCCGTGGTTTATTCTGTAGGCCCCGTGCGCTCTGTCGGGATTCCCGCCCATAATGCGCCAGATTGTATATACCCGGTTGCCGCAGGTCACTCCCAAGGCAGCTCTCAGGGAGTCGCCCACTGCCTGTCGGTCGGATCCCGACGGTATCCTGACCCATCGCTCGCCGTCGGCAGGAGCTGCCGGCTGAACGCAGAATAAGATGCATACTGCCGCCAACAGTACAGCGGATATGCTTCCGATAATCAGTCCGAGCTTCATGCCGCCCGAAGCTTTCTTGCGCTTCTTTTGTGTCGTAGCCATATGTCTGCAAAGATAGTAATTATAGATGCTTTGAAAAAATAATTTGAAAACGTTTTGTGCAACGTCCGCTGTATCAATGTATAATCACATCGGATTGTCTGCCGCTTGAAAAAATGAGCAAAAAAATTGCCGGAAAATTTTGTCAGTTCGGAAAATGGTCGTAACTTTGCATCGCTTTCGGGAACGAAGGGCGCTTAGCTCAGCTGGTTCAGAGCGTCTGCCTTACAAGCAGAGGGTCGGGGGTTCGAATCCCTCAGCGCCCACCCCAAGAGATCATGACTCGTTGCCCGAAACCATTTTCCTCGCATATGACGAGGGCGCTTAGCTCAGCTGGTTCAGAGCGTCTGCCTTACAAGCAGAGGGTCGGGGGTTCGAATCCCTCAGCGCCCACCAACGATGAAACGAATGCTCTCATGTAGGTCTACATGGGAGCTTTTTCTTTTTTAGCTATGTCCACTTCCCATACCATAGAAGATGCCCGCACTCTCGCCTCGCAAGGACGCACAGATGAGGCGATAGCTCTGCTCGACGAGATTATAACAGCTTCTCCGGCAAGCGGCGACGCGTTGTTTCTGCGCGGGAAACTGTTGTGGAAGCTTGGCCGTCGCGCTGAGGCGACATCCGATTATATTAAGGCTGCCGATATCGATCCCGACGGGCCGGCATCAAGGGCTCTTGAGATGGCCCGATCCGTCGAAAGCTTTTTCAATCCCGATCTGCTAAATCCCTGATCGTCCGGTTCGCTGTCAGAACAGCGACAACTGATGAGCGGCCGTTGCGTGGTCAGCCACAGTGCCGAACATCAGGCTCAATTCAGTCACCCACCCCTGCGATCCGTTGCGGAGGCGAAGGCTTGTCATCCCGATAAGGCCGCGTATGGTGCGTCTGATATAGTCGATGACCTGGCTGATATCCGACAGGCCGCTTATACGGAGGTTGGCGACATTGCGTCCTCTCTGGGTAAGGCTTGCTATGATCACGTCGGAGGAGTTGATGCGTTTCATGATGCTTTGCGTTAAGTTTTATTCCTGACGCAAAGTTATGAACATGGGCGTGCAATAATAATGCACACCCATGTGAAATGAGTTTAATCCACGCGTTTTTGAAGTCTGCCGGTCAGTCCTCTGAATAATGGCGGAGCACTCGCCTATAGGAATTGAATATCTTGGATTTGCTGACGAAGCCCACATATTTGCCGTCGGCTTCCACCACTGGCAGGTTCCATGCCCCGGTATCGTCAAATGTCTTCATCACTTGCTCCATGCTCTGGCCGATAACCACGCGTCCCGGCGGCATGCTCATGAATTTGTCGACATACATGCGCCTGTAAAGATCCGGGCGGAACATGATGTTGCGTATCTCGTCGAGAAGCACCACTCCCTGCAGGCGTCCCTCCTTATTAAGCACCGGATACAGGTTGCGGTTGGAGCGGGAGATCACTCCGACCATTTCCTTGAGATTCATATCGGGCCTGACGGGCACGAAATCTGTCTCTATCACGTTGTCGACCTTCAGCAGTGTCAGCACAGCCTTGTCCTTGTGATGCGTCAGGAGCTCGCCTCGCTGGGCAAGACGCATGGCGTAGATGCTGTAAGGCTCGAAAAGTTTGATAGTGCCGTAAGAGAGCGTCGATACTATGAGCAGGGGCAGAAAGAGTTCGTACCCTCCCGTCAGCTCGGCTGTCAGGAAAATGCCCATAAGCGGCGCATGCATTACAGCCGACATCACCCCTGCCATGCCCATCAGTGCGAAATTCTTTACCGACAGATCAAGTCCGAAAAGCTCATTGATAAAGTAGGCGAAGAAAAAACCTGCCATGCAGCCTACGTAAAGCGACGGAGCGAAGGTGCCCCCGACGCCTCCCGCACCGGTGGTGGAGGAGGTGGCGAAAGCTTTGGTGAGGATAATCATGGCTATGAACAGCAGGATGAACCATACGTTGTCGCGGTCGGCATAAAACAGCGAACCGTCGACGATGCTCGATATGTTGCCGCTGAGCAGAGCCACGATCGACCCATAGCCTTCGCCGTAGAGCGGCGGGAACAGGAATATGAGACTCGAAAGGAGTGCCCCGCCGGCCGCCATGCGCAGCCATGGATTGCGTATCTTGCCGAAGGTGTTCTCCATCAGATTCATTACGCGTGTGAAATAAAGCGAAACGAGTCCGGTGAATACGCCCAGCAATATGGCGAAGGGGATACGTGCCGTCACGAACGGCTCGCTCTGTACGAAGAAAAACTCCACGTCATAGCCTGTGAATATATAGGCAATTGTAGCGGCTGTGATCGACGATATCAGCAGCGGCATCACCGAGACAGTCGTCAGATCTATCATCAGCACCTCAAGGGTGAAAAGCATCCCGGCTATAGGCGCTTTGAATATGCCTGCTATGCCGGCCGCTGCGCCGCAGCCTACAAGGATCATCAATACCCTCGGCGACATGCGCAGCCATGACCCGACGGTGGATCCGATGGCGGCGCCGGTATATACGATCGGGCCCTCCGCACCGACCGATCCGCCGAATCCGATGGTGATGGAGCTTGCTATGAGCGAGGTATATGTATTGTGACGCTTGAGGCGGCTTTTGTTCTGTGAGATGGCATAGAGCACGCGTGTGACTCCGTGCGATATATTGTCGCGCACTAAATAGCGCACAAACAGCACGGTGATCAGCACTCCGAGCGCCGGATAAAGAAAAAACAGCCAGTTGCTTCCCGTCACCGACAGATGAGACGTCAGCGCCGACGATATCAGATGTATCAGCGTCTTCAGCAGGAGAGCCGCCAGGCCGCCGAGTATTCCTATGATCAGCGAGACGAATATTACAAAGGTCTTCTCCTTCACGTGTTTCTCGCGCCAGATAAGAAAGCGCATGAAAAGCGTGTGGGCGCGTCCCTCGCCGTGGCGGGTGGGCTCGTTTTCAGTCGCGGCGTCACTGCCGTTGTAGTATTCTGTGCTGTTCACGGGCGTAAGATTTTGATTATTCCTCCGTCAGAGATTTTAACGACCGACGACGGGCGGTTGTCGGATCCAGCCGCGGGGCGTCCGCTCGTAGCCACATAGTCGACTGCTTCCCTGATGTCTGCTTCTATCTCTGCGAAGCTTCCGGGAGCAGGCTTGCCGCTGATATTGGCCGATGTCGATACCACCGGCCGGCGCAGCCTCCTGCAAAGGCTCTGGCAGAATTCATCGGATGCTATGCGGATGGCCGCGCTGCCGTCGGCCGCAAGCAGCCCGGGGGCCAGTCCGTGCGGATGGTCATAGATAATGGTCAGCGGTCTGACTGCCACATCGGCGAGTTGCAGAGCCGTCTCAGGTATATCTTCGACCCACCGCTCAAGCATGGCGGTATCGCTCACGAGAGAAATCATCGCCTTGGAGTCGATGCGACGCTTGATGCGGTAAATCCGTTCCACCGCCTCCTGACGGGTGGCGTCGCATCCTATCCCCCACACAGTATCGGTGGGATAGAGTATCACTCCGCCCGCTTTCAGGATAGCGACGGCTGATTCCAGGTCGGTTATGGTGTCTTTTGTCATTTTCTGTCAATATGCTGCAAAAATAGTCAAAAAAATCTACTGGGCCATAGCGGTGGTTACGAAAAAAAATTTTACTTTTGGGGTCGGAATGCATACTGAATGTCATGCCGGCAATCCATCATGAATTTTTCAAACCCATAATATCAATATCATGTTACAACCTGAAGATCTGGCCCAGCTTGAGGCCAAAGGCATCACTGAGGCCCAGCTTGAGGCCCAGCTCAAACGTTTCGAGCAAGGATTTCCCTTTCTTGACATCCTTGCGGCGGCTCGTCCCGGCAGAGGCATAACAGTGCTTACTCCTGCGCAGGAAGAAGCCGCGCGTCAGCGTTGGCATCATTATCTTGCCGATGGCGGCGAAGTCACCAAGTTCGTTCCGGCTTCGGGAGCCGCATCGCGTATGTTCAAGGCTCTCTTTGAGTTTGTCGACGGTCAGGATGAAATTCCTGCACCCGGATCGCCTGTGGCGCAGCTTGTAGAGAATTTCGACCGGCTGCCGTTTGCAAAGGAACTCGACGCCACGGTAGTGAGTCTGCACGGCAAGAAAGCCGCGGAGCTCATTGCCGAAGGCCGCATCAAGGACCTTATTTCTGCCCTGATCAAGCCTGAGGGAATGAATTACGGAGGTCTGCCCAAGGGGCTGCTGAAATTCCACAAATATCCCGAAGGCTCGCGCACACCGCTGGAGGAACAGATGACCGAAGGCGCTCAGACTGCCGCCAATTCGCTCGGCACGGTCAATCTGCATTTCACTGTGTCGTCCAATCATCGCAAACTTTTCGAGGAGAAGATAGCGGAAGTGCTTCCCGCTACAGAGAAACGCATGGGCGTGAAGTTCAATATCAGCCTGTCGGAGCAGAAGCCATCCACAGATACGGTTGCGGCCAATCCCGACAACACACCTTTCCGTGAGGACGGCAAGCTCCTTTTCCGTCCTGGCGGCCATGGCGCCCTCATTGAGAATCTCAATGATATTGATTCGGCAGTGGTGTTCATAAAAAACATCGACAATGTGGTGCCCGACGCTCTGCGCCAGCCCACGATCCGTTACAAGGAGGTCATAGCCGGATATATGCTTGAGCTCCGCGACAAGATGGTGGAATATCAGATGGCGCTCGCCGACGGAAAGTACGACGAGCCTCTGCTCGACGAGATTTTCGTGTTCATGCGCGACCGTCTCTCGCTTTCCGACAAGAACTTCACCAAGATGGACGTGCCTCACCGCGCTGTATATCTCCACGACAAGCTCGACCGGCCTCTGCGTGTCTGCGGTATGGTGCGCAACGAGGGCGAACCCGGCGGCGGCCCGTTTATCGCTGTGAACCCCGACGGATCAGCTTCGCTACAGATTCTCGAGAGCCATCAGATTGACAAAAACAACGAGGAATATGTGGCTATGCTGAAATCCGCCACACACTTCAATCCGGTGGATCTCGTATGCTATATCAAGGATCGCCATGGCAACAACTACGATCTTACAGCACATACCGATCCGGCCACCGGCTTCATATCGTCGAAGTCGTCGCACGGCAAGGAACTCAAGGCACTGGAACTGCCCGGCCTCTGGAACGGAGCAATGAGCGACTGGAACACGGCATTCGTTGAAGTTCCCATCGAGACTTTCAATCCGGTCAAGACCGTCAACGACCTTCTCCGTCCGGCACATCAGTAAACTGCCGGTCGCAGCGCGACCGCACATCAGTCACGGCGACCCCGCGGGATCAAACTCTCGTGGGGTCGCATGCGTTTACTATCTGACGGCCCATTTTGCTAATTGCCGGCCGGAGAAACTTTACTGATGTATGGAAAAGAAAGAAGCCGTCCGCAGGATAGTGAAAGAGAGTTTCGGATATTCCGACGCCCTCATGAAAAAAATGTTTGATCCGTTGTATGACGATAGCGACGCTATGCTTCTCGAAAAAGGGGGCCAGCCGGTCAGCACCCTTGTGATGCGTCACTATGATTTGCTGTTTCATGGCCAGACGGCAGGCATGTCGTATATATCAAGTTGCGCGACGCGCCGGGCTTCCCGCGGAAACGGATTCATGTCCGAGCTTGTTACGGAATCACTCCATGAGTCACGCAGAAGGGGCGACATGCTGACGGCTCTTGTGCCGACACGCGACTGGCTCTATTTCTTTTTCGACCATCTCGGTTTCTCAACGGTTTTTTACAATGATCGCCAAAGGTTTACATCACTCCACACTTTTGGTGCCGGAGAGGACTATCAGCCGGTGGAAAATCCCTTGGCCGATGAAGTGTTCGAGGCGTTTCATCGCATGGAGATGCATCGCGGATGCGCCGTCCTGCATTCTGCGGCCGATTTTCGCCTGAGCGTCGAGAATGCCGCCGACGAACCGGGGAAGGCTTTCGTCGCCGTTGCCGACGGATCCCGACGGGTGGCGGCGATGGCATGGGCAAGTCTGTCGGCTGACGGAGAGCTCCTGACGGTTACCGATCTGCTTGGCATCGACCGCCCGGCCATGAGGGGAGCCATGCATGAACTGCGACGCCGTTTCCCCGACGTGGCGGTGCAGATCATGGCCGTGCCCGGCGACACTCACCGTCGGCTCTACGCCTGCGGGATGGCGAGGATTGTCAATGTGGCGCAATGTCTGGAAATAGTGGCGGCGGCCAATCCGGAGCTATGCATGAGTATGCGTATCTCCGACCGGATAATCATTGATAACTCACATTATTACGTGATTGAAAACGGCTCGTTGTATCTGGCCGACGAGCGCACCGACCGTCCCGACTTCGACATCACGGCCGAAGTGCTCTGCCGGATCGTTTTTTCCTCACCAGCCATCGGCTCCATCATCGGCTTCCCCTCCGTCCGTCCCTCATTCTTCATGTGAAGAACGCGCCTGCTACAGATGATAAACAAAACCACACTCCCGCCGGCGGTCGTTTCTGACTGCCAGAGGGAGTGAGGTTGCATGTTGGATTGAGCGGTTGCGTCGTTTATTTGTAGCGGGCCCAGCGGATGAGATCCTTGAAGGTGGGTTTCTTGCCGTACATGAAGATGCCCACGCGGTAGATCTTGGCTGCGATCCATACCATAGCGAGGAAGCTCGCGTAGAGTATCGCCAGGGATACCCAGACTTCCCACATCGGTATGCCCGAGGGCACGCGGGCCATCATCACCATCGGTGAGGTGAAGGGTATGAACGATGTCCAAAGGGCGGCCGGAGAGGAGGCGTCGCCGGCGGCGGTCATGCCGAAGATGATGCCTATGATTATCGGGAAGATGACGAACGACTGGAGCTGGCTTGCGTCCTGAATGTTGTCGACGGCCGAGCCGATGGCTGCATAGATAGCTGCGTAGAGCAGGAAGCCTCCGATAAGGAAGAGTATCAGGAGGCCGAAGAGCTGAAGTATGTAGCCAACATTGCTCATCAGCGTCATTGCCTGAAGCACCTCCATGTCCATCGAGGCACTCGACGCGTCGAGGGTGCCGGCGTTGAGGGCTGCCATTTCACTCAAGGCTGCGTCGGGTATCAGAGCCGGAAGCACGAACGCCGACATAGCGGCTATCAGCACTCCCCATATCAGTATCTGGGTGACGGCCACGAGTCCTATGCCGCAGATCTTGCCGAGCATGAGATGAGTGGGCTTGACGGATGATATCACGATCTCGAGCACGCGGTTGTTTTTCTCCTCGATGATGCTGGTCATCACCATCTGGCCGTAGAGCAGCAGACACATGTAGAGCAGGAAGGTCAGTATGATGCCTATCAGATAGCTGACAGTGGCCGATGCCGACTGCGCCTCTCCTTCCTCGCGGTCGTTGCGGATGCTCATGAGCTTCACGTCGCTGTGCACCTCTTCGAGTATCTTGTCGAGATTCTCTATGTCATATTGTTTGAGCCGTTCGTCCTCTATTATATCATTGATCTGCGATGTGACGTTGCTCTCAAGCGACATCGACGATGATCCGTTGGTGTAGAGACGCGGAGTGGCTTTGCCGTCCATCGTTCCTGCCGGGATATACAGCACGCCGGATACGTCGGTATCGGCCAGGGCCGAGTCGAGGGGAGTGGCGGCGAGATTGTTGAAGTGCGTCTCCTTGTCGCTCTGCAGCCTGGAGCCGATCATGCCGGTTTCGTCGATGACGGTGATGTCGCGCTCCTCGCTGCCGCTCACCATCATGATGAGCGCAGGGGCGGCCATCATGGCGAGCATGAGCACGGGCATTAGTATTGTTGTGATGATGAAGCTCTTTTTCTTGACCCGTTCGAGAAATTCGCGCCGGATGACGAGCATTATGTTGTTTGCCATATCAGTCGTTGTTTTCGTTTTGTTTTACTGTCTTGATGAATATGTCGTTCATTGATGCCATCACCCGGCCCACTTCTATAAGATCGGTCGATTCGTTGGCTGCGGCAATGACATCGCGAAGCATGGCGCCGGGGGCGAGCTTGAGTTCCAGACGCTGCTCGTCGCCTTTGGGCTCGTCGAGGAAGAATTCGCTTGCCATGGGTTTGAGTTGCTCCATCAGCTGACGCGGATCGCCGGTAAATGTCAGGGAGCACCGACCGTCGCTGAAACGGTGGCGCAGCTCGTCGACATTGCCCGTCAGTATGTTCTGCCCCTTGTTGATGAGCGTTATGTCGGAGCAGATCTCTTCCACAGATCCCATGTTGTGGGTGGAGAAGATGATGGTGCTTCCTTCGTCGCGGAGCTGAAGTATCTCCTGTTTGAGCAGATTGGCGTTGATCGGGTCGAAGCCGGAGAAAGGCTCGTCGAAGATGAGCAGTTTCGGGCGGTGGAGCACGGTGACTATGAACTGCACTTTCTGCGCCATGCCTTTTGAAAGCTCTTCAACTTTTTTGTCCCACCAGTCGGAAATGCCGAATTTCTCAAACCACCGTTTGAGCTGGGTCGTGGCGTCGGCTTTCGACAGCCCTTTGAGGCGCGCGAAGAAAATGGCCTGCTCGCCGACTTTCATCTTCTTGTAGAGGCCGCGCTCTTCGGGAAGATAGCCGATCTGGCTGACGTCGGCCGCCGTGAGGGTATGGCCGTCGAACATCACCGTGCCGCTGTCGGGGGCAGTGATATGGTTGATGATGCGTATGAGAGTGGTCTTCCCGGCTCCGTTGGGCCCCAGCAGACCATACACCGTGCCGCGCGCGATGTTGATGCTGACGTCGTCAAGAGCCTTGTGGCCGGTGTAATTCTTGCTGACACCGATAACTTCAAGGATATTGTCCATTGCTTAAAATTTGTTCAAATTTATCACTTTCTTTTCATTTGACGCATGCTCGCGCAAAAAATTTCACGCCCCGGCAAAAAATGTGTAATTTTGTCATATGGCAATTAATTCATTTCTGCAGATAGAGGGTCTTACCAAAAGTTATGGCGACCGTATGCTCTTCGCCGATGTGACGTTCGGCATCAACGAAGGCGACAAGATAGGCATTGTGGCCAAAAACGGCACCGGCAAATCGACCATGCTGCGTATTATAGCCGGGGAAGAGGCGCCCGACAGCGGCACAGTCACGGCCCGCAGCGGGCTGCGTATAGGCTATCTGCCTCAGCTGCCGGAGTATGCGCCGGACACTACCGTGCTCGAAGCCTGTCTGCTCGCCGACACTCCTGCCGCAAGAGCCGTGGGGGGATACCGCAGGGCGCTTTTGACAGGCGATGACCAGGCAGTCGCCGATGCAACGCATCGTATGGATGAGACATCGGCATGGGACTATGAGGATCGCCTGACCCAGCTGCTCGCGCAGCTGCGGATCGACAATCCCGACGAGATGATGGATCATCTCTCTGGCGGTCAGCGCAAGCGCGTGGCATTTGCGGCCACGTTGCTCGACGATCCTTCGTTGCTGATCCTCGACGAACCTACCAATCATCTCGATCTTGATGTCATAGAGTGGCTCGAAGCATATCTGACGAAATCGAGGGCCACGCTGCTGATGGTCACCCACGACCGATATTTCCTCGACCGTGTGTGCAACCGCATCATAGAGATCGACCGCCAGGAACTGTTCTCTTATGACGGAAACTTTGAATATTATCTGCGCCGTCGCGAAGAGCGCTACGAGGCGATGGCGGCCGAACTCGACCGCGTGCGCAACACTCTGCGCCGCGAGACCGAGTGGATGCGGCGTCAGCCTCAGGCGCGTGCCGGCAAGGCAAAATACCGCATAGACGCCTACCATGACCTGCGCAAGCGGTCGATGGTCAATCTTTCGGAGCGACAGGTGAATCTCGATGTAGACTCTTCATATATCGGATCGAAGATTTTCGAGGCCGAGCACATCTCGAAGCGTTTCGGCGAAAAGGTGATACTCCGCGACTTCTCCTATGTCTTCGCCCGCTATGAGAAACTCGGCATCATAGGCCGCAACGGCGCCGGGAAATCGACTTTCATAAAGATGCTCATGGGGCTCGTGGCCCAGGACGGAGGAAAATGGAATGTCGGCGAGACAGTGCGTTTCGGCTACTATAGTCAGGAGGGGATGGAGTTTGATCCTGACAAGAAGGTGATCGATGCCATCACTGACTACGCGGAGGAGGTGAGTGTCAACGACGGCGGGGCGCGATATTCGCCCATGCAGTGGCTGAAACGGTTTCTCTTCGAGCCTGCCGATCAGCAGAAGTATATACGCACCCTGAGCGGTGGAGAGCGGTGCAGGCTGCAGCTTGCGACGGTGCTGATGCGTTCGCCCAACTTCCTGATTCTCGATGAGCCGACTAATGATCTTGACATCATGACGCTCGGCATACTGGAGGATTGTCTCGCGGAGTTCAAGGGATGCCTGATCGTGATAAGCCACGACCGATTCTTCCTTGATTCGATAGTCGACCACATATTTGTGCTCGACGGGACAGGAGAGGTCTATGATTTCCCCGGCAACTACACCGAATGGCGTGAATACAATGACCGGCGCGAGCGCGAAGCCGCGGCTGATATCAAAGCTGCGGAAGAGCCGGCGAAGGAGAAACAGCGCTCCGCCCCCGAAAAGCAGAAACTAACCTACAAGGAGCGGCGCGAATTTGAAGCTCTGGAGGGTGAGCTCGAAGCTCTAAACGCCGAGAAATCCTCGCTTGAGGCTCTGTTCAACTCGGGCGCCCCGGCCGATGAGATAGCGAAAGCCTCCGCACGATACCAGACGCTGCTCGGCGAGCTCGACGAAAAGGAGATGCGCTGGCTTGAGCTCTCTGAAAAAGCCTGATGAAACACCAAGGGCCATCATCGACACGAAAATCGACGGTGGCCCTTGAATATAGATTATCTATCAGTGATCAGCGCATCGAGAGCGTGCCTGCCTCGGCCTGCTGGATCATCTGCTTGCTGGCGGTGATGTAGATCTCCACGCGGCGGTTCTGCTGTCGTCCTTCGGGCGTGGCGTTTGATGCTACGTAGTCGGCCATCGGTATTCCTTCAGCAGTCAGACGGTTGGCAGCGACTCCGCTGTTGAGCAGGAACTGGCGTACAGCGTTGGCACGTCCGTCGGCCACGCGGGTGTTCACTTCCATCGAGCCGGTGTCGTCGGTGAAACCGTAGATCTGTACGTTGGTCTCCGGATTGTTGATGAGCGATGTCGCGAACGGGGTCAGATCGTTACGGGCCGACATGCTGAGAGTGGTGCCATTGGTCGGGAAAAGTATGCCCGAGCTGAATGTGACCTTGATCGCCTGCAGGCCGTTCTGATCCTGTACCTCTTCGACCTTGGCTTTTTCGGCAAGCTCACGCTGCAGTTCAGCCTGCTGCTTGTCCATCTTCTTGCCGATAAGGGCACCGGCGCCTGCGCCTACGCCCGCACCGATCGCGCTGCCTATGGCCGCGCCCTTGCCTCCGCCGATTATGGCGCCGAGACCTGCGCCGAGGGCAGCTCCGCCGCCACCGCCGATGAGGGCTCCCTTACCGGTGTTGTTCATACTGCTGCATCCGGAGCTTACCAGAAGGCATATAGCCATAAGGCCTGCGCTCATGATTTTCAGTGTCTTTTTCATTTTTCAGAATTTAATTAAATTTCACATATCTGAATTAGTCCACAAAGTTAAGAAAAAAATTCAACTTTTATAGTGAAAGAACACATATCGCCTCCCGTTGGTTTAGGAAATGTGTCAATGAGATCGGCAGAATGACTGCAACGAACCTGCAATATGGTAATCCCTGAAAAGAAACGGTAGAAATTCTATGATTCTTTCATAAATTTTGGCTATATTTGCAGTCAATAACGATCAACCGACTTTTATCGACTGATATCATTACCTAAATGGCATTTTTCAATAAAGACCGCAGAGAACAGCGTCCTAATATCGTATATCACTTGGGCGCTCTGATTGCAGTCAGTGCGTGGGGCGCATCGTTTATTTCCACGAAGGTTTTGCTCCAGCACGGCATGACTGCGGTGGAGATTTACATATATCGTTTCATTTTAGCATATTTATGCACATTGCTTTTCTGTCCCCGGCCATTGTTGTCCGACTCTGTACGCGATGAATTGAAGTTCGCGCTGTGTGGCATTTGTGGCGGATCGGTCTATTTTATCGCCGAGAATACTGCCGTGACGTATACGCTCGTGAGCAATGTATCACTCCTTGTATCGACATCGCCGCTCCTCACGGTAATGCTGGTAGCTCTGCTTTATAAAACCGAACGCATTTCGAAGCCTATGATAATCGGTTCGCTGGTGGCGCTCACCGGCGTGGGCTGTGTGATTTTTAATTCGAGCATGAATCTGCAGGTCAATCCTCTGGGTGATATGCTCGCCCTTCTGGCTGCTGTATGTTGGGCGGTCTACTCAATAATCCTCAGGCCTCTTAGCACAGTCTACAGCAGTTGGTTCATCACCCGCAAGACTTTTTTTTACGGCGTGGTCACGGCATTGCCGTTTTTCGTGATGGAAAAACATCACTTCCCTCTGGCACAGATGCTCGATGCCGAGATTCTTTACAATCTGCTGTTTCTCGGCCTGTTCTGCTCCATGATCGCCTATCTGCTCTGGGGGCAGGCAGTGAAAGGTCTGGGTGCTGTGACTTCAGGCAATTACATGTATTTTTCTCCTATCGTCACTCTTGTCCTGTCGGCTGTCATGCTCGGCGAGGCGGTGTCAGTGATCGGATGTGTCGGTTGCGTTCTGATTCTCGCAGGCGTGATAGCCGGCGACCGCCTTGGCGCCAGAAAGGGTTGACGGTAATCTTTCAGGCTCCTGCGAGAAAATCAATTTCCTCTACCAGACGTGAGGCAAGCGCTGCGGTGGCTCCGTCGCCTTCCGCGACTTTGGCAGCTACCGGGCGTATGACCGCCGAATGCAGCGGTATGAGATTCCACATCAGTCTTACGCCGGCATATTGGCGCAGTGGATGCTCGGCGTCTGGTGCGGATGACGCCCATTCGACGGCCGTAGTTACCGGATCAGGCATATGCTTGAGGAGTTTGAGGCAAAGCACGTCGATGGCCTCGGCCGACGTCATCGCATCAGCCCATTGCGTCGCTTCGCGATGGCTGATCGTTGACGGATCGGCAAGCATGGGCGCCATGAGCTGGCTCTCACGTGTATGGTCGTCAGCGCGAAGGATGGCAGCCATAGTCTCATCGCGTCCGGTCTCACGCGCTATTTCCGCCAGTTGGGGCAGGTTGAGGCCGAAAATTATGCGGTAAGGCGATCCCGCCTTGCGCAGAGTGTCGGAGACTATGCCGTTGCGCATGGCAAAAAAACGACGTTTTATGGTCTGGAGCGGATTGAATTGTGTCATGAGCGCAAAATTAGTCAAAAAATGCGTAACTTTGCCAATCGAATCAATCCAACACTGACAAATTACGCATGAACAGACGACTGATATATTTAGCGACAGCCGCAATGATGGCCTTTGCCGCTTTAGCTTCCGATGGTATCGACAATCTACCTGTAAAGCAGGTCAATGGCCGTGACTGTCATTATTATGAGGTGTCGCAGGGCGAGACGGTGTATTCAATCGCGCGCAAACTACAGATTTCACGTGAGGATATAGAGAAGGCCAACCCTTCGGTCAGAGATGGTCTGAGGGCAGGCCAGACGTTGTATTTCCCTATTGAAGCGTCGTCATGGCAACCCAGACGTCATACGGTAAAATCCAAGGAGACAATATATGGCATCGCACGCCAGTATGGCATCACCACCGATCAGCTTATCCAGTGGAATCCGCAGGCACGTGACGGTATACGCAAGGATCAGGTGCTAATAGTCAGTGATCCCTCATATCGTCCCGGAGAGGCATCATCTGAAGTTGACGAGGCACCGCTCCCCGCTACATCGCTCCCTTCTGCTCCGGGCTGGAAGGCATCAGGCACTATGACTACGTTAGAGCCCTCCTCGGCTACAGCAGCGACGGTTCCTTACCGTATAGGGGAGAAAGAGAGCCTGTATCGTATCGCCGTCAACCATAATACAACAGTAAGCAATCTTCTTGCGCTTAATCCTGGGCTTGACGAGAACCATTATGAAGCCGGACAGACCATACAGGTTCCGGCAGTGGCGGCACCGGATGGATCGGATGTGGCGGATGTGAAAGATGTGACGGAGGTGTCGGATGGATCGGATGTGGATGAAAAGGCGATGGGCCGTTACCGGGTGAAAAACAAAGAGACATTCTATTCCATCGCCCACGCCCATGGCCTGACCATCGAACAGCTTGAGAAAGCCAATCCTGAGGTGGGAGTGCTTGAGGAGGGCATGATTCTCAATATCCCCCTCAATGGATCTGTTTCCATGACGAAGCCCGAGGAGTGTCAGCCCGACGGAGATGATGGGAATGTGGTCGTAGATCCTACCATGGCACCCCTCGATAATGATACTATGACAGCGGTTGTGGAGCAGGAGAAGCTTCCTGGAGTCAATGTGGCCCTCGTGTTGCCGCTCATGCTCAATCAACCCGAACAGCCCAAGAAAGCGCAGCTTTATACGGAGTTCTACAAAGGATTTCTTCTCGCTGTGGACACGATGCGCCGATGCGGCACTCCTATCAATATACATGTATTTGACACAGAGGGTTCGGCTATGCGGGTAGGATCGCTTCTTGGCGACTCGTTGCTGACGAAGGCCGATGTAATCGTTGCTCCTGACGATGAGACACAGCTCGCCATGCTGGGCAACTATGCCCGTGTCAGTGGTGGGAAAGTGTTGAACCTGTTTGTGGTCAAAGATACATCCTTCCGCAGTAATCCGGCTATGATGCAGGGCAATATACCTCACATGATGATGTATGACAAGGCTATCGGCGGCCTGCTTGACAATTACAGGGATTATACGCCGGTGATAGTGAGTCATAGCGAATCGCCCGATGACAAGGCCGAGTTTATCGCGGCTCTTCGGCGTCGTCTTGACAGCGAGGGGAAAAAATATCATCAGGTCACTTTCGATAACATCCTGAAGCTTTCGGATCTTGCCGAACTGGATCCGGAAGGAAACTACGTGTTCATCCCCGTGAGCGGACGTCAGGCCGAGCTCAATCGTCTGACCGGCGCAGTCGCGGAATTCCGCGAGAGATCCGGTCAGCCTGATCCTGTAAGGATTTTCGGATATCCTGAATGGATCACGTTCCGCGGCGAGACACTTGTCAATATGCATAAACTGAATACCGTTGTGTTCTCACGCTTCTATACAGTGCCTGATGATCCGGCTGTAAGGGGAGTCGACGAGAATTTTGTCCGCTGGTATGGATCCGAGATGGCAAATTTCGTGCCGCGTCAGGGAACATTCGGTTTCGATACCGGAATGTTTCTTATTAATTGGTTGAGTTCCCGCTGGGCGGATAACCCGCTCCGGCATTCGGGAATCCAGAACGGTTTCAACTTTATAAAAATGCCTGACGGGGGTTGGGTCAACAATGAACTCTATCTGATTAATTTCCGTCCCAGTGGGCTGATAGATAAGATTTCACTATGATGAAGCATCTGTTTGTCAGAATATCAGCTGTGGTGATATCAGTCATTGTGATGACTGCCGGAGCTTCGGCCCAGCGTCAGTATGAGCCCAAACTTTATCTTGGCGGAAAGGCCGGCGCCACATTCTCAAGCATGCAGTTTTCGCCTCATGTCAAGCAGGCGCTCGTGCAGGGCGTCACGGCCGGCATGACTGTCCGTTATACGGAGGAGAATATCTTTGGTCTGATCGGCGAACTATGTATCACGCAGCGCGGATGGAAAGAGGGTTTTGAAAAGGAGGACGGCCCGCTGAAGTATGACCGCAAACTCACGTATATTACTCTTCCGGTGTTGTGCCATATTTACTTCGGGAGCTCAAAGGTCAAAGGATTTGTCAATCTCGGCCCGTCGGTCAGCTACATGCTTTCAAGTTCAATATCGTCAAATTTTGACTATCTGAATCCCGACACCGGTCCCGACTCTCCTTTCCATTATCGCGAGACCGAGCAGATGGCTCTTCCGGTGAAAAACAAGATGGATTACGGTATTCTCGGTGGAGCAGGCGTGGAGTTTGTTATAGCGCGTCGCCACAGCATTATGCTTGAAGGACGTTATTATTTCGGTCTTGGAAGCATATTCTCGTCCAAGAAGCGTGATCCGTTCTCGGCATCGCGATGCACGTCGATAGAAGTATCGCTCGGCTACATGTTCAGAGTGAAATGACCGTCTGGCTGACGGCTGTTTCAGAATGATATGTCGCCCGGGCAGGTCAGGATCCTGAATACCAGATCGTGCAGCAGGTCGGCGGAGTTTTGACGTGATCCGACCCCTTTTGACTGTACGTCGGCTTTCCTTATCGCTGAAATAATCTCAATGGCTTTGAATGCATTGTAGTTGGGCATCGCTACGCTGTATTTGCGAAGCTGAACGTCCCATTTCAGCCCTAAAGCGGCTTTGAGACCCGACGGTGATTTGTCCTTTGTAAAATAGACTATCAGCAGGTCGGAGAAGAATGCGAACAGCGCGGCTATGGTCATCACTGTCGGATTGGCTTTCGGATTTTTGGCGAAATAGTCGGTTATGGCAAAAGCCTTGCGGGCATCCTTGGCCGCTATGGCGTCGATCAGCTCGAAGTTGTTGTAGTCCTTGCTGACTCCGATGTTGCGCTCTATGCTTTCAGGTGTGATTGTGGCGCCCTTGCCGAGTATCATGGCCATCTTGCCGATCTCGTTATATAGTTTTGCCGCGTCTACACCTATGTAGTCGGTAAGCATCGCTATCCCTTTTGGCTCGATGTGAAGCCCGGCGTTGCGAACGAGCGCCTCTATAGTCGGCGCTACTGACGCGGGCTTAAGGCGTGTGCTCTCGAATACCGTTCCCTCACCCTTCTTTACTGCTTTAGCCACTTCTGCGGGCTTTATGGCCTCTCCACGCGATGCCAGAACGAGCAACGTGGTGGGCGACGGTTTTTCGAGATAACCGCAGAGTTTTGATTTCCATCTGGCATCCACGCTCTGAAGCTCTTTCACTATTACTACCTGCCTACGGGCAGCGACCGGATAACGGCGGCAGATGTCGGCGATAGCACCCGGGGTGGTGTCGGGCGCGTAGATCACCGTCATATCGAATGCTTTCTCACTTTCAGGAAGGAAGTCTTCGAAACGTCTGACGAGTTCGTCGATGAAATAGCTTTCCTCGCCGTGAAGCAGATATACGTTGCTCGGAGCGCCGTCGCGTACCGAGCGGATCATTTGGTCGAAAGTTGGTGATGTCGCAGCCGCCATATTGTGGTTTGTCAGAATATTTGTGTAAATTTACACAATATTTCCGAAACGATGGACATCCCTGCGCTAAATCTGCCCCCGGCCCCGCTTGATATCCGTCAGGCCGACTCTCATGCCGAAGTCTACGACTCCCTGAGGCGCCGATGGGTGACGCTCACTCCCGAGGAGTGGGTGAGGCAGCATTTTGTCGGCTGGCTTACCGGCATTCTCGGATATCCGGCGAGTCTTGCGGCCAATGAGGTAGGCCTCAGGCTCAACGGTACACTGCGTCGGTGTGATACGGTTGTCTATGATCGCTCGCTGCACCCGCTTGTGGTCGTTGAGTACAAGGCTCCGTCGGTAACCGTCAGCCAAAAAGTATTCGACCAGATAGCGCGTTATAATTTCGTGCTTCGTGCCCGGGCGCTGATGGTCAGCAACGGTATGGACCATTACTGTTGTGTATACAGTCCCGACGGCAGCTATCGTTTTCTACCCGGTATTCCTGACTATCTCCGTCTGACCGAGATATTGCAAAGTCTCGACTCTCGGTGATGCGACTCTCCGTTGCAAGCAGCCGCTGCCGGGGAAGAGACTAACGGCAGATCCTGAAACCTCTGGAGAGTATGAATCTTATGGTCTCCTGCGATGTCGCCCTGTCGTAATCCTTTTCCGATTCAGGAAGTTCGTCATATGGCACAAGGCATGGATGCTTCTTGAGCCGGTCGTCGCGTTCTGGCCCGTAGGTCCATCCTTGGTCGATGCGCGACTTCGCCCATACCTCATGCACATTGCGTGCCATATCCTCTATGAGAGGCTGCAGGGCTGGGGGAAGTTCTATGGCCGAAGTGTCGGCTGGTTGCGGTTCGTATCTGTTCATCGGGTTGTTCAGAGATGGTTAAAATGTTTTTGACGGTTCTCTTAAATAAGAGGTGCCGGAGTGTTGCAAAGATAATCATTTTTCATCCTGATGCCAATTCATTGCAGGAATTTGTCAGCGAGTTCTGCATATTGCACAGACATTAAGAAATAGTGCAAAAAAATCGGGCCGTTGTGTTACAGTATTGTCTATTTTTTGTAACTTTGCAGCCTGATTGTGCCTGAATGGCCTTTTTACAGAAGTCACTCAACGTTAGAGAATATGAAATTGTTACAATCCAAGCTTGCCCAATACACTGAGCCCCAGAAGGCTAAGGCTGCAGGGGTATATCCTTATTTCAGAGCTATTTCGAGCGAGCAAGATCCTGAAGTCACTATCGACGGGCGCAAGGTGCTGATGTTCGGCTCCAATTGCTATACCGGTCTGGTAAACGATCCCCGTATCAAGGAAGCTGCGATAGAGGCAACACGCAAGTATGGCACAGGCTGCGCCGGCTCGCCGTTCCTCAACGGCACGCTTGATCTCCACAAGGAACTTGAGCACAAGATAGCCGAGTTCATAGGCAAGGAGGATGTAATGATATATTCTACCGGTTTCGGAGTCAATCTCGGAGTGGTGTCGGCACTTACCGGCCGCGAGGACTATATTCTCTGGGACGAGCAGGATCATGCTTCCATCATCGAGGGACGCCGCCTCTCGTTCAGCCAGTCCCTGAAATACAAGCACAACGATATGGCGTCGCTTGAGAAGCAGCTCCAGAAATGTGAGCCCGACAAGGTAAAGCTCATTGTCACCGACAGTGTGTTCTCTATGGAGGGCGATGTGGCCGATGTGAAGACGATCGTAGAGCTTGCGAAAAAGTATGACGCCAGCGTGATGGTCGACGAGGCCCACGGTATCGGTGTGTTCGGTCCCGGCGGTCGAGGTGTATGCCATCATTACGGAGTGGCCGGCGATGTTGATCTCATCATGGGTACATTCTCAAAGTCGTTTGCTTCGCTCGGCGGTTTTATCGCCACCGACAAGGAGATCACCAATTTCCTCCGTCATCACTCACGCTCATATATCTTCACTGCGAGCATCACGCCCGCGTCGACGGCTGCTGCTCTCAAGGCCATGGAGATCATGCAGAACGAGCCGGAGCGTCAGGAGAATCTCTGGAAACTCACCAATTATGCTCTTGACGGATTCCGGAATATGGGCTGCGAGATCGGCAATACGTCGACGCCGATCATACCGCTCTTCGTCCGCGACAACTTCAAGACGTTCGCTATCACGCGCGATCTTCTCGAAGAGGGCATATTCGTCAATCCTGTCGTGTCGCCGGCAGTTGCCCCCCACGATACTCTTATCCGATTCAGCCTGATGGCTACCCACTCAAAGGAACAGGTCACCACGGCGCTCGAAAAGATTCAGAGGGTGTTCCGCGCTCACGGCATCATAAAGTAAAGTCGTAAACATTTTTTGACGCAGTAAGGGCGGCGTAATGTTCTCTTGCCGGAGACTTTACGCCGCCCGTCTTTTTGGGCAAGTATTCTCTGAAATCAGTCGGCAGCGTCCGACAATGCCTTGAGCATCGCAGCTATCGTCGTCATCGGGCGCCCATGGAAGGAAATGCAGCCATTTTCTGCTATTATGTCGGCTGTCTGATGCGAGGCCGCCTCGACAGGTCTGTATCCCGAGCGCCGTAGTGCTCTTGCGGCCAGTTTATGAATGACACCGGAGCCGGCAATAGAGATTTCTTCTCCGGACTCAGGAAGTTCAATATGAAAAGAGGCTGTATTGGTGTCGAATGTTATGGTATTGTTGCAGAAAAAATCGGATAACTGTCCGGAGATCATGATATCCTCCGGTATGCCGTCGATGAATCCATTGCTGCGGTCGAGCATCCATATCCGGTCGGCAAGTTGCAGGGCGATCTCGATGTCATGGGTCGTTAGAAGTACCGTTTTGCCTTGTTCGGCGCTCAGACGTCGAAGCATGCTCATTGTTTCCACCTTGCTCGGAAAGTCGAGAAAAGCTGTGGGCTCGTCAAGCAGTATTATGGGAGTGTGCTGGGCGAGAGCCTTTGCGATCATCACTTTCTGGCGTTCGCCGTCGGACAGGGTATCGACAAGCCTTTGGCTGAGCCCGGTCGTTGCGGTGAGGGCCATTACCTCGTCGATATCCCGGGCATCATCCTTGGAAAGTGTGCCCCAGAAGCCGGTATACGGACTCCGGCCGAGCGATATGAGCTGTCGTACAGACATATCGGGAAGGTTGAAACGATCGGTCAGTACAACGCTTACCAGTCGTGACATATCCTCGCGTGAATAATCTTCGAGTTTACGGCTCTCTATCTCCACATAGCCCGAGAGCGGTCTGATAAATCCCGCTATTGTCCTGAGCAGCGTGGATTTTCCGGCGCCGTTCGGTCCAAGCAGACATGTCAGCTCCCCGCTGCGCAGGGAAGCATTAATGCCTTCAGCCACTGTAATGGCCGACCCTCTTGAACGGTATCCCAGCGAGATATCGTTGAGTGTTAATGTATTCTTGCGACTATCCATGATTATGCAAATATATGACGCTGATCCGATGATTGGAGGAAGAATGAGGTTAAAAGATATTAACAGAATGGGATATTTGGCTGTGATGGCAAAATTGGCTATTTTTGCAATATGATAACTGAATTGGAAGATTTTGATCTTACGCACCACAACACATTCGGAATGCGTGTGAAGTGTGCGAGATGGATAGAATACACATCCTCCGGCGATCTGCCGGAGATATTCCGGCGCATCGGCTCTTCTCCGTTCAAGGCGATAGGGGAGGGGAGCAATCTGCTCTTTGAGGGAAATTATCCGGGCGCGTTGCTGCATTCGCGTATTCTGGATATGGAGGCCGGAGTCGACGATAACGGAGATTTCCTGCTGACTGCAGGATCAGGTCTGATTTTCGACGATGTGGTTGAGCATGCCTGTCGGTCTGGCATCTGGGGCATGGAGAATCTGTCGGCCATTCCGGGACAGACCGGGGCGGCCGCTGTGCAGAACATAGGCGCTTACGGTGTGGAAGTCGCCGATATTGTCGATGAAGTTAGATGCTATGATACAGTCGACAGATGTGAGGTGTCTTTTACAGCCGCCGACTGCTGCTATGGCTACAGGATGTCGATGTTCAAGACTCCGCAGGCCTCCGGCAGATATATTGTCATTTCAGTGCGTTTCCGCCTGGCCAAAGGGATCGGTCCGAGGCTCGACTACGGCAATCTCCGCGCATCGCTGGGCGATACGCCGCTTACGCCGATGAATGTGCGGCAGGCTGTCATCTCAATCCGCGAGGCAAAACTTCCCGCTGTGGGTGAATTCGGCAGTGCCGGAAGCTTTTTCAAGAATCCCGTGGTGGAACGGACGAAATTCGAGGCGATCGCTGAGGGCTTCGGAGCAGTGCCTCCCCACTATGATCTTGCCAACGGATCAGTCAAGATTCCGGCTGCATGGCTTATTGAGCAGTGCGGCTTCAAAGGCATGGAGCGTGGCAATGTCGCAGTATGGTCACGTCAGCCGCTTATTATCGTAAATCTCACCGGCCGCGCGGCGCCCGATGAGATCATGGAGATGCAGCGCGACATCACCGACGCTGTCGAACAACGCTTCGGCATAAAGCTTCATCCCGAAGTAGAACATGTAATATAACCCTAAAACCAACCATTGATGAGCACATTCATAATAGAGGGCGGTCACCGGCTCGCCGGCGAGATCGAACCACAGGGAGCTAAAAACGAGTCACTGCAGATAATAAGCGCCTGTCTTCTTACCTCTGAGGAAGTACATGTCACCAATATTCCCGAAATACTTGACGTACGCAATCTTATCGGTCTGCTTGAATGCATGGGCGTTAAGGTTGAGCGAAAGGGGAAAGGGGACTATGTGTTCAAGGCCGATGACATAGACACCGACTACATCACGTCGGAAGATTTTGTCCGCCGGTGTGCGTCGCTGCGCGGCTCTGTCCTTGTGGTCGGCCCCCTTCTGGGCCGTTTCGGAGAGGCGTTTTTCGCCAAGCCGGGTGGCGACAAGATAGGGCGCCGGAAAGTCGACACTCATATCATGGGCATGATGAATCTCGGGGCTTCACTCGAATATGACGAGACCAAGCGCGCTTATAAGCTTACTGCTCCCGAAGAAGGTCTTAAGGGCACGTACATGCTCCTCGACGAGGCTTCTGTCACAGGCACTGCCAACATCATTATGGCAGCAACTCTTGCCCATGGCGTGACTACGATCTATAATGCCGCGTGTGAGCCTTATGTGCAGCAGCTTTGCCGCATGCTCTCGGCTATGGGGGTGAAAATAGAGGGCCTGGCATCGAATCTGCTGACCATACATGGCACCGACCTGCTGCATGGCGCCAGCCACCGCATACTCCCCGATATGATCGAGGTAGGCAGCTTCATCGGCATGGCCGCCCTCAATTCGAGCGAGATCACGGTGAAGAACGTGTCGTACGACAATCTCGGAATCATCCCCGACAGCTTCAAGCGGCTCGGAATAGCTCTCGAACGCCGCGGCGACGACATCTACGTGCCGGCTCAGGATGTCTATGAGATAGAGACCGCCCTCGACGGTTCGATACTGAATATAGCCGACGCTCCGTGGCCCGGCTTGACCCCCGACCTGCTGTCGGTGATGCTTGTCGTTGCGACGCAGTGCCGCGGATCGGTGCTGATACATCAGAAGATGTTCGAGAGCCGTCTTTTCTTCGTCGACAGGCTGATCGACATGGGCGCGCAGATAATGCTCTGCGATCCTCACCGTGCTGTGGTCATCGGACTTGACCATAAAAACACATTGAAGGCCAACCGCATGCTTTCGCCCGACATACGCGCCGGCATAGCATTGCTGCTTGCGGCCATGTCGGCAAAGGGCACGAGTGAGATCGGCAATATCTCGCAGATTGACCGCGGTTACGAGGATATCGACGTCCGTCTCAACGCTCTCGGAGCACATATAGAACGACGTCCCGACTGAGCGCGTCAGCCGGAACGTCGGTAATGTGATACTTTTCCAGAGAAGGTAAGACAATATTATTTGCGCCTGTTGCGCACGCTGCGGGTCGCGGCCGGAGTCGAACGCCGGCTGCGCGACTCTTTCTTTACCTTCTTGTCGGCTTTTTTTGTCGAATTGCGTGCAGCGTTCAGCCGGCGTGATTTTTTGTCATCGGAGGCGACCGCGGCAGTGTCAGATGCCTCCTTCAGCTCTTTCTGACGCTCAATCTCTTCGGGCGACGGCACCCACAGGGCGTCGGCAAAGGCGTCGATGCGGCGGTCGATGCTGTCGCGTGCATGCTTGAGATCATCGGGGTCGGGATAAAGCTGCGACATTGAGCGGTTGCGCAGATTGCGGGTCTTGAAGATCTCGCCGTTGTAGAGATTGAGGTTGAAGAAGTCTTCGAGGGTGGAGGATGCCACATGGTTGTCATCGCTCAGAAATACTGTAGTAAGCGCCAGCAGGGGCTTGAGATCGTCATATCTTACCCAGAACATCGGATATCTGACGGCATCCTGACCGAACTCTTCCGTGCGGTGAAGCACCGGGCATATGGCCTCGATGCGGCGCCGCATGCGCGAGTCGCGTCGGTCAAACTCGTTGCTCTCGATTATGAAATAGCTCAATATCTCAGTGGAAGGCATGTCGACATCGGCTATATCGAACAGAGGACGTTTTTCGGATGAGCCTTTAGCTTCGGCATATGTGATCTGGAAGCGTTCCAGCATATCTTTTACGTTGAGGCGGTTGGCATCGGTGAAATTTTCCCGTCCGTCGAGATATTCGTAGGCCGGGAGGCTGTTTGTGGCTATATGCCGGAGCATCAGTCTGAACAGGTTGTCCTGTCCGTCGGCTGCCTCTTCAGGATAGTAGAGCACAGCGTTGGCCGCATCGTTGAGGTCAAGCGACCGGTATACCACCTTCATCCATGCCGGATCGGTCATTCTGGCCTCGGTGGTGCCTGTGGCCTGGGTGGCTCTTGAATCTTTCGGTCCGCGACGGGTGTCTGTCGTCGCGCTTCGTCGGCTTATGCCGCTGCTGACGCTCTTCTGGGCTATTACGGCAGGCATTGCGGCTGCCATCAGGATTATTGCTATCAATATTCGTTTCATATACTGATACGGAATAAATTCAGTTGACAATTACTTCCACGGGGCTGAGGGTGCGCTCGGAGCCGTCGGGGCCGGTGGCTTTTATGCGTGATATGAAGAACCGTTTTCCGCGCGACAGACGGCGAAAGCTTTCGAGCTGACGGCGTGAGAAGTCGGCGCCATCGGATTTCTCAAGCATGGCGTTGCCCATTGAGTCGAAAAAAACGGTCTCGAACGACTGCACTATGAAGTCGATGTCGAGTACACCGTCGTCGATCGCAGCTCCAAGTCCCTGCGATGCGAGAAGCGAAGCTTTCGCTATCGGACGCCCTCCGCGATATCGTTCCGGACGTCCGTCGGCTGTCTTGATGGCAATATATGCCGACGGATCGGGAAGCTGACGGACTTTGAACGTATGCGTGGCGACAGGCTGCGAGCCGCCCTGTGCACCGTTCACACTGACTTTTATGACGGCCTCGGATGCTTTCGCGTCGGGCCGGGCTATCCAGTGAGCTCCGCTGCGCGTGAGCTGTCCGCCGGTCATAGTGGCTGAAACATGATCCGTAGCTGTGCCTGGCACCGCGATATCAATAGGATTGTCGATGCCGGCATATAGCACGTTCATCATCGTAGCCGATACGGCAGCTGTCGGTTCGATTACGGTATAACCTGATTCGAAGGGGTGAGATGCCACGGTGCCGTCGCCGAGAGGCACTTCAAGTGTACCCGTCAGCTTGAAATCGCCGCTGGCCGACGGTGAGAATTCATATCGTGCCATGCCGGGTTCGAAGCGTTTCCCTCCGATCACCATGACGGGGCGGGCTGTGGTGTCGACTGCCGCGAGCACCACGTCGGCGGCATACCGGCTGCCCCGCATCACGTAGCGCGACTCCGGGATGACGAATGCTTTCAGTGAGTTGACGCGGACATCGCCGGCGTCGACTGCCGACAGGAGCGACGATATGGCCTCGCCCTCGGCGTAGAGTATGTCGTTCTGCAGTTTTGTCAGCAGAGCCACAGCGGCCACCACCGGCTGGTTTTCGAAACGGACGTTTTCCCAGTTGCGCTCTACGTCCGATCCTTCGGTGCGTTTTTTATCGGTGTCGAGCATCATTGCTATGCCCTGACGCTTCACTGAGTCGTTGACGGCTGCGGTGGCCATATCTCTGAATCTCTCGACACGGTTGCGCAGGCGCTCGCCGTTGCGTGTTAGCGGATTGAGCATCACTACCGACGAAGCTTCAAGATTCTCCCGGTTGTCTATCCTTTCGAGAGTGGCATCCTCGCCGTCGACGTATCTCACGATGGCCAGTTTGAGCGAGTCGACAAGAGCTGTCAGCGACGCGGCTTCATCGCGGATCCCGGCGGCACGTCTGTGCCATGCAGCCGCCTTGTCGGGATTGTTTTCGGCAGCGACGGCAAGCGCCTCATAGACTGCGGCGTTGCGGTGTGTGACAGTCCGGTTGGATTGATCGAGACCCTCCTCTACCTGCGTGAATCCGTCGAGCACATCGCTTGATACGTTCAGTGCGAGCATGGCCGTCAGGACGATATACATCAGGTTTATCATCTTCTGACGGGGCGACATGCGTGGTGACGAAGCTGCCATGGATCAGTCTGTCTGCCGGTTCGACATATTTACGGTCATAGCCTTGAGCATCCGTTCGTAGACCTGGTTGAGCTGCTGCATATGGTCTGTCAGCTTCTCGGCTTCCTGACGGTAAAGCTCGCTTCGGCGAGCCGTCTCCTCATACATCTGCCGCATCTCCTTCATTCCGTGGTTGACGCTCTCGAAAGCATCGAGCTGGGCAGAGACGCTGCGGAGCTGAATCTCGTAGATGGTGTTGAGGCCGGAGATGTTTCGGTTGAGGGTGGTCATCTGTTCTATGTAGCCGTCGAGAGTGTCGCCGATGGCTTTCACACTCTGCTCTACCTGCTCGGATGCTTCGGCGGGGAATGCCGCGCCGCTTACTGCCACGACGGTTGCGGCAGGCATTGTTGCGGTTTGCGCAGGGCCGGCGGCAGAGGCTGCATTAAGCGTGGCAGATGACATAGTATGAGTCGCGGCCGTCGGCTCTGACTGAGCGGATGCTACCGCAGGGGTATCTCCTGCGGCAACTCCTCCGGCGAGAATGTGCTCCCAGTCGGGTTCGCGCGGCGGTCGGTCGAATGCGGTGAGTATGAACATCAGCACCTCCGTGCCCATGCCTATCGACAGAAGCGTGTCGCCTCCCGACAGATGCAGTATTTTGAAGAGGGCGCCGAGAATGACTATAGCGGCGCCAACGGAATAGGCGATATTGAAGAAACGCTGTCCGTTCTCACCCGAGAGGAAGCGCTCCACTACGTTGCGGTATCGTTCGATCTTTCCCATAATTATTTCTTTTTCTTATTTCCTCCCTGGCCCTTGGCGAAGCCGATATTGGTGCGCACGCAGCGGAAGCCGATGAATGACCGCTGTTCGTTCTGATACTCCCACATGCGTATGTCTGAACGGATATTGCGGGCCACGTCCTTCCATGATCCGCCGCGCACTATTTTGCGCTTGAGGCGATAGGGATCTTCGGGTGCGGCGTTGTAGCGGTATTCGGGGTTGAGATCGCTCTTGATAGCGCTGACGCTCTCGGTGTAAGCGGTCGAGGTCCATTCGCTGACGTTGCCGGCCATGTCGTAGAGTCCGAAATCGTTGGGTGCATAGGTGCCCACCCGCGAGGTGATGATATGGCCGTCCTGCACGTAGTTGCCCTCCTGGGGCTTGAAGTTGGCGTAAAAGCATCCTTTCTCCTCGGTCAGCGGCAGATCGCCTTCCCAGGGATACTTGTTGTCGCTGACTCCGGCGCGGGCGGCGTATTCCCATTCGGCCTCTGTGGGCAGACGGTAGGGCTCCACGTGCACTCCCTCGCGCCCTATGGAGCGGCGCAGGAATGCCGTGCGCCATGCGGCGAAAGCGTTGGCCTGCTCCCAGCTGACGCCGACTACGGGATAGTCGTTGTAGCCGCCATGAGAGAAATACATCCTGACGTAAGGCTCGTTGTAGGCGTTGTCGAAGTCATTGATCCACGCCGTGGTGTCGGGATATACGTTTACTATGTAGGTGTTTACGAAGTCATATTCGCTAGACAGCGCGCGTGAGATTGTGCGTCGGATTATCTCTCCGTCCTCGTCTATCCATGCCGTATCCTTGGTGATTACCGGTACGTCGGTCGGCACCGGACGGTCAGTGTTATATTCGCGCCGGCGCGGATCGCGGCGGTATTTGCGCCGCACGGATTCCGACTGGTCATAGATCTCGTAGCGGTAATTTAGCTGCGTGTCGTCGAGTTCGCGTGCGCCGGTGATCGGATTGGTGCGGTAAAGACTCTCTATGGCTCTCTGCTCGTCCTCGTCGGGATTGCGCCAGGGTATGGGTTTCGCCCAGTTGAGATGCGGGGTCACCGGATTGCCGTCGCGGTCTTCGTCGATCTTATATTCCTCATTGCCGCCGTAGGCGGGATCGGCAAGGCGTTCGCGGATGATGGAGTCGCGCACCCAGTAGACAAACTGTTTGTATTCGGCGTTGGTCACTTCGGTCTCGTCCATCCAGAATGCGTCGACTGATATGCCGTGGGCATCTGCCCGGAGGCCCCATAGCGAGTCGGCTTCCTGCGGACCCGCTTTGATCGAGCCGCGGTCAACGAGCACCATGCCGTAGGGCGACGGCTCGGCCCAGGTAGCGGCTCCCACTCCGGTGAGTTCGCCGCCCGATGCGTTGCGGCTTCCGGAGGCGCATGAGGCGAGCGTTATTGCCGCTGCGGTTGCCGCGATATATGTCCTGATGTCTGATGTCATATGTGTTATGCTGCTGTCGGTATTGTTTGCTACATGAATCTGATGCTCTTCTGCTTATGACGGTTTTTGTCGCCCAGATCAAGTTTCAGGGCATAGCCTGCGAATATCTCATGGCTCCCTGAGCTGGCGCGGGATATTTTGCCGGTAGGGTAGTCGTAGGCATATCCGAGATAGAATCCGCGGAACTCGCCCGACAGACTGATGCTTACAGCGTCGTCGTGGCGATAGCCTACTCCCAGAGAGATCATCTTTTTCCAGCGCAGACGTGCCGTTGCCGTGACTCTGGTGAACCTGAAATCCGTAGCCATCATGGCAGAGGGTATCACATCCAATAACGTGGATGGAATCTGAATATTGCCTCCGGTCATCAGATATAGCGTTCGACGGGCCTGAAATTCGTATTCACCGCCGGTTGTCGTGCCGTCGGCCGGAGTGTCGCCTCCTCCGTCGGCTGAACCGTCTTCTCCGGAGCGTGATGCGGCGGGGGAGTCGGTTGAGAAAGTGACGGTCTGTGAGTTGAGATGCGTCACCGATGCGGATGCCCAGAAGCTGCGACGCGAGTAGTACAGTCCCGCTCCGAGATCGAGGGCGGAGCCGCTGATATCTATGCGCGGTATGGCTTCGTCGGTGTCGTCGTGGTACTCGTCGTCGGCCGGTATGTAGACCTCCGAGCCACGGAATTTCTCATTGAGAACTCCCGGCTGCAGTCCGATTGACAATGTGCCTCCGAAAAGCCTGATATGGTAGCTCAACTGCACCCCCATGTTGAGGTCGTCATAGAGACCCTGCTTCTCCTGGCGCACGATGATTCCGGCGCCCAGACGCTTCTTGCCGATCTTGAAAGGTGTCTCGGCAACCCCTATAAACGCTCTCGGGGCATTATCGATGCCCACCCACTGCATGCGTGATCCCAGACGGAAGCGCACCATGTCGGTAGTTCCCGTGGCTGCCGGGTTGTAGAATGATCTCACCTCGTAATACTGCGA
Organism: uncultured Muribaculaceae bacterium; assembly: GCA_947629175.1. Classification (GTDB taxonomy): domain Bacteria; phylum Bacteroidota; class Bacteroidia; order Bacteroidales; family Muribaculaceae; genus Paramuribaculum. The sequence continues at coordinate 12,872 of CANRCT010000003.1, read as the reverse complement.
GAGCAGGGGGTCGGTCTGTGCCTGCACCGCAGTGCAAGAGCCCGTCAGTATCGCCACAGATATGAGAATACGCCGTATCATTCGAAATAAAAGGTTACGACGATCATCTTGGAGCGCGCTTTGAGCAGCGAGCGTGTGATGTCCATGCGTTGGGGGTCATCGGCCAGATCGGGACGCTTCCGCTGGAGCACATCGGTCATGCCGAAGCAGAATTTTATCTCGGGATTGAGCTTGAAGTATGGCAGATAGAAATCGCAGCCAACTCCTATGGTCAGATACAGATCGGCCGATTTGAGCTTTATCAGGTCGCTGCGCTTCTTCGTGACGTCCATTGCCGGCATGACGCCAGCTGTCAGATAAGGGCGCGAGTTGAGATAGCGCACCGATGAGAACTTTACGTCGACCGGCACTACGACGAATGTCGACTTCATGTTCTGCCGCTCCTCTCCGCCGAGAGTAGTGTCGAGCATCTTTATCTCGCGGTTTCCGAGCCACAGGCCCGGGGCGATGCGTATATTGAAATAGTCGTTGAGGCGGAAATCCACCAGACCGCCAACGCAAAATCCCGGAGAATACGCCGGCTGCTCCATGAACCATGTGCGGCCATCCTCCGTCACGTAGCCGCTGTGGGTCAGCGTCAGATCCTGCGCATGCGCTCCGACCGAAAAGCCCAGATGCCATGCCCGGCCGTCGGAATACGGGCGGTTGAGCGGCCCGTGACCGAAGTCGGCCGCGCCGGCTGCCGCAGATGCCGCCGTCACGGTGATTGCAAGTATCGTCTGCCTTATGATGTCCATTACTGATGATAACGCGCCGTTTCTTCCCATATTGCCCCCGGCAGTCAAAAAAGCGCAGTGAGCGAAATGTATTGTTAAAAAGTTTGGAGAATTGGGAATATTCTGTAAATTTGCGGAATCACACCTTTAGTCGGGATATTTTGACCCGAATGGAAATCCTTAAACACAGTGACATTAAAAATGTTGAGAACCGCAGTAATATCATGTGTCATGGCCATAATGCTGGCATTCCCGGCCTATGGGCTTGATTCTGACAATAATCCGAATGATTACATAAATGAGCAGTTCCCGAAATTGAGCGAACTGTACCGCGACGAGTTGTTGAAATCCAAGGCCCATTATATTTTTGCCATTGATGTCTCCGGCTCGATGAATAAATATGCTCCGGCCGTGACGGGGTCACTCCGGGAGTTTGTCAGGGCGTTGCCCGACGGCGACCGCTTCGACGTGATACCGTTCGGGGCCGAGGCGATAACGAGTGCGATGGATTATTGCGGTATAATCTCACGACCGGTCAAGGATGCTCTTGAGAAAAATGTGTCAGGAATATATTCCAATCCGAGCTATAGCAGGAATTTCAAGGCTTATACCGATATCGAGGCCGCTGTGGGAGCCACAGCAGAGTCGATGAACACCAATCGTGAATATAAAATCAATGTAGTGGTGATCATAACCGATTTCTGCAACGATGTGCCCGGCTCGTCACCCACGGCCCGCTGTCTGTCGGACGAGCAGCTCGATAAGCTCTCGCAGGCTGTCAGATCAGCATCTTACGGGAGCTATTTCCGGCCGACGGCCCTATGCCTCAATCCGGGGACAAAGGCTCCCGGATACTGTCTCGACCAGTTGAAGGACAGAGTATTTGATACCGGTGACGGTCGTCTTGAAATCGTTTCGTTGAGCAATCCCGGCCAGATGATTTCCCAATGGTTCGAACAGTTGAAACGGTCGATCATGATGACCAAACTCAAGGCAATCATTGATGCCGAGAACAGGAGCAATCCGGTGAGACTTGTCACGGATATGGATATCGACGGCAATGTCAAGGCGGCGATCTCCTGGGAGCCTTCCAGGCTGTATCAGGAGCTGACCGTAGACACTGCCACAATAACGCAGCCGGGATTCAGGCTGGTTGTCAACAAGGACGCTATGATTACCACCGACAGGCGTGATGTCGAAGATAAGCTCGGTCAGATCAGACACGACTCATGGGGTTTTCATCATTTCGACGACAGTGTCTGCATCGCTGTAAGCCTGCCGACGCCCTATGACGAGGAGCTTATAAAGCTCGGTATAGTAAAGCCGATTCCCGCTGCGGCGAATCCTGCCGACCGCTGGGTGTGGACCTTCTTCCTGCCGTTCTGGCTATGTTGCGTGATTATGGCGTTGCTGGCGCTCTATCTGATATGGGTAATGTCGGCTGTAAAACGCAACGGCCGGACGAAAATCAATGCCGATGTGACGATCTTCGACGAAGATCACGAACAGGTGGGATCGACACGTCATCCGAAATCCCTTACCCGACTTGCCGTAGGCAAAGGTGGTAACGGAGGATGCAGCGTGATCGACTGCGAATGGCAGGTAGAGGTGTGCCGCGTCAAGAGCAATCCCTGGCTTCCGTGGACGAAGCCATGTTTCTCATGGCGCAGGACGCAGGGACAGGCATACAAGGGGACGCGCAAAGGCGACTGCAGCGGACGGTTCAACGACCGGGGAGGCAGAGTGGATCTGACATGCGGCCCTAAAGACGGAGCGGCCACTCACTACATAAGGATTAAGATGAAACCATCAAAGTAACCGACAAATCATAAAAATCACTCCATAATGGCAAACGAGAAACATATCTTCATCGGACTCGGCGGCGCCGGATGCCAGACCGTGTCGAAAATCAAGGAGAAGGTCTATGAGAAGCGTTTCAAGAACGAGACAGCCGCCAAATCGCGCATGCAGCAGATGAACGACAGCTATCGTTTTCTCTTCATTGACACTGACCAGCGCGACATTGACGAGGCCAACCGGCGCAACCGTGAGTCGTTCGAGAAGGGAAGAGTGCCTTTTATCAGCACGCAGTCCGATCTGATCAATCTCGGACAGGCGAATCCCCAGGCCATATATTATGAGGCGAAATCCGCACCTGATGTGCTGATCAACAAGCGTATTCTCGAAGGCTGCTCCCGCGAGGTCGCCGCGAAGATTCCTGATCAGCCGCTCGCTTTCGGCGCGGGAGCGTTCCGCATGAAGTCGCGTATCGCGTTTGCCCATGCCCTGACGAATTTTCAGGAGAAACTACAGACAGCCATTTCGGGGCTCAACGATGTGAAGACGGTGGGCGGCGAGGACTGCATTATCTTCTACTGGGTGGTGTGCAGCACGCTCGGCGGCACGGGATCCGGCATAGTCAACGATGTGCTTTATCACGTTAATCAGCTTCACAATCAGATCGTGGGCAACGGCGATCCGCAGCTGGTGCTGACCATGTACATGCCTAAGGTGTATATCGACTGCAACGCTACGGAGGAGAAATACTCTCTCAATGCTTTCGGAGTATTCAAGGAGATGGAAGCCCTGAAAGAGATGAGCTATGATCTCAGACGCAACACTCTGATGCACCGTCTGGCGTTTCAGAAAGACTACAGTCTGATTGATAATGAACGACGCTATTGCCCGTTCTATTATCTTATCCCCGTCGATGTGCAGACCGACAAGGGCACAAGTCTGGGCGACACTCAGACCATGTACCGCAACACGGCCGAAATGCTCTATCATGTCCACAACAGTGCTGCCGGAGCCGCATTCCGCTCGGACATCGACAATTATATCAACGACATTATGGAGCGCGACCATCATGATTTCCTTGTGCCGATGGGATATGTGTCGCTTCAGAAACCTGAAGAACAGATGCGCAAGTATATGCATGCGCGCTTGCGTCGCGACCTGCTTCGCGACTGGTTGCTCAACGAAAATCATTCTTTCCCGGAGGAACAGGCTGCCAAGATGGCTGACTCGCTTTTTGAACAGCTCGGCAGCGGCAGCGGATCGCTCGGCGCCCGGCTGACACAGTCGACGGATCTGGACAACGCCATGCAGTCGCAGAATAGCGAAAATGCTGAATTAAGTCAGGATCTTGACTTCGACACAATCCTGGGTTATATAGAGAACGTGAAGTCAAATCTCAACCGCTATGCTAAGGGTGAGAACCGCGAACATCTTGTCAGCGTAATGAAGGATGCTCTCTGGGACAAGGCAGAGACTCTCATAAGAGAGCATGGCATCATCTACGCACAGGACGCTTTCGACGCTGTGCGCCGCCACGTCGTGGAGCAGCTTGAGAGCGACCGGCAGAATGTCAATGACAACAAGGCACAGCTTAGCGAAATGGAGGCCGATGTCAGGGACAAATTCGAGGACGCAAAAAAAATTGACTGGAAAGAGCGGACGAAAATCAATGACAACCGCGACGATATACGCAGATATACCGAGAAGCTCGAAGAGTACGTGGCTCTTGCCATCGACATAGCGATGCGGGATTGGGCCGACGATATCAAGAAGGAGCTGTGTCTTGACGAGCGCAACAGTGAGATGGCGGTGATCAAGGCGGCTCTTCAGAAGGTGCGCGGCAAAGCGGCCGAGATGTCACGGGAAGCCTCGGAGCTATACTCGATTAAGCTTCCCAATCAGTTCGGAGACGCTTCGCTCGACGTGACGACCGTATATCTGCCGCAACTAAAAAATATCTGTGACGCCAACGGATGGATCCCCGACAATTTCTTCGGACGGCTTTACAACCTGGTAGTGCCCTCAAGCCGCGACAAGCAGGAGAGCGCCATACGTCAGTCGCTCGCGAAGCTGATCGACGACGAGGTCTACAATTCCCAGGATCCCGGCGTCAACAAAGCTCTTGCTGCCGGGCAGTATGTCTATAGCTTCGACGGCGAAGTGGATAAGAGGAGCAAAAAGAAGCCGGAGCCGACAATCCGCACCCGTTTCTTTACAAATCCTGTGCTCGCCGACCGTATGTCGGAGAAGCTGATTGAGGATTTCCTTGCCATAGCAAGCGATGTTTTCGACCGCAGGCTGCGCAATGACAAGGAGGCACAGGGCCGCTGGTACGAACAGAAGGTCTCGGATTTCTTTGCGGATCTGACCAACATGGAGAAAGACGAGGTGAGACGCAGCTTGAATCCGGCTCTGTTCTTCAGTTACAACAGCAACCGTATCGGCACGACCAACAAGGAGGAACATCTTGTGTTTGTAGCTCCCAACCGTACTCTCGCCCATGACATGCTCGGCTTCCAGACAGGAAATCCCCGCCACCGGTTTGTGGAGGGAGGCGACGAGAATACAGCTCTGGTGCTGAAATCGAAATATGGCCTCGCACTGGAGGATTATCGTATATACGACTCGCTGCGTACGGTTTACGAGAAAGCTTCGTTCAGAGAGAAATACCATTTTCACCATTCGTTCGCGCAGCATCTCGACAAGCTCAGTGCATCCGACCTGCCCGAAGAGGTGCTTCCGCAGCACCATACGCTGGCCAAGATGATGCTGCTCAATAAGTTTGACGATGAAACAAAGGCGTTGTTCCATGCCGACGAATTCGAGCCCGAGAATTTCACGACTATGATGCTGCTGACCAATGCCAGCAACAATCAGTATATAAGCGTAGCTCTGCCGGAGGCATTCAGTGTGATCGACGGTCATCCGGCACTGCGTCTGCGCAACAAATCGCGTAAACTATATCTTGAGATCGAAGGATGCGATCTCGCCGCGCAGTTCGAGCGTTTCAGCAGATGCTACCACAATTACCGTTTCGGCGAGACGTTCGACAATCTGCTGTCGGCGCTTCTGACAAGCGTGGCTCCCTCGGCCGACGGCCATAATGGCCGCAATGGCGAAGAGATCCTGAAAGACAGCTATCCAGCCCGTCATCATAAACTGCTTGAGGAGCTGATGGCTTCATCACGTTCAGCCCAGAGTCCGGAGGCGTCGCGTCTGTATCTGACGCTGTTCGGTCTGCTGAAAGAGAAGTATCCTACAGTCCACGATTTCATACGCTGAACAGTTCTGTCTGGTTTTTATGCTGCCGCTCTGGATTATCGATCTGACACAGCCTTCACAAAGGCGTGATATTTTCGCAGGGCTTATCCGCGGGATGAGCCATGTGGAAGTGCATGCCGATGCGGCGCCTGCTGAAAACGATAATATCGCTGTTCGGCGTGATTATGACGGAGTCATGTCAGCGGGTGACGGTCATCGGGCAGTGGTCAGTGACTCTGTCGAAACTAATCCTGAAGAGATGGCTGAGGAGCGCCGGGCTGAGCGTCGAAGCAATATCAGCGGCAATTACTGGCTGTATTCCCAGATGTCTTTCACTCTGCCGGAGAGTGATGACCCAGTGGACGGCGCCAAAGCGGTTTATGCGTTTCAAGAAAGAATAGTCAGAGAGGGCGGTCGTTTTATCAGGATGCTAAGGCAGTCGGATGCCGAACCGTTCCGCACGGTCAATGTCGTAGTTATCGGTGATATCACCGAGCAGTCAAGCCGGGCGCTCTTCGCTTCTCTCGCCCTTTTGCTGCAGAAAGAGAAGGGACGCATTTTGCCTCACCATGTACATCAGGGAATGGAAATAACCGGCATGCTTTTCATTCCGTGCGACGTCAATTCCCATGATGTCGGGAGCAGGAAAGCTTACAAGCGTCTGCTGCATGAAATCGAGACATCCAGAGATAATCCGGTGACCCGCGGCTACGACAGGATGATACTCTATCAGGATGTGCAGAACCGTACTCAGTGCAGCTATCCGCTGCTTGACAGCCAAAAGACGGCCGAATATCTGTTTCAGTGCATCGTGCATATGTATTATGCCTGCAACGCAGTGCACCCTCTCATCAGCGGCACTGCCTCGGCCGATAATTTCTATATGTCGATGGGCGCCACATCGGTCTTTTTCGATATGGCGCTTGAGGATGAGCGCGACCGGCGCAAGATCGCATCAGATATTCTGGAAACTTTCAGGAGTGTCCGTAAAGGTGAGAAGAAAATTGATCAGGCTCAGAAACTGTCGGCCGGGGAATTCCTTGATATCAGGGGGATGCTCAAGAGTATCAATGATCTCGAACCTATCGACATCGAGTCTATAAAGCTTCCGGATCCCGATCCTGATCCGTTGAAGGATATGGCCTCTCCGACGCTTAAAAAGCGGTATTATCATAAATATCTGCGTTATCTGCCGGTCAACTTCATGAGGGAAGTCTATTCGCGGATCGATGATTCGACACGGGTAGCATTGCAGGGTATGGCGGCGGCTCGCCGACGTGCGACGGCCAATACTTGCAAAACCCTCCGGGCCAGTCTGCGAAGGTTGATCCGTGAAGTGACGCCCGACAGCGGTGCGCTCGTCCACATTGAAGAGGAACTGGCGGCATTGCAGCAGAATATCTCCGTGCAGCGTGGAGCTGTTCGGCGTCAGCTTGAGGTGCAGTTCTGGGACTATATTGCCGACAATTTCATACCATCGAAAGCGCGTCAGAGTTTTGACGACTATCATTCCGCCTATGTGGCCGATACAGATAATTCAAGCGTCGACAGCGGCGGGGCCTGCGCGATATTGAAGGAGGAGACACTCAAGGATCTGGCAATGCATCTTGGCCGTCAGTCGACAGGTATGGCTATTGCAGCACGCTGTATAGTCGGCGGCATTATTTTCGCTCTTGGAATAGTGCCGGTTCTGTCATGGCTGTCTTCTAATGGGATAATGGATCTTGGGCGTGTCAGGCGATTTGCGGCATATTGGTATGCGGCCATGTTCTTTGTACCGTCGTTGGCGGAAATTTTCAGGATATGGCTGCGCCGCCGGCGCGCAAAAAGTCTGCTTTCGCGTCTGAAAGCATATTTTGTCCATGACGCATATGCCCGCGTGGCGAGCAGGATCGAAAATGAAACACAACATTTTTACGATTCGGTGAGTGGACTGTGCGGCCGCTATCTTGACCGAATAAAACGTATCCGTCAGCGGTCGGCATGCATAGATCCCGATCCCGGAGAGTACAGACGTGAGTTGCCCTCCACTACATTCGCTCTGGATTTGATCGGTGCTATTCCCCAGGGACTGATCCCACCCGAATGGGTGGAATTTTCGCGTATCAGGGTTGCAGGAAATCCGGTGGCGGTAAGAAATCTTGCAGAAAATAATTATTTCACGCTCATCAACGGTTTCAGCGATCAGTTTATGACTCTGTTTGATGATATTGGCGATGTGGATGAAAGACTGATGAAGAGGCAGGGCGAAGGAGAGCGGCCGGCCGACAGATTCCTTTCGGCTGAAGAGCTTGAAGCTATGGAAAACGATCGATGGAGCAGCGTTTTCTCCCGCTTCAGTTCGGCATTGCTCGATGCGGTCGGGAAGGAGATGCTGCCTCGTGAATGCCCTACAGTAGGCGACAATATCCGAAGGTATTTCAGGGAGACACGTTCAGCCGATTTTCTGCGCAGAGCAGTTGACTATGCGGCTGCCAACGGAGAGATCACATCGTCGGCCGACGCGGAATTCAGCGATGTCAAGGCCGGCCGCATGATGACCGATATTTTCGACAGCCTGTTGCCTCACAGCAACAGTGCGTTTCAGACCGACGCTTATGACAGTCTGCTCCGACGCTATCTGTTCATTACCCGTTGGCGCAGTTACGACGCTTTTTCGCTGAACCGTATCTTCCCACGCGAGGATTTCGATGAGGAGATACGCCGTCGGCGTGTGGTTTCAGACACTGATATCCACAGGGATACGCAGCGTTTCCCTCTGTCGAGTGTGGTAATTGCAGCACTGTTTCCTGACGATGAGGCAGTGTCGGGATGGTTCAGACTCTTCTCGCCTGAGGATTACGGTGAGGCGCAGCGTCTGCGTTTGGCATACCGCAATATATTAAACACCAACGACTGATTCTTACTATCCTATGACGACTACAGCTATTTTGCTCTGCATACTCATCGGTTGCATGGTGGCGGCCATTTCCGGGATGATTGCCAGATCCGGAAAGAGCAAGACATGGATAGATGTCAGGAATCTGACCAACGGGCAAATGCGTCGTATCGGTTTTCTGGTCTATAATGCCGAGGGCGAGGCTTCGGAAGTGAAGCAGGCGGGAAGCGGCCGGCGGCCGCCACTCGGCAGCGTGGCTTTTACAGACCCGATGATCAATGGGGCAGTGGTGGAGCTGCTTGTTTCGTCCGACGACGATGATTCCCCCCGATATCGTAAGTGCGGATACATCACTCCCGAAGGCTCGATCTACAAGCGTATCAAGGGTCGCCGACCGGAACGGATAGGCTATACGGCGAGGCCGTCGGCTCCTCTGGTGCCGCAGACCAAAGGAGAACGAAGCTGGAAAACGCTCTGGCTCGTCAGCTGTCTCAATGCTTATGCGGGAGTTCCGGCCCAGAGCGGCAGGCCGCAGCCCGTGGCGTCGGTAAGGCGCAAGGGTTTCGCTTCAGCCGACAAGGGCGATGTCTCGCCGGAGGCGCGTGCATGCGGTTTCGGGATGCTCTTCAGGCAATACGGGCGTCGGCGCGGATACATGGAGCAGCGTGCCGACAGGCCATACGGATGGAAAGACACCGCATGGCCAACGGCGGTGGTCTATACCGTAGGCTACATTCTGCTCTATATGATCTGCCGGCATCTGCTCGGATTGCATTTCATAGGCTATCACTTCGACGACGCTGTGCTCGCCGCTGCGCTTTATTATCCTTTGTGGGCTATTGTCAGGCAGATAAAGATTGACCGGATCGAAAATTCGGAATATGCACAGGCACGGATAGATCTCTTCGACAAAAGGCTCGGACAGCACGGAATGGATATCGTGATGCTTGTGTCGGCACTGCTCACGGTGGTGTTCACACTGAGATTTTACCGTTTTGATTTCCTGCCTGTAGCATGGGTGATAGCTTTCGGCACAGCTGTCAACATGACTCTTAAAGGGACTAACGAGCCATGGAGGGTGCTGACATCTGATGACAGAGATGAAAGCGAAAGCGACGATATGACGGATGATGAGCCACGGAATCCAACCGGCAATATAGAAAAGACGTATTCCTGGACTCTTGATCCGGCTTTCCGTGAGACGGTTCCCCTCAGAGGCAATCTTTCGCTTTATTTCACAGCCGATTATATTGAGTCATTGCGGAGGGTTAATCCATTTTATCCGCAGCGGTGCGCCAAAGGCTATTCCGCTTACATAAAGGATATGTTCAGGACGTTGCGGGAACATCCCGCACTCACCGCACGTCTGCGCTACCTTTGCCGGTATATGGAGCGATGTGCCGATAAGGCGATGCTCGACAGTCAGCTGGCACGGTTGCAGTTTGCTCTCGATTTTGTGCAGGAACCCAATATCGCGTTTGTAGTCAACGAAGAGAGCGCGGCCATCGACCGTTTTGCCGACTATATCCGCTGGCCCGACGAGACTCTGTTTGACAAGTGTGGCGACTGCAACAGCAAGGCTCTTCTGGCAGCCATGATATTCAGCATCATGGGATATGACCTGATATACCTCTACTCACGCGGCCGACAGCACGCTGCTGTGGGCGTGGAACTCCAGGATGAGTGGAAAGATCTGGAGATCGGGGGAGCCGCTGTGAGAGATCTGGCCTTTGAATTTGGCGGCAGGGAATATCTCTTGTGTGAGGTGACAGTCGACGGTGTGACGCTCGGGAGCATGCCTGACGGCCTTTCGGAGTCGGAATTTGATGACATAGTGGAGCTCAGGCTTGATGATGCCGATCTTGATGATGTCAATCCGACTGACAGCTCCATGACCCGCACGTATGCCTGGACACTCGACTCACAGCGTGGAAACAGGCTCGACGGACAGCTGGTGCTGGAGTTTGACGAGATGGCCATTGCATCGCTCCGACATTCCAATCCTTTCCTGACTTATGGAAGCGATTCGTCGACCTATGAGGACAATATACGCAAGATAATCCAGTACGTAAGCGCCGATCCGGAGCGGTCGGAGAAGGTGCGCCAGGTGGCCCGTTATATAGAGAGTGCGATCACCGAGGCCGGATTGCCTGAAATAGAGAAGGTGCAGTTCGCTCTTGATTTCGTGCAGGCTCCTAATATCGCTTATTGTATTGATGAGAATTCCGCAGGTATCGGCTATGCCAAGGAGTATATGCGCTATCCCGACGAGGTGCTGTTTGACAAGGAAGGCGATTGCGACTGCAAGTCGTCGCTGATGGCCGCTCTTTTTCATGAGCTGGGATATCGGACGGTCATCATGATCTCGGTCAAGCTGGCTCATGCCGCTATAGGAGTGGAACTTCCGGCATCCGTTCTTGAGCAGATCGATTTCAAAGATCGTGAGAGAGCCTTACGGGAGTATAACGGTCATACTTATGTGTATTGTGAGACGACCGGCGACGGTTTCCGTGTGGGCGTGGTCGATGACGGTCAGTCGATACATGAATTTGAAACACTTGTAGAATTATGATGCGAACGAGAATCCTCACTCTTCTTGCCTGTGTTGCGGCTTTGATGACAGCGAGTGCTTGTAAGAATACGGAGGAGCAGGTGCTGGATGATATTCTCCGGCTGTCGGATGAAGTGGAACGCAACGGTTCGACCTATGATTTTGAAGATTGGGCCGAGGTGTTCGATGAGATGCAGCTTCTTGATGATGATGCATGCCATTGCAGCTTCACGCCGCGGCAGGCACAGGAATTCAGCCGTGCGCGCCGACAGCTGCAGGTGCGCATGTTGCGCGAGGGGGCCAAAACTGTGACGAGGGTCGTCGGCAGTTTCTTCGCTCCGTTCGCCCAAAGTTTTATTGAGGGAATGATAGGCGAAGCTTCCGCGATGGCCGCTGAGGCTGATTCACCGGGGCTGTCGGTTGATGAATCGGCGGCGGTGCCGGATAGTGTGGAGATTGAGCTTCTGATAGAGCGTCTGCAAAGCGCAATAGATGGATTTTCTGATCTTTCTGACGATGGAAATGAATGAAACGGATGCCGCGGGGATGACAGCGGCTGACAGTGGAAGTCGTATTGACTGGCTTAGGAGTAGTGTGTCGGAACGTGTCGCAACGGTTGCGATTCTATCCAACAGTCTGGTCGTATTTCTGATGCTTTTCCCATCGCTTCCGGAAAAAGCGGTTGAAATTCTATGGTTACTCGACGGCATATTCAATATCTACTTCATATATGAGGCGGCAGTTAAGATAGGGCTTTACCGGAAAGCATACTTCCGCAAACTGGGCAATCTGTTTGATTTTTCTCTCGTAGTGCTTGTGATAGTGGCTGCGTGCGAGGGCATGTATGAATCGGCTTCGGGATTATATGTGCTGCGTATCGTGCGCCTGATGAAGATGGTATCGGCTTTCTCCCGTATGGACGAATTCCAGCGTCTTTTCGGAAAGATCACTGTGGCTTTCCGCGCGTCAATGGGCATCATAATGATGATGGGGGCGCTGGTATTCATGCTGGCAGTGGTGATGACAATTTTCTATGCCCATGAAGACCCTGATCATTTCGGAAATCCTCTTCTCTCGATCTATACTGTACTTCGTCTTGTCACCCTTGAGGGGTGGTATGAGATTCCCGATACTCTGGCGAGCAACGAGGATGTCACCCGTGCGTTTGTATCCCGGCTTGTGTTTACCGCGATTGTGATATTCGGAGGTATTTTCGGCATATCTTTCATCACATCAACAGTCACCGACAAACTCGCGGAGGATGACAATCAGAAAATCCTCGACAAACTTGATGCATTGGAACGACAATTGGCGGGGCTGAAGAATACCTCTGCTACTTCTGACCGAAACGCTGCACGTGCCGACTCGTCATCGGTTGCGGAAGGCGCAGGCTGCTCCACTGGCTCATGACCACGTGGATTCCGGTCCGGTGCCTCTGTATGACCGGCCCGACACAATATCGTGATGAGCCGAGATTGGGTAAGTGCAATTAAAAAAGCCAACGCTCTGCTGAACGTCAGCTTTTCCCGTTGGTGACTCCTACAGGATTCAAACCTGTAACCTTCTGATCCGTAGTCAGATGCTCTATTCAGTTGAGCTAAGGAGCCAT
>CANRCT010000002.1 GCA_947629175.1 uncultured Muribaculaceae bacterium | reverse complement strand
GCCACAAAAATCGCATAACCGACATGAATACAGAGATTAGCAATTCCCTATTAACAGATTTTAAGAGACACTAGTGTTATACCTTTGTAGTTGAACAAAAAAGAATAAATGACATGGCAATGACAATTAAAACATCACCCGAGCTTTGGGGTGAAGATGCCCGTATCTTCACTGAAGAAGCGGAGCGTAATGGCAAGTTGCCTACGCCAAGACTTTCGGAATCACAGCGTAAGGTGCTGTCTACAATGTTGGAGAGTGCCAAAAATATCATATTTCCTCCACGGAAAGATTGATGATGGCAAAGTTCAATTTTGTAGAAAACACCTTTATGGTGCCTTACACCAAAGAGGTCGCAGATTACTGTGACCTCTTTGCGTGTGGGGATGATGATTTGGATGATTTTTTCAGTCAGGATGTATTTTTATATGAGGAAGAATTGCTTGGCAAGACCTATTGTTGGATAAATAGGGATAAGCAGCGGGAGATAGTGGCTATAGCAACACTTTCCTATGATGGGATAAAGACATATACGCTTGATAATCCTTCACGCAACTCGCTCCAGCGCAAGATCCCTCAGCAGAAACGCCATCGCAGTTATCCGGCGGTTTTGATAGGGAGATTAGGTGTCAACAAATTGTATCAAGGACACGGACTGAATATCGGCACTCAACTGATGGATGCCCTTAAATATTGGTTTGTAGATGAAAATAATAAAGCTGCATGTCGATATATGCTTGTTGATGCTTACAATACGGATTCTATAATTCACTATTACATTAAAAATGGTTTTAAGCCATTATATAAGACAGAGCAAACCGAGAAAGATGCTTTTGGTATATCAGCCGATGATATTTTGAGAAGCAGAGTGATGTTTTTTGATCTTAAGATGATTACGGCATAGTGGAGCATGTTTGGCCCGATTCTGCGAAATGGATGCGTTTTTATCGGAGTTTGGGGGCGGTTTTTGAGGCGGGGGTTGCAGGGTGGCGCGGAATTTTGTAACTTTGGGGAACTTAACCTTAAAAACAAAATCCATAACCTAAAAGAGATATGCTGAAACTGCGCGCAACAGCCATGGCCGCCATTCTGTCGGCGGCGTCGTGCATGGCCGGAGTGGCCTGGGCCGAGGATTACACGAGCTACGTGAATCCTTTCGTCGGCACGACCAATTTCGGCACCACAAACCCCGGGGCCATAGTGCCCAACGGCATGATGTCGGTGGTGCCTTTCAACGTGATGGGCTCTTCGGAGAACGTGTATGACAAGGACGCCCGCTGGTGGTCGACCCCTTATGAATTCAACAACAAGTTTTTCACCGGCTATGCCCATGTGACGCTCAGCGGAGTGGGCTGCCCCGAACTGGGCTCGCTCCTGACGATGGCCACCACTGGCGATCTGGAGCCCGACTACCACAAATACGGATCGACCTACACCGAGGAGACCGCCACACCGGGCTTTTACGGCAACCGCCTGACGAAATATGACATACTGACCGAGGTGACTGCCACCAAGCGCAGTTCGGCCGAGCGGTATACATTTCCCGGCGGACGCGGCAACATACTGATCAATCTCGGCGAGGGACTGACCAACGAGAGCGGCGCCACGGTGCGCCGGGTGAGCCCGACGGAGATCGAGGGCTCGAAACTGATGGGCACGTTCTGCTACAATGCCCAGGCAGTGTTCCCGATCTATTTCGTGATGCGCGTCAGCAAGATTCCCTCATCACAAGGCTACTGGAAGATGCAGCGCAAGATGGAAGGGCCTGAGGCCGCATGGGATCCCGACAACGGCCGGTACAAGCTCTATACGAAGTATGGCCGCGAGCTGTCGGGCGACGACATCGGCTACTGGTATACCTACGATGACCTCAAGCCTGGCGAGCAGGTGGAGGTCAGGATGGGCGTATCGTTCGTGTCGATAGCCAATGCCCGCGAGAATCTCGACAAGGAGCAGGCCGGTCTGACGTTCGACCGTATAGCCGCCAATGCCAAAAAGACCTGGAACGACGATCTGGGACGTATCCGCGTGAAAGGCGGCACCGATGAGCAGAAGCGGGTGTTCTACACCGGACTTTATCACGCCCTGATCCATCCCAACGTGCTCAACGACGTCAACGGCCAGTATCCCAAGATGGAGAGCGCCGAAAACGGCCATGCTGACTATGACCGCTACACCGTGTTCTCGCTCTGGGACACCTACCGCAACCTTCACCAGCTGATGACGCTCGTCTATCCGGAGCGTCAGCTCGATATGGTGCGCTCTATGGTCGACATGTCGAAGGAGTGGGGATGGCTGCCGAAATGGGAACTTTACGGCCGCGAGACCTTCACGATGGAGGGCGATCCGTCGCTGCCGGTCATCGTCGACACATGGCGCAAGGGACTGACCCAGTTTGACATGGACGCCGCCTATGAGGCCATGAAACGCTCGGCCACGACACCGGGCAAGGACAATCCGATGCGTCCCGACATCGACATGTATCTTGAGAAGGCTTATGTGCCGCTCGGAGCATATTCGGGCGATATGTCGGGCGACAACTCCGTGTCGCACGCCCTGGAATACTATGTGGCCGATGCCGCTCTGGCATGGCTCGCGGAGCAGCGGGGCGACACCGAGCTTGCCCGACAGCTGCGCCAGCGCTCGCTTGGCTACAAGAACTATTACTCGAAGGAGAGCGGCACTCTGCGTCCGAAACTTGCCGACGGCACTTTCCTCACTCCGTTCAATCCCCGTCAGGGCGAGAATTTCGAGGTTGTTCCCGGATTCCACGAGGGCAGCGCCTGGAATTACACCTTCTTCGTGCCTCACGACGTGGAGGGGCTCGCCAGGCTGATGGGAGGCAAGCGCAAGTTTGTCGACAAGCTCCAGATGGTGATGGACAGCGCCCTCTATGACCCGGCCAACGAGCCCGACATAGCCTATCCGTATCTCTTCAGCCGTTTCGGCGGGGAGGAGTGGCGCACCCAGAAGGAGGTCAGCCGTCTGCTCGGCAAATATTTCACTACTAAACCCGACGGCATACCGGGCAATGACGATACCGGCACCATGTCGGGCTGGGCCATCTTCTCGATGATGGGCCTTTATCCCGACTGCCCGGGCGAGCCGTTCTACACGCTGACGTCGCCCGTCTTCGACGAGGTGGAGATTGATCTCCCCGAGGGCCGCAGGCTCACGATCGAGGCCGAGCGCACCGCTCCCTCCGATATCTATATCCAGTCGATGAGCCTCGGCGGCAAGCCTCTCAAGAAATACCGCATCAGCCACGACGAGCTTCTCAAGGGCGGAAAACTCAACTTCAAACTCGGAGCAAACCCAAAGAAATGAAACTTTCAAGCATTACACTGACCGCCGCAGCTATGGCTGTGGCGGCCTGCGCATGCGGCAGGCATGAAGAGCAGACGAATCTCACACAGTATGTCGATCCTACGATAGGCAGCGGCGCCCACGGACATGTGTTTGTAGGGGCCAACGTTCCCTACGGTATGGTGCAGCTCGGCCCGACGAGCATCACCCAGGCATGGGACTGGACTTCGGGATATCATGAGTCGGACAGCACCGTCATCGGATTCTCCCATACTCATCTGTCGGGCACAGGCGTAGGCGATCTGTTCGACATCACCATGATGCCTGTCATCGGCGAGGTGACCTACGCCCGTGGCAACCATGACGACCCCGAGAGTGGCATGTGGAGCTATGCCGACCGCTCCCGCGAGGTGGCGAAGGCCGGATATTATGCCGTGCCGCTGACCCGCTACGGCATTCTCGCCGAGATGACCGCCACCAACCGCACCGGTTTCCACCGCTATACATTCCCTCCCACCGATTCCGCGGCCATCGTTATCGACCTGCAGAACGGAGGCTGCTGGGACAAGGCGACAGATACGGAGATGTCGCCGGTCAGCGACCGCATGATCACCGGCCACCGCTTTTCCGACGGATGGTCCGACGGCCAGACGGTCTATTTCGCCGCTGAATTTTCAGAACCGATAGAGGAATTCACGCTCCACGGCTATGAAAACCGTTTTGGCCGCGTATCGTTCGCCCCCATGAAGGACGGCGGTCAGGTGACTGTCAGAGTGGGCATATCGCCCAACTCGGTCGATGCTGCCATAGCCAGCCTGCACGCCGAGACCGACGGCAAGGATTTCGATCGCGTTGCAGCCGAGGCCGACAGCATCTGGAACAGCGAGCTCGCGCGTGTCAGGGTGGAGAGCGACGACACGGTGGAGCTGCGCAAGCTCTATACGGCCATGTACCACGTGATGACTCTGCCGGCCACATTCAACGATCCCGGCGAAAAACCGGCCTATACCATCCTCTCGCTCTGGGACACTTACCGCACCCACATGCCGCTGCTTTCGATCATCGACCCCGAGCGGAGCGGTGAGATAGTCAACGGCATGATCGACCTCTACGAGAAGGAGGGTCACCTGCCGGTATGGCACCTCTGGGGATGGGATAACTACTGCATGGTCGGCAATCCAGGCATCATACCTGTGGCCGACGCGGTGGTGAAGAAAACTCCGGGAGTGGATCCGCAGCGTGCCATGAAGGCCATGCTGGCTACCGCCAACGACACTACCCGCGGTCTCGGCGAACGCCGCCGCCTCGGTTATACGCCGGTTGAGGCTATCAACGAGGCTCTGTCGTATGACATGGAGTATGCCATTGCCGACGCCGCCATAGCCAATGCCGCGAAGTCGTTGGGCGACACGGCCACGGCGCGGGAATTTACCACCCGCAGCCACTCGTGGCGCAATTATTTCGATCCGGCCACCGGATTTGTCCGCGGCCGCGACAGGGCGGGCAACTGGCGCGAGCCTTTTGACCCGAATTTTGTGGATCACCGCAACAACGACTATACCGAGGGCAATGCATGGCAGTACACCTGGCTTGTGCCTCACGACATAGAGGGATTGGTCGAAAAATTCGGTTCGCGCGAGATCACGCTCGAGCGGCTCGACTCTCTCTTTACGGCCGATTCGAGTCTCCGGGGCAACGTGTCGCCCGATATCTCCGGTCTGATCGGCCAGTATGTCCACGGCAACGAACCGAGCCATCATATCATCTACCTTTACTCCATGCTCGGACGCCCCGACAAAGCGGCAGAGCTCTCCAATCGGGTGCTGACTACGCTTTATGACGACACGCGCACCGGACTGTCGGGCAACGAAGACTGCGGACAGATGTCGGCATGGCTCGTCATGTCGGAGCTCGGTTTCTATCAGACGGAGCCTGCCGGAGCGCGCTACTGGTTCGGACGTCCCCATTTCCGCCGCGCCAGTGTGAAGGTGCCGGGCGGAACGTTCACGGTAGTGCGCGAGGGCGACGGCATGAAACCTGTGAAAGTGTCGCTCAACGGCCGTCAGCTCGACCGCAGCTATATCACTCACGACGAGATCATGCAGGGCGGCCAGCTTGTGTTTGAGATGGAATGACGGTTAATAACAAAATTTGTGTGAACTGTCAATAATCAGTACTTTTGCGCATACAAATCAATTCAACTGATATGAAAAAAATAGCTAATCTGCTTATCGTGGCCGTGATAGCCATGATGACTCTCACCACTGCCTGCAGCGGTGCCAAGGACAAGGCTCTTTCAGTGGCCGTTGAACAGATCAACGAGCAGCTCAAGGGCCAGAAGATGCCTGGAATCGAGGAAATGAGTCTCTCTTTCGACGACGGCTATGTGATCTACAATTATGTCGTGGACGAGGAACTCTCCGACATGGCCACCATCAAGGCCGGCGCCGAGGAGTCGAAGAAGAATCTTAAGGCTTCCGTCATCAACCAGGCTTCCAACAAGGCCTTCATCGACCTGGTGAAATCCGTTGACCGCAGCCTGAAGTTCGACTACAAAGGCAACAAGAGCGGCGAAGTGGTAGAAATCGTCTTCGAGAAGGACGAGCTCTGAACCCATTATGAGTATTATTGACGCGGGTGTGATATTTTCGCACTCGCGTCATTTTTTTGCAGTTACGGCTGGATGCAAAATCCGAGTTCTTGACGAGTATGACAAAATTACTCGCAACCAGCGATTCTTCGTTTAAGATTTATTGCTAAATTTGCACCAAGACTCAAGCCGTGCGTCTTCCAAGAGAGGGAGCGAGGCGGGAGGTAATTAAAATAAAAGGCGTTTATCAACGCTTCTTTCTTGGCACATCAAAAGCGTCGGAAACTTTTAACCCACCAGGATTGAAGAACAGTAAACGCTCACGGGGTATGTTCATACCTATCCGGCTCATTCTGTGCCTTAATTGGCATAGAGTGGGTTTGGGGTATTCACATATCGGCGTGGGTTATCTGTATTTCATTCTATGGGTTCAGGAATTCCGACCTCCGTGATGTGTAGAATGAGCGAAGGTACAGATACCCACTCCTTTTTTATTCACCAGTCGCAGAGGGGTATTGGCGACAACTAACCTTAATCGGTCGCCATGAATAAGACTGATCTGGCTCGGAAAATCCAAAACCTTGATGGTTTGAGTAACGATGAAAAATCAGCGTTGCTTGAACTCATTCGTGGTTATAAGAAGTTCGGGCTTGTGTGGGAAGAAAAGCCCGAAGACATCGAGGAACGCCTTCGCGAAGACCTCCCTGTCCTCGTCGAGCGCAACGATGATAAAGTCCACCCGATAATTTCCGATAACCCTGACGCTCCCAATCATCTCATTATCGAGGGCGACAATCTCGCCGCGCTCACGGAGTTGTCATACACTCATGCGGGCAAGATTGATGTTATCTACATCGACCCTCCTTACAATACCGGCAACAAGGACTTTATCTACAATGATTCATATGTTGACAGCGAGGATAGCTACCGCCACTCCAAGTGGCTGTCGTTCATGGATAAACGTTTGCGTATTGCCAAGCGGTTGTTGTCTGATAATGGAGTCATTTTTATTTCAATAGATGATAATGAACTCGCTAATTTACGCCTTTTGAGTGACGAAATATTTGGTTTCTTCAATTATGAGGCGACAATTACATATGTAAGAAAAACATCGGGTAAACAAGATAGCTCTAATTTTGCTAAATCCACCGAATATATACTTATATACTCAAAGTCATCTAATTGGATTGCATCGGCTTTACCCGCAGAAGATAAAGTCACGGATAGATACAATAAAGTAGATGTAGACGGACGCCGATATAGGGAAACGGACTTGAGAAAAACGGGTAATGCAGATAGGAAGATTGACAGACCGTTAATGTTCTATCCGTTTTATCTGGATCCACAAGATCATTCTTTACTCGTTAGACAAAATTCTGACCCTGAATTATTAGCTCTTGGATTCATCGAGATATTTCCCGTTAAGCCAGATGGAACCGATGGTCGATGGAGATGGGCTATGAATACAGCAAACGAAAACCTTGGTAATCTTGTAGCCAAAGAAATGCCTAAATACAAAGGTAAATATACTGTCTACGAAAAAGATTACATTGATAAAAAAGAAGGTGAGCGCACTGTAAAAGAGCACACGTCTTGGGATAGAAAGGCTTTCAATTCTGATAATGCTATGATGGATTTCAAAGAATTGGGCTTCGGAAATCAAGATTTCCCTTTCCCCAAAAGCACTGATTTAATTCAACACATCATTTTCCTTGCAAATTTCCGAAATGGAATATACCTGGACTTTTTCGCAGGTTCCGGTACAACAATGCAAGCCTTACTTCGACAAAACAGCGAGGACGGTGGACGGCGCCAGTGTATTCTCTGCACCAACAATGAGAACGGTATCTGCGAGAATGTTACCTATGAACGCAACAAGCGTGTAATCGAGGGTTATACGAAACCAAACGGCGAGGAAGTTGCCGGACTTGCCGACAATAATCTCCGCTACTATCGGACTAAATTTTTGCCTCGTGAACGCTCGGTGAAAAATATGCGCGAACTCGTTCAGACTTCAACCGGGCTTCTCTGCATCAAGAATGACCTCTATACGGAGGCACCGTTTGGAGGCCGCAAGATGAATCCGAAATATGCCCGCTACTTCGAAAATGCCGAACAGCGTATGCTTGTAATTTACGAGGAAAGGGCGATACCGTTCATTGCCGACATTATCAATACAATGCCGGACGGGGAGAAAATCAAGGTCTATGTTTTCTCTCATGGCAGCTATGCCTACGACGATGAATTTGCCGAGGTGGAAGACCGCGTAGAGCTGTGCGCACTGCCGCAAGCCATCTACGACGCTTACCAAAAAGTGCTGCCCAAACGCAAACCCAAATTCCTCGTCGATGAACTTGTCGAAGAAATTGTAGAGAATGATGAAGCCGAAGAATCCAACGAAGGCTTATTTGGTCTGGACTATGAGAAAGGAGGCGACGAATGAAACAAATACGCTATCAGCAGAAAGCCGTTGATGAACTCGTAAACAAGACCATCGACTTGCTCGGTCTGCGTGGCAGCCGCCATACGCTCGTTTTCAAGTCGCCCACCGGTTCCGGAAAAACCGTTATGGCATCGGAGATGCTTATGCGGCTCAACCAGGAACTCGCCGAGCGTCCTGATGCTCCATGCACCGAAGTAGCTTATATTTGGATTGCTCCAAATAAACTGCACGAGCAGAGCTACTTTAAGATGAAGAACTACTTTACCGAGAATTGCGCTCTGCGCCCCGTCATCTACGATGAACTCGACCACTCCGCCGACGGCTACATCAAGCCGGGCGAAATTCTCTTTGTGAACTGGGAGAGCATCAACAAGGACAAAAACCTGTTGGTCCGCGAAACCGAAAACTCGGCTTCGCTTTATGATATTACCCGCCGCACACAAGACGATAACGGTATTCCTATCGTGCTTGTGATTGACGAGGAACATATGTTTGGCGGCAAGAACGCAAAAAAGTCGGAAAAGGTGCTCGCCACTATTCAGCCCAAGGTTGAAATCCGAGTGTCCGCTACGCCGCAGACCAACGGCGAGCAGCAAGTTAACGTACCCCGCGAGAAAGTCATTGAGGAAGAAATGATAAAGGAGAACATCATCCTTAATCCGGCTCTCGACTTCAAAGACCCTCACGGCTCTCTCAACCAACACCTCATTTGGCTTGCTCTGGAAAAGCGCAAGGAACTCGCCGACGCTTATAAAAAGCTCGGCGTGGAGATAAATCCGCTTTTGCTGATTCAGCTTCCTAATGACAATAGCGAGAACCTTACCGTTGACGATACCAAGGTCAAGGACGAGGTCATCACTACTCTTGATGCTTACGGCATCAACACCACCAATAGCAAGCTCGCCATTTGGCTTTCGGGAGAGAAGACCGACAACCTCGATGTGATAGACCGTCCCAACGACCTCACCGAGGTTTTGCTTTTCAAGCAAGCCATTGCCCTCGGTTGGGATTGCCCTCGCGCCGCCGTGCTCATCATCTTCCGCAAGATTGAGAGTTTCCAATTCTCGGCGCAGACCGTCGGGCGAATACTCCGAATGCCGGAACAGAAGTATTACACCGACCAACGACTAAATCAAGGTTACGTCTACACGAACCTTTCAAAAGATATAATCGAAATCGTGAAGGACGATATGGATTATCTGGCAAAAACTGTAGGGACTAAGCGTCGTGAGGAAATTAAAAATATTGTTCTTGATGCCGAATATAGTGAACGTCTGTCCTTGGATCGTAATCGGCTCGGAACAGACTTCAAGGATGTATTGAAGAATACTTTTAAGGCTGAATGGGGACTTAAATCAGGACAATTATCGCTCTTTACCGAAGAGATGCTTTTTGGAGAAGGAGAAATGTGTGAAGGAGCGGAGGAAGTAACGAACGAGACTTACAGCAACCGACAGGCAGCTGTCAATCAGCGAGGCATCAATTTCAATGTCAAGAATGTAAGCACCGATATCGTTAAAGACCTTGATATGACCGGCGAGGTCGGCACAAAGATTGTCGAGAGCAAAGCTACTTATATCAATAATGTATCCGACCTTACGGCAATGTACCTCGCTTTCTGCAAGAGGCTGCTCGGCAACGACTATGAACAGCGCAGCGTCAAGACGCTGGGGGGTGCCCTCAAAGAAATTATGGAAGAACTCTTTGAAGTGTTCGAGTATGATGCAATGAAGATTATCCTCTCCAATGATAATGTGCATCATAACCGCCCGAAGTTTGAGCGTGTGCTGTCTAATGCCATTATGCAATATACGGCGAAATTACGTTTGCGTCAGGCTGCCGCCAAACGCCGCGCCTTCAAGCATTACGATTGGGAGGTGCCGGCAGAGCGTGCTTATCCGGTCGATACGTTCGACGAACAGCCGCAGATTGACTATCATGCACTGCTGCCGTTCATGGAATACAAAGGAGCGTCAAATGTAGAACACGCTTTTGCGAGCTTCCTTGAATCTCAAAACAACGCGATTGAGTGGTGGTACAAGAACGGCGACCAGGGCAAAGCCCATTATGCCATTGGCTACACCAACTCATTCGGCGAAAAAGCCCTGTTCTATGTCGACTTTATAATCCGAATGAAAAGTAGTGACATATTTCTTTTCGACACGAAGACGGAAAACAGCGACCCGGAGGCCCCCTACAAGCATAACGCCCTGTGGGAGTATATGCAGCTTCCCGAAAACAGGAGCAAAAAGCTCCACGGCGGCATCATCATACCCGACGACTTCGGCAACTGGGTATATTCGGCCGCTCCGCTCGACGTGAAGCTCGGCACATCTGATACGACTAACTGGGACATATTCGATCCGCAACAATATGTATGACCGGTTAAAAAGAGAATTTTCAGCTTTTGCTGTCACTTCGTGGCAATAGTTTGGCTTTTTTCGGGCGATTTGTGTAATTTTGCATGTTGAAATAACCGATACGGAAACAAACTCATAACACAACCAGATATGTCACAGAAAGCATTACTCATGATTCTCGACGGGTGGGGCATCGGCAACCACTCGAAGGGCGATGTGATCTACTCCACACCCACACCGGCCTGGGACAGCCTTATGGCCAAGTATCCCCACTCGCAGCTGCAGGCAAGCGGCGAAAATGTAGGTCTCCCCGACGGCCAGATGGGCAACTCCGAGGTAGGCCACCTCAATATCGGCGCCGGCCGCGTGGTCTATCAGGATCTCGTGAAGATCAACAAGGCATGCGCTGACGGCTCGATCATGGAGAATCCCGAGATCAAGAACGCGTTCGGCTACGCCAAAGAGTCGGGCAAGGCTATCCACTTCATGGGACTGACCTCCGACGGCGGCGTGCATTCGTCGCTCGATCATCTTTTCGCACTCTGCGATATCGCCAAGGCCTATGGTCTTGAAAAGGTATATATCCACTGCTTCATGGATGGCCGCGACACCGATCCCCACAGCGGCAAAGGCTTCATCGAGGCCCTGCAGGCCCATTCCGCCAAGTCGGCCGGAAAGATAGCTTCGATCATCGGCCGCTATTATGCCATGGATCGCGACAAGCGCTGGGAGCGCGTGAAGATCGCCTACGATCTGCTCGTCAACGGCGAGGGAGAGCAGGCCACCGACATGGTCGCCGCCATGCAGCAGAGCTACGACAACGACGTGACCGATGAGTTCGTAAAGCCGATCCACAATTCGGCTGTCGACGGCACCATCAAGGAGGGCGACGCCGTCATCTTCTTCAACTACCGCAACGATCGCGCCAAGGAGCTCACCACCGTGCTCACCCAGCACGACATGCCTGAGGCCGGAATGCATACCGTCAAGGATCTGCAGTACTACTGCATGACGCCCTATGACGCTTCGTTCACCGGCGTGCATATCCTTTTCGACAAGGAGAATGTCGGCAACACGCTCGGCGAATACCTCTCGTCGCTCGACAAGAAGCAGCTTCATATCGCCGAGACCGAGAAATATGCCCACGTGACATTCTTCTTCAACGGCGGCCGCGAGGCTCCCTACGAGGGCGAGGAGCGCATACTGGTGGCTTCGCCCAAAGTGGCCACTTACGATCTCAAGCCTGAGATGAGCGCCTATGAGGTGTGCGACAAGCTCGTAGAGGCCATCCGCAGCGAAGAGTATGACTTCATCGTGGTCAACTACGCCAACGGCGACATGGTGGGCCACACCGGAGTATACGAGGCCATAGAGAAGGCCGTAAAGGCTGTCGACGAATGCGTCGGCCGCACTATCGACGCCGCTGTCAAGGCAGGCTACGAGGCGATCATCATCGCCGACCACGGCAATGCCGACAACGCCATCAATGCCGACGGCACTCCCAATACCGCCCACTCGCTCAACCCCGTGCCCTGCATCTATGTCACCGACAAGACCGGCGTGAAGGTTGCCGACGGACGTCTGGCCGACGTGGCTCCCACCATCCTCAAGATCATGGGTCTGCCTCAGCCTGCCGAAATGACCGGCCACTCGCTCATCTGACCATTCCGGATGCCGTCCCGGTAACCCCGCTTTCCATAGCAGACCGCGGCAGCCGATCGGCTGACATTCCGAAAATATCCCAAAATTAATCCGCCTCCGGCAGTCGCTTTTAGAGCGCGGCGCCGGAGGCGGTCTCTTTATTATCTCCTCAACCTATGGATCTTTTTTGCGATACCGATGTTGCAATTCCATGTGTTTATAACTGCGTAGAAATAATGGCGTAGAAGAGGCCGCTGGTTATTGATCGATGATTTCCAATCGGATGCCCATGTGTAGAGCGATGACTCTAAGTATCTTGACTTTATCTTTGATAGTGTTGGGTACAGTGATCCAGCGGCGCTCACTTATCTGAATCTGTCGGTTGCTCTTTTGGAATTGACTGATCAGATCATTGCCACCATACTCAATACCTCTTTTCATGACATCGTCAATCCCAATCTTACAGATTGATTGGATGAAAGAGTCGGACGGAGTGTTGATGATACTTGTCCCATCAGGGAATTTTACCAATAATTTACCTTTCGGTCTCGTGGTTTTGCCTTTGTTGGGGTTCTCTTGAGTTTCAAGTTCCTCGCCTATCCTAATTATTAATCCAAGTCCAAGCGAATCACTGATTGATGTGAGTTGCAGATACTTTTGGTCTGTATTAGACTGTGCATTGACATACCATCCATCACACACCGGTTTCATCCATTCCCTATATTTGGGGTAGATTTCTTTGGATAACAAAGGAAGATGGCACATTTCCAGGCTGATATCCTGAAACCTCTCGGACCCTATCTCACAGAGCACGGCTATCATTGTGTCGGTTACATTAGCGTAACAGATGGTTTTCCCAGAAGGGAAAGTGACTTGCAGTAACTTTCTTTTTGAACGAGATCTAAACGTAGTTTCCATTATGGTATGTATTGAAGGTTAAATATATGTTTATTCCGTTCCATGGCTATCGCGGCAAATGATGGTATGTGATTTTGAAACGGCATCGGAGATCGGCCAGCCGGCGGCGCTGCTGGCGGTCGCGGTGAAGCATCGTGAGGCGGTCGGCGGCGTCGGCCGGTTCCTCCGGCTGCTCCAGTATGCGGCCATCCACTTTGCGTGCCGCTTTCCATGGCTCCAGAGTGGTGGAAGAGGGGAGCGGATCGCCCCATACGGCATGGTCGGCCCAGCTGTTTGCTCCGCGCTCCACGAGCAGATCCACAAGCCGCACCCGCTTGCCGAAACGTCGCATTACTTCGGCGCGACGCTCTGTTGCGCCGGCCCGTCCCATTTCTCGCAGCATAGCTGTGGCGCTCCTGGCGAGCGAGTCGTCAAGGGCGAGCACTATCGATCCCTTGAACCGCGGAGCTTCCCAGCGGAGACTGTCGCGGAAGAGATCAAACATCCTTACCGGAGTGATCGTGTCGGCGGCCGCAAGGCTGTCGAGCGCATGGTTCTCCGTGGACATGACTGCCATCTGGCGCGCTATGACGGCGTCTGCGGATCGGTCTGACAGGTGCAGACTGGCCCCGGCCTCGGCGGCTGCAGCGAGCCGCAGGGCATATTCCTCGAAGAGTCTCAGTGAAAGCGAGTCGGGTCGGACGTCAGTGCCGAACAGTTCGCGGAAATCCTCTTCGCCCACAGTCACAGTGCCGACGGTGAGCTGCGGAAAGCGTTCTGCCGCTGCAGCGCATGGCTGCAACGGCAGAAGCATTATGGTGACTCCTGCTGCAAGCAGGCGCAGTCGGCTGATCACTGGTGAGAGGCGCTGTAGTTGGGAGCCTCGCTGGTTATGGCCACGTCGTGGGGATGGCTCTCGGCCACACCGGCATTGGTGATGCGTGTGAACTTGGCGTTGTGGAGATGCTCGATGTCGGGAGCTCCGCAGTAGCCCATGCCCGAACGCAGGCCGCCGAGCATCTGGTAGGTCACCTCATAGAGCGCACCCTTGTAAGGCACGCGCGCTGCGATGCCTTCCGGCACGAGTTTCTTGACGTCGTTCTCTCCGGCCTGGAAGTAGCGGTCCTTAGATCCCTTCTCCATGGCTTCGAGCGAGCCCATGCCGCGATATGCCTTGTATTTACGTCCGTTGTAGATGATCGTCTCGCCGGGCGACTCCTCGACGCCGGCAAGCATTCCGCCGAGCATCACGCTGTAGGCGCCTGCTGCGAGGGCCTTGACGATGTCGCCCGAATAGCGTATTCCGCCGTCGGCGATCAGAGGCACTCCGGTGCCTTTCAGAGCCTTGGCCACGTCATAGACGGCCGAGAGCTGCGGCACGCCTACGCCTGCGATCACACGCGTGGTGCAGATCGAACCCGGACCGATGCCCACTTTCACGCCGTCGGCGCCGTTCTCCACAAGATATTTGGCGGCCTCGCCGGTGGCGATGTTGCCTACGACCACGTCGATATGGGGATATTTCTCCTTGACAGCTTTCAGCACTCCGACCACGCCGCGCGAATGGCCATGGGCCGTATCGATCACGATGGCGTCCACTCCGGCCTCGACGAGAGCGTCGACGCGCTCCATCGAGTCGTTGGTCACGCCTACGCCGGCAGCCACGCGCAGACGCCCGCGGGAGTCCTTGCATGCGTTGGGCTTGTCCTTGGCTTTGGTGATGTCCTTGTAAGTCACCAGTCCTACGAGTTTGCCGTCGGATCCGACTACCGGCAGCTTCTCGATCTTATGCTCCTGGAGTATCTGGGCTGCTTCCTCAAGGTTGGTCGACTGGTTGGTGGTGACAAGATTTTCCGAGGTCATCACTTCGTCGATCGGACGGTCGAGATTGCGCTCGAATCGGAGGTCGCGGTTGGTGACTATGCCTACCAGGCGACGGTCGTCGTCGACTACAGGGATGCCGCCGATATGGAACTCCTCCATCATGGCCAGTGCATCGCGCACGGTCTTGCCGCGCTTGATGGTGACCGGATCGTAGATCATGCCGTTTTCAGCGCGCTTCACGGCATGCACCTGACGCGCCTGTTCGGCTATTGTCATGTTTTTGTGAATCACACCGATGCCTCCCTCGCGCGCTATGGCGATGGCAAGCTGGGCCTCGGTGACGGTATCCATTGCCGCCGATACCAGAGGCACATTGAGCTCGATGTTGCGTGAAAACTTGGTTCGGAGATTGACCTCGCGCGGGAGGACTTCTGAATAGGACGGGATCAGAAGGACATCGTCAAATGTCAGTCCGTCCATTTTTACTCGATCTGCAATAAACGACATAAACTGTACGAAACGTTATGGATTTAATTGCACGCAAAGTTACGCAGAATTTTCGAGATAGTGTTCCACTCGCGCCTATTTTTCTTGACATTTCCCGGGATATCGTGCCGGGCTGAAATTCAGACAGATGTTTTGATGCGTAACACCGTTGTAACTATTTTAACTTGCTTTAACGTTAAAACTATTGTCAGCCCTGTATTTGACGTAACTTTGCATCGTCGAACCAATCAATGACAGAGGGTTCAGCACAACGCAAAACAATAGTAAACTACAAAATTCGATACGACATGACAACAGTTGATTTCAAGCAGAAGCTTACATCACTTCAGGCCAACATGCTCAACTTCGCCTACATGCTCACGTCAAATCGCGAAGATGCAGCCGACCTTATGCAGGACACAATGCTTAAGGTGCTTGACAATGCCGACAAGTTTACCGAAAATTCGAATTTCAAGGGATGGGTGTTCACTATCATGCGCAACATCTTCATCAACAACTATCGCAAGGCAGCGCGTGCAGCCACGGTGGTCGATACTACCGACGATCTCTACCATCTTAATCTCAGCCAGGATTCAGGCATCGCCACTCCCGAAGGAGCGTTCGGCGCCCGTGAGATCACCGATGCCATCAACAGTTTTCCGGAAAAATACCGCGAGCCGTTTTCTATGCATGTGGCCGGCTACAAATACGAGGAGATCGCACAGAATATGAATCTGCCTGTAGGCACTGTCAAAAGCCGCATATTCTATACGCGTCAGCAGCTCCAGATCCGTTTTGCCGATTACCGCTGATCCATCATCCGCAAGTATTGTTCTCTTAATCTACTATAGTCATATAATGAAGCCTCGCCGGAGCCGACTGTGATTGTCGGGAGCGGCGAGGCTTCATTTTAATGCTATGGGCGCTGCCGATCGTGCGGTGATCGGCAGGGGATACACGCCGGTCAGACTCCGGCGAGCCGGAAAATGAATCCTGCCATCGACGCGCCGTCGTCGCATCCGAGCAGATATTTCCGTCCGTCGCGCATCGTGATCAGAAAGCAATCGGAGGCTTTGCCATAGTAAGCGAAGTATCGGCCCGTATCTGTCTGGGAAAACCATCCCCAGTAGCCGAAATAGGCACTGCTTCCGCATAGTTTTGACTCGGCCATGGTGGGCGGGCACATTCTTACGGCAGCTACTTCCGACAGCGGTATGTGCTTGACCATAAGCGGACGCCTGATGGAGATGCGCTGTGCGTCGACCGATATGCTTACGGGGGCATAGAGCAACGGAGCTGTTACCATCATAGCCACTCCGACTCCGATCACCCACTTGACCCATGGCTCGGCGTCGGAGCAGACGGCATAAGCAGCTGACGCGCCGGTCAGCGCGAGGGCAAGCGTTGTCATGAGCCAGCAGAAACCGCTGTATTTTACCCGCTTACGCATATGTAACATCTTTTCCGAACGGAAACATAGCCAGACGCATAAGCTTGAAGTGCTGCAGCCCGAACGGTATACCTACGATGGTTATACAGAAGAGCAGTCCCCACGCCAGATGGGTGAGAGCGATCGGTATGCCTCCCAGAAACCACCAGATGACGTTCATCAGCGCGGCCAGACAGCCCGATGGCCAGCCGCTGCTACGTGTGGACGTGCCGAACGGCCATAACGCCACCACGGCCAGTTTCATGGTCTGCAGCCCGAACGGTATGCCGATGATCGTGATCATCATCGCCACGCTTGATATGGCGTATTCGATGGCTATCATCAGTCCGCCGAACACCACCCATATTATATTGAGAATAAGATTCATATCATTCCCACTCTATCGTCGACGGCGGCTTGGAGGAGATGTCGTAGGTGACGCGGTTGACGCCCTTCACCTTGTTGATGATTTTGTTTGACACCTCGGCGAGGAAGTCGTAGGGGAGTCGGGCCCAGTCGGCGGTCATGGCGTCGGTGGAGGTGACGGCGCGAAGAGCCACTGCACGCTCGTAGGTGCGTTCGTCGCCCATCACTCCAACGCTCTGCACGGGGAGCAGTATCACTCCCGCCTGCCATACGGAGTCGTAAAGACCATGGTCGCGTAGTCCCTGGATGAAGATGGCGTCGGCCTCCTGAAGCACAGCGACCTTTTCAGGCGTTATGTCGCCGAGGATTCTGACGGCAAGCCCCGGGCCCGGGAACGGATGGCGGCTGATCAGTCTCTCCGGCATGCCGAGCTGACGGCCTACGGCTCTCACCTCGTCCTTGAACAGGAGACGCAGAGGCTCGCATAGCTTGAGGTTCATCTTTTCAGGCAGACCGCCGACATTGTGGTGGCTCTTGATGGTCGTGCCGGTGATGGAAAGTGATTCTATGCAGTCGGGATAGATGGTGCCCTGTCCGAGCCATCTGACGTCGGAAAGCTTGTGGGCCTCCTCATCGAATACGTCGATAAATCCTTTGCCTATGATCTTGCGCTTCTTCTCGGGATCGGTCACTCCGGCGAGCTCCTTGAAGAATTTGGCCGAAGCATCGACACCGATCACGTTGAGGCCGAGGCCTTCGTAGTCGCGCATCACGTCGCGGAATTCATCTTTGCGAAGCATGCCGTGGTCGACGAATATGCATGTGAGGTTCTTGCCGATGGCCTTGTTGAGAAGCACTGCTGCCACCGAGGAGTCAACGCCGCCGCTCAGCCCGAGCACCACCTTGTCGTCGCCGAGCTGCTCCTTCAGCGCAGCCACGGTCGATTCGATAAACGATGCGGCATTCCAGTCGCACTTCGATCCGCATATCCCTTTGACGAAATTCTCCAGCAGCTGCATGCCGCACTCGCTGTGGTAAACCTCGGGATGGAACTGTACGCCCCATACCTTCTCCTCTCTGGAGCGGTAGGCGGCCACGGGCACGTCGGCCGTTGACGCTATGATCTCGAAGCTGTCGGAAATGCTGGTGATGGTATCGCCGTGGCTCATCCATACCTGGCTTCCCGGACGTATGTCGCGGAGCAGCGGGTCGGCCTCGTCGACGTATTCAAGACGTGCACGGCCATATTCACGGCTGCCGGCCGGCTCTACCTTGCCGCCGTGGGTATAGGCGATGAACTGCGCTCCGTAGCATATGCCGAGGATAGGCAGACGTCCCCAGATTTCCGACAGATCAGTGCGGAAAGCTTTCTCGTCATATACGGAGAACGGTGACCCGGAGAGGATTACGCCGATTACCGATTTGTCGCCGTGGGGGAACTTGTTGTAGGGCACAATCTCGCAGTAGGTGTTCAGCTCGCGTACACGCCGGCCGATAAGCTGCGTGGTCTGCGATCCGAAATCGAGGATAATGATCTTTTCCTGCATAGGGGATTATTGTAAAAGAGTTGTCGCTTTGGTCTTTGTTTGCAAAATTACTTAATTTTTCCGTTAAGGCATC
Organism: uncultured Muribaculaceae bacterium; assembly: GCA_947629175.1. Taxonomy (GTDB): domain Bacteria; phylum Bacteroidota; class Bacteroidia; order Bacteroidales; family Muribaculaceae; genus Paramuribaculum. The sequence continues at coordinate 112,547 of CANRCT010000002.1, read as the reverse complement.
TCTGAGAGTGTAACGTTTTTGGTCCGCACGTATCATTTGAGGCGTGCGAGCTGTTTTTTAGGCGCCACTACCCAGATGACGTCGTGAGGGGCGAACGTAGTGGAAGCCACCGGAGTGATGAATTCTCCATTACGGTCTATAGTCACGAGGAGGGTCGAATAGTCCTTGCTGAGGCGGGCTTCGCCGACAGTCTTGCCGGCGAGTGGCGACGATTCCGTCAGCTGCACCGTGGTCAGCTTGAAATCGTAGGCCGACGTCGCCGCGGCCTCGTTGCTGTCGGAGGCTTCCACTGTCGGGAGGAGTGTCTGAATCTCTTCGTCGGTGGCTATCACGCCGAGCACATCGCCCGGGAAAATACGCGTGTCACCCGACGGAACCGGGATAAGCTGAGCGCCACGCTGGATGCTCGCTATGTTGACTCCGTATTTGCGACGGAGATCCGAATCCTGAAGCCTTTCGCCTACAAACGGACAGTCGTACCCTACGGTCATGTAGGCCATGTGAAGGTTTCCCACGACATTGTTGCGGCGCCCGCTGCGGCGAAGTTCGCGCTCGTTGAGATTGTCGATGAAACGCGACTCTATGCCGCGCATGCGTCGGCGCACGTTGCGCGAGAAGCCGAACACCAGCAGTATGAATATGAATATCCCGAAGATGAATCCCACTGCTACGGAGAATGTCACCGACAGCGTGTAGATGATGATGGCAAGCCCGATGAGCAGCCTGAAGAAAGTCATCACTACCAGCGGCACGTCGAAGCGTGCGTTGGCCTCTATGAGACGCTGACGTTCGGTGCGTTTCGAGGCCGGAAACGATAGCGCGATCAGGAATGGCGTCATAGCGGCGAGCGTCAGCAGTGCGCATAGCAGTCGCCCCCAGGCGTCGCTCAGCCCGGTAAGCCATGGCAGCAGCCATTTCTGTGAAATGAGCGCCATGGCCACGAGCACGGCAGAGTAGAGCATCACTCTCCACAGATATCGCTGTATGACGGTGCGCCACAGGCGCCCGGTCTCGCTCTCGGCAGCCGCGCTCTCCGTATACCGGTCGATAAGGAAGTGAAGTCGGCGTGGAAGCAGACGGCGGATGATGTCATAGACCGGATCGGCCATGCGTATGAAGTAAGGTGTGGTGAACGTTGTCAGTACCGACACTGCCACAACAATAGGATAGATCGTCGGATCCAGCACTCCGAGACTCATGCCGAGAGTGGCGATGATGAAGGCGAATTCACCGATCTGTGTCAGTGAGAACCCGGCCTCGATGGCCACCTTGAGATTCTGACCCGTGACAAGCATTCCGAAAGTGCCAAAGAGTATCATTCCTACGATGACCACTCCCGAAAGCACAAGTATCGGCGCCCAGTACTGGGCTATTATATGCGGGTCGACCATCATGCCTACAGAAATAAAGAATACCGAGCCGAACAGATCCTTTACCGGTGACACCACCCGCTCGATACGTTCGGCAAAGCTTGTTCCGGCAAGAATTGACCCCATGACGAAAGCGCCTAAAGCCAGCGAGAAGCCGCAGTAGACCGAGAATACGGCCATGCCGAGGCAGAGCCCCATCGACACGATCAGCAGGGTTTCCGAATTGAGATAGCGCCGGATCAGATTTAGAAGCGACGGCAGCACGAACACTCCGGTGGCGAACCACATGATCAGGAAAAACACCAGCTTCATCACGCTGAAGAGCATCTCTCCGCCCTTTACGGTAGAGTTGACTGCTATTGACGACAGAAGAACCATCATCACTACGGCGAACAGATCCTCTACGATAAGGACGGCAAACACCAGCGCGGCGAATTTCTTGTGTTGCAGACCGAGATCGTTGAACGCCTTTATGATTATGGTGGTCGACGACATGGACAGCATGCCGCCAAGAAACAGGCAGTTGATGGCCGAGAATCCAAGTACATGCCCGACTATGAATCCGCCGCACATCATGCCTATCACGATGATCAGCGCAGTTACTACCGCCGAGCCTCCGGCATTTACAAGCTTCTTGAAACTGAACTCAATTCCCAATGAAAACAGAAGCACGACAATGCCAATCTGAGCCCAGAACTCGATATTGCTGTCGGTGGTCACCGACGGCAGATACTCGAAATGCGGGCTGGCCAGAAAGCCCGCCACGATATAGCCGAGCACCACCGGCTGTTTCATCCATTTGAACAGCACCGTCACCACGGCGCCGAGTATAAGGATGAAAGCCAGATCGCGGGTCAGGCTTTCGATAGGGAGTGCTTCGGAGGCTACGGTGGCTAAAATCATATTGTCACTTGATTGGCGAGCGATATGCCCTGGGTAGGATGAAGCTGACGAAGATGCCCGAACACTTTGACGAAGTCGGTAGTGTTTTTGGCCAGCACCACAAGATTGAGCCGAGTGCACGGAGCTTCAAAATCATACTCCACAAACACATTGGTAAGATTGATGTTGAACTCCGAGAGACAATGGCGGTAGGCGTCGATATCTTTTACGATATCTCCTATCCGGATACGTATTATCCGGGTCTCCCAGCCTACGTGGATGCGGTGCTCAAGCTGTTCGAGCAGCACGAGAATGACAAGCATCAGGCCGGTGGCCACGACCGATACAAGATACATTCCCACGCCGACTGCCATGCCTATCGTAGCCACCATCCATATGCCTGCAGCGGTGGTCAGTCCGCGCACCGATCCCTTCATCTGTATTATGGCGCCGGCGCCGAGAAAACCTATGCCGGTGATCACCTGGGCGGCGATACGTCCGGGGTCGCCGTTCTTCAGGCCGGTATAAATCTGCGGCACATAGATCGACAGAAGCATGGCCAGAGTAGCCCCCATAGATATAAGGGCGAACGTGCGTATGCCGGCTATCTGTCCCTTACGCTTGCGCTCCATCCCGACGCAGCTTCCCAGCAGAAGGCTGACACAAAGCTTGAATACAGCCGACGTCGCTGTGACTTCGACGGTATTTATCGCATCGTAGAACTGTTGCAGCAGGCCGGTCATTTGCTGAAAGTGAACCGGCGTGATGCCAGTCGGTAATTGTCGGCAAAAAGTTCCACAGTGTATTCCCCGGCAGAAAGGGCTGTATTGATGTCCCAGTAGATGGTGACTCCCGGTATCTCCTCTCCGGCATATTCGATCTGTTTCTTCGCCGTGCAGGCCACATTGGATCCTTCGAAGTCAAATGTACCTGCGTTACCCAGAAGAGTTCCCTCGGGCGAAGTGATGCGGAGATAGATCGTTTTCTGTCCCACCGGAGTGGAATTGTTCTGCGGTATGGTGAATGTCACCATCAGCTGTTTTGCCTTGGTGATCTTTTTTTCCTGCTTGCCGTTCTTTTTGAGCGGAGTGAGAGACACTCCGGTGACGTTGAGTTTCTCTGCGAGAGTCATGCGTTCGCTGAGAGTCTCGTTTTTGCGCGAGACCTCCTGCACGCGGTTGGAAAGCGTACGGTTCTCATTGCGTATCTCTTCATTCTCTGCGCGCAGACCGGCATTTTCTTTGCCGAGCGAATCCACCTGGGCTATGTAGTGGCGCAGCAGACCGCGCAGGGTCGAGATCTCGTTCTGCAGCTGCGAGATCCGTTTCTGGCTCTTGACCTTCTCTGAATTAAGCTCCTGGAGCAGCTGTTCCACTTTGTTTTTTGCTGCCGTATATTTGGCCAGAATGGTGTCTCCGGCCATCTGCGTGGCCTGATTCTCATACTGGGCGAACTGTGAGTTGATCGCTTCGTACTCGTTTGCCAGCTGCAACTGCTCGTTTGTGAGCTGCAGCTGCTCGTTTTCTGCTTTCTGCTGGTTGACTTCAAGCTTAAGCGATGTCACCTGAAACAGGCTGACCACCACAGCTATCACCAGAAGGGCCACAAGCCCTATGGCGAGCCATAGGAGCTTGGGCTTGTTGCTGAGTGAGTTCATATCGTGTTATGGAAATATTATTGTTGCTTGTTTGCGGTCATTGATTGTCAGAGGCCTCGGCCGTGGCAGTTCTTGTATTTCTTGCCGCTGCCGCAGGGGCACGGGTCGTTGCGTCCGATCTTCGGGCCGGCCTTGACAGGCATCGGCCGCTGCTGTTCGCCCTGCTGGGCCGAAGCAGCTGCCCGCTGTTCGGCTTCTCCGGGCAGTCCGCCGCGGCTCTCGTGATAGTTGTTGGCCTGACGGTGCGTCTCCGGCATGGCTCGCTTCACTTCAGGCTGCGGAGCCTGGGCCGGCTGTCCCTCGGGCTGCTGCGCCGCCGGACGCTGCTGTATGTAGAGCTGGCCGCGCATGAGAGCGGCGATCACCTTCACGTTGAGGCTGTTGAGCATGCTTTCAAACAGGTGGAACGATTCTACCTTGTAGATCACCAGAGGATCCTTCTGCTCGTATGATACGTTCTGTACCGACTGTTTCAGCTGGTCGAGCTCGCGGAGATGCTCTTTCCAGAGCTCGTCGATGCTGACAAGCATTATGGCCTTGTGCCACTCCTTGACTATGGCGCGGCCGTCGGAGTTGTATGCGTCGATGATGTTGACAGGAAGGCTGAATATCCGTTTTCCGTCGGTGATAGGCACGAGGATCATGGAGTTCATTCCGCGGTTTTCCACGCAGTCCTTGATGACGGGCATCGCTACTTCGCGGATACGGTCGTTCTTGCGGTCGAATGCCTCGATGGCTGCCTGATGGACGCGGTCGATCGCTTCCTCCTTGCTGAGGTTGCGATACACTTCCTCCGTGAACGGGGCCTCGATGGTCAGTGTCTTGAAAAGTTCAAGCGACAGGTCGCCGAAAGAAGCGGGAGAGTCGTAAGTGGAGATCAGGTTCTCGATATAGTCGTAGAACATATTGGCTATGTCGATGCCGATGCGTTCGCCGAGCAGGGCGTGGTGGCGGCGCGAGTAGATGTAGGTGCGCTGCTTGTTCATCACGTCGTCATATTCGAGCAGGCGTTTGCGTATGCCGAAGTTGTTCTCCTCAACGCGCTTCTGGGCTTTTTCGATGGCGCGGGTCACCATGCCGCTCTCTATCATCTCGCCCTCTTTCAGGCCGAGGCGGTCGAGCACCTTGGTGACGTGGTCGGTGGCGAAGAGGCGCATAAGGGTGTCCTCGAACGATACGTAGAACACCGACGATCCCGGGTCGCCCTGACGGCCTGAACGTCCGCGGAGCTGACGGTCCACACGGCGGCTCTCATGGCGTTCGGTGCCAATAATGGCAAGGCCGCCTGCCGCCTTCACTTCGTCGGGGAGCTTGATGTCGGTGCCACGGCCGGCCATGTTGGTGGCTATGGTGACGGTGCCTGTCTTGCCTGCCTGGGCCACGATGTCGGCCTCTTTCTGATGGAGCTTCGCATTCAGCACCTGGCAGGGAATGTGGCGCATGTCGAGCATTCGTTTGAGCAGCTCTGAGATCTCGACCGATGTCGTGCCCACGAGCACCGGCCGGCCGGCTTCTCTCAATTTTACAATTTCGTCGATCACGGCCGCGTATTTCTCCTTCTTGGTCTTGTAGACGCGGTCGTTCATGTCAATTCGGGCAACAGGGCGATTGGTCGGGATGGTCACTACGTCGAGCTTGTATATATCCCACAGCTCTCCGGCTTCGGTCTCGGCCGTACCGGTCATACCGGCCAGCTTGTGATACATCCTGAAATAGTTCTGCAGAGTGATGGTGGCGAAGGTCTGGGTGGCAGCCTCAACTTTAACTCCTTCCTTGGCCTCGATCGCCTGATGGAGACCGTCGGAGTAGCGGCGTCCCTCCATGATTCGGCCGGTCTGCTCGTCGACGATCTTGATTTTGTTGTCATCGATCACATATTCCACATCTTTCTCAAAAAGCGTGTAGGCTTTGAGCAGCTGGGTGACTGTATGGACGCGCTCGGCCTTTACGGCGTAGTTCTGCATCAGCTCGTCCTTCTTCTGCTGGCGTTCAGCGGGGTCGGCTATGTTTTCGGCTTCCGACAGCTGGGCGGCTATGTCGGGAAGAACGAAGAACTGCGGGTCGCTCGACGTGCCTGTCAGCATGTCGATACCCTTGTCGGTAAGCTCTACGCTGCGGTTTTTCTCGTCGATGACGAAATACAGCGGCTCCGTGGCTTTCGGCATCTCGCGTGAATTGTCCTGCAGATAGTACCCTTCAGTCTCAAGCAGGATGTTTTTCATGCCCTCCTGACTGAGGAACTTGATCAGAGCGCCGTTTTTGGGAAGACCCTTGAATGAGCGGAAGAGTTCGAGCGCGCCGGCCTTGCGCACCTCCTTGTCATCCGAAGCGAGCTTCGTCTTGGCTTCGGTGAGCATCTGGGTGACGAGTTTACGCTGGGCTGCAACGACTTTTTCCACATTCGGACGGTATTCGTTGAACATCTGGTCGTCACCTTTAGCCACCGGCCCGGAGATGATAAGCGGAGTGCGGGCATCGTCGATGAGCACGGAATCGACCTCGTCGACAATAGCGTAGTAGTGTTTGCGCTGCACCAGGTCGGCAGGGGAGAGGGCCATGTTGTCGCGCAGATAGTCGAAGCCGAATTCGTTGTTGGTGCCGAACGTGATGTCGCAGTTGTAGGCGTCGCGACGTCCGGTGGAGTTGGGCTGATGCTTGTCGATGCAGTCGACGCTCGAACCGTGGAACATATAGAGCGGACCCATCCATTCGGAGTCGCGCTTCGACAGATAGTCGTTGACGGTCACCACGTGAACGCCGCGGCCCGAGAGAGAGCGGAGGAATACAGGCAGAGTGGCCACGAGGGTCTTGCCCTCACCGGTGGCCATCTCGGCAATCTTGCCCTGATGGAGCACAACGCCGCCGATAAGCTGCACGTCGTAATGCACCATATCCCAGGTGATCTCGTTGCCTCCTGCCACCCAATGGTTTTTCCAGATGGCCTTGTCGCCTTCGATGCTGACGAAATCCTTTCCCGCGGCTGCCAGATCGCGGTCCATCTGTGTGGCGGTCACCTCCACCGTCGGATTGGCAGCGAAGCGTGCCGCAGTCTCCCGCATGGCTGCGAATACCACGGGAAGATGTTCGTTGAGCTTCTCCTCTATTGTGTCGAGTATGTTTTTTTCGTGACGGTCGATATCATCCCAGAGAGGCTGACGCTTGTCGAAAGGGAGTGACTCTATTTCGGTCTTGAGGCTTGCGATGGCGGTTTCATCGGGCTCGATAGCTTTCTTTATATCCGCACGTACGTCGCTGACAGTCTGTCGCAAGGCGTCGTTGTCGAGTGATTTAAGCTTTTCGCCGCAAGCCTTGATCTTATTGATGACCGGCTGTATCTCCTTGAGGTCGCGCTGCGATTTGTTGCCGAATATTTTGCTTAAGAATGAATTGAATGACATATTTGTTGGTTCAGATGAATATTATTGATTATTGAGTGGCGGAGCTGTGGATGTTGACTCGTGCAATCCATACGCCGCGAAAATGGCAGTTATAAGTGATGAGGCCTCAGAGTCTGATGGCTGGAAGGGATGCCGCGCCGGGTGAACGGATGCGAAGCAGACGGCTGACGGTGGGAGCTATGCGCCTTGCATCGATCTTCTCCTCGATGGTCAGGGGTTCCACGCCGGGGCCCATGATAATGACCGTGGATGGGAAAAAAGCGTCGCGCGCCACAGCGGGAGTGTTGACCGCGCCGCTGACGGTATCGTCGGTGACCGACCATCCCGGAGTGATGTTGACTATGACGTCGCCTGCATATTTTACGACAGTGTTTCGTTTGAGAGCGCTCGCATTATCGCCGGCCCGCGATGCTATTATGTCGTCGATTGTATGGACGCCGCTCACTCCGCTCATGCGGGCAAGAAACTCTGCGGCTTCGGCTCTCACCTCCGATGCGTCAAGACGGTTCTCCTTTATCAGCCGCTGGTTGAGATAGAAATTACGGTTGAAATATCCCGTTACCCAGTCGCCGTTGCCGTGGAGGGCTATGAGATACATGTTGAGGAGCGAAATGGCTTTGCGCGGCGAGAATTCTCCCGACGGTATACCCCATTTCTCATCGTCGCGGCGTGATGTAGGACGAGCCGGATATCCGGCAAGGAATATGAGCGAATTTCCTGAGCCGGTGCGTTTGTCGATAGCCTTCATCAGCCTTGCCAGATCGCGGTCGAGACGCAGATAAGAGTCGACGGTCTCCATTCGGTTGTCTCCGTCGGCCGTATAGGGGTATGGCGAAAGAGTGAAGCCGATATTGAGCATGTCGACAGGGCCGCGAGTGCCGAGTGCCATGGTGGAGAGATATTCCTCCGCCACGGCTGTCACCTCCTCGTTGACTTTGGCGGAGGATTTGTACTGACGGTACCGGTCGGTGTCTTTCCGGCTGAAATAGTGGCGGAAAGGGTATTGCTTCTTGTAGTCGGGTATATCTGGATATATGGCTGCTGGCAGCAACGGCTCCCATTTCAAAGTGTCGAGAACGGTCGAGATCGGGCGGCGGTAGTTGCGCGACGATATGCTTCGTGGCACGTCTTTATAGTGTGTGGTCGTTGCCCACGAACCTGTGAGGTCGCTCAACCAGAATCCGCTGTTGCCGGCATGCCCGGTCATGACAATCGACTGTACGGGATCGGGCGACACACTGTAGACCCAGCCGGTGCCTGCGGCATCGAGCCTCACCTCGTCGCCTAAGGTCGATACGAGGATAGCTGCGGGTGAGTAGGTCTCGTTGGTGAAATTGCCTATTTTGGCGGTGTCGAGGAGTATATTGCGGCTCCGGCGTCGCTCGCGGTCATATACATATTCTGCGGGGATGCCGTTGACGGTGGGGGCGGCTCCGGTGTAGATTATCGCTGTTGCCGCCGCGCCGTCTACCCCGGGCCCGTAGTCGACGTTGCTTAGAGTAGCTCCGTCGCGCATGAGCCGTTTGAAACCGTCGGCTGTAAAATAATTCTGGAGCAGTTCGAGATAATCCTGATTTAGCCCCTCCACCATTATGCCCACGACCATCTGCGGCCGCTTCGGAGCGGTCTGGGCGCCGGCTGATGCGGTGACGAGAGTCAGGAGCGCCGCACAGAGTATTTTATGCTGTATGTCAGTTCTTTTCGTTTTCCGCATAGCGAAATGTAGAGATAGCTTGCAGAGCGGAGCCCGCTACATGCCATCAATGGTATAAACGCAAAGTTGCAATTTTGTTCGCCGGCTATCATCAGAGCCGCCAGTGTCAAAATCGCTGCAAAGTTAAGAAAATGATAGCAAATAAGAAAGAAACGGCAGCGGCGCGACCATTCAAAAACGGCAGGTATGAGGCATAAAGGGTTGAGCCACAATATGACCCAGTTGGGCGACGTCGCTTCATGTACTGAAATAAATACCAGAAACGCTATGATGCATCCGGCTAAAGCCATTATGCCGAAGAGCAGTGTGTCGAGCCAACGGCTCACTCTGCCGCGCGAAATGTCGGCCAAGGATATCAGCAGCACGGCTCCGAACAATGTACAGCCGGCCGCAAGTGGCGACATCCACCACGGAGTGGGGCCGAGCGCTGTACCGTCGTCTGTACCGGCAATGAGAATTGTTGTGCCGACTGTAAGGGGTGAGCCGTCGGGTCTCAGGGATTCCTCGACCTGACGTTCGAGCATCGTAGGCGCGAAAGCTTTCTGCCGGTTGGTGATCGTCTGGTCGATACCGCTGCCGAGCGCGAGATCAATACCGAGCTGATACCAGGGATAATTGCGGTGGTGATATTTCATCACGTCGCGGAAAGTCACTTCACCGGTCATTTTGCCCGGGGCCGGCCCGAGATGGATCGAATCGCCTATGGCACGCTCGATCACGTCGATACATCTGGTCGAACAGTTGTCTTTCACGTAATTATAGCGATACGTGCGGTTTTGTGGCTGCAGGTTGATACTGACAAGCTCCAGGGCTCTTGCGGCTTCCTGAGGGGTGAGATTGAATGTCTGCTCCTTGATCCGACGGCCCTCGCTGCGGTATTGTCTCAGAAAATACTCGGTGGGCATGGCGCCAGCCATGTAGTCGGTCTCCCCTTTGACAAACCGGTAAATGAAATTGGGTGAGTCGAAGTCAAACAGTCCCCAGTTGACAGTCATGTCGGCAGTAGAGCTTTTGAAGCGCAAGGCTGCGTGTCCTTCCAGCTCGTATATGTCATCTCCGGGCGAGGCGGTGAGCAGGCTTACGGTAAGCGTCGAGTCGACAGCAGTGGAATCCGTCGCGTCATATGACTGTGAAAAAGCGTATGGCGGCAGTCCGAAAAGGATTGCCGCCACAGCCATTATTATTCTGACGCGGGCTGATCTTATTGTCATGCGGTGGTGTATGACAACATCACATGATGCCGCGTTCGCGGAGCTTGCACTGCCATGCCCATGCCGAGCGCATGGTGTCGTCGATAGGCGTCTCAGCCTTCCATCCGAGCACTTTGTTGGCGTGTTCCGGATTAGCCCATACTTTTTCGATGTCGCCGGTGCGGCGTCCTACGATCTTGTGGGGCACTTTCACTCCGGTAGCGCGCTCAAACGACTCTATGAGCTCCAGCACCGAAAGGCCTATGCCTGTGCCGAGGTTGAAGATCTCGATCTTGTCCTGGCTCTTGTCCTCAAGCATACGCTGTATGGCGATGACATGGGCCTTTGCGAGGTCAACCACATTGATGAAGTCGCGGATGCACGATCCGTCGGGAGTGTCATAGTCGTTGCCGAATACCGACAGCTCTTTGCGAATGCCCATGGCTGTCTGGGTGACAAACGGGATGAGGTTCTGGGGCACGCCGTTGGGCAGCTCGCCGATTTCAGCGCTGGGATGTGCGCCTACAGGATTGAAATAGCGGAGTATGACGCTTTTGAAAGGAGCGCCGGAGTTGATCACATCCGTGATGATCTCCTCGGATATCTGTTTGGTGTTGCCGTAAGGCGAAGTCGCTTTCTTGATAGGCGACTGTTCGGTGACAGGATTGACGTCAGGCTCGCCGTAGACGGTGCATGATGAGGAGAATACTATGCCTTTCACTCCGTTGGGGCCCATGAGGTCGAGCAGGTTGAGCAAAGTGTTGAGGTTGTTGCGGTAGTAGAGAATAGGCTTTTCGACCGATTCGCCCACGGCTTTGCTCGCAGCGAAGTTGATGATGCCTTTTATGCCGGGATAATCGGCGAAAAGTTTTTTCATGGCCTCCATATCGGTGCAGTCCGCCTCGACAAATGCCGGACGTTCGCCGGTGATTTTCTCGATGCCGTCGAGCACTTCGATATTGGAATTGGAAAGATTGTCGACGATGACTACGTCATAGCCGGCTTTCTGAAGTTCCACGGTAGTGTGGGAACCTATGTAACCGGTTCCGCCGGTCACCAGTATCCTGTCCTTGTTCATGACTTGTACTTATAATTGTTGTTTTGGTTTAATACCGCAAATTTAGTGATTTATCGTTCGGTAAGCAAGTTTTTCTTATAAAATATCAGTGGCAGCTTATAAGATTCGACAAGATTAATCAGATCGGAGCATTTAATCATCTGAAGGTGTCGGGGAATTGGAGAAAAAAAATTATCTTTGCGACGCCATGTCCTGAATGGCTGCATCCTTTGGTAGAAAAGTCCGGAGAGCCTTGACTGAACAACATAACGTATGAATATAAAAAAGGCGGCGCTTAAAGTCGCTGAGATCATTGCCACATTATTCCTTATCGGGGTCGGTCTGTTCGCTTTATACGTGATCCTGATAATATTCGTATATACGCCGGTAACGGTGCCTACGACTTCGATGTTGCCCGGAATTCAGGCGGGCGATAAAATCATTGTTGAGAAGGTGTCGGGTGGAGCGCGCCTTTATGATATCTTCGAGGCAGCGGCCGGAAAACGCACCGACATAAGGCGTACGCCTCACTGGCGCAGATTCAGGCGCGACGATGTGCTGGTGTTCAACTTCGTCCACCGCGGATCCTGGGATACCCTGACAATGAATTATCATGTGCACTATATAAAGCGCTGCATAGCGGCCCCGGGCGATACGGTAGCTATCAGCGGTTTCAGATATATAGTCAATGGCGATACTCTCTCGCGTTATCCGGAGCCGGATCTGTTCGCAAGGAGTTATCCGCCCGACTCGGTGTGCCGCGCAGAGAATCTGCGTGGATATATGGCTGATGTCAGCGACACTCTCGATCGCTGGACTATCCGCGATTTCGGGCCGCTTGTAGTGCCGTGCGCCGGCATGACTTTGCCGCTTGATCCGGCAAATTTCCGGCGCTACAGGCAGATCATTGAGCGGGAAACCGAAGCCTCTCTGGAATACGCCGACAGTATTGTCAGACTTGACGGTAATCCGCTGACAAGATACACATTCAGGGAAAACTATTATTTCATGGCCGGCGACAATGCCCTCGCTTCGATGGATTCGCGCTATTGGGGACTTGTCCCTGAAGACTTTATCGTAGGCAGGGCTGCCTTCATATGGTGGTCGGCCAACGACAACGGCATACAATGGAGACGAATTTTCAAATCGGTAAAATAGATCTGCGGCAAACGCTTGCCTCGATTATCTGTCTGGCTGTTATTGCATTCGGGATATGGGAAGCTCTGCTCGGGTGGGGGCAGCTGCTCGGATATACTCCGAGCCGGCACTCTCTGTATCCGGCTACCGGCACTTTTTTCAATCCGGGGCCATTTTGCGGATTTCTGGCCATGATCATGCCTCTGGCCGTAGGATGCGTGCTTCGCGATGGCAACAGGATTATGTATTGGGCCGGATGGCTTTTTATTCTTCCCGCTCTCGGAATAATGCCATCGCTTATGGGACGGACCGGATGGATAGCCGCCGCAGTCGGATGCCTGGCAGTGGGGTTCGGAAGCGGACGCATCAGGCGCCCCGACATGCTGTTGTCCATGATAATCGTCATGGGTGCGGTAGTAGTCGGGTTATTTGTGGTGTGGCTGAAACCGGCATCGGCGTTTGGTCGTCTGCTTATTTGGCGCGACGGGCTGTCGGCCGCAATGATCAGTCCGCTTACGGGTGTGGGATGGCATGGTGTCGGAGGAGCGCTCGGAGCAGCTCAGGAAGCTTATTTCGCTGCAAATCCATCTTCGGCATTAGCTGCCGTAGCCGGTACGCCTGAATACGCTTTCAATGAATTCCTTCAGATTGCAATAGCATTCGGTATACCGGCTGCTCTGGTTTTCATCGCTTTGCTCGTCACGTCGTGCGTTTCGGCTTTCCGCTCTTATCATTTTAGTGCAGGCGGATCGCTGCTCGCTTTTGCGATAGTATGCTTCTCCTCCTATCCGCTGCAGTTCCCTGAATTTGTGGTATGCGCTGCTCTGCTCGTTATCTCGGTGATACTGTGTGACCGACGACTTTTTCCGGCAGTATCTGTATTTGTCGGGGGCGCAGTGGCGGTAACTGCTTTTTTAGCCGTCAGGGCGCTGCATGTCGACAGTGAGAAGGCCCAGGAATGGTCAAGAATACGTTATGCCTACCAGCATTCGCTGAGCCGTCGTGATATAGCGGTCCTCGATTCGCTTTCGGATATACACGGCCATTCGTCGAGATTTCTTTTCGATTATGGCAAGGCTTTGCGTGAAAACGGCCTGTACGAAAAATCCGACAGCGTGCTTCGCAGGGGCCTTTCAGTCAGTTCCGATCCGATGTTTCTCAATCTTCTCGGACGAAACAGTCATGACTGTCATCGCTACGCAGAGGCGGAGGAGATGTACCGCAGGTCGATCACACGTCTGCCCGGACGCATGTATCCCTATTATCTTCTTGCCAGACTTCACGCTGACTCGCTATGTTTCGACAGGTATAAATTCATGATGGCATACGAGGCAGCCATGGATATGGATCCGAAAGTGATGTCACCGGCCATCAGGCAGATGAGGACGGATCTGCGCCATATGCACGACAGCATAACTGCATTGACTCCTCATCACATAGATGATTTCTTAATAGATGATTACTTCATGCCAGTAAGGCCATTTCGAGACAGGCGGTGATTCTGTACCTGACCGTTTCAGACGGGAATGACTATCATCGGTATATCGGCTCTGAAAAGAAGTCGGTGTGCCATGCCCGGATTGAAAAGACGCGCAAAGACGTTTTTCTTCTTGTTAAGGACAGCGAGCATATCAATTTTTGAACTATGCTCGATCGAGTCGAGTCTCTCTGCCGATTTGTCGCTGGCCACGCTGATCATCTCGAAAGTGCATCTCGGATAATTTTCCCGGCAGTAGCGAAGCAGCGCTTCTTCGGCGCCTGAAAGGTCGCGACCTTCGTCCTTGCGGCTCCTGACGTGGAGCAGACTTACATGGAGCAGCGACGAGTCAAACAGACGCGACAGGGCGTCGAGCCCGAGCATATCTTCCTGAGCGAGAGTGCAGAAAAACACTATGTGGCGCATGCGGTTGATTGTGTCGACCGATGCAGATTCGGGTATGGTGAAAATCGGCGTGCGGCTCGTGTCGAGCACTTCAGCCGTGACGCTCCCCACCAGTTCCCTTTCTTTTTTGTCAGCACCGCGCGTAGCCATGACAATAAGCATGGGCTGGTGTTTTTTCGACCATGAGTTGATTGCATCCTCAGGCACGCCTTCGGTGATCTCACGGGTGAATTTCACCGGAGGGATCTCTCCTTCCTTGATAAGACGCTTAAGCTCGTCGCATAGACTGATCATGGAGTTTTCAGCACTTTTAGCAATGCTTTGGCGCATCTGGGCGCCGGCGACATCGAAATCAAGCGTGTCCGACAGCTGTATCGAGGCAGTCAGCGCCGGGTCGACAAAAGCATTCAGCAGCACAATCTCGCTCTGAAGAGAGTGGGCTATCCTGAAAGCCGCTTTGCAGGCTTTGATCGACATAGGCGAAAAATCCACAGGCACGAGAATGCGCCGCGACAGAGGCGAATCGGACGAAGTCACGGGGGAACCCATGAAAATCTCTCGGTTCTCGATTATGCGTAAGGCTGCGGGGAGATCATGCTCCTTTATGCGTACTCTGACTCCGGAGGCGATTATCGGCGATGACAGATTGACGTTTTGCAGCACGGCTTCTATTCCTTCGCTTTCAAGCAGCGATTTAAGTTCAAGCGCTCGCTCATAGGTGTGTATGGCTATGGTTATCAGTCTGTCGTCCATGTCATCGGCAATAGTAAGGTGGTGGAAAGTGTGAGGAAAGATGATCAGTGTCTTTCAGAGAGGTGTCGAAGGGAGAGGCGGAGAGAGGAGAATGAGTAAATATGTCAGCCGGTATCTTCACTCAAGGATGATACTGCGCGTGATATGAAGCGATGGCATGCCGTCAACCGGTCGGTGGGCCGGCGACTGCGCAGGCAGCATGGCTTCATGCTCCATCACGGTTCAGTCCTTTTTCTGCTCTTTGAGGATATCGAGAGCCATGTCGTAGATCGTGGTATCGTCGAGAACCACGATGCCGCCATCGGGTCCCGGCTCGATGTGCACTCCGGCATTTTTACCGAACTCGTAGTTGCTTCCGCCGAAGTAGTTTCTTACGGTCTGTACGGTTATATTGAGCTTGTCGGCGATCTGGTGTGTCGCACCGTCGGGCAGGCTGTCTTTGAGCTTGCGCAACTCGTTGAATGTAATAGTCTTAGCCATAATAAAAATGATTTATTGGTTAGAAATTAGTTATTCATGTTTGTTTTGTCAGCTTAAAAATAGCCCCAATATTTTACCTGACCAAATATTTTGCTGAAAAACGTTATATGTTTTAGAGCATATTTCAGATCCTCTCTACTGCAGATGACTTGATCCATGCTCTGTGGTGGTTGTCGATCTGTACGTCAAACCACTTTAAGCCAGTAGTATCGGAGCGTTCCGATATGGAATCGAGTATCTGCAGCTTCACTCCCTCGTGGAGCAGCATGGCCTCTTCATTGCGATCCTTGGGTTCGCGGGGCGATGTGCTCAATATGGTCGACGGCACTGTTATGACAGCCATGTCGCGTGCACTTGCCAGATCACGCGCCCTGAAGGCCGTCAATACTGATCCCGCAGCAAGGAAAAGAAGCAGAATGCCTCCGAAAAAACCTGCTTTCCTGACCATGACGATGTCGGTAAGAATATACATGGCCGCACATGCTATGCATAGAGCGAAGATGGCGAAAGCTGTCCATGCCCAACCGTTGGGAGTCATAATGCGGGCCAGACGGTCGAAAGTGTTGCTCATGAATGTGCCCCGCTCGCCCTGCCGGTCGGGCAGACGGGAGTTGACAAAATCCAGATTGGTTCTGGCGTCGGAAAAAGTCGGGTCGATGCGGAGCGCACGTTCGTATGCGACTATGGCTTTGCCGGGAGATCCGAGCCGATAATATGAGTTGCCGAGATTGTAATAAAGTTCGGCCGATGAACCGTATTCGGCGATTGCTTTGCGATAGAGCCGGGCAGCTTCCTCAAATCTGTCGGCTGAATAGGCCGAGTCGGCCTGTTGGTCGAGCGGCCCTGCCGTCGCGGTGCCTGCCGATACGCTCAGTGCGAGCGCAAGCGATATGGTATGAATGATTTTCATTTTCTGAATTTGATGTTTTCCATACTGTTGATTGCAGTGGATGCCTTTCGGTAGATCTCTTCGGTCGAGGGTCGGGTGTCGGCAGGGGAGTAGCGGGCCATCTCGCAGTCGTCGAGCACCTCGCCGAGATTAGCTCTGACATCCTCCGGTGCTCCGGCCTCGTCAAGTACGCTCATGATATTCTCACGCGTAAGCTGTGATGCCGGTATTCCGAGTTTGTCGCTGAGATATCCCCATATGGCCTTTAGCGTCTCTTCGTAGAATTTTTCGTCCTGATGTGTCTCCGACAGCTTTTTTGCCAGTTTCAGGCGCCGGCGGGCCACTTTATTGGCCTTGATTAGGCGTGTGCCTTTCTCGTCGGATGCCATGCGGGCGCGCTTGCCTCTGGCACAGGCCGCAACAGTCACGCCGGCTATCATGAGCGCTACCAGCGCCCAGTACCACCATGTGGCTATGACATAAGTGCGGTGAAGAGCAGGATGCTTGTCGCCCGTCTTGATATGGAGTATGTCGGTATTCTTGCTCTCTATATCTTTCTGTTCGACTGACGCGGCCGATGTGGCTCCTTTGGCCACCTTAATGTCGTAGACAGGAGTGGCCAAAGTGACATACTGATGATTTGAGGGATTGAAATAAACGAACTTGTCGCTTCCGATGCGGAAATCGCCGGTAGCCTGTGGCACGAAAGTATATTCTACAGTCATTTTTCCGCTGACATTGCTGCCGTTGACACGCGTGTCGTAGTCGGTCTGCGGATTGTATAGCTCGAATTCCGAGGGGAAGTCTATTTCCGGTTCCTTGACATATTTGATATTGCCCGTACCGGTGATCGTATAGATCAGTGTGGCCGGATCATTTGTGCGGAAATTATTCCCTACCAGACGGCTGTCGATCTCGAAAGTTCCCACCGCTCCGCTGAATCCTTCGGGCTGGGGGAATGGCAAGGGCTTGATATCAATCGCCGCTGAGTTGGAGCTGACCTTGATATCGCGTTCCTGCGGCGTCCTGACATTAAAGAATCCCATGTTGACATTGTCGTACTGAACCACTGTTATATCGTAGTTGCCAGAATTGATGGTGAGTTTTCCCGATTTCTGGGGGAAGATGATGCATCTTTTGAGCAGAGCGGTCATATAATTCTGTCCGCGATAGCTTTCCACTTCGTTGAGCTGGGCCTGGATAGGCACCTCCTCGATCAGAAAACCGTCGAAACTCGGCTGCTTTGTGGGCATGAACGATGAGATGGAATACTTGGTGTAAAGTTTTATGGTGCATTCTATCGCTTCCTGCTCGTAGGCGGTGCTCTTGTTGAGAATTATACGTACGAACACGTCGTCGGACTGCACGGCTCTGTCGGAGCTTTGGGTGGAGATGTCATCGATGTTCACATCGGGAGCTGATGAACCCGATGCGCCCGGTCGGGATGCCGACGGTTGGGAGCCTGCCGTAATCGTGAGTTTGCGCCGCGATGTAGTCAGATGCTTCCCGTCGGCTTCAACAGATGCCTCTCCGATAGTGACCATCCCCTCTTTTTCGGCACGGTAAACAAATGTGTAGTCCACTCGCGTGTTTGAACGCGAACGTCCATTGATGATCTCGTAGCTCTGGCTTTTAGTCTCCGACGGTCCGTAGAGCAGCTTGCAGCCTTCAATTTCAGGCACTCGAAGCGACCGTAGGCTGGGATTGCCGTCGATAACCGAATATGTGATGTAGAATTGTTCGCCTGCCATCACGCGGTCGGGTGCCTTGATCCTGAATGTCAGATCGGCTTTGAGCGCTGCCGATGCTGTCAGCATCAGAAATATGAGTGTCAGAAACTTTTTCATCATGCTTCGTGATTTCTGTATGTTTGGAGGTTACCAGGGATTGGTGACATGCTTTTTACGTGCAGCGGCAGCCTTTTTCTTTTCGGCCTCAACGCGTTTACGAGTGGCAGCTTCCTCGTTTTCCATTGCTTTAAGTATTTTGTCGGCATTGGAATCGCTCATCTGCTGCTGTTGCTGTTGTTTCTGCTGATCCTTCTTGTCCTGCTGCTGTTGCTGCTGATCCTGGTCCTGGTTTTTATCCTGTTGGTCTTGTTTGTCCTGATTCTGCTGTTGATCCTGGTTCTGATCCTGCTGATCCTGTTTGTCCTGGTTCTGCTGCTGATCCTGATTCTGCTGGTTTTGTTGCTGTTCCTGAAGCTTCTTCTGGGCTATGCGGAGATTCTGACGTGCTTTGTCGTCATCGGGATTTTTGCGCAGCGAATTCTTATACATGTCGACAGCTCCGGCAAAATCGCTGTTGTTGAAAGCCATGTTGCCAAGATTGTAGAACGATTTGCCTGAAAGATTGATGTCGTAGCCCTCCTTGCCGAGCTGACGCAATACATCGGATGCCTCTTTGAGAGGATTGTTGCCGCTGTTGGGATCGGCCGAGCCGCTCTGTCGGATCAGCGATGCCGCCAGATTGAACAGGGCGGTCTCCGACTGCGGCACCTCCTCCAGAGCCTTGCGGTATTTGACCTCGGCTTCAGAGAAACGCTTCTGCCGGTAGAGACTGTTGCCCTCGCGAATGAGATTGCGCTCCTGCTTTGTGGTAAGAGGCGCTGCGTCGCTATCGTTTTCAGCGGCCACGGCCGGCATGAAAAACGTCGCTGCGCCGCCCACGAATATCATTGCCAATATTTTATTTGCCGTTTTCATCTTTCTTTACTGAAGATTGTTTTGTGAAGAAATTGATGTCGCGGAGCCACGATATCTTGCAGTAGGGGAGCATCCCGTCGATCACGAGCATAAGTATGGCAAGTATCGCCGCTATCGGGAAGAGTTCGTTGGCTGCCGATGACGCCGTGCGTCGTTTGAACTCTGTCTTTCCGAGCTTGTCGAGGTGGCTGTCGAGATCGCCTACCACCGATGAGGAGCCTCCGGAGAGATAAATGCCGTCGCCTGCCTGAGCTATCTCTTTGGCCATGGATTCATTGAGAGCGGTCATCACCACCTTGCCCTGCTGATCTTTTAGATATTCGCCTCCGTTCATGGGAATGGGAGAGCCTTTGCCTCCTCCTATGCCTATCACGTCGACCTGGATGCCTGCCGAAGCAGCTCTTCGTGCCTCTTCCACAGCGTTGTCCTCGAAGTTTTCACCGTCGGTGATCACTATTATGGCCTTGCGGAACTCGCTGTCGGGAGTGAATGAATTGATCGCCATGTCTATGGCCGCGCCTATAGCCGTGCCTTGGGTCGGCACCATATCGGTATTTATGCCGTTGAGAAACATTTTGGCCGATATGTAGTCCGACGTGATCGGAAGCTGAGTGTAGGCGTCGCCGGCAAATACGATCAGCCCGACTTTGTCGTCGTTCATCTTGTCGATAAGTTTCTCAAGGATGAATTTGGCTCGCTGCAGACGGCTGACGCCACGCGGATCGTCGGTCGACGAAGCCAGCATGGAATTTGATACGTCCACGCAGATCATCACCTCAATGCCTCTCGACACTGTTTCCTCCTCCTTGGCCGAGGCGTCGGCGCTGGTGGTGTAGGGCCGGGCAAGAGCAATGATGATGAAGGCCAGAGCGAGACATTCTATAGTCAGCTTGATCCAGCCCATATAGCGTGAAGCGTCGGGCATCATCGCCCTGACTACCTTGATCTGACCGAACCGGCGCAGACGCTTTCGCCGGCTGACCCGGCTCTGAAAATATATGGCCGCTATCACCGGAATGGTCAGCAGCAGATATAATAGTTTAGGATATGCGAAGCTCAACATCGTTTTTTAAGCATGGTGGTTAAACGTCAGGGAATAGAACGGAGCACGGTGAACCGCAGCAGCAGTTCAAGCGCCAGCAATGCGAAGGCAAGCCATGCCCAGATCATATAGCTTTCCTCGGTATGGCTGAAATTGCGCACGTCGAGCACCGTCTTTTCAAGTGCATCGATCTCCTCGAACACCTGAGAGAGCACATTGTTGTCGGTAGCGCGGAAATATTTGCCACCGGTTATGGAAGCGATGTTGCGCAAGGTAGCCTCGTCGATGACAACGGGCATATTGACATACTCGATGCGCCCGAAAGCGTTTTCCTGCGGGAATGGCGCCATGCCGTTGCGCCCGATACCGATTGTGTATACTTTGATACCGTATTTCTTTGCGATCTCGGCTGCTGTGATGGGCGCCACATTGCCTGTATTGTTTGAGCCGTCGGTCAGAAGGATGATGCTCTTTGATTTGGCTTTGCCGTCCTTGATGCGGTTGATGGATGTCGCCAGTCCGTCGCCTATTGCGGTGGCGTCCTGAAGCATGCCCATCTTGATGTCGTTGATGTAGTTGACAAGAAGGGCCTTGTCGGTAGTCATTGGGACGGCCGTGAAGCTCTCTCCGGCAAAGATCACCACTCCAATGTTGTCGCTCTCGCGTCCGCTGACAAATTGCGAAGCGACCTTCTTCGCCGCTTCGAAACGGTCGGGCTTGAAGTCTCTGGCGAGCATGCTCGTGGAAATGTCGAGCGCTATCACAATGTCGGTTCCCTGGGTGTTGGATGTGCTCCAGCGGTCATAAGCCTGCGGACGGGCAAGGATGACTATGAGGGCGGCCAGACACAGCGCACGCATGACAAACAGTCCGTGGAGAAGCCATGCTCTCAACGGACGCCCGTTTTTGACATAGGGGGCTATGGTAGATACTGATATGGTGGCATGCTTACGGTTGCGGTTCCAGATATACCAAACCACATAGGGAATAAGCAGCAGCAAAAACCATAGATATGCGGGATGTGCGAATTGCATGTACTATCGTTATTTGGAATTCTCTTTTGATCTGTTCTCAGTCTTATCGATGCCGTCGGCGCCTGCGGGAGCTGTGTCCGGTTCAGGAAGGGGGCGCGTGTCCTCCACAAACTGCATGGCGGCCCGGAATGAGGCGGCATTGTCTTCAGGGAGAGGTCTGGCTTTGGCAAACTTCACAAAGTCGGCGATCTCAAGCACCCTGCTCATGTATTTTTCAGGCAGACGCGTGGCTTCATTATGTCGCAGGGAGTGGAGTATCTGCGAAGATGTCATCTCCATGGCGTTGATGCCGAAGCGAGTGTCGAGATAGTTGCGCAATATGTCTGTAAGGCGTGTGTAGTACTCTTTTTCTTGGCCTTTCTCGCAGAGATTCTCTGACCGGAGCGTCTCCAGACGCTGCATGGCGAGTTCGTAAGGAGGTATCGGTTTCTTGGCGGGAACAAGTGGTATTCGTCCCTGTTTGATCCATTTGAAATAGATATACAGGGCTGCGCCGATCACGAGCAGAGCCAGCAGAATCCATATTCCGAAATCGGTCATCCAGTCGGGCAGAAAATCGAAGAAATGACGCGGAGGATTCTGAGCGTCGTAATAGTCATGGATGGTAGCGAGCGAATCTATAGCCACCGGCATCACTTTGAGGGCCGGCCGGTTGCTTTCGGTCACCTGACCGTCCTGCACGAACAATACCGGAGGCAGTGTATACAGACCGGAATCAAACGCCTGAAGTATGATATCCTGACGCAGCTCCTTGTTTCCGTTACCAAGGTCAGTCACGAGCGGTTCGCCAAGACTGGCCACTTCCACCTCGCGCCAGAGAGTGTCGGGCAACAGTATTCCGCCGGTCTCGTCGATTTTTCCTGTCACTTCCACATGTAGCGGGGTGGTGCGGCCCATCTCCAGATAGGCCGAGTCAAGAGCTACTTTCACCTTGACCTGGGCCGACAGCATGCCGGAAGCCGCCGTAATGGAATATAACAGCGCTGCTAATATTAAAAGTGATTTTCTTACCGAAGAATTCATGTATTGATGATTGAAGAGTCGGATATTGGTTTTTGGCCTGCAAATTCTGTATAGATCGGCATGTGGATGACTTCGCTGCCGAAGTCATCCGGAATGCTGGGATCAGTTACCTGACGCCTCTGCGCTGGAAAAGTCCCATAAGTGCGCGCACGTAATCCTCGTCAGTGGCTATGGATGCGATGTCGACTCCGCTTCGGCGCATCGTCTCGGTCATCTTCTGCTGCCGGTCATACCACCATTTGCTCAAGGACTGCCGCGTACGTTTCGACGACGTGTCGAGCCAGCGTTCGCCTCCGGTCTCGAGATCTTTGACGCGGATAAGACCTATGTCGGGGATCTGGGTATCGCGTTTGTCGAAAATCTGTATGCCTATGACATCATGCTTGTTGGCTGCAACCGACAGGGAAGTGCGGTAGTCGTGAGTGTCATCAATGAAGTCGGATATCACGAAGGCCGTGGTGCGTTTTTTCAGCGCATCCGTCATATAGCGGAGAGCTCCTCCGATGTCGGTGCCTTTGTTCTCGGGCGTGAAGTCAAGCAATTCGCGGATGATGAACAGGATGTGCTTGCGCCCTTTCTTGGGCGGAATGAATTTCTCCACCTTGTCGGAGAAGAAAAGCACTCCGATCTTGTCATTGTTCTGGATCGCAGAGAAAGCGATAGTGGCAGCGACTTCTGCAATCATCTCGCGCTTTTCCTCGCCGACCGCTCCGAACAGGCGGCTGCCGCTGACGTCGACAAGAAGCATCACGGTCAGCTCACGTTCCTCCTCATAAACCTTTACATAAGGATGATTGTGACGCGCGGTGACGTTCCAGTCGATATCGCGCACATCGTCGCCATACTGGTATTCACGCACCTCAGAGAAGATCATGCCGCGGCCTTTGAAAGCCGTGTGATACTCTCCCGCGAAAATATTCTGGGAGAGTCCACGGGTCTTGATCTCGATCTTTCTGACTTTTTTTATGAGCTCGGTAGCTTCCATCGAATAAGTCGCGGATAAAAATATTAGGGCACCTCTACCTTGTCGAGCACTTCCGAGATTATCTCGTCGGAGGTTATGTTGTTGGCTTCAGCCTCATAGCTCAGGCCGATGCGGTGACGCATGACGTCGTGGCATACGGCTCTTACATCTTCAGGTATCACGTATCCTCTCTGGCGAAGGAAAGCGTAGGAGCGGGCGGCCTTGGCCAGACCGATTGATGCGCGGGGTGACGCGCCGAAAGAAATGATGCCGCTGAGATCCTTGAGATTGTAGTCTTCCGGACGACGGGTGGCGAAAACTATGTCGACGATATAACGTTCGATTTTCTCGTCGAGGTAGATCTGCTCAACGATCTTCTGGGCGTCGAGAATCTCCTCTGGACGGAGAAGCGGCTTGACCTCGATTTTACGCGGCGAGATATTCTGGCGTATGATCTGGCGCTCATCGTCCTTCGTAGGATACCCGATGATGACTTTAAGCAGGAAACGGTCGACCTGCGCTTCAGGCAGAGGATACGTGCCTTCCTGCTCAATAGGATTCTGAGTGGCCATGACGAGGAACGGCTCGTCGAGACGGAACGTCTGTTCGCCGATCGTCACCTGACGCTCCTGCATCGCCTCCAGCAGCGCGCTCTGCACTTTCGCCGGAGCACGGTTGATCTCATCGGCAAGCACGAAATTGGCGAAAATCGGGCCTTTCTTTATCTGGAACTGCTCTTTCTGCACGCTGTAGATCATCGTGCCCGTAACGTCGGCAGGCAGCAGGTCGGGAGTAAACTGTATGCGGCTGTATTTTGCGTCGATCACTTGGGCGAGCGTCTTGATTGCAAGCGTTTTGGCCAGACCGGGCACGCCTTCGAGAAGCACATGGCCGTTGGCCAGCAAAGCTATCAGAAGGGAATCCACAAGATGCTTCTGTCCGACAATTGTCTGATCCATTCCCTTGGTGATGAGCTGTACGAAATCGTTTTTGCTCGCCACGAGGTCGTTTAACTCTCTGATGTTAACAGATTCGCTCATAAGATATTTTGCGGCTTTAAGTTAAAGTATTGTTGTTCGTTTTGTCGTATTGTATGGTCAATATGTCTGATTGGCCATTGCATTCCGGCAGCAATGACCTACGCAAAATTATATATAATAACACCTTTGAGCGACTTACGGTGTGTTAAAATTAGCTATTATAGGTTTATTCTTACAAACCTTTTAATTATTTCACAAAAATTGAAGCTTGACGGCGACTGACGTCATTCCACCGGTAGAGGGGCTGTTTCCACCAGTTCGGTTTCCACCGGCTGTGTCTCTCCTGAGGCGTGTACGAAATACATCACGTAGCAGCAGAGGCCGAGTGCGCCGATGGCCAGGCCGACTATCAGTCCTACGATGAATCCGCGTCCGAATCCGTTCTTTTCAGTCGCGTCATCCGTCGAGTTTTCCGCGTAATTATCTGTTGTTTCGACGGCTTCGTCATGGTTGTCCTGACTGTTGACGAAGCTGTCGGCTTCTGGCGATGAAAGAACAGCTTCCTCTGTGGCGGCCGGAGTATCGAGTGTCCGGTCGTCTGCGCTCTCTTCCGGGGAATCGGCTACTTCTGGTGATTCAATGACAGCCACT
The DNA here is from genome assembly GCA_947629175.1 of uncultured Muribaculaceae bacterium. Classification (GTDB taxonomy): domain Bacteria; phylum Bacteroidota; class Bacteroidia; order Bacteroidales; family Muribaculaceae; genus Paramuribaculum. Next base: position 87,739 of record CANRCT010000002.1, on the reverse strand, counting down.
TCAGAAGCCGCATCTGACTGGTGCGCAGCGGCCTTGGTCTCTTCCGTAAGATTATCAGCAGCTGCCGGGCCGGCGACAGGTTCGGTTGCTGTGCTGTCAGCCGATTGATCATGCTGCGGCAGGGAATCCGGTGTGTCGCTTTCTTCCTCGGCGATTGAACCGATTTCATTGAAATCACTCTCACTGGCATCGGGGGCCAGCTCTTCAGGTGTGAACATGGCAAACGGAGCGTTGACTCTCTCTGCCCACGCGCTTGCCGGATAGAAATCTACGGGGTCGGCCGGATTATCCGACAGAGAAAAGGTCCCGAGACCTTTTACTTCTACCTTACGCCCCTCATGGAGGCCTTCGGCTATGAGTTCAAACAAGCGCCTGATAAGCGATTCCATTTCGGCTTCGCTTCGCCCGGTTGTTTCGGCTACTTTTTCCGCAAAAGTGCGCAAGGGAATTTTCTCGTTCATCAGTTAAGAGATTTGCGGAGCACTACGCTCGATTTGAATTCTACAGTGATGGATGGAGGCACGAGCATGCGGTGTCCATCGTCATCGGTGTGGACATGTTCGTCGGTCTTTACTGACTGGAAAGTGCCGAAACCGGGTATGGCCACAGAATCGCCCTGTGCGCACAGTTCGCCAAGCACGTCTGCTATCGCCTTTATATCCGCCTCTATGGCGCCGGCGTTTTTACCGCTCTCCATCGAGAGCTGTGTTTCAAGTGATTTTGTATCGGTCATTTGAGTATCTCTTTGATGGCATATCTCGGCCTATGCTTGACTTCTATGAATATTTTGCCTATGTATTCGCCCACAATGCCGAGGGCCATGAGAATCAGACTGCCAAGAAACCATACTGACAATATGAGCGAGGTCCAGCCGGGCTCCACATCATGCCGCATCCACGACAGCATCACATATATGGCGGTAGCAATGTCGGCTATAAGCAGTCCGAGCCCTACATAGAATATCATTCTTATCGGACGGGAGGAAAAAGATGTAATGCCGTCGATCGACAGGCTCAGCATCTTCTTCAGCGGATATTTCGATTCGCCCGCTACTCTCTCCTTGCGGTCATATTCTACAATGGCGGTTGAAAGTCCGAGCTGCGGAACTATTCCGCGAAGAAACAGATTGCTCTCTCCGTAAGCCGACAGCAGATCGAGCGCTCGCCGGCTCAACAGGCGGTAGTCGGCATGGTCATATATGGTTTCGAGACCCATGCTGTGTTGAAAACGGTAAAAGCCACGTGCAGTCGTGCGCTTGAACCATGTGTCGGTGGCCCGACTTCTGCGCACGCCGTAGACTATGTCGGCGCCTTCGGTGAATTTTCTCACCATCTCCACCATGGCTTGAGGGTCATCCTGCAGGTCGGCGTCGATGCTGATGGCTGCGTCGCATTCGTCGCGCACCGTCATGAGTCCGGCAAGCAGTGCGTACTGATGCCCGCGGTTATGGGCAAGCGAAATACCCTTGACACGCGGATTTGAAGCATGCATGTCCTGTATTACCTGCCATGTGGCATCGCGGCTCCCGTCGTCACAGCACATGATATAGCTGTCGGATGTCACAAGCCCTTCGGCAGCCATTCTGTCGATTATTTCTGTCAGTCGTCCGACGGTAAGGGGCAGCGCCTCTTCCTCGTTGTAACAGGGTATGACGATGGCCAGTCGGGCTTGACGTCCTGTCGCGATACGTGTTTGACTCATGCTGGGTGTGAATTAAAGCCTGCGGCCATCCGGCCGCAGGCGATATGTCGGGATCAGTAATTGCGGGCGAAGATCACTCTCTGGCGCGAAGGCCGGCCGGTCACCATGCATTTGCCCGGGGTGGTGTCGCCGTCGAGAGGGATGCAGCGGAGTGTAGCCTTCGTATCCTCTTTGATCTTGAGCTCGGTCTCTGTCGTTCCGTCCCAGTGGGCGAGGATGAATCCGCCTTTTTCGATTTCCTGTTTGAATTCGTCGTAGGTCTCGACAGTGCGGGTCATCTCCTCGCGGTGCTTGAGGGCTTTCTGATAGATATTGGCCTGAATTTCTTCAAGCAGGCTCTTTACGTGGCCGGCGATACCTTCAAGGGGAGCCTCGCTCTTTTCGAGCGTGTCGCGGCGCATGATCTCGACGGTGCCCTTCTCAATGTCGCGCGCTCCGACAACCAGACGCACCGGAACGCCCTTCAGCTCGTAGTCGGCAAACTTGAAGCCCGGGCGGCGATTGTCGGCGTCGTCATACTTCACGCTTATACCCAGCTCCTTGAGCTTGATCACGATAGGCTCTATGTGGCTGCTGATCTGTTTGAGCTGTTCGGCGTTTTTGTATATCGGTACTATAACAACCTGGATCGGGGCAAGATGCGGAGGGAGCACAAGGCCGTTGTCGTCGGAATGGCTCATTATGAGAGCACCCATCAGGCGCGTCGACACTCCCCATGAGTTGGCCCACACGTATTCAGGCTGATTGTCCTTGTTGACGAAAGTGACGTCAAACGCCTTTGCGAAATTCTGTCCGAGATTGTGGGATGTGCCGCTCTGAAGAGCTTTGCCGTCCTGCATCATCGCTTCGATCGTATAGGTGTTGACAGCTCCTGCAAACCGTTCGTTGGCCGATTTTACGCCCTTGATCACCGGCATGGCCATGTATTTCTCGGCGAAGTCGGCGTAGAGGTTGATCATCTGCACAGTGCGCGCTTCCGACTCCTCGGCTGTAGCGTGGGCGCAGTGACCCTCCTGCCAGAGAAACTCCGATGTGCGGAGGAACATGCGGGTGCGCATCTCCCAGCGCATCACGTTGGCCCACTGGTTGCACAGGATGGGCAGATCGCGGTAGCTGTGGATCCAGTTGCGGTAAGTGCCCCAGATTATTGTCTCGGATGTGGGGCGTACTATGAGTTCTTCCTCCAGACGGGCTTCGGGGTCGACGATCACGCCGCTTCCGTTGGGATCATTCTTCAGGCGATAGTGGGTCACCACCGCACACTCTTTTGCGAAACCTTCTACGTGCTCTGCTTCGCGGCAAAGAAACGATTTCGGGATCAGCAGGGGAAAATAGGCGTTCTGCACCCCCGTCTCCTTGAACATGCGGTCAAGTTCACGCTGCATTTTCTCCCATATGGCATAGCCGTAGGGCTTGATGACCATACATCCTCTCACCGGCGACTGTTCGGCAAGGTCGGCTTTGACCACGAGGTCGTTGTACCATTGTGAATAATTGTCTGCTCTTTTGGTGAGTTCCTTTAGTTCTGTTGCCATTTCTGTATGTATGATGATATGTGGTTGTTTATTTGAGCTGTCCTTTATAAGCTGCGTCGATAAGCTTAGGGCCCGGTATGAAATATACCTCAAGACGCCTGTTCCCGGCACGGTTGGCCCGGCTGTCATTGTCGGCCAGAGGCATCGAATTCGACATTGCGAAGGGTATTATGATCAGGCTTTCCTGCAACTGTCCGGAGTCGACTGCAAGCATGAACCAATCGTAGACGGAATTAAGGCGTGCGGTCGAAAGCGCGTCGCGGTAGAAATCCGAACCGGTGTCGTCAGTGTGCACGGCAAGCACTATCTTGTACATCATCGGGTCTCTCATGTGTGGAAGCAACGGTGTCAGAAGCGCCCCTCCTTCGGTGGTCAGCATCGTGTCGTTGGGCAAGAAGAGATCGTCGGTCGGGAATGTCACCAGCACGACCTCATCGTTTCTTACCAGATCCACTGTGGCTTTGTTCTTGAGTTGCTCTGCCAGACTTCTTACGGCCTTTTTTACTCCTCCCTTGGCTTTTTCATGTACTTCCGGTGTGGAGAGGTTGGGAAGAAAGTCCATGTCCATGTAGGCCTCCTCTGAGAATCCCTTATACGGATCGGTATAGCGGTTCTCTTTTTTTCTGAAGAACTGCGCCTCGGCACCGGCCGGCCATATGAGCATGACGGCAGTCAGTATGGCCAGCAGTTTGGGAGCCGTGAGTTTATTCGAGAGAGTTCTCATAGTCGATCTCTGCTTCGATAAGGGGAGCTATGTCGTCGTCGCTGATCCTCGATTCCTTGTCCTTGCGGAGCATCCGTCTGGCATAAGCCACGAGATCGTCGAGCACGTCTTCCTCGTCGTCGATCTCCTCGTCGGCATCTATGTCGAGCAGGCCGTTTTCCTCATAGAAATCCCATATGATGTCGATCAGATTGAGGAGCTGGTCGTCATCATAGGCTTCGGCGCGTTTGCCGAGAGCCTTGCGCATGTATTCAATAGCTTTGGTCTCGTCGAATTCCATATCAGTGGTGTTTTCGCATTAGTAGGTAAAACTGTTCAGAGTGACTCGATGCCTTCGGGCGCATCAAACGTGATGGTGCGGCTGTCGGGGTCTATGTCGGTGATAAACTCTTCGGCCAGCGGCATGTAGACTGTGCGTCCGTCAGCGGTCAGGATAATGGCGAGCACGTTGAGCGTGCTGTCCTCTATATCGGTTATTGTGCCTGTCGTGGAGCCATCGGGTTTCAGAGCCTTGAATCCTATCAGGTCAGATGCATAAAAGCCGTCGTCGGCGTCATCATCGCTTGTCGCGGCCATGCGGTCGCGGAGAGCATAGACGGTCTTGCCGGTGAATTCAGATGCCTTGGTGTCAGAATTGATTCCGTCGATGGAGATTATGAATGATTCACGGCCTTTCTGGCGTACATTCTCTATGAAAAAAGGCACGTAGATACCATCCATATCCATTACGATACATTCGGTCCGGCCGATGTCGATACGGTCGTCTCTCATGCTGATGACCATCTCGCCTTTCACTCCGTGGGGCTTTACGATGGCTCCGATGGCTGTGAGTTCACTTGCCTTGATCATAGCTTAAGTCTTACTGGCGTTTGCGGCGTTTCTTGCCCGCGGGCTGCTGCACGGCTTTGAATTCATGAAGCCGCATCTCTTCCGGTCTGACCCTGATCTCGCCGTGTGAGAGTTCGGCAAGATCTTTGAATATCTTGGCGTCGTCCACACCGTCGCGGTTTACATCCAGCATCAGTTTTTTCATGTGGTTGGCAATGAGCCTTATGAGCGTGTCGCGTTCCTGCCCGGGCTCCATAGCCGACGCTGTCGCAACAAGCCTTTCCACCGATTTGCCATAGTGGCGGTAGCGTATGTTCTGTAAACCATAGGCCACTCGTTCGGGAGCGCTGTGGAGGGCGCTCTGTTCCACCTGTTCGAACGGATAATCTATGTCGAGCCTGAAATCGGAGATTATGGCCAGATGATCCCATAGTTTTCTGATGTGGTCAGGGTCGTTTTTCGCCTGGGGCGTCAGCTGTGCCATGGCCGATATGATGCTTCTGGCGCATGCGTTCCGCTCCTCGCGGTCGGTGATGGTGAGGCAATGCTCCACCATGTTCTGTATGTTGCGTCCGTATTCCGGAAGTTTCAGCCTTTCGAGCTGAGTGTTGTATCTTAACATCCGTCAGTTTTGAAATTTTCCTCAAAGTTACACATTCTCTCCCATTCCTGCAAATAATGAAAATCCGTGCCGCTGACGGATATAATCCATCGTCGGCACGGATTGACGGTTGCTTTAGCTTGTGGCGATCACATGTTCATGCCGCCGTCGACCTGGATGACCTGGCCGGTGACATAGCTCGACATGTCTGAAGCGAGGAATGTGGCCACATCGGCGATATCCTCGGGTTTGCCTCCGCGGCGCAGGGGTATCTTCTGCACCCATTCGGCGCGGATGTTGTCGGGCAGAGCGGCTGTCATGGCTGTCTCGATGAAGCCGGGGGCAATAGCGTTGGCACGGATGCCGCGCGAGCCTACCTCCTGGGCTATGCTCTTTGCCAGGGCTATCAGGCCTGCTTTGGAGGCTGCATAGTTTGACTGGCCTGCGTTGCCGTGCACGCCTACTACCGATGCCATATTGATGATGCTGCCGCTGCGCTGGCGCATCATGATCGGAAGCACGGCATGGATGAAATTGAAGGCGCTCTTGAGGTTGACGGCTATCACTGCATCCCACTGCTGCTCGGTCATGCGCATCATGAGGCCGTCCTTGGTGATGCCTGCGTTGTTTACGAGGATGTCGATCGAGCCGAAATCCTTATGGATCTGATCTACTACGGCTTTTGTCTGTTCGAAGTCGGCTGCATTTGATGCATAACCCTTGACTTTGACACCCAGAGCTGCTATCTCATCTTCTGTAGCTTTGCCGTTTTCGTCGATTACGAGATCGGTGAAGGCGATGTTGGCGCCTTCTTTGGCGAAGCGGAGAGCCAGGGCTTTGCCGATGCCGCGGGCGGCTCCGGTGACGATGGCTGTTTTTCCTTCAAGTAGTTTCATCTTTCTAAGAGATATTATTATATTATTGAGGTATTTGCTTATGATTGTCAGTCGGGCCGGCGGTTGACGATGCTGTCCATCACGAAATCCACCACGTCGCGTCGGAGCTCTTCAAGTTCGGCTGCCCCTTCTTCAAGATTGCCCTTGATCATGCAGTAGTAGGCGCCTTGGAAAACCATAGTCAGGAGTGCTTCAAGCCTGTCGGCCTGCATGCGTGAGAATGAGCCTTTTCTGACCCCCTCGTTGAGGATCTCCTTAAGGATCTCACGCTCCTTGACGGTGGCCAGACGACGGATCCGCTCGACTCTTTTGAAGTCGAGACTGAAAAGAGACCGTATGGTTCCCGGGTGATAGGAACTCACATCGTCGATGGTGTCGAAACGTCCGATGAGAAATCGGCGCAGTTTCTCTTCCGGCGCCAGATCCGACTGAGCCGTCAGCCGCAGGCGCTCTACCTGTCGGTCGCTCTCGCGCTCAATTACTGCATTGTAGATCTCACGCTTGTTCTTGAAATAGGTGTAGATGGTGCGCCTCCCCTTGTCAGAGGCGGCCGCAATATCGTTCATTGTTGTGTTCTCGACCCCTTTGTGTACAAAGAGCTGCCGGGCCACATCGATGAGCTTTTCGCGAGTCTTTAGAACCATATCTGCACAATTACTCTTTCAGTGTGCGAAATTACTCAAAATTGTCGAATTAACATCTATTGTAGGCCTATTTTTAGCTTCGGGCGGCTCTATACGGCGGTTTTTTCGTAATTTCGCAGTCTGATACATCATTCCTGACCATAACTATGATTAAATACAGTCAAGTGGTAAAAAGTCTTTTGGTAGTTTGTTCGGTGGCCTGTGGCCTCATGGCGTCTGCGGCCGGCCCCTCATCCCCCCTTGGCATCAGCGGTGTCAAGGAGTCACAGCTTGGCATATATATAGCGGATATAGCCACAGGAGAGTCTCTCCGTGATATCAACAGCCGCAGGGCGTTTGTGCCGGCGAGTATTACCAAAGCCCTGACATCGGCGTCAGTTCTGACTCTGATGAATCCGTCGGACCGCTACGAGACTTCGGTCGAAGCAGTAGGCAAGATCTCCGGAGACCTCCTTCGCGGCGATATCGTAGTGCGCTGTGTGGGTGATCCTACTGTCGAATCGGCATATTTTGATGAAGCTGGCGGCTTTTCCGATAGTATTGCGGCAGCAGTCTGCGCTGCCGGCATCAGGCGTGTGACCGGAACTGTGGTCATCGATTCATCGCTGATACCGGAGGACCGTGTACCGGCAGGATGGGCCGACGAGGATATCGTGTGGCCCTATGGTACTTCTCACCATGCAGCTAATTTCCGTGACAACAAGTTCGTGCTTACTCTCCCTTCAGGTAAATCGGTGCCGTTCGTTCCGGATCTGAAGGTCTCTCATACTCCGGCAAAAGGATCGCTTAAAGTCGATCGCAAGAAAGATTCCAAAGTCATATTGTCACGTGGCAATGCGCGACGCAATGGCGAGAGTATAACGGTGGCCACTCCTGATCCGGCTCCGGTGATGCGCCATGAGGTGATGCAGAAGCTTCGCAAGAGTGGAGTGGAGATAGCCGAGGTAGCGCAGTCAGGTGCCGATGACGACGTGACGGCTCTTTATGTACACCGGTCGCCCGCACTGGTGGATATACTTCGCAGCCTTATGTTCAGAAGCGACAATATGATGGCCGAGGCTATGCTTCGCTCGGTGGCGCCGGGTCAGTTGCGTTCGGAGGCAGTGAGGACTGAACTCGATATGTGGGAGACACGTGATGTCGATACACAGCGTGTGGTGCTGGAGGACGGAAGCGGTCTCTCCCGCAACGACAGGCTTACTCCGATGTTTCTCGCCGACGTGTTTACCTGGATGGCCTCTCATTACAAAGCGCCCGATTATGTCAGTCTCTTTCCTAAAGCCGGACGAGAGGGTACTCTCAAAAGTTTTCTTCGCGACACTCCGCTCGAAGGGCGTGTGGCCCTTAAGACCGGCAGTATGAAAGGAGTGCAGTCATATGCCGGATATCTTCTCGGTGAGGATGGTCTGCCGACACATGTCATAGTGGTGATGGTCAATGGATTCACATGCGGACGAGCCACTCTCAAGACCGGAATAGAGGATATGCTTCTCTCGATGTTCGCTCCCGATTATGTTAGGCCTGTCAAGCATGCCGTCAAGAAGTCGAAAAAGAAAACTTCCGTGAGTCGGAAGGGTAGGACTGCCAGATCATCCGGAAAGAAGCGCAGGGCCTGAGGCTATTTATTGGCGCCGGATGGATTGACCTATTCAAAAAATACTTAATTTTGCGGCTGAAATTAAAAGCGACTTACTTATGTACAGCAATGAAAAAGCCAAGCAGATACTTACCCTCGCTCTTGAGATCGAGGGTCTGGCTCTTCTGATACAGAGGCGCGGCGACCTGGTGAATCCGGAAGTGAACTATATATTGCGCGACAAAGCATCTTCTCTTCTTTCCCTGACGGAGGAGATGGCCGGCAGCTGTATTCCCGTCACTTCCGAAGCGATCTCTCCGGAAGAATCCTCCGATGACAGTGGATGCATTCAGACCGCTGCTGCGCTGTGCGTCTCCATGGCAGAGACATCAGTCGAATCCGATGACTCGGCTATTGCCGAGTCGGCTGTTGAAGAGGAGGTGGCCGACAGCAACGTGGCAGAAGCTGCCGAAGAGCGGGCGGATGTTCATGCAGCGGCTTCCTCACCTGTGACTGAAAGCAATCAGCATGTCCAGCCGGTGTTTACTCTCAACGACCGTTTCCGTTTCATCCGTGAGCTCTTCAAAGGTAACAGTCAGGATTTCAACGATACTTTGAAACAGTTGTCGTCCATGACGTCGGCCGACGAGGTGGTGGAATACCTTACCGACGATCTTTGCCTTGATCCCGAAAATCAGGATGTGGCAGATTTTACCGCAATCGTCACTCAGCGGTTCGACTGATGGCAGGCCGACTGTTTATTGTTCCGACGCCGGTGGGTAACCTCGCCGACATGACTCCACGGGCTATTGATACTCTGCGGGAGGCTGATCTTATTTTGGCCGAGGATACGCGCACGAGCGGGGTGCTGCTTCGCCATTTCGGCATATCTACCCCCGTGGTGAGCCATCATAAGTTTAACGAGCACCTGACTGTGGGCTCCTTCGTCGACCGGATAGAGGCAGGAGAGACCATAGCCCTTATCACCGATGCCGGCACTCCCGGCATATCGGATCCGGGATTCCTCATATCGCGCGAGTGTCGTAGACGGGATGTGGAAGTGATCACTTTGCCGGGGCCTACAGCTTTTGTCCCTGCTTTGGTCGACAGCGGGATACCATGCGAAAGATTTTGTTTCGAGGGTTTCCTTCCTCAGAAAAAAGGAAGAGCGACACGCCTTGCAGAGATCGCGGCAGAGACACGCACTACAGTCATATACGAGTCGCCGCTGCGTCTGGCCCGTACACTCGACGAGCTCGCGGCCGCATGCGGGGCCGACAGGGAAGCGTCCGTAAGCCGGGAGATCTCCAAGGTTCACGAAGAGACGCGACGTGCGACGTTAGGGGAGCTCGCCCAATATTTCTCGCAAAACAATCCTAAAGGAGAAATCGTTATTATCGTAGCGGGAAACAAGGAGTTGTCATCTCGTCCACAACATAAAAACAAATACAGACACGACATCGGGGAGCAGTAATCAAGCCCTACCGAAGTAAAAATTGAAAAATCATCAATTCAACTATTATGAAGAGAACAATCGTAATGGCTCTCGCAGCGGCCGCCGTAATGACTTCCTGCGGCACTCGCGAAAAACTTGAAAAAGCCGAAGAACAGAACGTGCAGCTCAATTCAGAGCTTCAGGCCACGCTCGCAACACAGGATTCGCTGTTTGCCCTCATCAACGACATCACGGCCGGGATGGGGCAGATCAAGGATCTTGAGCATATAATCGCGACTCCGGGCAATATTTCCGACTCACGCTCGCAGAAAGATCAGCTCCGCAACGATATGGTGGCTATTCAGGAAGCTCTGCAGCAGCGTCGCGACCGGCTTGCACAGCTTGAGGAAAAGCTCCGCAAAAGCGGCAGCCAGAATGCCACCCTTACCAAGACGATAGAAAACCTCAAGGCCCAGATCTCCGAGCAGGAGACGGAGATAGCTACGCTTCATAACCAGCTTGCAGCCGCCAACGTGCAGATAGCAAGTCTCGGCCAGAAAGTCGATTCGTTGAGTTCCACTGTCACCACAGTCACCACCGAACGCGAGGCAGCCAGAAACGAAGCTACGCAGCTCAACGACGAGCTCAACACATGCTACTATGCCATAGGCAACAAGTCGGAACTTCAGAAAAACAAAATCATACAGACCGGTTTCCTGCGCAAGACCAAAATCATGGAAGGCGACTTCGAGAAAGCTTACTTCATCAAGGCCGACAAGCGCACGCTCCGCAGCATACCTCTTCACAGCAAAAAAGCCGAGGTGATGACTAAACAGCCTGCATCAAGTTATGTCATAGAGGACGAGGACGGCCAGAAAGTGCTGAAGATCACCGATCCCTCGCAGTTCTGGGAACTCAGCAATTTCCTGGTGATTAAGGTCGACTGATTTATCGTTCGGCATAACGACCGACTGCATATGCGGCCGTGCCCCTGACAATGGGGCGCGGCCGTTTTCTGTTTTGTGTGCTTTGCCTGCAGGGGGGAGAATGAACCCCATGAATTAAATATGCTTATGTCGGTGCAATAAGAACGATTTCGCTACGTTTAATACTTAAATGCAATATGCACCATAAGGGTAATAGTCATCATGACCGGATTGTTAAATAGCGGCAGACGTTATGGGAGGTTGATCAGGCCGGCATTGTCGGTCATGGCTCTCCTGATGGTGTCATTGTCGTTCTATCTGACATCGTGGCTCATAGGAAGCGGACAGAGCATGGCATGGCTGTCGCCCAAGGTCGTCATTTCGGCATTGATCGCATGGATAATCGCAGGAATGAGGCTCGTGCGGCCGGCCGAACTGAGGGCGCTAAGAATGGAGCATACGGCACGCAGCGCCATCCATGCATGCGGTTGTCATCTGCTGTCGTTTATTGTCTTGCTGTATCTGACAGGCACTCCTCATGTGGAATGGAGTACGCTCGCCATATTCTATGCCCTGTTGTTCCTTTCACTCCCTGTCGCCTACACGATGTCGCTGGAGTTGCTGAAGTTCATGCGTCGTCGCGGACGCAATCACAGTAAGGTAGTTATAGTAGGTATGAACAAGACTGCCGCACGTCTTTATGACATGATGAGAAATGACGGCTACGGATATGTGGTGATGGGTGTATTTGACGATAATCCGGCTGAAACCGCTCCCGAGGGGCTGCAGGTCATGCCAATGAGTGCTCTCGGCGGATTCGTAAGGGAACATGATGCGGAGGAGATTTTCTGCACGCTTGCCGGGGATGACGAGAAAGCGCTTCTCGAATCAATGGAGGTGGCCGACAACAATGCTGTGACGCTGCATGTCGTGCCGCAACTGTCGCGGTTTGTCAACCGTGGTTTTGCTGTCAACGAAATCGGCCGTCTGCCGGTGATGACGCCGCTCAACAGTCCTCTTGCATCGCGTTACAATGTGGCTTTGAAGCGTTCGCTCGACATAGTTGCAGCCCTTTTGGGTATCGCGCTGTTCCCCGTATTCTTCATACCGATCGCCTTGTGTATCAAACTCACATCTCCCGGCCCGGTATTCTATCGCCAGAAACGGACAGGACTGAAAGGGCGCACGTTTGACTGTCTGAAGTTCCGTACGCTCCTTTATGACAATTCCGACGAGTCACCGGTGGAAAAATGCGACCCCAGGGTGACCGGAGTGGGCCGCTTTCTGCGACGGACCTCGCTCGACGAACTGCCTCAGGTGTTCAACGTGCTGAAAGGCGACATGTCAATCGTCGGACCTCGACCGCATATGGTGTCACATACCGACATATACCGCAATCTGGTGGATCATTATATGCTCCGTCATATAGTAAAACCGGGGATCACAGGCTGGGCGCAGGTCAATGGTTACAGAGGAGCTACCGACCAGCTCTGGAAGATGGAAAGGCGTGTGGAATGCGACGTGTGGTATATCGAACACTGGTCGTTGCTGCTCGACCTGAAGATCATTGTCCGGACGATAATCAACATTATCAGGGGCGATGACAATGCCTACTGAAAGTGACCAGCTGTCAGCGGAAATCTTATAGTTGTCATCAGTGATATAAAACAGCGGCTGCCCGGATGGACAGCCGCTGGATGATTGTATGAGACTATGATGTCGGTTTACAGTCAGATGTTGGAGTCGATGATCTTGATTTTTTCAGTGAGCTGGGCGATCTCTTCCTTGAGATGCTGCATCTTTCGCTCCATTTCCTTGACGATCGAGTCGCCGCTCTTCGATCTGGAGTTGAAGAAGCCCATATTGTTTTCGTAGGTCTTCAGCTCCTGCCGCCGTTGTTCGCAGGCTCTTACCAGACGGTCGCGCTCGCGGGAGAGCTTGCCGGAGTCGCCGGCTGAGGCTTCCACGCCGGCCTGGAAGTCGGCCATGCGGGCGCGGTTCTCCTTTATGTCGAGCTTGTCGAACAATGCTCCCACTACTTCACGGTAAGCATCCTGAAGCTTGTCTTTGTCGCGGAAAGGCACATGACCTGTCTCTTGCCACTGCTTGCGCAGCTGCTGCACCTCTGCGATAGCATCCTCGCGTGATGTTTCGTCATTGTCTGAAGCTATGGTGTTTAGACGGCTGATGATTTCTTTTTTTGTCGCGAGATTGGCCTGTTCCGCACGCCGAGTGTCGCCATTGATCTTTTTCTTGCGGTCAAAGAATGTGTCGCAAGCCTTTATGAAACGTTTCCAGATGGCATCGCTGTTTTTACGAGCGACCGGTCCGATTGTCTTCCATTCTTTCTGAAGCGCTACTATGGCGTCCGTGGTCTTTTTCCAGTCAGTGCTTTCAGAAAGCGCCTCGGCTTTTTCGCACAATGCGGTCTTCTTGGCCATGTTTTCGGCAAACTCTGCCTTTGTCTTTTTGAAGAATTCGGATTTCCTGCCGAAGAAATCGTCGCATAGCGCGCGGAACCGGTTGAAGAGTGCCGTATTGGATTTGCGTGAGGCATATCCGGCCTTTTTCCATTCTTCCTGCGCTTCGAGGATGGTCTTGGTCATGGCGTCCCATTCCTGATAGGAAGAGGGCTTGCCGAAATCGAGCGCTTCAAGGCGTTCGCAAAGAGCTGTCTTGATCTCCTCGTTCTCGCGTTCGCGGGCCTTGCGCTGTTCGAAATGTGCCTGATATTTTTTGTTGATCTCAGCCGAAGCATCCTTGAAAGAAGCCCATATCTCTTCCCTGACATCTTTTGCCACCGGGCCGATTTCTCTCCATTTGTCGTGAAGGCTCTGCAACCGGCGGAATGCTGTGATCACGTCGGGTTCGTCGACAAGTTTGCGGGCCTCGTCGAGCAGCAGCTGTTTCTCGGCCAGATTCTTCTTGAAATCATAGTCGCGAAGTTCCTTGTTTACTTTCCACTGGTCGTAGAAGGCCTCTACTGCATCCTGATAGTTTTTCCAGACAGTGGTGGCATTTTGCGGGGGCACTTCGCCCGTCTCCTTGAATTCAGTCTGAATCTCCTTGATGCGCGGATAATGACGGTTCACATTGTCGGTGTCGGCTGCAAGAGTGTTGAGCTCGGCTATCAGTGCCTCTTTCTTTTCAAGATTGGCTGCCTGACGGGTCTCAATCTCCACTCTCTGCCGGGCCTTCTTCTCCTTCAGGGCGGTCAGCGCAGCCTTGAACCGTTCTTCGATCGGATCTTCAGTGGCAGTGAAGGCTTCTCCTTCCTCGCCGGCTTCCTCTTTTCGACGAATGATCAGTTCGTTGTGGAGCGTATAGAACTGTTGCTTGATGCGGGCTACGTCATCAGCGACAATCTCCGAGTCCTCGGCGATGATCTTTTCAATGGTCTCCAGAAGAGACTCTCGTGTGACGTTCTCTTCACAGGCGCATTCGGCTTCAGTCGGATTCTCTCCCTGAAGCTCCTCTTTTGGCAGGTTAGGCTCCACAGCTGTTTCGTTGAGTTGTTCGGCCCGGTCAAGCATTTCCATAATTAAGAAATTAACTGGTTTATGGTATAGTTAGGGTGTATCCTGCCGGTAGGTATAGCCGGCAGAATCTATTTGGTTGTCAAAATTAGACATTATTTCTTATAATTCAACTTTTTTTCAAAAAAAACATTTGATCAATATCGGAGGTGTGACTGCATCCGGTCGTCTGTTTCCGTCAGATTGGTATGCTTCAGATCAAGGATCGGTAATACAAAAGCTCCCCGGAAAGTATGAATCTGACGTTGGAAATGTGTAATTTTGCAGAATGAATCGAATAGTGCACATAGTTGTGGCTGCGGGCAGCGGCCGGCGGTTCGGGGCCGATCTTCCCAAGCAGTTTCATCTGCTTGGAGGCAAACCTGTGCTCATGCACTCTGTCGACGCAATGCGCAGATATGGAGGCGGCGGCTTGGTGGTCACTGTGCTTCATCCTGATTATATCAGTTACTGGAACGATGTCTGCGCGTCATTCGGGTTTGATCCCGGAGTAATCGTCGCCGGAGGAGATACCCGCTGGATGTCGGTGCGCAATGCCCTTGATGTTTATGGCAATGATGCCGATATAGTCACGATCCATGACGGAGCCCGTCCGCTTGTCGGAAAAAGTGTGGTGGAGAGGGTGATATCTGCGGTGCTGGGAGGTGCTGCGGGAGCGGTTCCGGCTATCCCTTTGTCAGATTCCTTAAGACAGATTGACGGCGGGGGACATTCCTCGGCTGTGGATCGGTCCTCTTTTGTGGCCGTACAGACTCCTCAAGGCTTTTCCGGAAAAGAGTTGAGAACAGCATATAGCGCTCCTTTCAGCCCGTTGTTCACCGACGACGCATCGGTGATAGAGGCAGCAGGATATGATGTGTCGCTGGTGGAAGGATCGTCCGTCAATATGAAGGTCACCAACCCAGTTGATCTTGCAATAGCTGAAATACTCCTCGGCCGATGCAGCGACTGAACTCCACGGATATAAAATTTGTAAAAGGTGTCGGGCCTAAAAGGGCTGCCGTGCTGTCTGCCGAACTCGGGATAAAGAGTGTCGGAGATCTCCTCCGTCATTATCCGAGCCATTATGTCGACCGAACGAAGATTTATCCTATATCATCATTCGAGGGAGAGATGCCGGCGGTGCAGGTCAGAGGCCGGTTTGTATCGTTCGCCTTGCAGGGCGAAGGAGCCAAAACCCGTCTGGTCGGCCTGTTTTCCGACGGCGCGTCGACAATGGAAGTCGTATGGTTCCGTCAGATCAGAAAACTAAGGGAACTGTATACCACTATGACCGAATACGTGCTGTTTGGCAAACCTTCGGTCTTCTGCGGCCGCTGGAGCATGGTGCATCCGGAGGTCGAATCGCCGTCGGAAATGCGTTCGGAAGGTGGGCTGCGTCCGGTATATCCGCTGACGGAGAAACTGCGTAATCAGGGTGTCAATTCGCGAGCAATCCACAATATTGTCAAAACGGTCATCGACAGTATCGCGCGTCACGGGATAGCCGATCCGATCCCTGCGGCATTGTTGCGCCGTCTCGGGTTGCCTTCGCTTGCCGACGCGATCCGCGATATACATTGTCCTTCGTCGCCGACAGTGGCTGAAAGGGCGCGGTCGCGCATGAAATTCGACGAGCTGTTCTATCTGCAGCTCGACATATTGCAATACTCGCAGCGACGCAAGCTGTCGGTCGGCGGATTCAGATTCTCGCGCATAGGCAGGTATTTCAATACTTTCTATAAGGAACATATGCCTTTTGAACTGACCGGAGCGCAGAAAAGAGTCATTAAAGAGATCAGAGCAGACATGGGATCCGGAAGGCAGATGAACCGTCTGCTTCAGGGAGATGTTGGCAGCGGAAAAACTCTTGTGGCGCTCCTGTGCATGCTCATAGCGCTTGACAATGATACCCAGGCATGTCTGATGGCGCCCACGGAAATCCTTGCATCGCAGCATTTCGACACGATAAGCAGCCTCGTGGCTCCTATAGGGATAAATGTCAAACTCCTGACAGGATCAACGCCTGCGGCCCAGAGAGCCGTGATTCACCGACAGCTTGAAGACGGATCTCTGCATATACTGATAGGCACTCACGCAGTGATAGAGGACAATGTGGTATTCAGGAATCTCGGTTTTACGGTCATTGACGAGCAGCACCGTTTCGGAGTGGCTCAGCGTGCCAGACTGTGGAAGAAAAATGCCATTCCACCCCATGTCCTCGTGATGACGGCCACCCCCATTCCGCGCACTTTGGCCATGACCGTATATGGCGATCTCGACGTTTCGGTGATCGACGAGCTGCCGCCGGGCCGAAAGCCGGTCACCACGTTGCTCCGCTTTGACGATCACCGGATTGATGTCTACAAGGGAATGGGACGGGAACTTAAGGCAGGGCGTCAGGCATATATCGTGTATCCGCTCATCAAGGAGAATGAAAAGGTCGATCTTAAAAGCCTTGAGGAGGGCTATGAATTCGTCCGCGATAATTTCCCGTCATACCGGGTGGCTTTTGTCCACGGTCGTATGAAGCCGGCTGAGAAAGACTGTCAGATGGAGCTGTTTGCCTCCCATAAGGCCGATATACTGGTAGCCACAACGGTGATAGAGGTCGGAGTCAATGTGCCCAACGCATCTGTGATGATCATTGAGAACGCTGAGCGATTCGGCTTGTCTCAGCTTCACCAGCTCAGAGGACGGGTTGGCCGTGGCGCCGACCAGAGCTATTGCATACTCATGACCCGACACAATATTTCGGCAGATACCCGCAAGCGTCTGCAGGTCATGACATCGACTACCGACGGATTTGTCGTGGCCGAGGCCGATCTGAAAATGCGTGGGCCCGGCGATCTTGAAGGTACATTGCAGAGCGGTATGGCCGTAGATCTGAAAATCGCGAGCCTGGCTACAGATGGCCAGCTTGTACAGATAGCCCGCGACGCCGCGTCTGATATCCTGAGTCAGGATCCTTCGCTTTCAGCTCCTGAGCATTCGGCGATAAGACGCGAACTTGAGAGGGTATTCCAGCGCACTAATGACTGGAGCCGCATATCCTGACGGCGCAACATATAACATTAAGTCATTCAACACATTTTAAGGATGGTTAACCATGTAAACCGGGCGATTTACAATGGTAATGATATTTTAGTATATTTTTACAATTGTATTTAATCTGTTGTTGTTTAGCGGTTTGTGCTGTTTTGGGTGCATTTTTTTGTCGCAAATGGTTCACCATTAGCCATAATGGTTTGGCAATATTGAATAATCTTGCTATCTTTGAACAACTTTCAATGGGAAAGCTAAAAATATCTAAAACCTCATGGAAAAAACATTAGTGATATTCAAGCCCTCCGCCATGGAGCGCGGTTATGTCGGACAGATTCTGGCGCGTTTTCAGCAGAAAGGGCTGATAATCTCAGGTCTCAAAATGATGCAGCTCGACGAGGCTATCCTTCGCGAGCACTACAGCCATCTCGTGGACAAGGCTTTCTTTCCCTTCCTGCTCAAGGCTATGATGGCATCGCCTGTTATTGTCATGTGCCTTTCGGGCAAGGATGTCATTAATGTGGTTCGTCTCATGACCGGCGCTACAAACGGTCGCGAGGCTCTTCCCGGCACAATCCGCGGTGACTTCTCGATGAGCAATCAGGAAAACATCATTCATGCTTCCTCCTCTCCCGAAGATGCCGAGGCTGAGATCAAGCGTTTCTTCAAACCCGAGGAAATCTTCGACTGGATGCCGAAATCACTTGAGTTTACCTACTCGCCGTTGGAAGTTAAATAATGACTACGATAAATATACCAGAGAAAAAGTAATACACCTATCCTGATGATCCAGTTAAAGCATATCGGATTTGCGGCAGTCATGGCAGTCCTGTCGGCTGCAGCCCCAGCGCAGGCACAGTTCAAGCTGCCCGACAATCACAATAAGGAACACGAGGATCTCCTTGCATCGCAGAAGCCTCTTTCGGCTGATATCAAGGTGATCAATACTCTGAAATATATCAGCGAGCTCTCCAAGGTGGAAGCCCCTGACGAGGCGGAAGTCTATGGAGAATACTGGGAAAGCGACAGAGTCAACCCCTACGCCAACGCGATCATTCCCGACACAAAGGATATCGACGTGAGCGGATACTTCCATCCCGTTCCCGGCCATGTCACTTCCAACTACGGCTACCGTCGGCGTTTCGGCCGTATCCATCGCGGCATAGACCTTAAGCTCTCGGTAGGAGATACTGTCCGCGCGGCATTCGACGGCAAAATCCGACTGACCAAATTCGAGCGTCGCGGTTACGGCTATTACGTAGTGATACGTCATGACAACGGCATGGAGACGGTCTATGGCCATCTGTCGCGTTTTCTCGTGAAGCCCGACCAGAGGGTAAAAGCCGGTGAGCCGATCGCTCTCGGAGGCAATACAGGCCGAAGCACCGGTCCGCATCTTCACTTCGAGACACGTTTCATGGGCATCGCCATTAATCCGACGGCTATCATAGACTTCGAGAAAAAAGTGACTCATAAGGATGTATTCTCATTCAACAAGGCCGTCCACAATAAGTCGCAGAGCTATAAACCGAAAGCCAAGTCAAAACGCAAATATGCGCGTCGCACCACTTCAAAGTCGAAAAAGCGCTGACACTGAAGATCAGATAATAACGATGCCCCGGCATTTCCTCTAATGGATTTCCCGGGGCATCGGTTTTTATTTGTTGCTGTCAATATCTCCTACAGATAAGGATTAGATTGCATTTCGCGGGCTATAGTCGTTGAGGGCCCATGGCCGGGGAACACAACCGTTGCAGGTGGCAGCGTCAGCAGTCTGGTGCGGATGGAGCGTATGAGAGTGCCGTGGTCGCCTCCTGCCAGATCGGTGCGTCCTACGCTGCCGTTGAAAAGTGCGTCGCCGGTTATCACAAATCCTCCCGATGGAGAATACAGTGCGATTGATCCGGGCGAGTGGCCCGGCACTTCGAGCACCTCAAGCCATTGCTCTCCGAGATACAGTCGGTCGCCCCCTTTCACAGCGACGTCGATATGCACCGGAGTGGTCGGCGCTCCCTGAAGATGAAACGCCCGTGCCTGTGCCCCGCGCATCTCTCCGAGAGGAGCGTCGGCCGGGTGGGCGGTGAGTCCTACGTCGTAACGCTCTTCGACATATTCATTGCCCATCGTGTGGTCGATATGCAGATGTGTGTCGATCAGCTTGGTTACCTGCAGGTGGTTGTCAACGATATATTGCGCAAGTTCCTCGCATTCGTCGGGATTCGACATACCGGGGTCTATCACAGCCGTCTGCAGAGTCGCTTCGTCCCATACGAGATAGGTGTTTACACCAAACAGATTGAATTCAAAATTGTGGATTTTCATAGTCGTACGTAAAGAAGTTTTTTTGTCGAGAAATACTCTTCGTCAAACCAGTCGGAAACCGGTATCTCAAGTACCGGCCTACGCGTATTGCCTATTTCTGCCTGAAGGTCACCTCCTTTCAGGCATATCAGTCCGTCGGGGAGTTTTGACCGGTCGGCATGCCCGATGTTTTTTGTCACGAGAGGCACCAGATGGTCAAGAGTCATCACGGCTCTGCTCACCACGAAATCGAATTTGTCGCGGCACTCCCCTATATCTCCGTGCTGGAAAGTCACGTTGTCCAGACCTATCGAGTCGGCGACAGCTTCAGCCACTTTCAGTTTCTTGCCGATACGGTCTATGAGATGAAACTTGCAGTCAGGCCACATTATCGCCAGCGGTATGCCCGGAAAACCTCCGCCAGTGCCCATGTCGAGCATCCGTGAGCCTTCTGCAGGAGTCAAAAACTTGGCTATTGCGAGCGAATGCAGCACGTGGTGAGTGTAAAGATTGTCGATGTCCTTACGCGAGATGACATTTATCTTCGAGTTCCAGTCGGAATACAGATCGCCCAGCGCAGCGAACCGCTCGCGCTGGGTGTCTGTCAGACCAGGGAAATATTTAAGTATTTCCTCCATATCATATGTTGTTGAATTTCGGTGACATTATGGCTTTGAAAGGTTAAGCCTTACAAGCTGCATCATCACCTGACCCTGCTCGTCTTTCAGCAAAGCCGTGTTGCTGTCGTTGCCCGGGATGGCTGTCTCTACCTGTTCGAGAGCGACGAGGAATTTCTGTTCGCGTTCCATATCCGGACAAGCCATACGGGTGGTGGCGAGATTTGAGAATTGAATCGAATTCTGTTTGTCCGGGTCAATGAAAATCGCGCCGTTCAGTATATTGCATCCGGTGTTGCCGTGTACCTTCAGTTCAGGCAGATCAATTACCATCTGCATTTCTGCGTCGGCAGGGATGGTCTGTCCGTCGAGCTCGCTGACGCGCCATGCTCCATTGAGAAATGAAATGTCGCTTTTGCGCATCACCATAGTAGTCGAATCCGAAGAGTTCTTAAGATAAAGCAAGTAGTCATTGCCGATCTTCTCTATCTTGAAATGTGACATGGAGTTGAGTGCCATCGTCATTCCGAGCTCGTATTTCGCATAGGCGCAATATTTCATCGTGGAGAGGAAATCGGATACCCGACCGATCTTTCCGCCGGGAGTTACAGAGATCCGTCCGTTGAGTATGTTGCATCCGTTATTGGCATAAAGTTTCATTTCGAAAGGATTTACGGCCGTAGTGTCGAAGATCACATACGGACGATCTTCACCCGTGACGGCAACACCTCCTACATTGGCTACTGTCCATTCGCCGTAAAGCACACGGTCGATAGCTCCTACGGTCTGTTGGGGCGACTGGGTTTCCACCGTATTGGTCTGCTTATTGATCACTGCAGAGGGATTCTCCGTTTTCCGGAGCATCGAGCATCCCTGGAATATGAGGCATATGGCTGCTAACGCCATGATTGTCTTCATGCATGTATGTCCATCGTATTTCATGAGCGTGAAATTAAATGTGTTGAATAAACTCTGTATTAATAATGACAAACGGAAGGAGAAGGTTCAGTGCTTGCGTTTACAAAGTTAACATTTTAATATAAGATATGCAAAGCCCCCTTGTCCGGCCTGTTTCGCTGAAGCGGCCTGATGCGCCGTGACTAAAATAATCTCCTCATTGTTCCTGCAATTTGTCAATGATGAAAAATCGTTGGGTCATATGGCTATTTTTGAGTAATTTTGCGACCGCTATGGAGAAGAACAGCAATATATTATTCAGCCTTTTCCTGACGTTCATGAAGATCGGAGCTTTCACGTTCGGCGGTGGATGGGCCATGATTTCAATAATTGAACGTGAGGTAGTCGATAAACACGGCTGGCTTGCCAAAGACGAGTTTCTTGATCAGCTCGCTGTGGCGCAGTCGTTGCCCGGTATACTTGCGGTCAATATATCTGTTGCCGTTGGCGACAGGCTGAGAGGAACCAGAGGGGCAATATCGGCAGCGCTCGGCACGATCCTGCCGTCGTTTGTCATAATACTCTGTATCGCCATATTTCTTACGCCGGATCTGATAAAAAATAATCCGGTGCTGAGCAGCATATTTGCGGGTATACGTCCAGCTGTGGTAGCACTGATTGTGGCTCCTGTGATCACTACTGCGCGGGCAGCCAGGATCAGCTGGCGCACAATCGCCATTCCTGTGGCGGTAGCGCTTCTGATCTGGTCGAAATTGCCGGTGATCTCCAATCCTATCATTTTTATTGTACTCGGAGGTGTGGGAGGATATCTGCACATGCGTCTTTCGATGAAGCGGCTCCACTCCGGCGCCCGCAGAATGAAAGGAGGTGATCTATGATATATCTCAAACTCATCTGGGCCTACCTCAAGATAGGGCTATTCGGATTCGGGGGTGGATATGCCATGCTTGCTTTTATAGAAAGAGCGATAGTAGGACCGGGCTGGATCTCATCACAGATGTTCACCGATATAGTGGCCATATCGCAGATGACACCGGGGCCGATCGGTATCAATTCGGCCACATATATCGGATATGTAGCTCCCGGGGTGTCGGATCCTGCTTTTGCCGGCCCGCTCTGGGGATTGCTCGGGTCGCTGACATGTACGCTCGTGGTAGTAGTGCCGTCGTTTATCCTTACTCTCTATGCTTCGCATTTCATTCAGCGACATAAGGAGAGCGCGGTGATAAAAGGCATTTTTGCCGGGCTGCGGCCTGTAGTGGTGGGATTGATCGCTTCGGCGGCTCTACTGCTGATGAATCCGGCTAATTTCGGCTCTGAATCGGCTGATGTGTTAAAGAGCATAGCGATATGTCTGGCAGCATTCATATTGGTTTATTTCGTGAAGTGGCATCCGATTCTCGTGATCTGTCTCGCGGGAATCACCGGATACATTATATTCTGATTCTCTGCAGCCATGAATCCGTTTTTTCAGGATAATATTACGTTTGACGATATTCAGGGATTGCCGGCGACAGTGATAGATGGCGCGGAGGATTTACTGAAAAGTCAGATCCCGTCGCCTGAACCCGGGTATATTGAAGGGAACAGCGGCATAATGGTTTCAGTGCCGCATTGTGTCAGGCACTATCGTAACGGGAACGTCAAGGAATCTGAGATCAACACTTTTGCAATAGCCTTGGTATTGCACAGCATCACAGGATGTCATATCATTTTCAACCGTGACTTTGATTGCGATCCTAATTATGATGAGGGCGGAAGATATAAGGAAAAGCTTGCCGATATCGTCAGGTCACGCGACATCAGTATGATCATTGATCTGCACGGTGCAGCCCCTTTCCGCAGTTTTGATTTCGAGTTAGGCACATCCCACGGCAAGAATCTCAATGGCAACAGTTTTCCGATAGATCTGTTCGGGCTGATAGTGCGACGTTTTGACTTCGTGCTGACTGTTGATACGGTTTTCCCCGCTTCGAATCCCAACACCATATCCTCCTCAATGTTTGCCGCTACAGGCATCCCGGCCATACAGATTGAGATCAACAAACTCGGCAGAGACACTATGGATATGCCGAGACTGCGAAAGACTGTCACATGTCTTGCGCAGTTTATCGGCATAATGGGGCGAGTAGGTCACAGAGCGTCGGAGTTTATCGCTGCCGAGTGCGGTATAGCAGAAATAGTGTTGCCTCACAACCGGATCGAATTGCCAGATGGACTGGCCGGTAACTGGGAAGAAGATGAGAATATCGAGGTGATAGGCGTTTCCGGCTCCGAACAGTGTCTGGTCAAAGGGTCTTCGCACAGCGAGTTTGTGCGACTGGGCCGACGGGTATATGATGATCTGACGTGTGACTGCAATGTGATAGCGCTTAAGAAATCAGATTACCGGCATGTAAAGGTCTATAAGCCCAGGATCGAGGCGATCGACAACTCGACAGTCGCGTTCTCATCTGATGTGTATGAAGGACTGAAAGGGTTTGACATAGTTGAGGTATATAATTCTGTCAGCGGCGTTAGGGCTTATTATCCGCCGAAACTGTATACGAGCAATATCAACGGGCGATGCGGTGCAGTGTGGCTCAGCTACCTTCAGCGGCGCCTGCTTAACCTCGAACTGCCAACTTCACTGACTCCGCAGATAGTCAGCCGTCTTAAGAAAGCTGCCGATGAGGAGAGCTACAATGAGTTTGTCGACCATTATGCCGCTGACGCTGAGGGCCAGCTCCGCCTTGGAAAAATAGATGAGAAAACTCATAATGAACTCAAGCGTATATATCAGCTCGCATTCGGTTTTGTAAAGGTCAGAGGTATAAAAAAGACGGACGAAAACACCAAACGACAGCCTGCGATACTGCAACGATATATCGGTAATGTGTCGATCAGGCTGAGAGTGGTCAGGTGTACCCCCAATGACGAGCTTCAGGAAGCCGTGCTTATGACGCGTGACAATATCAATCGTCTCGGACTTAACGACGGAGACAAAGTGTTCATGAAGAGTCTGGGGGGCAGCGAGTTCATACGGGTAAGAGAGCTTCATATGGAGGAGTATTCCAAAGTCGTCAGGTTTAACAACCTTGACAGCGAGGATGATATCCAGATGATAGTCTGTGTGCCGGCTACATTCCGCTTCCGTCTCTGTATAAGGGATATTAATGAATGCGTAGAGATACAGCGCGATCTGGCATATCTTGTCAGGAAAAACATCACCGAACAGCTGTTGGCTGTTATAGGTCTGTTCATAGCGATTTTCTCAATATCGGAGTTCGACTCTCTTCTTAAGCTCTTGACTTTCGTGGCGCTTATACCGGTAGTGCTTTACTCAATCCTGATAAAAGAAAGGGAAAGAATATGACCGACGGACTTGTATTGTTTCCGGAATCCACGCTTGCTTCCGGCCCTACCGCTTTCGACTGGTGGCGTCAGGAGGCCGCGCGCTGCGGCATAAATCTCTCCGTGGCCTTTTTTGAAGATCTGATGCTTCGCTATGATGCGGGCAATGCCTCGGCATTTGTTGACGGAATCCCGCTCCCCGATCAGGCATTTGCTGTCATGCGGGGATATAGCCGTGAGATTTCATCTCACTTCGAGAGCTGTGGAGTGCCCGTGATAAACCACTGGGCGGCTATGGAGCTAAGTCTTGACAAGATTCTTACCCATCAGGCACTAACGGCTGCCGGGCTGCCCACGCCTTTCACCGTAATGCCTATGGCGCCGCTTTCATATGAGGACGCATGTGAGGCAATGGGGGCATATGAGTTCATCGTCAAGCAGAATGATGGTTCGCGTGGCGTCAACGTTTTTCTTGTAAGTAACAAAGGAGAATATGACTCAGCTGTCGGCATTCTCGGGCCGAAAGCCATGTTGCAGCGTTATGTAGCCTCAAGCTGCGGACGCGATCTGCGGGTATGGACAGTAGGGGAGCGGGCTGTAGGCTGCGTGCTGCGCCATTCGGATTCGTCGTTTCTTTCCAACTATTCGCAAGGTGGGAGCGCAGATCCGTATGCATTATCCGTCGAAGCGGCTGATCTTGCGGTGAAGGCTGCCCGCTCGCTCGGTCTCGAATTTGCCGGAATAGATCTTCTTTTTACTCCTGAAGGGGGATTCACGGTGTGTGAAGTGAATGGCAACGCGGGATTCCGCACGCTGTCGTCGCTTGACCGCAATTCCTCGATCTTACGCAATCTTTTTGAGTATATTACTGACAAATATGCATGACGATAATATTGATCTCGCCTATGAAAGAGCGCTAAAAACGCTCAACGACGGCTATGCCGCTTTCCATAAGGTTGGCGCCGTCGCTATTGATCCGGGATTGGAGACTACAATTGAACTGGCCAGACGGCTCGGGGATCCGCAAAACAGTTATTCTACCGTTCATGTCGCCGGTACCAATGGTAAAGGATCTGTAGCTCACACCCTTGCTGCGATATTACAGAAAGCGGGCTATCGGGTCGGATTGTATACTTCTCCCCATATCCTCGATTTCCGTGAACGGATACGTGTTGACGGGAAGATGATTCCGAAGTGCGATGTGGTGGAATTCATGCAGCGGTTTGAACGGGTTGAACATGGTTTTCACCCGTCGTTTTTCGAGGTGTGTACACTTATGGCTTTCTGGTATTTCGCAAAGTCTGAGGTCGATATAGCGGTAGTGGAGGTGGGTCTGGGCGGACGTCTTGACAGCACTAATATCATCGTTCCGAAGCTGTCGGTGGTGACTAACATATCGCTTGACCATACCCAGCTTCTTGGAGAGACAGAGCCGCTGATAGCCGCCGAAAAGGCCGGAATTTTCAAGCATGGAGTCCCTGCCGTAGTAGGGGAGGCGGAGGGCGAAGTCAGGGATGTTTTCATCAGGAAGGCGGCTTCTGCAGGGGCGCCTCTGACTTTTGCATGCGACAGCGGCGAAATTACTAAAGTTGAAACGACTGAAAACGGACTGCAACGATATCTGACCCGACGATATGGCGAGATAGAATCGCAACTTACCGGAGAGTGCCAGAGTCACAATGCACTTACTGTACTTGAGTCAGCGAATAAGTTGCGCGAGTCGGGTCTCGACATATCTTCCGAGGCCGTGCGCTCGGGATTCTCTCAGGTTTGTGATCTTACGGGTCTGATGGGGCGATGGATGAAAGTCTCTGATGATCCTCTGACCGTCTGCGATACCGGACATAATCCAGGCGGTTGGCGCTATACGGCAGAGCGTTTCCGGACCTTTAAGTCAGATAAGCGTCTTGTTATCGGATTTGTGTCAGACAAGGATGTGTCGACGGTATTGTCATTTCTCCGCGGTATCCCGCGACTGCATGTCTATGCTTGTCAGCCTTCCGTCGACAGGGCATTGCCGGCGGAGCAACTTGCCGACAAAGTCGATGAAGCGGGGCTGCAGCTTGCTTCGGTTGACGACAGTGTGATGAAAGCATATACCAATGCCTTGACCGACAGCTCTCAGTCAGATATGCTGTTTATAGGAGGATCTACATTTGTGGTTGCTGATTTTCTCGAAGCCTGGTTTCGGGATAAAAGCAACGACTGATCGCGCGGCCTTTACCGGTCAGATAAAAGACCGGCGGAAGAACAGTCTGAGGGCTGTATCTTCCGTCGGTCGTCTCTTGACTGATAGTCGATGATTGATCAACGCACTGCGATGGTCTCGATTTCAACGAGCACCTGCTTGGGCAGCTCGCGCACGGCTACGGCTGAGCGGGCGGGGAACGGTGCGGTGAATGCCTCGGCATAGACTTCGTTCATGGCGGTGAAGTCAGCCATGTTGGCCAGGAATACAGTGGTCTTTACCACATTGTCGATTGAAAGACCGGCCTCGGCGAGGATAGCCTTGATGTTGGAGATCGACTGGGCTGTCTGGGCCTTGATCCCTTCGGGGATCTCACCGTTGGCGGGATTTACAGGAATCTGACCGGAGATGAACACCATGTTGCCGAGATCGATGGCCTGGCTGTAGGGGCCGATGGCTGCGGGAGCGGCCGTAGTAGCAATTTGTTTTTTCATTTTTGAGAAATGTTTATGTTGAGTGAAATGAGTTGAGTCTTGTCGGCTGCCGATATCATTTCGTCTGTGACTTCATTGCACAGATCGTCGACGGAGTCAAACCGCTCTCTGAAACCCGGGATAAAATCTGATTTGCCCTCCGACTGCATAAGACTGATAACTTGTCCTACTGTCAGTCCGTTGACATCGACGGCAGGCTGGAGAGGGTGTTCGAGCATCTCGGCTTTGGCTTCGATGAAATTGACAAGTCCTATCCGGTTGAGGCACATTACCAGCGGGCTTACCAATGCGATCGGCATCCCGTAATCAGTGGCGATCTGTCGCGATGTCAGCGCAGGAAGGCCCTCAGTGAATCTTCTTGCTATTACCGCCATGATGGCTACCGCCACTTTACGGCGGTAGATCAGTGATATATCCTCTACATCCTTATAGAAATTGAACTGACCGGCATTTTGCGATGCATAGCATAGCAGAGCGCCGATAAGGGTGACGAGCCAAACGAGCTGCAGCCATATGAGAAGCAACGGTAAGAAAGAGAATGAACCGTAGATGGCATTGTATTTTGCCACGTACATCTGTCCGCTGACAAATATCCATTGCAGCAACTGAAAAGCAGCGCCGACAAACAGACTGACTATCGCGGCCGGCTTGAAGCGGACCTTCGTATTGGGAATGAACAGGTAGCTGACGGTGAAAAACAGACAGGTGAAAATATAGCTGCCCAGATCAAGGAGCCAGTTGACTGTGGGTTTCAAGAATTCCACGTCAAGCAGTTGCTGCAGCGTCGACGACACGAGCAGCGAAAGGCTTGCCGCACAGATCATGAATACCGGCAGTATTAAAAGTATAGCCAGATAATCAGTCATCTTACGAAATATGGAGCGTCCGCCGCTGATATTCCATATGTGGTTGAAAGAGTCCTCAACGTTGCCAAGAAGCGAGATGAGGGTCCACAGCAGGACTACAACGCCGACTCCCACAAACACTCCCTCGGAGGTCTGCGCCAGATATGAGTCGACAAACCTGAATGCTGCCTGCAGCGCGGTGCGTTGCGAAGGGAAGAAACTCAATATCTCGGATTCAACAAGATTCTGGAAACCGAACCCACGGGCTATGGCAAACAGCATGGCAAGAGCAGGCACCATGGCCAGCAGCGTGCGATAGGTCATGGCGCATGCCTGCGACTGAAGGTCGGCGTTCATGAAACCGCGTACCGACAGATTGATGATCTTGACCAGATGCACCATGGGCTTGTCGGCCGTATCGCGCCATACGCCGTCGGTACAGTAGCGCCACCTGTCGGTGGTCCACTGTATGATCCGTTCTGCGAATGACGGTCTGCCGCTTTTATCAGTCTGGTTCATCTCTATCGTTATTCCGTGTTTGCTTTAGCGTATGCAAAGTTAGGCAATATGCGCGAATCCTCAAAAACGTATCATTTTCCGGCCTCCACTGAGAGTCTTGACCCCGACGAGTGGGCTGTGAGTTCGGGTGCATACTGGCTTTGTGCGGTAGCAATGCCTGATGCAAAGTTTCCGGCATTGTTTACCCACATTTCATAAGTGAGCTGGTAAGTGCCTTTGGGCAGCCGGTCGATGAAGATGCGGGTCTCGGCGTCGAGATTCTCGCGATAGAAACATATGCCTTCGCTCCAGATCGGCCCGGGGAGCTGTTCGACAGGTTCCAGACACGCTGCTCTCTGGTCAGTGATCGCCATATAGTCGATATCGCGCGCAGCCTTGACAGTGAGTACCACTTTCACGCGGTCGCCGCCTTTAAGCGTCTCAGCGTCGGCCCAGGATCCGTCGGGAGCCATGCGCAGCAGCCGTTTCTCAATCGATAGTCCTTCGCAAGGCGTGGCCTTGATGTCGGACGGCACGGCCGTATAGCGGCTGACGACGGCTCCCCAGGCAGGCGTCTGTCCGGATCTTGATATTGTCAGAGACCGGCCTTTGACGGGCAATGATACCCGCAGCGAACCCGTATATGCTTCGGGTGTGACGGCAATATCTTTTTTGTCGATCTTTACCGTTATGCTGCCGGCTTTCTCAACCCAGGCAGGAGAGGAGGCGAGCAGAGATGCTACTATATGGCTTACGGCAGGAGCATCGCCCCAGTTCATAGCCTGTTTCTGGATGATGATCCACTGGCGTATGGGTTCGATCTGAGGCGATTTCGGATCAAGCAGACTGTAGGCGAGCAGTGCGCGCGCCGACATGAGGACATCGCCTGACTGGTAATAGGAATCGCCGACTGACGGCCACCACATGCCGAGCTCGGGCTTTCTGACAGCGTATTCACTTACAGATCTCATTATTTCGGAGGCGACGGCCTTGCGCCGTTGTGAGATCAGGAGCAGGGCGGCCTTGATCTTTGCGGGCACATCGAGTTCTTTCCAATGTCCGACGGTGTATTGTACGGCGCGGTCCACGATGAGGCGTCCGTCACCCGACAGAGTGAAGTCGGGAGCGGCCGAGACGAGCATGGCGAACGATATGTCGGTGTAACCCTTATCGCGGCGTGAACGCTTTACGGCCTCATTCTGGAGATAGCCGAGTGCTTTGTGATATATGGATTTCAAGCACGTGTCATCGGCTGGGAAATAGCCTATGCGGTTGAGTTCGCCGAGTACGTCTGCCACCCACTCTGTCGTCCATTCCGACGAACGTGGATAGTAAGTGTTCCATGCCATGCCTCCGTCGCTCTGTTGCAGTTTTTCGAGCAGTTCCAGTGAGGATCTGTAGGCTGCGTCGGTCTGCTTGCGGTCGAAAAGCAGTGCAAGCCTCTGCATGCGTTCTGTATCGCTCATCGCATCCTGCTGCCAGGGGGTGGCTTTAAGGAGAAGAGTCTTCAGATCGGTGTTGCGCTCAAGCATCGATGTGAGAGTGCTGTCGCGGTCGGCTGATTCCGACCAGTATTTTACTGCTTTTGCCACTTCAGGATAACGATTCATGATTTCTCTTGCCACGACGGTAGAGAAAAGCGAGGATGCGGCATAGGGTGCGTTCTTGAAATCGGGTGTCTGCATTCCCGGCAGGGAAGTGACCACATACCACAGCGGATTGTCGCAGTATGTAAGTGTCATTTTCATGTCCTTGGCGCCCTTTGGCAACTCAATGGACTTGATGCTGTCGGAGGGTGCAAGGTAGAAGTTGTCCGATTCCACCACAGGGATATCCGCAGGAAGGAGAGGAATTATGTTCTGTTGTCCGTCGGAGCCTTCAGGCGTCACGGCGCTTACCCGGAGTCCGAGCATCTGCCCTTCGACAGGGACATCAATGCAGGTGGTCAGATCTGTCGACAGCATCGGCGGAATATTGACGGTCTGGCTCCTCCTTCCGATGGTCAGTCCGGTCGACGGATCAAACCATTCGGCTGTGACGTCGGCTTTGACCTGCGCGTCTGAATTATTGAACACCGCGATTCCTACGGTTGCTTTGTCGCCGTTGCGCAGGAAACGCGGAGCGTTGGGCGTCACCATCACGCGTTTGGCTGCGACGATGTCGCGGCTCTCCGTGGCATTTTCCATCGAGGTATTGAAACCGGTGGCGATGAAGCGCCATGTGGTATTGGCGTCGGGCACTGTGAATGTCAGAGCAAGCTGACCGTCATTGTCGGTGACAAGCATCGGGTGGAACATGGCCAAGGCGATTTCCGACGGCCGGTATTCGATATTTTGTGCCTGTTCCGCTGCATCATTTCCTGCGACGGCAGCTCCACCGTCGGCCGATGCGTCTTCAGCCACTTCCTCTTCAACCGCGTTGTCAGCCATTTCATCTTTGGCGGCCATATACACACGGTTGGTAGCGGCCGATTTCATCATCACTGACCGCGACATGCCTGCTCGGGGCATTACTTCCGCCATTTCATACAATCGGGGAACTTCGTAGAATGATCGTCCGTAGGTATTGAAAGCAGGCGCACCTATCTCCCGGCCGGGGAGCCAGCGGAAATCGGATTCTACCATGGATGTGACTTCGTTGCCTGTGGCGGGCGTACGCACAGACAGGTACCTGCTGCCGACACTGCTGAGGTGCATCGACAGAGAGTGCGGAGCTAATCTGTCAAGAGCGGCATTGTACATGTCGACTATCACGGCTGTCGGCTGGGGCGATCGGGTGGAATCGGCAGGCACGACGCGCAGTGTCCATCGCTCTTCAGATCCCGGAACGACTCTGTCGCGGAATGTGTCGAGCACAATCCGCAGCCCCTTCGGAGGCGTCGGGCGGCTGACGGTGATATTTTTTACGGCTGACTTGTAGTCACGCGTTGTCATGATTGTGACGGTCATCTTTTCAAGGCCGTCGGGCATCGCAATGGGTAAGCGGTGGATTCCGCCATCCTGTGAGAGCCATCGGCGTGAAATGATACTGTCGGAGGTCCAGCAGGTGAGCAACAGGTTGGTCGTTCCCTTGCGTGTACCGACGATAATATCTTCTCCCGCCTTATATGCCATGACGGGCGTCCAAAGCAGTTCGTCGCGCGGCGGCATCGGATCGGATAGGCGGTATATGGCCACATTTTCCATCGTCAGAGGCTTGCAGTCCTTGCCGGGAAGCGATATGCGCAATGTATATACTCCCGATGGAACGGAGGACAGGGATACTGACCGGTCGCTGGCAAACTGTCCGGAGGCTGCCACGACCGAATCGCGCAATGCTTCCCATGTGAGTGTATCGTTGATCTGCTTGCCGTCAGGACCGGTTATGCGTGCATTGAAATCAACCGGCTTTTCGGCATCAATGTCAGCCGGTATGTTTGCGGCTATGTAGTAGGGGAGTCCCAGGGTGAACACTTTTGAGTCGGTCTGCGATTCGTATGTGGCTGAAGTTACGGTAGCGGTTGCCGACAGCAGCTGATGGCGCAGATCAGGAGCCGAGAGAGCCGAGGCCGGGATAATCACATCGAAACGCCCCTGCTCGTCGGTGACGGTGTCGGGCGAGGTATAGAAACTTTGGCCGTTGGCGCTTCGCCACCATGCCCATCCGATCTCGCTTGCCGACACCTTGACATTCGCGCCCGCAAGAGGCATTCCGGCGTATGTCATAGCGTTGCCACTGACCGTTACGGCACCTTTGACAGGAGTGTCGTTGGCCACCGCAGTGATTTCGACTTTGAATGTCGGAAGCTTGTAGTCCGATACTTCGAATCCAACGGATCCGATAAAAATCTCCTCTGAATTGAACAGAATGGAATAATGGCCGGTGAGCTGTCCTTTCGGAATGACAAACGCCCCATGAACCCGTCCAAAGCTGTCGGTGGTCAGAGTGACGGTATCGACAGTCTGGCTGTTGACATCGGTCATGCTGACTGAGATCTGACGGTCGGGGATCACCTTGCGTCCCTCTGCCGTAGCCTCATAAGCGACCCCCATCCATTTCACTTCGTCCCCCGGGCGATAAAGCGCCATATCAGTGAATCCCTCAAGCGATGTCACACTATTTTCGCGACGGTGTCCCGGATAAAGATTGATCGGAATGGCATAGCTGTCGGAGCCTTTTTTTGCTGCCAGCATATAGCCGTAACCATTCAGGCGCGAGGTGTCGAGAGGCGATATGCCGTCACTCCCTGTCGAGGCTGTCTGTACCGGTGTTTGCTTAGCATTTCTGTTGCGCTGATTATATATGCCGAGCGTCACATCGCTTACGGGGGCTCCGCTCAATGGATTGACGACTATGGCCGATTTGTCTGTGAGAGACAGCAACCCGGTGGCAAGTCCCGTGCAATGAATCACCTGATAGCTTTTTCCGTAATGGGATACCCCGTTTACTATCGGCACTACGACGTAGTAGCCTGGAAGATCGGGCCGCAGAGATACTTCGGCATCATCCCTGAAGGGAATTTTGCCGCTGAATTTTACGTCGATTGTCCGGATAAGTTTTGCAGCGCTTCCCGACTCCAGCTGATAGTAGCGGTCAAACATGAACATGTCGGGCAGCCTGTAAAGCGCTATTCTGGCATCCGATACATTGAACGAACGGACAGTCACTTTCAGCACGTCGCCGGGTGCGCATACCTCACGGCAGTCGATTCTCACACTCCTGACTTCAAGCTGATGCAGGGCGTTCTTGAGGCTGTTGATATTGTAAAAGGCCGGATACTCCGCTATAGCCTTGCGCAGCTCTCCATAGAGCCAGGAAGCATCGACAATATCGGGAGATATCTGCGATATGGCTACAAGAGGTATGCAGCGCTGCTGGCCGTCGGTGTTGTCATAAAGTTCACGGAGCCGAGTGTAGAGTATCTTTTGCCGCGACTGATATGATTCCTCCGGAAGATCCTCCGACTGTATGAGCCGTGTCCGTGCCATGACATAAGGAGCCGAACCCTGCTCTGATCGCCGTGTTATTTCTTCGAGCAGACCGCGGGCCTTGGCTGGGGAGCCGGTGGACTCATATAGAGAGATGGCCTGTGCTGCCATGAAGTCGAGCAGCGTGGGATAATATACAAGTTGGCGCCGGTCGGCGGAGATGATGTCGGAGTATGATCTTGTCGGTTCATCCGACAGCATTCCAGGATCGGCCATAGCTTTCGTGATGAGCCGGTCGATTTCGGCCTTGAACTGCTCGCCGCTCCATTCCGATATATCGTCGGGGAGGGGAGCCAGCGGAAGCTCCCTGCTGTCAAACATCCACCGGTCGTCCGAATAATAGTCGGCATACATGCGTGCTGTCAGCATATACATGATCGCATTGCAATGAGGGTCGGTGATCAGCGGAGTGATGCTGTCGGCCATGGCTATGGCTTTCTTTATGCTGTCGGGATCAATGGCCGTTCGAGCAAGCTGCAGATTGATAAACTGATGGATAGCTTCCTTGAAGTCTGACGATTTGAGCGCCTTGTCAAGATTCGTTTCGGCATTTGCGGCTACTTGGGCCGGAAATGCGAAGTCGGGTTTACGGTCGTTCATGGCTAAAAGTTGCAGGCTGCAGAGCGTCAGCGCCGCAGCCGTGATAAATTGTCGGATGTTGATCATAGAATATCGGTTTTTGTTGACCGAAATTTATTTTACTTGCCCGGTTATAGCCCCGGGCGGGGCTTGAGGATCAGCGTTTTTTGCCGTGCGGGCCTCGCCGGTGTTTGTCCATCAGATTGCGGTTGAAGTCGCGTTCGGCATTTTTGAGCTCATAGAGCTGGCGCGGGGTAAGTATCTGCTTGAATTTCGGAAAATAGCTGCGCTCTATCGCCGCCTCTTTGGTGCGTATCTCAAACTGGGCTTCGGCCGCTTTCTCATATTCGGTATCCGTTACCTTTTCACCGTTTTTCCTGATGTTACGCTCAAGCTGGCGCATCTCATGGTTGAGACGTCCTATCTCGGCATCCATCTGTTCGTAGACTGGAGTGAATTCCGCTTTCTGCTTGTCGTCGAGTTTGAGTTTGTCGGCGATATATTCTGATTTATAACGGCGCATTTCTTCAAACCATTTCTGGCGCTGTCGTCCGCCGTCGGTCTGTGCGCTCGCGGCGACAGCCGCCGTTATCGCCAGCATGAGGATCAGTAGTGCTCTCTTCATGATTATCCGTGTTTTATTCAGAGGTTTTTAAGCGATGCGGGCTGGAAGCCCTCTTCATATAGGTCGTTGTAAAGATCATCCGGCTCCATTCCGTCCATGCAGTAGTCGCTCATGAATGAATCGTCGGCCATTGCCTCGGCCAGAACAGGGCTGCTTCCCGGCATCATGACGTCGCTTGACGACCTGATCATGTCGAACATGTTCATCATGCACCACACTCCGAGAAACATTGCCGCCAGATATACGTAGGGGCGCACCTTTTGCCAGAAACTGGTGTGCATTATATGGCCTTTGGCTGCAGCTTTGGCCTCAGTCTCCCACGGCTGCTCAGGCAAAGATGCCTCCATGCGGCGTGCGAAGTCCTCGAAGTAGCCCTCGGGAGTGGTCATTCCGTCGCGATGGCCGGCCTTTTCAAGTATGTCGTCTATCATCTGTTTCATATTTATTGTTTAGACGCTTTTAAGGTGCAGTGGTTTAATCGTTATCGGTAAAATAACGTTCTATTTTTTTTACGGCGTGGTGATAGGATGCTTTAAGCGCTCCCTCCGACGTGCCGAGTATTTCCGACATCTGTTCGTAAGGCATCTCGTCATAATAACGCATGTTGAATACAATGCGTTGTTTTTCAGGAAGAATGGCTATCGCCTTACGGAGTTTGCGCAGAGTCTCGTCTCCGTCGGTAAGTGTGTCGGCTTCGATGGCGTTGATAAGCATGGAAGCCTCGTCGTCAATAGATACATTGAGGCGCCTGCGCTCTTTCTCAAGGAATGTCAGACTCTCGTTGATGGCTATCTTGTAGAGCCATGTCGAAAGCTTTGCCTGTCCTTTGAAAGCGTCGATCGAGCTCCAGGCTTTCATGAACGTGTTTTGCAGCAGATCGTTGGCGTCATCGTGGTTCTCGACCATGCGGCGTATCTGCCGGTAGAGCGGCTCTGAATACCGGCGTATCACCTCGCCGAATGCGGCCCGACACTCCTCCGGATTCTGAAGGCGCGCAGTGAGGTCGCTATCGTTGCATGCTGAGGATCTGTCGGTCATTTTTTTGTTGATTCTTCATTTTATCGCTGTAAAATTAGCCAATCTTTTTTAACTTTGCACTATTAATAAATCATAACGTCTGAAAATCATGACAGGCACACCTTATAGACTTCTCTCTCTGCCCCCCGATCTCGTTGGCAGTTTCCACTCTGTTACTGACCTCAATGCTCCCGAATGGTATTGCACTTCTGATCCGGCCCGAGTAAAAGTCGGCTCGGGCGGCGGCACGGCGTGGCTCGTGGACAGTTGGCTGAAAGACACACACGGTGCTTCCATGTCAGATCCGAAGATCATCATACATGCCGGAGGCCAGAGTCGTCGGCTGCCTGCCTATGCTCCTGTCGGGAAGATCCTGACTCCTGTGCCTGTGTTCAGATGGGAGCGCGGACAGCTCATCGACCAGACATTGCTCTCTCTCCAGATGCCGCTTTACGAGCGCATCCTCGCCTCGGCTCCGGCTTCGCTGCCAACACTCATAGCGAGTGGCGACGTTTATATACGGGCCGAGAAGCCGCTGACCGAAATACCGGAGGCCGACGTGGTATGCTACGGACTGTGGGTAGACGCCTCTCTGGCAACACATCACGGAGTGTTCGTATCATCGCGTTCCACCCCTTCAGAACTCGACTTCATGCTTCAGAAGCCCTCGCTCGACAGGCTTGAGGAGCTCTCACGCTCCCATATGTTCCTGATGGATATAGGTATCTGGCTCCTATCCGACAGAGCGATGAAGCTGCTGCGCAAACGTTCGACCGACGAAAACGGCCGTATCGGATTCTATGATCTGTATTCCGACTTCGGCCGCGCACTCGGCAGTCATCCGACGGTGGAGGATCCGGAGGTCAACAGGCTCTCGGTGGCTATCCTCCCGCTGCCGGGAGGAGAGTTCTATCATTTCGGTACGTCGCGCGAACTTCTTTCGTCGACTCTCGCGCTCCAGAACAAGGTCGTCGATCAGCGCAAGATCCTTCAGCGCAAGGTCAAGGCCAATCCTTCGCTATTCGTGCAGAATGCACTGATGGGTTATCGCCTGTCGTCGGCCAACGATAATGTGTGGGCCGAAAATTCGTCGGTACCGGCGTCATGGACGCTCCGCTCCGATCATATAATCACCGGAGTGCCTGATAATAAATGGGATCTCGATGTGCCCGCAGGCGTGTGTGTGGATATAGTGCCTGTCGGCGACAATTCATGGGCAGTGCGCCCCTATGGGCTTGACGATCCGATGCGCGGCGACCTCGATTCACCTGATACGGTATGGATGGGTCGTCCGTTTGCCGAGTGGCGCAGCAGTCGAGAAGTGTCGATTGAAGGCGCCGATAT
Organism: uncultured Muribaculaceae bacterium; assembly: GCA_947629175.1. Classification (GTDB taxonomy): domain Bacteria; phylum Bacteroidota; class Bacteroidia; order Bacteroidales; family Muribaculaceae; genus Paramuribaculum. Next base: position 50,587 of record CANRCT010000002.1, on the reverse strand, counting down.
CCAGGCTTCCCCGATATTCCCCGTGGTCGACAATATCGACGATATGGGAGTGGTGCTTCAATGGATGATGACCGGAGGAGCCGAAGGCCGCGGAAGGGAAATATGGCTGAAAGCCGTTCGCCTCTCGGCCGACCAGATTTCGGCGCGTGCCAATCTGACCCGCTTGTTCCTACAGCGTAATGAGTATCTGAAAGCCAATCTCGAATACCTTGCGTGGAATTACGAGAAAAGTGTATTCTATCAGCTTGATCTCAATGATGTAGCCTCGCGTTTTGTTACTCTCGGTATTGAGAAGCCCGCATTGCTTTCTGAAGATTCCGGGACGATGACCCGTATACGCAACTATATGGTGCGCTCGCGTATCGACTCCATGGCCGGACGCGACGGATCCCGCGAGGAAGGAGCTGCGTTCGAGTTGCTGCGCGACGAGATACTCTCCGAACTTAAAGGACGTCGGCCGCATCCGCGCCTTAACGTGTACTCCGACCAGATCGTGTGGGGGCGCAGTCCGGTCAGAATCGATCTTGCCGGTGGCTGGACCGATACGCCTCCGTATTCGCTCTATGCCGGTGGTGCGGTGGTGAATATCGCTATCGAGCTTAACGGTCAGCAGCCTCTGCAGGTCTACGTGAAGCCGTCGGCCGACTACCGTATCGTCCTCCGCTCGATAGATCTCGGCGCCTCGGAGATCGTGGAGGATTTCGAGCGGCTTGCGAGCTACCATACGGTCGGCTCTCCGTTCTCCATACCCAAGGCCGCGCTGACTCTCGCCGGCTTCCGCCCGCGCACATCATCCGACACTCTGCAGGAATTCCTGCATGATTTCGGCTCCGGACTGGAGATAACACTTCTTTCGGCCATACCGGCCGGTTCAGGACTCGGCACGAGCTCTATACTTGCCGCGACAGTGCTCGGCGCCCTGTCGGAATTCTGCGGCATAGGCTGGGATGCGGGAGAGATCTCCCACCGCACTCTCGCCCTCGAACAGCTGCTGACAACAGGCGGAGGCTGGCAGGATCAGTATGGCGGAGTGCTCGGCGGAGTGAAACTGCTCCGCACTGACGAGGGGATAACACAGCGTCCCTCGGTCAGCTGGCTGCCGTCGCAGATCTTCACCTCCACGGAGTATCGTCCCTGTCATCTGCTCTATTACACGGGTCTGACCCGCACAGCCAAGGGGATACTCGCCGAGATCGTGCGCGGAATGTTCCTCAACTCCAACAGCCATCTGTCGATACTCTCGGAGATGCGGGCTCACGCGCTTGCGACCGCCGAGGCCATACAGCGCAACGATTTCCAGCTTTATGGCCGGATGATCGCGAAAACATGGAGCCAGAACAAGCACCTCGATTCAGGCACCGAACCGCCTGCCGTGGCCGACATCGTCAGCCGTGTGGCTGATCTCACACTCGGCTACAAGCTTCCGGGAGCCGGCGGCGGAGGGTATCTCTATATGGTGGCCAAGGATCCGGAAGCGGCCGCACGCATACGCAGCATCCTCACCGAATGTCCGCCCAATTCCCGCGCACGCTTCGTAGAGATGACACTGTCCGATACCGGTTTCCAGGTGTCGCGTTCCTGACAAAGCTACATCACGCTAAAGTTGTTCTCAGGCTACGAGGCGCCGGGTCGGCGACCACTGCCGCATGAGCCACGTGAGCAGGCATGATGCCGCGAAGGCTGTGATGGCCATGAGAAGGAGGCGGACTATCGGAGCCATTCCGGCGATGTCAAACAGGTCGTATGCCACAAACACAAAGAAGAAGTGGCAGAGATATACTCCGAAAGTCAGCGACGCGAGCCGCCCGAGCCAGGGCCGCGGACGCATCCGAAGCCGGCTGAAACCGACAAGCATCGGGAATGTCATCATGAATACATTGACACCTGTGAAATAATATATGATTTCGAGATAGGCATAGTCGCCGGGATAAAGTTCCTGAAGTCGTAGAAATCCGAAGAAAGTGATGCAGTATCCGGCGATGAACATCGGCACGCATATCGCGGCCGTCTTCGCTGCGCTCCACTGCAGCGGCCACCGGCGGATATAATATGCCAGAAGCATGTAGCCGAAGAAGCCGCTGACGTAGTAGAACGTTCCGTAGGCATTCCAGTCGCACGCTCCGAAGATTTCCATTGATCCGAAATTGCCGGTATAGCCGACTGCAGGGGCCAGAAGTTTTATGTAGGGCAGCAACAAGGTGAATCCCCAGATGGAAAGCATCAGACGGACGTCGCGGCGCGATGCGCGGCGGAGCCACGGGCTTATTATGGGAATGATGAAGTACAGTCCCACGAGCATATAGAGATACCATAGCGGGACGGTGTCGAAATTGAAATTGACAGTCATCAGGCATATTTTATGCCAGAGTCCGCTCCAGGTATATGATGCCGCATCGACAGTCGGATTGGCCGATCCGGGATTGGCGTGGCCGAAATACAGATAAAAGGCTACCGGAAGTACCACCGACCAGAATATGAGCGCCGGCAATATGCGCCCTATCCTCCGGCGATAGAACTGCCCGAGTGACATCCCTTCAGGCGACGGCAGCAGCAGGATTGCCGTCATCATGACAAACAGCGGTACGCTCGGACGAGTCAGCGTGCCCATAGCCACGCCGGTGACAAACGATGTGCGGTCGGAGTCGAATGCTCCTGTGAAGGGATCGGTACAATGGGCTATGACCACCAGCAGGCAGGCGATGATTTTGAGTGCGTCGACCCAGGCGATGCGCTCTGTGGCCGGAGTGATGTTTGATGACGGGTTCATATCAGTCCAAGTATTTCTTCGAAAGCATTTTGAGGTTTGATAAAAATTGTGTCGGCCGATTTTTTCATCCATGTCATCTGTTTTTTTGCGTAGACACGGGTGTTTTTGGCTATCCGGGCTATGGCGGTGTCGCGGTCCATACTGCCGTTGAACCACGCGAACATCTCCTTAAGTCCGACGGTGTTGAGCGAGTTGTATTGACGCAGCGGATAGACTCGCCGCGCCTCCTCCTCAAGTCCGGCCTCCATCATCAGATCGACGCGCCGGTTGATGCGTCCGAACAGCTCTTCGCGATCCATGCTAAGAGCGGTCTTGACGATTCGGAACGGCCGCTTGCGACGCCTGCCTGTCAACAACGAGGAATAGGGGACGCCTGCCTGTATGCTGACCTCTATGGCATGAATCATCCTCTTGTAGTTGGCCCGGTCGACTTTTTCCCAATAAGCCGGATCGAGTTGCCGAAGCCGTCGCTCCACCGCTTCTATGCCCCCCTCTTCCATGATCGCGTAGGCCTGACGGCGTATCTCCGGGTCGATGTCAGGCAGTTGGTCTATGCCGTCGGTCAGCGCGTCGACATACATCATCGAGCCGCCGCATACGATAGCCACATCGCTCTTCTGCCATATCGCCGGCAATATCTCCAGTGCTTCCTGCTCGAAACGCGCGGCGCTGTAATAGTCCGAGAGGCCGAGAGTGCCGACAAGGTGATGTCGCACTTCGGCAAGCATCTCCCGGGTCGGAGCGGCGGTGACTATGGGTATGTCGCGGTAGAGCTGTCGGGAGTCGGCAGATATGATTTCGGTCGACAATTCTCTGGCAAGACGCATGGCCAGGGCCGACTTGCCAGAGGCAGTCGGCCCTGTCACCACAATGAGTGTCTTTTCCAAGGCGCTCGCTGATTTAAGTAATGTCAGCGCTTAGCGCCTACAAGACGGGCTATCTCTACGATCACCTGCGAAGCTTTCTCCATGGCGCGCACCGGCACAAACTCAAACTTGCCGTGGAAGTTAAGGCCTCCCGCAAATATGTTGGGGCAGGGAAGTCCCTTAAACGAAAGCTGAGCCCCGTCTGTGCCTCCGCGTATAGGCACCACCTTCGGTGTCACGCCCGCAAGCTTCATCGCTTCCTCGGCGATCTCGATGATATGCATCACCGGCTCGATCTTCTCGCGCATGTTGTAGTACTGGTCGCGTATTTCAAGGCTCGCGCAGTCGGGGAATTCATGGTTGATCTTGCGTGTGAGATGCTCGAACTCTTTTTTGCGGCGTTCGAAACGGTCGCGGTCGTGGTCGCGGATGATATACGTCAGCACAGTCTGCTCCACCGTGCCGTCTATCGAGGTCAGATGATAGAACCCTTCATATCCTTCGGTATGCTCGGGAGTCTCCCAGCGCGGAAGCATGATGGCAAACTGCAAAGCGATACGCATGGAGTTGATCATCTTGTGCTTTGCCGATCCGGGATGCACGTTGCGTCCGGCGAACGTCACCTTAGCCACGGCAGCGTTGAAGTTCTCGTATTCCAGCTCGCCGAGTTCTCCGCCGTCCATGGTATAAGCCCAGTCGGCACCGAATAGATCCACGTCAAATTTGTGAGCTCCCTGACCTATCTCCTCGTCGGGATTGAAGGCGATGCGTATGCGTCCGTGGGGTATGTCGGGATTGTTCTGCAGATAGTCGATGGCAGTGATGATCTCGGCGATGCCGGCTTTGTCATCGGCTCCGAGAAGGGTCGTGCCGTCAGTCACTATCAGGTCGTCGCCAACATAGTGATCCATTTCCGGAAAATCCTTCGGCGAAAGTACGATCCCTTTGGCTGCATTGAGAGTGATGTCGCCTCCGGGATAATTCTCGATGATCCGCGGACTGACGTTGTGGCCCGAAGCGTCGGGCGATGTGTCGAGATGGGCTATGAAACCTACCGTTGGGGCGTTCTCATAGCCGGGGGTAGCCGGCAGGGTTGCCATCAGGTAGCCGTTTTCGTCGAGAGTGATTTCAGTGAGGCCCATGGCCTTTAATTCCTCTTCGAGGCTTTGGGCGAAAATCATCTGTCCCGGTGTCGAAGGGGTCATGTTGGTAAGTTCGTCGCTCTGTGTGTCAAACTTCACATAGCGAAGGAATCGGTCAACGACAGTCATTCTTATGTAATGGATTTAAGACAATAATTTATCAGTTGATGAGGGGAAGTATGGAGTATGACACAAAAGTAGTGATTTTTTTTGTCAGGAGAGGGATGTATTGCGGAAAAAAATGCGTAGATTTGCGAAAAATCTATGGTCGGCACAGGAACAAAATGCCGACGGCCGGTGTTTACATCAATGAAGTATAATTCTAATCAGCAATTCAGACAGAAATGAAACCATTACCCATTATTCTGGCAGTGCTCGGCGGTGCTATCGCAGGAGCCACAGTAGGACTTCTTTTCGCTCCCGAAAAGGGAGAGACTACCCGTGACGAGATCGTGAAATATCTCCGTAGCAAAGGCATCAAGCTTCACCGCAACAAGATCGAGGAGCTTGCCGACGAGATAGCTGAAGAGATCAAGAAATAAACACGGATAAATCCAAAGAGAATAGCCATATGAGCACTACTGGAATACTTTATTCTTTCATCGGCGGCGCCATTGTCGGAGCCGCAGCGGCTCTGCTTCTCGCTCCTGAAAAAGGGGAGAACACACGCCGCCGCATCAAGGAACTTCTCCAGCAGAAAGGTATCCTCTGCACCGACAATGAGATCGACGCCCTTGTGGAGCAGCTCACCGAGGAAATGGACGCCAAATAAGGTTTGGAGGTCTTTATTCACGGAATATCGCACGCAGACCGGCAGCCGGAGGCTTGAAGTTCCCCGGCCGCCGGTCTGGACGTGTGGTTTTGTAGCGGATGCCTGTTGCGGAACGACAGACTCCGGTTTAATGGAACGGCTTGAAAGATATGTCGTGTCAAAGCACTCATTCAATAATCAATGAACGATAAAGAAAACAACTATACGCGGCTCTGGCAACAGGCCAAGGCTTATTTTGAGACCGGACTCGAGTATGCCAAGCTTACGGCTGCCGAGAAGCTGACAATGCTTATCACCGGACTGGCTGTGGCCGCCGGTGCTTTTGTCCTCGGCATCATATTCCTGTTTTTCCTCACTATCGCCATCGCGCAATGGATAGCGCCCTCAATCGGACTCGGTTGGGCATACGCACTGATGGGAGTATTCTATCTGCTGCTTGTAGTATTGTTGGTGGTGCTGTGCAAGCCGTTGATCATGAATCCGGTAGCAAGGTTTATTTCACGATTGTTCCTTAAATGACCCCGACCTGTTATGAACACGAATACTCTTGATGCCCATAAGCAGCCGCAGGATCCGGCCAAACCCTGGAAAGGTTATACCATTGACGAATTGCGATACCAGCAGGCGTATACCGCAGTGAGGATGCAGATCGACCGTCAGAAACTTTTTTCCACAGTCTCTCAGATGAGAGGCGGCATGATGTCATTGAAAGGCGCCGGACTGCTCGGCAGGATGCTCAGCAATCTGTCGTATGTTGATTATGCATTCATGGCATTCAGGATCGGCCGTCAGGTATTCCGGCTGTTCCGACGCCGCTGAATATGCGGCAGGATCTGCTTATCATCTTAAATTTTTACGGCCGGGCGACGGTATGCCGTCCGGCCGCTTGTTGTCAAATATCTCATACAACCAATCGTTATGAATGACTATATGGAAGTGAAAATGGTCATAACTCCATTTTCAGAAGATTATTCCGATATTCTCGCCGCTTCGCTTGCCGACGCCGGATTTGAAAGCTTTGTGACGGACGACGGCGGACTTACGGCTTATGTGAAAAAAGAACTTTATGACCCTGACAGCATAAACGCTGTCATCGCCTCCTGGCCCTATCCTTGCCGGCTTCAGCTGCGTCAGGCTCTTACTATAGAAGGACGCGACTGGAATCATGAGTGGGAGAAAAACTATTTCAAGCCTATAGTCATCGGAGACGAGTGTGTGGTGCACAGTTCATTCCACACAGACTATCCGCAGTGCAGGTATGATATTGCAATAGACCCGAAGATGGCTTTCGGTACCGGTCACCATGCCACCACATCCCTGATCGTCAGGCGGCTGCTCTCGATGCCCCTTGGCGGACTCAAAGTGATAGATATGGGCACCGGCACTGGCATTCTTGCGATTCTTGCACATATGCGTGGCGCCGGCGAAGTCGTGGCAGTGGAGATTGATCCGATGGCGTGTGAGAATACCAGAGAGAACGTGGCGCTCAACGGGTGCGCCGATATTGACGTGCGCCTGGGCGATGTGATGTCAATCAGAGATATCTGCGATGCCGATCTGCTGCTTGCCAACATCAACCGTAATGTCATCACTGCTGATCTCCCGGCCTATGCCGCCGCTATGAAGAGTGGCGGTCAGCTCGTTTTCAGTGGATTCTATGAGGCGGATGTGGCTGTGGTGGAGGAAGCATCCAGGGCGTGCGGTCTCATGATTGCAGATACCACCTCGCGTGACGGTTGGGCAAGCGTGCGCTTCACCAAAATGTGAAGCGCATCGCTCAGTTCCCGAATGACAGGGAGGTATAGAAGCGTGTTCCGCCGCCTGTCGACATCCCGTTGCCAAACTGCAGTCTGATATATCCGTTGTCGGTGGTGAACCATGTGGCCAGATATCCGCCGTTGGGATATGTCAGCGTAGCCGGAGCGCCGTATGCGTTCACCAGATCGCGATATACATAGTTGTAGCGCGAAGGATCATAGACCGAGGTGCTGTAGACGAATTCCGATCCCATCAGTCCTGACGGGCCGTAATAGAGCGTAGCATCGGGCCACAGATAATTGAGCTGACTGACATTGCGGAGATAAACCATGTTGTCGCCATAGCCGTCGACAGTATAACCGTTGCCATACAGGTAGTCGAGGCTGAGACCGAAAGCTGTGCCGAATGATATGCCGAGGACTGTGCGGATAGCCGGATATCTCCTTGCCGGACGCCAGTAGGGAGGGGGAACCGGACGCCGGTAGGGGCGCATCACCGGACGATAGGGGCGATGAGGCGGACGAATCATCGGGGGCCTGTGGCCATGTCCGGGAGAAGGACGGTGTACGGCTCCCGGGCCGGGCCGGTGACCGTAATCCGGCCGATGGCTGTAGTCGGGAGCGGGCCGGTGATTGCCGCCCGGTCTGTAACCGTTGCCGGGGCGGTGTCCGTTATCGGGGCGATGGCCGTTGTTGGGGCCGGGGTGGTATTTGTCGTTATCCGGACGATTGCCCGGACGCTGATGCGATGGCGATCCTCCGGGGCGCTTGTCATTGTCGGGTCTCTGACCGGTAGCCGGATGCTGCGAAGGCATCGACGGTTTCCGGTAAGAATCTTTTCCTCCGGAGGGTTTGCTGCCGCGACCGGGACGAGTCGTAGTGTTCTCTCTGCGGTTGTCGCGCTGACGGCGTTGCTCGGTCTTCTCCTTTTTGCCGGCTCCGTTGTGGCGCTGGGCGTCGGCCGACGGCGCTGCAAGCATGGCTAATACGGCAGTAAGAGCGAATAGGCGTAGCAAATGTTTCATGTCGATGGATTTTTGATATACTATTATATATGCAAAACTATAAAAAAAGTTGCATCGTTGGGAGTGTTTTCGTAACTTTGTGTGCGGAAAAGTTCCAAAAAATTCATAAATACCCTAAAACAATGAAATCGCTCGAAAGACTTTTAGCTGAAAAGCTCCTTAAAATCAGCGCCATAAAACTGCAGCCCGAGATTCCTTTTACTTGGGCTTCGGGATGGAACTCCCCAATCTATACCGACAACCGCAAGACTCTCTCCTATCCTGAGGTGCGCAGCTTCATCAAGGTGGAGATGTGCAGGCTCATCCTCGAGAATTTCGAAAAGCCCGATGCTATAGCCGGTGTCGCAACAGGCGCTATCGCAATGGGCGCTCTTGTGGCCGATACGCTGGGGCTTCCATATGTTTATGTGCGCTCGTCGCCCAAAGATCACGGTCTGGAAAATCTGATAGAAGGCAATCTTACGCCCGGACAGCGCGTGGTGGTGATAGAGGATCTTATCTCTACTGGCGGAAGCAGCCTGAAAGCTGTTGAGGCCATACGTCATGCAGGATGTGAGGTCGTAGGCATGGCCGCAATCTTTACCTATGGATTCCCGCTGGCTATCAAGCGTTTCAAAGAAGCTGGAGTGAATCTGTTCACACTCAGCAATTATAATGCCATGCTTGAGGCCGCTCTCGAGACTCAGTATATCCGCGAAGAGGATCTTGAGACTCTGAAGGAGTGGCGTAAGGATCCGGCCAACTGGGCTCCGGTGCGCTGATAACCTTTCAGATAAGAAATTTCATGCCGTTTGGCCCTCAAAGCCAAACGGCTTTATAATGATAATCGTGCCGGAAAACACCGGCGTCATTAAAATAAGTTATATAAATGGCTACTTATAAAAGCAAACCAGTAAGCATACACCGTCCGGTCAGCGAGGTCTATGAGCGTATCTCGGATATCGCTTCATATCAGAAGCATATTGATCAGTTGCCGGAGGAGGCGAAGCAGAAGATAGGCGACGTGCAGTTTACTGATGACTCTATTTCAATAAATGCCGCTCCTGTAGGACAGCTGAAATTTAGAGTGAAGGAGCGCATTGCCCCCTCTAAGGTGACTCTTGAGGCCGCCCAGTCACCGGTTCCTTTAAGACTTGTCGTGGAGCTGGAGCCCGACGGAGATGACGCCGCTACAGCCACAAGCATTATCGACGTAGAGATTCCGGCCATGCTGCGTCCGCTTGTCGGAGGCAAACTTCAGGAGGCTTCAGATAAATTTGGTGAACTCCTAAAGACATTCTTCGCTTGACGTCCCGAAGATTTTTTGTGAGCGGGTTGCTTTCGGCCCTCTTGATGTCGTGCGACTCTGTCGATGACGACAGGATACCTCCGTCTCCTGTAAGAATCGATTTTGTCAGTCAGGGCGAATGGGATCTGTATGGCATAGGAGGCGCGTTGCAATGGCGCGAGTTTATCAAGCAGCAGCGTATTCCTTCCGGTTTTCCTTACTCGGATGCCTCGCAGACCGGTTTCGGCGGGGTATTGCTTGTGGGCGACTTTATCGGAGATGCACAGGCCTATGATATGGCTTGTCCGGTGGAGGTGAAGCGTGATGTCAGAGTTTCGGTCGATGCTGACGGCGCCGTGGCGCGATGCGGAGTTTGCGGAAGCACTTACGACATATTCCGTCAGGGCGCCCCGATATCGGGCAAAGCGGCCGACAAGGGTTACGCACTTCGTCGCTATCGTGTCGGTTCACGGCCGGATGGTGGCAGATGGATAGCCAACTGAACCGGCTCATTAATATTCCTAACAGCTAAATATCTCATTGGTTACAGAGGATTATCTCAATCAGCTTAATGTCCAGCAGCGCAATGCAGTGGAATATGTCGAAGGCCCGAGTCTCGTGATAGCAGGCGCGGGCTCGGGGAAGACGCGTGTGCTGACCTACAAGATAGTGCATCTGCTGCAGCTGGGTTATGAACCGTGGCGTATACTGGCTCTTACATTTACCAACAAGGCTGCCCGTGAAATGCGTGAGCGCATTGAAGCGCTTGTCGGTGCGCCGGTGGCTTCACGGCTCTGGATGGGAACATTCCATTCCATATTCGCTCGGCTTTTGCGCTCAAATGCCGATCGCCTCGGTTTCAGAAGCAGCTTCACCATATATGACGCGGCCGATTCGAAGTCGCTGATAAAAACGATTATAAAGGATCTTGCCCTGGATGACAAGATCTATAAGGCTTCAGCGGTGATGTCGGCCATTTCCACAGCAAAAAATGCTCTGATATCGCCGGAAAAATATGCCGCCGATCGCGATCTTATGCGTGCCGACGCCGATGCTCGCCGACCGCGCATACATGAGATCTACCGCATATATCGCGACCGCTGTTTTACGGCAGGCGCCATGGATTTTGACGATCTGCTGTATTATACCAACGTGTTGCTGCGCGACAATCCCGATGTGCTCCGGCATTATCAGGAGTTTTTCCGCTATGTGCTTGTCGACGAGTATCAGGACACCAATTTCGCCCAGCATCTTATTGTGGCACGCATCTGCGAGGAGCATCATCAGCTGTGTGTTGTCGGTGACGACGCGCAGAGCATCTATTCGTTCCGCGGCGCCAATATCCGCAATATACTGTCAATGCGCGACACCTATCCGGGAATGAAACTCTTCAAGCTGGAGCGTAACTACAGGTCGACGCAGAATATCATCAATGCCGCCAACTCACTGATTGAAAAGAATACCGAGCAGATAAGAAAAGAGGTCTACTCGGAGAATAAGCCTGGCGACCGTATCGAGGTCGTGTCGAGCTACAGCGATCTCGACGAGAGTGCTATTGTGGCCAACCGCATATCGCAGGTGAGGATGTACACGCATGATTCCTACGATGAATTTGCCATACTTTACCGCACTAATGCCCAGAGCCGAATACTCGAGGAGTCGCTGCGCAAACGCAATATACCGTACCGCATCTATGGCGGACTGTCGTTCTACCAGCGCAAGGAGGTGAAGGATGCGGTGGCTTATTTCCGTCTGGCAGTCAATCCCGACGATGACGAGGCTTTGCGACGCATCATTAATTTCCCGGCCAGGGGAATAGGAGAGACCACTGTCAACAAGATCGCCCGGGCGGCAATGGATGCCCGCGTCAGCATGATGACTGTGATTCACGATCCGGCACAGTACGGTCTTGAGGTGCATGCAGGCACACGTAGGAAACTCGATGCTTTCTCTACGCTTGCCGACAGGTTTGCGTCAATGATCGCTAAAAACGATGATGCCCTGACGGTGGCCTCTGAAGTGATCCGAGCCACCGGGCTATTGTCGATGCTTATTTCCGACCGGACTCCTGAAAGCATTTCGAAACAGGAAAACCTCAACGAGCTTCTTGCCGGAGTGAAAGAGTTTACGGAGATGCGTCGGGAAGAGGGGGAGTTGGATCTTGGGCTGGCTTCGTTTCTCGGACAGATATCGCTTGCTACCGATCAGGACTCCGATGATGTGGCGGAGGAACGCGTCACACTTATGACCGTGCATGCTGCAAAGGGACTGGAGTTCAACAATGTGTTTATCGTCGGCGTGGAAGAGGATCTGTTCCCTTCGTCGATGGCGCAGGGGTCGATAAGCGAGATCGAGGAAGAACGGCGTCTGCTTTACGTTGCCATCACCCGCGCGCGCAATTTCTGCATGATGTCATATGCGTCCAACCGCTACCGCAACGGCCAGCCGGCGCTTTGCTCACCGTCGCGGTTTCTCCATGATATCGATCCGGTATATCTTAATATGAAAGCTGGTGCAACGATCGGTGCTCCCCGGCCTAAACACCCCTCATATGGAGAATACGTTTCGGCGGGGCGTGGATCATATTTTGCCACACGTCAGCCGTCGGGCGTCGCAGGTCGCAGTCATACTTCCTCCACACACGTCTCACAGTCACAGCCTTCGGCTGTCGAAGCTCCATCGGCGTTGCCCAATGCTGACGGCTCGAAACTCCGCCCCGGAATGGTGATAGAGCATAACCGGTTTGGACGCGGCACAATCACTGAGGTTGATACTTCGCTGCCGGATCACCGTATAAAAGTGGAATTTGACAATTCCGGAGAGAAACTGCTGTTGCTCAAATTCGCCAAATTCACAATACTCGACTGAATGATTACACCTGAAAACATACCTACTCCGGTCTATCTGGTTTATGAAAACCGTCTGCGCCGTAATCTTGAGCTGATAACACGCGTCAGCCGCGAATCAGGCGCAAGGATCATCATGGCGTTCAAAGCCAATGCACTGTGGCGCACTTTCCCGATAGTGAAGGAATATGTCAGCGATTTCACGGCCTCGTCGCTCAACGAGCTTCAGCTCGGCAATATCACTCTCGGCGGACAGGCCCACACATATTGTCCTGCCTATACCGATCAGACAATCGACCGCTTTCTTGCCGGCTCGTCGCATATCACATTCAACTCCCTTCATCAGTTCGAGCGTTTCGGTAGGCGCGCTATTGCCGCCGGAGTGTCGCCGGGCCTTAGGGTAAATCCGCAATGTTCGGTAATCGATACGGATATATATAACCCGGCTCTGCCCGGTTCGAGATTTGGCGTGGTGGCCGATGTGATAGGCGACCGTCTGCCCGACGGTGTGGAAGGGTTGCATTTCCACGCATTATGCGAATCCTCGTCGTATGATCTTCAGCGGGTGCTTGAGGCTTTCGAGAGTCAGTTCGGTCATCTGCTTCCCCAGGTGAAATGGGTAAATATGGGTGGAGGCCATCTCATGACGCGTGATGGCTATGATACGGATCATCTTATAAGGCTTCTCCGCGATTTCCGTTCACGATATCCCTGGCTTGAAGTGATTATGGAGCCTGGAAGCGCTTTCACATGGCGCACAGGCGATCTGATAGCGTCGGTGGTCGATGTGGTTGAGAATCAGGGAATCAAGACAGCCATCATCGACGCTTCGTTTGCATGCCATATGCCCGATTGCCTTGAAATGCCCTATAAGCCGACGATCAGCGAGAGCGTCGAAGCAGCAGAGGGACTGCCGGTCTACCGGATAGGTGGAAATTCATGTCTGAGCGGCGATTTCATCGCCGACTGGACCTTTCCGCGCGACCTTGTTACGGGGCAGCGTCTGACATTCGAGGACATGAACCATTATACGACCGTGAAGACCACCATGTTCAACGGACTCCAGCATCCTGACATGGCTCTGTGCCGCTCGGATGGCAGTATAGAGTATCTGCGGCGATTCACGTTTGATGACTATAAATCACGCATGAGCTGACCATGGCTGACGATAAACCTACATATTCCGTCATAGTGCCGGTATATAACCGGCCTGACGAGGTGTCCGACTTGCTGCGAAGCCTCTCGCTTCAGACCTGTCGCGATTTCGAGGTAGTTCTGGTGGAGGACGGCTCTACAATCCCTTCAAAGGAAGCAATAGAGAAGTATGCTCCGGAATTGCCTTCGCTACAATACTTCCAGAAATCTAATGAAGGCCGTTCGATAGCCCGCAACTACGGTATCGAGCGTTCGCGCGGACGGTGGCTGATCTTTTTCGACAGCGACTGCGTGATTCCCGCCGATTATTTCGCTACGCTGACTGCCGCGCTCAAGGATGCGCCGCTTGACTGCTTCGGAGGGCCCGACGCGGCCGACGAATCGTTTACCGACGTGCAGAAAGCCATCAATTTCGCCATGACGTCGTTCATCACTACCGGTGGCATCCGTGGCGGCAAGGTTAGTCTGGAGAAATTCACCCCTCGCTCTTTCAATATGGGTTACACCCGTGAGGTCTACGATCTTGTAGGCGGTTTCCGCGAGATGTTTTCCGAGGATATCGACATGAGCATGCGCATCCGTCAGGCCGGATTCCGTATCGGTCTGGTGCGTGAGGCGTCCGTATATCATAAACGCCGCGTATCGTTCCGCAAATTTCTGCGGCAGGTATACGTTTTCGGCATGTCGCGCATTACCCTTAAACTTCTCTACCCGGGATCGCTTAAAGTCGTTCATGCGCTGCCTGCAGTGGCTGTGGCGGCAGGTGTCGTCTGCTGCATTCTTGGCGCTGTTGTCAGCCCGTGGTGGCTCCTTCCAATCGGGCTGTATTTGCTCGCAGTAATGCTTCTCGCGTTGTTTAAGACACGCAGCCCTAAAATCGCTCTGCTGGCAGTGCCTGCGAGCGTCATTCAGATCGGCGGCTATGGATGCGGCTTCATAAAGGCCTGGGTAGTGAAAATATTGTTCGGCCGCGGCCGCGATATCGACGAGGAGATAAGATTGCGCAAAGGACGATGAAGAGCGATGACCTGTCAGTGGCTGCCGGTGCAGTTTCGCGCCGCATAGCCGATCTGAGCGATGATGACCGTCCGCGCGAGAAGGCGCTTGCCCACGGCATACAGTCGCTGAGCAATGCCGAGTTGCTCGCTATAATTTTCGGAGGGGGTCTGCCGGGTAAATCCGTTGTGGAGATGAGCAGGGAGATACTTGCCGCGTGCGACAACAGGCTTGCAAATCTGGCGAGAATGCCGATAAAGGCTATGACGCGTTCGTTCCGGGGCATAGGGCCTGCAAAAGCGATTGCCCTTGCGGCTGCGTTCGAACTCGGATCGCGCTGTCGCGACGAAGAGCGCCACCGCGATGTGACGGTGCGCTCTTCGGCTGACGCTTTTCATTATATACGCGGAAGGCTTGAAAATATATCCCATGAGGAGTTCTGGATATTGATCATGAGCCGTGCCAACCGTATTCTGTCGGCTGAACTGATCAGCCGCGGGGGCACGTCGGCGACGGTGGTCGATGTGAAAATCATTGTCAAGAAATCGGTCGACTGTCTGGCCGCCGGAATAATTCTTGTCCACAACCATCCCTCGGGCAACCGCATGCCGAGCGGTCAGGACGATGACCTGACAAAGCGTATCAAGTCAGCAGCCGCACTCTTTGACATACGCGTACTTGACCATCTGATTGTTGCCGGCAACGAATATTTTTCCTATGCCGACGAGGGGCGGCTGTGACTTACGGCCTTAAACCCACCGACACTCAGCCGAGAGCAGTCAGATAGCGCTCGGCGTCAAGAGCCGCCTTGCAGCCGCTTCCTGCAGCGGTGATGGCTTGCCGGTAGTTGGGGTCGGCTACGTCGCCGGCTGCGAATACTCCCGCTACATTGGTGCGTGTCGACTGTCCTTCGGTCTTTATATATCCGGCTTCGTCGAGGTCTATCCAGGGGCGGAATATCTCTGTAGATGGCTTGTGGCCGATGGCTAGAAAGAATCCGTCGATCGGAAGATTATACTCGCGTTCCTTGTCGGTCGAGACAAATTCCACAAGCTTCGCGCCCTCAAGATAATCGTCGCCGTAAAGGCCTACTGTATTGGTGTTGAAGAGTACGGTGATATTGGATTTCTCCTCTACGCGGCGCTGCATCACTTTCGATGCCCTGAGATAGTCCTTGCGCACGATAAGAAACACCTCAGCCGCAATATTGGAGAGATAGAGCGCTTCCTCGCAGGCGGTATCTCCTCCGCCTACCACTGCCACACGTTTGCGGCGGTAGAAGAAGCCGTCGCATGTGGCACATGCCGACACTCCCATGCCCTTGTAACGCTCCTCATCGGGCAGTCCGAGATAGCGGGCAGTAGCTCCGGTGGAGATTATCACGGTATCGGCTGTGATCTCCGTATTGTCGTCGGCGATGGCACGCAGAGGGTGCTGGCTAAAATCGACACTTGTGATGATGCCCTGACGGATGTCGGCTCCGAAGCGTGCTGCCTGTTTCTCGAGATCCGCCATGAGTTGCTGACCGGTCACTCCCTCGTGATATCCGGGGAAGTTCTCAACTTCAGTCGTGGTGGTGAGCTGTCCGCCGGGCTGATGGCCTGCGTAGACCACAGGTTTCATGTTGGCTCTCGACGTATAGATCGCAGCAGTGAATCCGGCTGGGCCGGAACCTATTATAAGGCATTTTGTGTGAATCTTGTCCATATATATGTCTCGGTAAAATACAGTGTTATCTCAGATCATTGACTACAGCATGGGGGTACTGGGCCTTGTCAAACGTAAAGGTGGAGGAGGGGAGTGCGTTACCCGTCGATATGGTCTGAACGCTGACCGCCACCTTCTGACCGGTAGCATATGTCAGATCTATGCTGACTGGCATGAGGGTGCGGGCATTGATGGTCACTACAGCCGATCTGACGTCAGCATCCGGCCTTTTGGCTTTCAATGCGATCTTTCGGATCTCCTTACCGCTGGCAAGCAGCTTGGAGGCATAATCGGTGTTTACCGTCTCGATGACCGACAGAGGATTTGTCTCCGCCAGTTCAGCGGCCGTCGGTTCGGTGACGGTCACTTCGCCGGTAGAAGCCGAATAGGTCCACTGGGTGCGTCCGTCAAACCACGCGGCATATCCGGGCGATTCGATCCGGAACCGTTGTCCGGCCATCGTGATGCGTGCCTGGGTGTTGTGGCCCTCGGAAGCAATGGCGCATGTGGCGCTGACCGACTTTGCCTGACGGATCTTGCCGGCGGCCTGACGCAGCAGGTCGGAAGCCTGCGGATTCGCTGCATTTACAGCAGCAATGCTGAGCAATGCAGCTATGAGTGTATATAATGTTCGCATGTCATTACAACGCCCGAGGCGTGGGATTAGTTGATGGCGTTGAGCTGAAGATAATTCTCAAACGCCATGATATCCATCAGTACCGGGCGTGGTTTGCCGCCCTGCGCCGGACCAACCACTCCGGCGGCTTCCAGCTGATCCATGATGCGGCCTGCGCGTCCGAATCCGATTGCAAGCTTGCGCTGCAGGTTGGTGGTCGATCCCGATTGGGTCTCCACGACCATCATACCAGCCTCTTTGAACATCGGATCCCGCTCCCCGAGCTGAGCTCCGGTGCGGATCGATCCTTCGGCTGTGGGAGGTACAAATTCAGGCAGCTGATAAGGCTCCGAATAACCGATCTGATCGGCTATGGAGTCACATATAGCCTTGACCTCGTCGGTGTCGATGAACGCGCACTGCACGCGTTCGATCGATCCGTTGCACGAGAAGAGCATGTCGCCCTTGCCGATGAGTTGGTTGGCGCCTACCTGGTCGAGAATCGTGCGGGAGTCGACTCCCTGGTTGACGCGGAAAGCGATGCGGCCGGGTATGTTAGTCTTGATCGCACCGGTAATTACGGTGACCGACGGACGTTGCGTGGCAATGATAAGATGGATACCCGCGGCACGGGCCACGGCGGCGAGGCGCGATACCGGATTCTCCACCTCTTTGCCGGCAGTAAGGATTATGTCGGCAAACTCATCAATGATGAGCACAATGTAAGGCATGAATTTGTGCTCGTTGGGATTCAGGCGCCTTGCTACGAATTTCTCGTTGTATTCCTTGATGTTGCGTACTTCGGCTTTCTTGAGGAGTTCAAGACGGTTTTCCATCTCGATGCAGAGGGAATTGAGCACGCTTACCACTTTTGACGTATCCGTGATGATGGCGTCTTCACCTGGGAGCGCCGCGAGATAATGACGTTCGAGCTTGCGGTACAGGCTGAGCTCTACACGCTTCGGGTCAATCAGCACGAATTTCAGTTCTGCCGGATGCTTCTTAAACAGAAGTGAGGCTATTATAGTGTTGAGACCTACCGATTTGCCCATACCGGTCGCTCCGGCTACAAGTAGGTGTGGAAGTTTGGCGAGATCGGCCACATAGACATCGTTGGTGATAGTGCTGCCCATTGCGATAGGAAGCTCCGCCTGCGACGACTGGAATGCTTCCGATGACAGGATGCTCCGGATGCTGACTATCTGTGGATCTTTGTTGGGTACCTCGATACCGATAGTGCCTTTGCCGGGCACGGGAGCTATGATGCGAATGCCGAGAGCCGCGAGGCTTAGCTGCAGATCTTCGCCGAGCGTCTTTACCGAGCGTGTGCGTGTCCCGGCCTCGGGTATGATCTCATAACGGGTGATAGTCGGTCCGACAGTGGCTTCTATATGCGAGATCTTCACGCCGAATGTATTCAGCGTCTGGGTCAGGCGTCCCTTGTTCTCTTCCTGCTCGGCAATATCCACGTGATCGGTGCGTTGAGTCCGCTTTTCAAGAAGATCGATCGACGGGAAACGGTAATGCGACAGTTCGGCAGTGGGATCGTATGGCTCGCTTGAGATATGTCTTGCTTCCGTGACAGCCTGAGGGGTGTTGACGGTCATGCTGACTTCGGTGTCATCTGCAATGGCGGCTGGCTCCTCCTTCACTGTCGGTATCTCGGTGAGTTGCACTGAGGCTGCTGTGTCCACGTCGTTATCTTCCGAAATCGGTTGCTTTTCCTGAACATACGAAGGCTCTTGCGGCTCTTTCTCCCTGACATCAGCCTCAGTTTGGGCCTCTTCAGGAGTGACGATTCCGGGTATAAATGCCTCCCTGTCATTATTTCTGTCATTATTGACGGGGAGGCTTACCGTAGGGCAGTCGGTCTCCTCGCGTTCGGGCTGAGTGGATGGAGGTGTGACTATATCCGTCAGATCCATCTTTTCACTGCGAGTTGCCGCCATGGGAGCATAAGGATCATCCCGGACTGCATCTTTAGTCTGTATCGGCTCCGAAGCCGCGGATGTTTCTTCACGTGATTGTCCGGAGGGTATGGGCTCGGCATGGGCGGGGGATGCAGCCGGTTCGTCTGTAGCCATCATGGCTTCCATCTGGCGGCGCCTGGCTTCGGTGGCAGCCCGCTCGCGTGCCACGCGTTCGCGGTGTTCCCTGACTTTTGTCCGGTATGCGTCGTAGGCTGTCTGCAGTTCGCGCAGAAATACCAGCACCACAGCGGCGACAAGGATCATATTCACTCCTATGGCGCCCCACCATCCGGTGTTGGCGATGAGAAACTCATTTACCATATGGCCGTGGTTCCCTCCCCAGAAATTGTGTGACGTCATGGAATAGGTGACGAAACCGGTTAGAATCGAAAGCGTGATCGAAGTCAGCAGGCATTTGTAGGTGAGATCCCAGAATTTGATATGACGGATACCCGCCAGCGACACTCCCAGTGCTCCTACATAATAAATCAGTATGAACGAACCTATGCCAAGCCATTGCGACAACAGCATGTCGGCAAGGAATGCTCCCAGCGGACCTCCTGTATTGCTGACAGTTTCCGGCTCGGCGGAGATGCTTGCGAACTGCCGTCCCTGAACAATGCTCTGGTCATCGGCTCCGGTTGAGAAATAAGAAATGCAGACTATCAGCATATAAGCCGCAAATACGATCAGGGCTATGCCGGCGAATAATTTCCACCGGCGTCGAGTCGAAATCCTGTCGGTGCGTTTTGCCGTTTCGGCCGATTTGTCTGCCGGTTTTGCGGTGCTCGCGGCTGTATTGTTATGCTGATGAGCAGCAGTCCGTTGCTTTTCTTCTGCCTTCGGGCCAGCAGGCCTACTGGCGGACGGATTCTGGCTGCGGCTTCTGTAGTTGTTGTCTGTAAGTGATGACGGATCGTAGCTGTCAGCTGATATTTCGAATGATTCCATTGGAAATGTGTGTCTTGGTCGTTGAATAACGTGATGCTGGTAAGTCAGAGCTGTCTCAAGGCGGCTATAGTGTCAGCAGGACTGTCGGCTCCGAAGACGAAGCTGCCGGCCACAAGTATGTCGGCGCCGGCTTCAGCCAGAATTTTGCCGGTGTGGAGATTAACTCCGCCATCCACTTCAATGCGTGTCGAAAGCCCCTGGAAATCGATCAGTGAACGGAGCCTCCGCACCTTCGGAAGCGCGAGATCAATGAATTTCTGTCCTCCGAATCCTGGATTCACACTCATTACCAGCACAAGATCGAGCGCAGGAAGTATGTCGTCGAGCATCATTGTTGGAGTGGCCGGATTGAGGGCTACGCCTGCTTTCATGCCGGCATCCTTGATCTGCTGCACCACACGGTGGAGATGCGTGCACGCCTCCTGATGGACGGTCATGAGTGTGACGCCGCAATCGCGCACCTGGTTTACGTAATTCTGCGGATCGACGATCATCAGGTGGGCGTCGAGCGGTTTACGGGCCTTGCGGGCTATTGCCTTGATGACAGGGAAACCGTATGATATATTGGGGACGAACACTCCGTCCATCACGTCGAGATGCATCCAGTCGGCCTCCGAACTATTGATCATTTCTACGTCGCGGTCGAGGCAGCCGAAATCGGCTGAAAGCATTGATGGCGCTATTTCTATCATTTCAAGTAGTCTTTTTGGGTTTAAGGGCGTTCCAGGCTATAATGGCAACGCAAGCCAGTCCGATGCCTATGCCTGCCCATGTGAGGTAGACGTTATATTGCTCGACTTTTTCAAACAGTGCGTCGCGTGTGACGATCTGCCCAAGCCACCATCCGAGGACGGCAAGTACAATATTCCACACTCCGGCACCAAGCGATGTGTAGAGCATGAATTTGAAAATATTCATTCTTGAGAGACCTGCAGGAATACTGATGAGCTGACGCACTGCCGGGATCAGTCGGCCGATAAAAGTGGATATGGCTCCATGGTTGTCAAAATAGTGTTCGGCGTTTTCAACCTTTTCGCGGTTGATCAGGCATGCGTGGCCGAATCGCGAATCGGCGAACCGGTAGACAATCGGACGTCCGATCCACAGCGAGAGACCGTAGTTGACCAAAGCGCCGAGCAGAGCGCCCAAAGTGGCGAGTAGCACTACAACAACGATGTTGACCTCGTGAGATGTGGCCGCAAGATAAGCTGCGGGGGGCACGATCACCTCGGAAGGAAACGGTATGAATGAACTCTCCACTATCATCAGTCCGAGAACCATAAGATATATAGTCATCGGAGTGGCAGTGAAAAAGCTGTCGAGTATGGCCTGCGGATTAAAAAGCGCAAGCGTTATCAGGTCGGGTATCATCTGGAATGTCACTTGGTTTTACAAGGGTACAAAATTACAATATCCGCCGTTCAATCGCAAATTTTTTAAGCAGCGGCTTTGCCGGTATTCAGTGGAGGAGGCAGCTTCGGATTAAAGTGCGGACAAGCTGGGGCGGTCGAGGCTGACAAGGATGGCGATCAGTTGGCGTGCGGGTTCTGCGGATGGTAAAGCCATCCCTTGAATCTGTTGCCCATCGAGCGCACCGTGCGGTGCCAGTAGGCGTCGCCATATCCTTTTAGAAGCTTTTCGGCCGACGTAAACCGGCTTACAGCCCATACGTTGCTGCTGAGCTCTTCGTCGAGCTGATGCATTTCCCATCCGCTGTATCCGATAAAGAATCTTATTTTGCCCTCTATCGGATAGCCGGCATTGACGTATTGCCGCATGGCGGTGAAGTCGCCGCCGATATACATTCCGGAGCCGATCTCCTGCGACTGTGGGATTATGTCGCCGAGGGTATGAAGAAAGAAAAGACGGTTGGAATCGACAGGGCCTCCGCAAAATACGGGAATGTCGCATTTGTTGTCTATGCCGTCGATGAGATCGGCGAGTCTGTGTCGGGTGATTTTGTTGAGTACTACGCCCATTGACGTGCAGTCCGTCTCGTGGTCGACAAGATAGATTACAGAGTGGGCGAAACAGTCCTCTTTGAGAAATGGTTCGGCCACAAGCAGTGTGCCGGTGGCCGCGGCAGTTGTGGTCGGTATGTCTATGTTGAATAATATGTGTTCGAAATCGATCATCTGAAGTCGCAGTAATGAAATCTTTCACAAGTTACGTATTATTCTTAAGGATTACCAGTCATAAAAGATAATTAACTCTACTAATTAGTACTTATTAACATTGGCCATTATTGGACGGATAATTATAAGGGAGTAATTTTGCGATTGGAAAAAGTAATTTATCCTATGCTCAGAAAAATAAGAATTATTGTGGCTGTGGCAGTGTTAATCTGTGTTACGGCTCTGTTTACTGATTTTACCGGTACTGCATCGAGGTGGTGGGGCTGGCTGGCAGAAATACAGTTCGTTCCGGCGTTGCTGTCGCTAAATGTCGCGGCGCTTGCGGTATTGGCGTTGATGACTGTCGTGTTCGGACGTGTTTATTGTTCTGCAATATGCCCGCTCGGCATCATGCAGGATTTTATCAACTGGATTCACGGACATATGGGACCGCGCCACGGCCGACGCAATCGTTTCAGGTATAAAAAATCGCTGATGGCTCTGCGGATCTGTTTTCTGACGCTTTTCGCCGTGCTTATAGGCGTTGGTCTGACAAGTGTAGCCGGGCTGCTGGATCCATATAGCGGCTACGGACGTATCGCATCCGCTTTGATATCTCCTGTCTACGACGGCATTAACAACGTTCTTGCCACAGAAGCCGAGGGCTATGGATCATATGCTTTTTATCACGTTGATACTCCCGCAGTGTCATGGCCTCTGCTCATCATAGCGCTGACCACTCTTGCGGTAGTGGGATGTATGGCTTGGCTGACAGGCAGAGGTTATTGCAATATGGTGTGTCCGGTTGGCACTGTTCTCGGATATCTTTCGAAAATATCACTTTTGCGGCCCGTTATTGATACATCGAAATGCAACGGATGCCGTAGCTGCGAGCGCAACTGCAAGGCCTCGTGTATCGACGCGTCGCATCATGAGATAGACTATTCACGCTGCGTAGCATGCATGGACTGTATCGACAACTGCCGCCAGGGCGCGATCACATATTCAGTGCGTCGACGCAAATTGTCTGACGAGCCCGCGGCTGACAGAACGGATGGCGCGAGACGCACTTTTCTTGTGGCAGGGGCTGCGATAGCCGGCGCCGCGGCTGCGAGTGCGCAAGGGAAGCTCCATGACGGCGGTCTTGCCCCGATAATCCCGAAGACAGTGCCTGACCGGAATGGCCGCATAGTGCCTCCCGGAGCTGTCAGCGTGGCCAATCTCGAACGGCATTGTACCGCCTGCCAGCTGTGTATATCCAGCTGTCCCAACGGAGTTTTGCGCCCGTCAATGGATGTCGCCACGTTGCTTCAGCCTGAAATGGGCTATGAACATGGCTATTGTCGCCCGGAATGTACCCGTTGCAGCGAGGTCTGCCCGACCGGCGCCATCATAAAAATCGACAAGGCTGAAAAATCGTCGATACATATCGGTTGCGCACATGTCGATCTCGACCGTTGCCTCTCGGCCACAGGAGTCGCAAGCTGTGGCAAGTGTTCGCGCAAGTGTCCAGCGGGGGCCATTACCATGACTGCGGTTGATCCTGACTCTGCGGAGGGTGGGCCGACTATGCCGGTGGTCAACGAAGCCCTGTGTATAGGGTGCGGCGCATGTGAGAACCTGTGCCCTGTGTCGCCTGTAAGCGCGATAGTAGTGTCGGGGTATGAAATACATCGAATAAACTGATAAAGATGAATAAGGATAACAGCATTACACGTCGAGGCTTTCTGAAGTTCATGGGAGCGGGCGTCACACTCTCGATTGCAGGATGTGGCGGCCGTGACAAAATAGTTGCGGCAGGCGATGACGACACTGCAGGCGGAGAAATGACTTACCGTATAAACCCATCCACGGGCGACCGGGTGTCGATACTCGGCTACGGATGTATGCGTCTGCCGACCGCGAAAGCCGATGACTGTCAGGAAATAATTGACCAGGAAGAGGTCAACCGTTCGGTCGACGAGGCTCTGAAAGGAGGGGTGAATTATTTCGATACATCGCCTGCATACTGCAAGGGTCTCAGCGAACATGCCATGGGCATAGCTCTGAGCCGGCATCCGAGGGATTCATATTTCATAGCCACCAAGCTGTCGAATTTCAATCCGTCGACATGGCCGCGCGAGAAGTCGATTGAAATGTATCGCAATTCACTCAAAGAGCTGCAGACAGATCATATAGACTACATGCTTCTTCACGCTATCGGTCAGGGCGGTATGGAGAACCTTCATGCACGGTATCTCGACAACGGTATTCTCGATTTCTTAATGGAAGAACGCAAGGCAGGACGGATACGCAATCTCGGTTTTTCGTATCACGGCGATGTGGAGGTGTTTGATTATCTTCTTGCCAACCATGACCGCTACCATTGGGATTTCGTCCAGATCCAGATGAATTATATCGACTGGAACCATGCCAAGGAGGTCAACGAACGGAATACAGATGCGGAATATCTCTACGGAGAACTCCATAAACGTGGTATACCTGTAGTAATCATGGAGCCGCTGCTCGGCGGCCGGCTGGCTGCGGTCAACAACAATCTGACGGCCCGGATGAAGCAGCGCAGGCCTGATGACAGTGTCGCCTCATGGGCGTTCCGTTATGCCGGATCTCCTGAAGGTGTGCTGACTGTGTTGAGCGGCATGACATATCGGGAACATTTGCGCGACAATCTGCGCACATATTCTCCGCTGAAGCCTCTTACTGACGACGAGATCGCTTTTCTTGACCATGCAGCCGGGATCATACTGTCTTATCCGACTGTCGGATGTACGGACTGCAAATACTGCATGCCATGCCCGTATGGAATAGACATTCCTTCGATATTCCAGCATTACAACCGCTGCGTCAATGCCGGCGATGTCCCTTCGGGGGATATGGATCCGGAATACGAGCGTGCGCGCCGTGCCTTTCTTATAGGATACGACCGCAATGTGCCCCGTCTCCGTCAGGCGGAGCGCTGTATAGCATGCGGCGAATGCCAGCCTCATTGCCCTCAGGGTATCAAGATACCTGACCAGCTGGCACGAATAGATGCTATAGTCGAAAAGCTGAAACGGGGTGAGCCAATCGGTTAAGCCGATTGTCAACCACATAATGACAGGGCGCGATAGAGTCGGATGATTCTGCCGCGTCCTGTGGCTTATATATGCCTGCGACATATTTCAGATTGCATGTAGCAGGCTAACGTTAAATAATTGTGGTTTCTTTATCAAAAAATTAGATATGTTAACATAATAATTTGCTAATTTTGCAATGTGAAAATCAACATGGAAGGTTTGACTTTCCGGAACAATCAGTCATAGTCATGATACGAACAGCAGCCATAGCATTCATCACTGCATTTGCAGCAGCTTCTGCCATTGCAAGCCGTCCGGCGGTATCGTCAGGCGAGCTGTCTCTTCCGGTAGTGATTGAAGTTCCCCGTTCGGGTGTGTTTTCGCTGATCCCTCCGATCGAATCCTCTTTTCCTCCGGTCTTTACCACTGAGGAGGCGCCTTCGGCTCTTGACTGCATACTTCAGGATGAGATGGTTGAGTATGCCAAGCGTTATCTCGGCTGCCGGTATCGTCGTGGCTCCAAAGGACCGAGCTCTTTTGACTGCTCCGGTTTCACAAGCCATGTCTACCGGAAATTCGGCTTTACTCTGAGTCCGGCTTCTCGTCTTCAGGGAGTGCAGGGTACGAAGATACCCCTTTCGGAGGCAAAGGTGGGTGATCTTATATTTTTCAGCGGACGCCGTGTGAGCAAATCCTCGATAGGTCATGTGGGAATGGTGATTGATGTCAATCCCGATACCGGGACGCTGAAATTCATTCATGCCTCCTGCGGGCAGGGAGTGGTTGTGACCAACTATCCCGACGGCGGCTATTACAGCCGGCGGTTCATTTCAGTCAGGAGAGTCATAGAATGAGAGCATCATGACATCATGAGGCGTCAGTCTGACTGATGTTGAATCGATGTAAAGAATTTGTAGATAGGTTTGCTGTCGAAGTCGTCACTCTGTTGGCGACTTTTTTTGTAATTTTGCCGTATGGAAACGAAGCGCAACAACAATTATATTCCCAAAGCGAAGAATGAAGCGGAGATCGGAGGCCGGATTCCTCCGCGCGACATAGATGTCGAGCAGGCTGTGCTCGGAGCTCTGATGCTTGAGAAAGATGCTTACTCCGTAGTGTGTGACCTCCTGAAGCCCGAATCGTTCTACGATCCTACGAATTCGATGGTCTACGCGGCGATACAGCAGCTTGGCGCCGCACAGAAGCCTATCGACATGCTTACGGTCACCGAACAGCTGCGTCTCGACGGCAATCTGGAGAAGATCGGAGGGCCGGTAGTGGTATCGGAACTGACATCGCGTGTGCTGTCGGGAGCCAATGTGGAATATCATGCGCGTATCGTAGCCCAGAAGTATCTCGCCCGGGAGCTGATATCTTTTTCGTCGGATATCAGTTCGAAAGCGTTTGATGAGGTGAATGACGTCGATGATCTTCTTCAGGAGGCTGAGGGCCGTCTGTTTGAGATCTCCCAGAGGAATGTCAAGAAGGACGTCACCCAGATCAATCCGGTCATCGAACAGGCCATAAAACAGATTCAGGCTGCCGCCAACCGAGCATCGGGCCTCAGCGGCCTGGAGTCGGGTTTCCACGAGCTTGACAAACTTACTTCCGGATGGCAGAATTCCGATCTGATCATCATAGCAGCCCGTCCGGCCATGGGCAAGACGGCATTTGTCCTGTCGATGGCCAAGAATATGGCGGTCAATTACGAGATACCGGTAGCCATCTTCTCGTTGGAGATGTCAAATGTGCAGCTTGTCAACCGTCTGATAAGTAATGTCTGCGAACTCGGCGGCGAGAAGATCAAGAGCGGACAGCTGTCGCCCATGGAGTGGGATCAGCTGATGAGTCGTGTGAAGGAGCTCCAGGACGCACGCCTTTACATTGACGATACGCCGTCGCTCTCGATCCTTGAGCTGCGTACGAAAGCCCGTCGGCTTGTCAGGGAGCATCAGGTGAGATTCATAATCATCGACTATCTTCAGCTTATGAATGCTACCGGAATGAAGTTCGGAAGCCGCGAGCAGGAGGTGTCGATTATCTCCCGTTCGCTGAAGCAGCTTGCCAAGGAGCTCGACATACCTATAGTGGCTCTTTCGCAGCTCAACCGATCGGTAGAGACCCGCGGCAAGGACGGCGACCGCGACAGCAAGCGTCCTCAGCTTTCCGACTTGCGTGAATCTGGCGCCATAGAGCAGGATGCTGATATCGTCTGCTTCATCCATCGCCCGGAATACTATCTGCGGTCTGACACCGATATGGAGGGGAGGAATATACGCGGACTTGCCGAATTTATCGTGGCGAAACACCGCAGCGGACGCGTGGATGACGTCAAGATGCGTTTCCGCAAGGAATTCGCCAGATTTGAGAATTGGGAAGAGGGGCCGATGGTATCAGCTGTATCAGTCGGTTCAAAAATGAATGCTTCGGGGCCCGACGGTGATATGCCGCTGACACCGGGAGCCGCATCGTTCTCAGGAGGAACGGCCGATTTTCTCGGGCCCTCGTCGGACGAACCGACACCATTCTGACACGCGCCGCAGTCACTCTTTTCCTCTTTTACTGCTTTTTTTGCCGCGAATCCCGGCGGTGTCAAACTTTTTTATCTGACACGTGTTAAGTTTATAAAAACAAACACAAATCATCAAAAGTCATATGAAAAAGTTCTTATTAATCGCCGCTGTCATGCTCGGATGCTCGACGGCCTTTGCCCAGAACCTCGACAAGAACGAGGCCAAGCAGATTTCGGCCTTTCTGGCCCAGACCTCAGAAAATGGCACAACTAATGCCCAGGCGCTGAATGTAGCCAATCCGGCTCAATTGAGCGGAGTGGAAGGGCTGACTATCGCAGGCGGTCATGTGACTGCCATTGAATGGAAAGACAAGCATCTTGCCGGCCAGCTTTCGCTGACCGGATTTCAGGCGCTGACAAAGGTTGATGTCTCCCGCAACAAGCTGACCTCGGTATCTGTCGTCAACTCCCCGGCGCTGACCGAACTCAACGCAAGCCGCAATGTGCTTACGGCTGCAAATCTTCAGCAGTGCCCGGTGCTGCAGAAAGTGACAATCTACAAAAACCGTCTGTCGGACAATGTGAATTTCGACGGAGTGCCGTCGCTCAAGAACCTCAATGTTTCCAACAATCTTTTTGTGGAGCTCAATGTGTCAAACGTAGAGCAGCTGCAGACTCTCAATTGTCAGGGCAACCATCTTGAATCTCTGAATGTATCAGGCTGCGCCAAACTTAAAAACCTCTATTGCGGTTACAACAAGCTTACGAGCCTTAACCTTGCCGGAGTGGAAAGCCTGCAGAATCTTAATGTGGACGACAATCAGATCTCCACAATGATTGTAAGCGGTCTGCCTTCGCTCTTCACATTCATCTGTTCCGACAACAACATGGTGACTCTCGGACTTCGAGACTGCAAGAACCTCTCGGATCTCGTATGCTCCTACAATGATCTGACCACGCTGGACGTCAGCAATTGCCCGAATCTTCTCTTCGTCGACTGCTCATATAATGATCTGACGACGCTCAATCTCTCGAATCAGACATTCCTGCAGCGCCTACTCTGCGACAACAATCAGCTGACCACGCTCGACGTATCGTTCGACCAGGCATTGACCTACATCAACTGCCGTTACAACCAGATACTTGATTTCCGTACTATCGGATGCTCGAATCTGAGGATGGTGGCCTGTCAGTGGAACTATTGATCAGCCTCATGTTGCCGGAAGGAGTGACGTGACGACATCCCATCAGTTCAATAAAACATGATCACGGGGGCTATGGCGACCGGCCATGGCCCCCTCGCTGTTTTGAATATGCTGTCAGGAAGTGTCTGACCATATTGCCCGCAGGCAGGCCGACGCTTTGACGTATAGCGCTTTTTTCGTAACTTTGCGGCGAAAATCAGGAAAAAATGAAGAATATCCGAAACTTCTGCATAATTGCCCATATTGACCACGGCAAGAGTACTCTTGCCGACAGACTGCTGGAATATACTCATACTGTGGAGGGCAAAGATCTTCAGGCACAGGTGCTTGACGATATGGATCTGGAGCGTGAGCGCGGAATTACCATCAAGAGCCACGCCATACAGATGAACTATACTTCGGGCAATGAACATTATGTGCTTAACCTGATTGATACCCCGGGGCATGTGGATTTCTCCTATGAGGTTTCCCGTTCAATAGCAGCCTGCGAAGGAGCCCTCCTTATTGTTGACGCCTCGCAGGGTATTCAGGCCCAGACGATCTCCAATCTGTATATGGCCATCGACAATGATCTGGAGATCATTCCGGTGGTCAACAAAGTGGATCTTGACAGCGCGAAGCCGGAAGAGGTGGAGGATCAGATAGTGGATCTTCTCGGATGCGACCACTCGGATATAATCCGTGCCTCCGGCAAGACGGGTCAGGGTATCCCCGAGATTCTCGATGCCATAATATCGAGGATTCCGGCACCCAAAGGTGATCCGGAAGCTCCGCTGCAGGCCCTGATATTCGACTCGGTGTTTAATCCGTTCCGCGGTATCATAGCCTATTACAAGATAGTCAACGGAACTATCAGGCGTGGCGATTTCGTCAAGTTCGTGTCAACCGGCAAGGAGTATAACGCTGATGAAATAGGTGTGCTCAAACTCGAAATGTCGCCTCGTGAAGAACTTTCGGCCGGCAATGTGGGCTACATTATTTCAGGCATCAAGACCTCAAGGGAAGTAAAAGTGGGCGATACGATAACCCACGTGCAGCGTCCCTGCGATCAGGCTATAGAAGGCTTTGAGGAAGTGAAGCCCATGGTATTTGCCGGAGTCTATCCCATAGAGACGGAGGATTTCGAAAATCTCAGGGCGTCGCTTGAAAAACTTCAGCTCAATGACGCGTCGCTGACCTTCCAGCCTGAATCATCGGCCGCGCTCGGTTTCGGATTCAGGTGTGGCTTCCTCGGCCTGCTCCACATGGAGATCATACAGGAGCGTCTCGGCAGAGAGTTTGACATGGATGTGATCACTACGGTGCCCAATGTCTCTTACCGGGTGTTCGACAAGCAGGGCCATATGACTGAAGTCCATAATCCTTCGGGACTTCCGGAGGCCACGCTGATCGACCATATAGAGGAGCCATATATCAGAGCGTCCATAATCACTGTGGCCGATTTTATCGGGCCGATCATGACGCTTTGTCTGTCGAAACGCGGCATTCTGGTCAAACAGGAGTATATCTCCGGCAACCGCATGGAGATGACTTTCGATATGCCTCTGGGAGAGATCGTCATCGATTTCTACGACAAGCTGAAGAGTATCTCGAAAGGTTATGCTTCGTTTGACTATCATCTGCATGATTTCCGCGAGTCGAAGCTGGTCAAGCTCGATATACTGCTCAATGGTGAAAGTGTCGATGCGTTGTCGACACTCACTCATGCCGACAACGCAGTGACTTTCGGACGCCGCATGTGTGAGAAACTTAAGGAACTGATACCCCGTCAGCAGTTCGATATAGCGATTCAGGCTGCGATAGGGGCGAAGATCATAGCCCGAGAGACTATCAAGGCAGTCAGAAAGGATGTCACGGCTAAGTGTTACGGCGGCGATATATCCCGAAAACGAAAGCTTCTTGAAAAACAGAAAAAAGGCAAAAAGCGCATGAAACAGATAGGCTCCGTGGAGGTGCCTCAGAAGGCTTTCCTCGCGGTGCTCAAACTTGACTGAAGCCAAGCCCTTCCTGTGTGAAACATGGATTTATTTATTTGTGCCAAATACTCTCCTCTTCAATGACCTAACCAAATGACAAGCGAAGACGACAACATTGTGGAAAGCGAACATCACGCTCCCTTTTTCGCGGCCCGACAGGCCATACGCCGCCATGCTACAGGCGGCAATATATTGATAGTAGCCACCATCCTTGCTATGGTGGTGGCCAATATTCCGGCCATCAACCATTACTATTTTGATTTCTGGGAGCATGAGGTGCGGCTTCAGATCGGGGATTTCAATCTGTTCTCCCACGGGGGCGAGCCGATGAACATGCTTGAATTCATCAACGACGCCCTGATGGCCGTATTTTTCTTCTCAATCGGTCTTGAGATCAAGCGTGAGGTGCTCGTCGGCGAGCTTTCTTCGTTCAAACAGGCTCTGTTGCCGATCATGGGCGCCATAGGAGGCATGCTTGTGCCCGTCGGCATATATTATATGCTTTCGAAAGGCACTGATTATGTGGGTGGCTCGGCCATACCTATGGCTACCGACATAGCGTTCTCGCTTGGAGTACTGGCCATGCTCGGATCAAGAGTGCCTATCTCTCTCAAGATATTTCTGACCACTCTGGCTGTGGTCGACGATATCGGCGGCATCATCGTCATCGCTGCGTTCTATTCCTCGCATATCGAATATATGCTTCTGATATATGCTGCGGCTCTTCTCGGAGTATTGCTTCTGGGAAGCGTCATGCATATCAAGAGCAAGATTTTTTATCTCGGTATAGGCGGATGTGTGTGGTTCCTGTTTCTCAATTCGGGCGTTCATCCGACTATCGCCGGCGTGCTGGTGGCTTTCTGCGTGCCTGCCTCGCCGGTGTTCAAGCCCAGGAGATATGTAAAGATAATACGTTCGTCGATAGCCCATTTCAAGCATGAGGATGACGAGAGGCTTGATAAGTCGAGTATTCTCAACCGGGAGCAGATGGACTGGCTGAAGAAGATAGAGTATGCATCCGACAAGGTGATCTCGCCGCTTCAGGATCTTGAGGACTCTCTCCATCCGGTAGTCAATAATTTCATTGTGCCCCTGTTTGCATTCGCCAATGCCGGCATATTCCTCCTTGATCTTGATCCGGCTTCGATAGTCGAAGGCATTTCTCTTGCGATCATATGCGGTCTCGTCATAGGCAAATGCCTGGGTATATTCCTGTTCTCGTGGCTGACCGTCAAACTCCGCCTCGCCCCCATGCCTCTCCGGGCCAACTGGAAGATGATGGTGTCCGTGGCGATGCTCGGAGGTATCGGTTTCACAGTATCTCTCTTCATAGCCAATCTGTCGTTTGCCGGAATGGGAGTGCATGGAGCTGATCTCCTCAATCACGCAAAGCTGGGCATCGTCGTAGGTTCGCTTGTTTCGGGCATCCTCGGCTTCATGCTGCTCGGGCATACTTTGCCGAAAGGCAATCATTATGTAGCGGAGGACGATGAGCATCCGCTTGCCGAGAATCCGGTGGCTGAACATTGATCTGAACCGACAGGCTTACTGAAATATCACTGCGCCGCATAGCCAAAAGAGGCTGTGCGGCGTAGTTTTTTATTGCGAAATTTGCACTTTTCACATTTAAGTGTTAATTTTGAGCCGAATTGTTAAAACGGGCGCCTTGACTTTTTTTATGCTCCGATAACAATTATGCCCTTTCAGGCGTTAACATAATAAATACAAAAATATCGGCATCCGTCACCGGTTGTCATTTATAATATGAAGAAATCTACAATCTGGGCAATCACCATCATCATGGCTCTCACGTTCGCAGGGCTTCTATATGTACAGGTAATGTACATGAAGAACATACTGCGTATGCGCGATGATCAGTTCGCCGAAGGAGTGAAGCGCTCTCTCTATGCTGTGACAGGCAATCTGGAGCAGGACGAGACGCAGTATTTTCTTGAGGACGACGTGGCCCGGATAGAAACATCAGTGCTTCCGCGCTACTCGTCGGCATCGGGTGAGCAGGGGGGCATACAGTATTCGTTCACCACTCCCGAGGGCAAGAAAGGCGCGCTTACTCTTCAGGGCGATCTCAACGCTCTCGATCCCACCGTCAATCTGGCTCCTCGGCAGCGTTCCACCCATGAGATCCTCCAGGAGCAGTATCTCAAGCAGCGCACTCTGATGAACGAGGTGATACTCCGTATGATAAGCCAGTCGAGCACAAGGCCGATAGCAGAGAGGGCCGATTCCGGCAAGGTGGCGACATATCTTAAGATGGAGCTGGCCAACAACGGTCTCGAACTGCCGTTTGAGTTCGCGGTCGTCAACCGTCAGGGCGCAAATGTCTACCGGTCGTCGGGATACAATCCCGAACAGGTAGGCAACGACAACATGTTTGTACAGACGCTCTTCCCCAACGACACCCGCAACCTGATGTATTATCTCAAGGTCTATTTCCCCACCAAGCGCGATTACATAATGTCGTCGCTCAACTATATAATACCGGCGTTTATCATGACGTTCGTGTTGCTCGTGGTCTTTGTCATTACGATCTATCTGACATTCCGTCAGAAGAAACTTACTGACATGAAAAACGACTTCATCAACAACATGACCCATGAGTTCAAGACGCCGATATCCACCATATCTCTCGCTGCCCAGATGCTCAACGACACGTCGGTACGTAAGTCGCCCAACATGCTTGAGCATATATCCAACGTGATCAACGACGAGACGAAACGTCTTCGCTTCCAGGTGGAGAAGGTGCTTCAGATGTCGATGTTCGAACGTCAGAGAGCCACTCTCAAGCTGCAGGATGTCGACGCTAACGCGATTGTAGAGAATATTATTCATACATTCAAGATCAAGGTCGAGAAGTATGGCGGACATATTGAGGCCGTGCTCGGAGCGGAGCAGTCGATCATACATGTGGATGAGATGCACTTTACCAACGTCATCTTCAATCTGCTCGACAACGCTGTGAAATATCGCCGGGAGGACGAGCCCTTGAAGCTGACGGTAAGCACCCGGGATGTGGCCGGCGGACGTCTTGAAGTGACTGTCGCCGACAACGGCATCGGAATACGGCGCGAGGATCTGAAAAAAATATTCGAGAAATTTTATAGAGTGCCGACCGGCAATCTCCATGACGTAAAAGGCTTCGGCCTGGGCCTGGCCTACGTCAACAAAATGGTAGGGGAGTTGGGCGGACAGATTACAGTAGAGAGCGAGCTTGGCCAGGGTACGCGTTTCATAATTACTCTGCCACTCGCCAAACGATGAATATCAACACATAAATATTATATATTATGGAAGAACGACTGCGTATACTGCTATGTGAGGACGACGAGAATCTCGGAATGCTCCTCCGTGAATACCTGCAGGCCAAAGGCTACAATGCCGATCTCTTCGCTGATGGCGAAAGCGGCTACAAGGCTTTCCTGAAAGGTAAATACGACTTGTGTGTGCTTGACGTGATGATGCCCAAGAAGGATGGTTTCGCGCTCGCACAGGAAATCCGCACGGTCAATTCGGAAGTGCCTATCATCTTCCTGACCGCGAAATCAATCAAGGAAGATATTCTTGAAGGCTTCAAGATCGGCGCCGACGACTATATCACCAAACCGTTCTCGATGGAGGAGCTCGTATTCAGAATCGAGGCCATACTCCGTCGCGTAAAAGGCAAGAAGGGCAAGGAAATCACGATGTATAAGATCGGCAAGTTTACGTTCGATACACAGAAACAGACTCTTATGATCGGTGACAAGATGACTAAGCTGACCACCAAGGAGTCGGAGCTTCTGAGTCTGCTCTGCGCTCATGTCAACGAGATACTGGAGCGCAACTTTGCTCTGAAAACGATCTGGATCGACGACAATTATTTCAATGCCCGTTCGATGGACGTCTATATTACGAAGCTCCGCAAGCATCTGCGTGACGATCCGTCAATCGAGATCATCAACATCCACGGCAAGGGCTATAAGCTCATCGCTCCCGAAGCTGAGGCCGAAGCCTGAGAAGAAATAATCCTGTAAAACAAAGCCGGGCAGTCGGGGAATTTATCCCCGGGACTGCCCGGATGTTTTTTGTCGTGATGGCGATGAATTTTACTTCGCTGCGTTGACGCGGCGCTCCTTGATGCGGGCCTTCTTGCCGGTCAGGCCGCGGAGATAGTAAAGTTTGGCGCGACGCACCTTGCCATACTTGTTGACGGTGATAGAGTCGATAAACGGCGACTCGATGGGGAAGATACGCTCCACGCCGATATTGTCGCTCATTTTGCGGACGGTGAACCGCTTCTTGTCGCCGTCGCCCGAAATACGGATTACCACACCGCGATACTGCTGGATACGCTCTTTGTTACCCTCTTTGATGCGGTATGCCACGGTGATGGTGTCGCCGGGGCCGAATTCGGGATGTTTCTTGCCGGTAGCATAAGCTTCCTCGACAACTTTAATTAAATCCATTGTGATCGTTTTAATTAAAATGTTAACATATTAGTCGCAATATGGCCAGGCTGCATGTCCTGCCAGAGATTACGAATTCGGCTGCAAAGTTACGCTTTTCCCGTGGTTTGGCCAAATGTAGAGAGGTTTTTTTGCGCTGTGATGGCTGATTATGTGGCATTTTGTGGGTCATCGGCATTATCAGGCTTAAGTAATATGACCTCCGGCAGATGTAATTCGAAGGCTTTTCGCTAATTTTGCACCCAAATATAATGACAATGACAGATCCCCGACTTATATCGATCGATGATTTCGACTATCCTTTGCCCGACAGTCTCATTGCACGTCATCCTCTCGCCAAGCGCGATGAATGCCGCCTGATGGTTCGTCGTGCCGACGGCGCCCTGGAGGAGCGGATTTTTTCAGAGCTTCCAGGATTGCTTTCGCCTGACGACATGCTTGTGATGAACAACACGAGGGTGATTAATGCCCGGTTGCGTTTCCGCAAGGGATCTGACGAGCATGGCGCCCGGATAGAGGTGTTCTGCCTTGAACCGGTAGCTCCGGCCGACTACGAACGCTCGTTCGCTTCGCATGGCGGCTGCTCGTGGCGCTGTTTTGTCGGCAACAGCAAGAAATGGAAAGATGGGGCAGTGACAATGGCCGTAGATGTAGCTGGTGCCGGCATGGTCACGCTTGCAGCAAGAAGACTTGAGCGTGAGGGGGCTTCATCGGTGATCGGATTCGAGTGGGACAATCCGTCGGTCACGTTCTCACAGATAATCGGGGCGGCCGGAGAGCTTCCGATACCTCCATATCTCAACCGTGCGACAGAGGAGAGCGATATTGACGACTATCAGACTGTCTATTCCCGCATACAGGGGTCGGTGGCGGCCCCGACAGCCGGTCTGCATTTCACGCCATCACTGTTTGAGACTCTGCGCAAGCGGGGGATCGACCTGCGCGAGCTGACGCTTCATGTCGGAGCAGGCACT
The DNA here is from genome assembly GCA_947629175.1 of uncultured Muribaculaceae bacterium. Classification (GTDB taxonomy): domain Bacteria; phylum Bacteroidota; class Bacteroidia; order Bacteroidales; family Muribaculaceae; genus Paramuribaculum. The sequence goes on along the minus strand of CANRCT010000002.1, from coordinate 14,450 downwards.
TTTCAGCCGGTAAAAGCCGACACGATCGGAGGTCATCCGATGCACAGCGAGTTTATAAGCGTAGGCCGCGAACTGATAGAGGCTCTTGCGGAAACGTCGCGTCGTGTGGTCGCTGTCGGCACCACATCTGTGCGCACTCTCGAGAGCCTTTACTGGCTAGGCGTCAAGGCATCGCGTGGTGAGTCGCTCGACGAGCTTCCGCAGTGGTATCCCTACGAGTGCGGCGAGCCTTTGATGAGCCGGAAAGAGGCGATGGGACATCTTCTTGACATAATGTATCGGGAGGGGAGCGACGTGTTTACTGCCGATACACGTATCATTATCGCGCCCGGATATAAATATCGGGTTGTCGATGCGATGGTGACGAATTTCCATCAGCCGAAGTCGACGCTGTTGCTTCTTGTCTCGGCTTTTACTGGTGGTGACTGGCGAAAGATGTATGAGCAGGCGATGGCCGACAGCTTCCGTTTTCTGAGCTACGGCGACGCCTGTCTGCTTTTGTGAGATCAGACGATAGACGCTATTTTGCGGGGTTTCGGGCGGAAAAAGCGGTCGATTATCGAGGCCAGAGCGCCGTCGCCTGTGACGTTGCATGCTGTGCCGAAGCTGTCCATTGATATGTAGAGAGCTATCATCAGCGCGTTCTGTGCCTCGCTGAATCCGAGTATCGACGTCAGCAGTCCGAGCGATGCCATTATGGCGCCTCCCGGGATGCCAGGAGCTGCCACGATCGTGATACCGAGCATTATGATGAAGTGGCTGAACATGCCTATGTCGAACGGCATGCCCTGCATGATCATGAGAGCCATGGAGCAGGCTACAAGTTTGAGGGCGCTTCCCGACATATGTACAGTCGCGCACAATGGCACTACAAAGCCCGCTACATCCTCGCTTACCCCCATCTTGATCGTCTGGCGCAGCGTCACCGGAATCGTAGCGGCCGACGATGATGTGCCGAGTGCGGTGAAATATGCCGGCATCATGGTCCAGAGCATTCTGAACGGGTTTTTACGGGCAAACAATGAGGCGATACAATATTGGAAAACAAGGATGAAAACGTGTATGCCGAATATCACGGCTATGACCTTCGCAAACGATATGAGTATAGTGCCGACCTGTCCTGACACTGTCATGGTCAGAAATATTCCGAAGATATAGAAAGGCAGCAGGGGCACTACGGCCTTGCGGATGGTGAGTTCCACGATCGACCTGAATTCGGCGAAAGCCGACCGGAGCACGTCGGCCGATGTGACGGCTATCCCGAGACCGACTACAAAAGCTGCCACCAGCGCTGTCATCACTCCCATCAGCGGAGGCATTCCGACTGTGAAGTATGGTTCGATGGTGGCGCTTCCCTGCTCGACCGCGATCATGGTTTCGTCCTGTCCTATCATCGAGGGGAAGAGCCATATGCCGGTGAAATATGAAGTATATCCGGCCAACAGTGTAGCGCCGTAGGCGAGAAGAAGCGTGACTACGAGCATTTTGCCGGCACGGATGCCGATGTCGCCGATGGCCGGCGTTACAAATCCCACAATGATCAGCGGTATCAGGAATCCGAGGAACTGTGAGAAGATGTCGTTGAAAGTGGCGCATACCCTTGCGGCCCATTCCGGCGATATCCAGCCTATGGCTATGCCGAGAGCTATTGCGATAATGATGCGGGGGAGCAGCCCCATGTGGCGTATCTTGGTCTTCATTTTGCAAAGTTAAGGAAAAATATGAGTAATTTTGCGATATGTTACCTATGATTGATATTTGGCCGGAAGTACGCTCCGGGATTGCGGTATGGCAATGGCAGCGGATCTGAAACGTTTGCGTCCGCTGATGCTCGGCGGGACGGGCAGCGATGTAGGCAAGAGTATGCTTGCCGCCGGTCTGTGCCGCATATTCCGTCAGGACGGTTACAGCCCGGCGCCGTTCAAGGCTCAGAATATGGCGCTTAATTCCTATGCTACTCCCGAGGGCTTTGAGATCGGGCGCGCGCAGGCGGTGCAGGCTGAAGCTGCAGGTGTGGCATGTCATACCGACATGAACCCGGTGCTTCTTAAGCCTCAGAGCGATTCCACGTGTCAGGTCGTGGCAGACGGGCGCCCGGAGGGTTGCTTTACGTCCCGACGACTTTATGAGCCGTCGGTGAGATCCGATCTACGCCGCCGTGTCTGTGATGCGTTCTCGCGCCTGTCGGGGCGTTATAATCCCATTGTCATGGAGGGAGCGGGGAGTATTGCCGAGCTCAATCTGTTGGATACCGACATAGTCAACATGCCGATGGCCGAGTATGCCGGGGCGGCTGTGGTGCTTGTGGCGGATATCGACCGTGGCGGGGTATTTGCGGCGGCCTATGGTTCGATCATGTTGCAGCCCGAGCGGTTCAGGCCGCTGATCAAGGGAATTATCGTCAACAAATTCAGGGGCGACCTGCGGCTCTTTGACCGTGGGCGGCGAATGCTTGAGGAGTGTTGCGGTGTTCCGGTGGTCGGAGTTGTGCCGTTTATGACTGATATACATATTGAAGAGGAGGACTCGGTGTCGCTCGAACGGAAGCCGAAATGCGCGAGAGCTGGATTTGTCAACGTAGCGGTGATTCGACTTCCGCATATATCGAATTTTACGGATTTCGACGCTCTGGAGCATTCCGAAGGTATCAATGTCTATTATACCATCGATCCTTCTGCTCTCGAAGGAGCGGATATGGTCGTGATTCCCGGCACGAAAACGACCGTCAGCGATCTTCGCTGGCTTGAGGAGAGCGGCATGGCCGGAGCCGTCAGGTCGGTGGCTCAGAGTGGGACAAAGATAGCAGGTATCTGCGGCGGCTATCAGATGATGGGCCGCACAGTGGATGATCCTGACGGGGTGGAGGGTTCGCCGGGATGTGTGGCCGGACTCGGTCTCCTTCCGGTGACAACTGTCATGTCGGGCGACAAACGGACCCGACAGATCCGTTTTGCAATGGAAGCGGACAACCGGCATCTATGTGGGGAGGGCTATGAAATCCACATGGGGCGCACGACCCTCGCTCATGGAGCAGATCCGCTGTGCGTGCTGTCGGACGGCACGGCCGACGGATGTCGCCGCGGCAACTGTCTTGGAACCTATCTTCACGGATTTCTCGATAATCCGGAGGTAATAGCGTGGCTTCTACCTGCGTCGGAAGGGAAAGTCAGCGACTACCGGCGTTACCGTCAGGAGCAGTATGATCTTCTCGCAGCGCGACTGCGCGGATGTCTTGACATGGAGATGATTTATAATATCATGCGGTATGACTGAAGGGCATGGCGATGATCTTTACCGCTATGGCGGGAGGATCCGGGTGAATTTCTCCACCAACATATGGCAACATGCCGACTATGAGCCGTTGAAACGTTTTATAGCGTCGCGACTTGATTTCGTGGCGTCATATCCTGAACCTGAACCTTATCGGCTTGAGCGTCACATAGCGTCGCGTCTTGGTCTGCGCGATGAAGAGGTGATGGTAACGGCCGGCGTGACGGATGCGATATATACAATAGCGCGAAATATCGCTGCCGTGGGGAGAAACGGTATCGTAGGTCCTACCTTTTCTGAATATGCTGATGCCTGCTTTGCGGCCGGTAATGTACCGGTTTATTTCCATGATGCTGCGAAAGCGGCTGCGCTATCGGATATCGTGTGGATCTGCAATCCCAACAATCCCGACGGCCATGTTCTTGAGGCTTCGTTCCTGACCGATCTTATAGTAAGCCGTCCGGAGGTCATGTTTGTGATCGATACGGCATATGCCGATTATTGCAAGGCGTCGCGTCCGGATATCGTGGCGATGGCTCGGCTGCATAATGTAGTGATGTTGCACTCGCTGACCAAGCAGTGCTGTGTGCCGGGTCTCCGGGTTGGGTATGTGACGGCATGCGCTGATACAATCAGCCGCCTTCGTCGTCATCGCATGCCGTGGGCTGTGAATGCGCTTGCTGCGGATTGCGCGGAGTTTCTTATCGAGAATCCTCCCTTCATTCCGGTAGACATGATCCTCTCCGAGAGCCGCAGGATTCAGCATGAGATTGCTGGGATGGGCTATGAGGTGACGCCCTCCGAAACGAATTTCTTTTTATGCCGGATGCCCCGCGGATCGGCGGCCGCCCTCAAGGAATGGCTTGTGGAGAGCAGGGGATTGCTTATACGGGATGCATCGAATTTCTCCGGTCTCACATCGGGACATTTCCGTATCGCCGCGCAGCGGCCGGAAGAGAATGATATTCTGCTTGATCAACTGAAGATATGGGCTCGGAAGTATTGCTGACAGGACTTGTCGCCGGATGGCTGCTCGATCTTATGATCGGCGATCCGTCATGGCTCCCTCATCCGGTAGTGGGGATGGGAAAGTCGATAGCTTTTATGGAGCGGCGGTTCAATCATGGCTCTCACAGGGTGACTAAAGGGGCTTTTACGGCAGTATCGCTCATCGTGCTGACATTTGTCGCCGCATGGTGTATCGCGCGGTCGCTTGATCACTATATGATTGCTGAGGTGGCGCTTTGTGTTATCACAGTGTTCTATTGTCTGGCTGGTACAACACTTGCAAGAGAGGTCGCCGGAGTGTTCAGGGCTCTCGACCGGTCGCTTGCCGACGGCCGGCGTCAGGTCAGCCGGATCGTGGGGCGTGACACCGGTTCGCTTTCGGAGCAGGAGGTCGCCACTGCGGCTCTTGAGACGTTGGCCGAAAACCTGTCGGACGGAGTAGTTGCTCCGCTATTCTGGTATGTGTTGCTTGGCATCCCGGGGATGCTTGCTTATAAGATGGTCAATACGCTCGATTCAATGATAGCCTATCGCAGCGAACGTTTTATTGAGTTCGGCCGCTGGGCTGCGCGTATCGACGATATCGCCAACTGGATACCGGCTCGGCTTACCGCTTTTCTGATAATCCTTGCCGCAGGGCGACCCCGACTGTGGAAATTCGTCATGCGTTTCGGACGGTGCCATGCAAGTCCCAATTCAGGATGGCCCGAGGCTGCGATGGCCGGAGTGCTGGGCTGTCGTTTCGGCGGTACGCACGATTATTTCGGTGAGGCAGTCTACAAGCCGTATATCGGAACGGATCCGCGGCCGATCACAAGCAGCGATGCGGAGAAGGCCTTGAAAGTGGCCCGGCGCGCGGAGGTGCTGGCTGTTATTCTCGCTGCAGTGACGATAGCCGCCATATCTGCAGCCTTGTAGCGATGGCATCGGCTGCTGATATGGCGGATGTAATAGATGAAACCTACGGTCAGATACCGTAGAATGTGCGGAATGCGCGGATAATGTTGACGTGGTCGGCAGTCGAGGCTGTCTCGCGCACGGAGTGCATTGCCCATACGCCCGCTCCCATGTCGACGCCGCGGAGATCAAGCTGCGAAGTGAGTATGTTGCCAAGCGTGGATCCTCCGGCCACATCGCTGTGGTTGACGAAATACTGGCATGGCACTCCGGCTTCCTCGCAGATGCTGCGGAACACGGCGGCGCTGTCGGCATCGGTCATATATTTGCAGTTGGCATTGATCTTTATAACAGGGCCGCCTCCGAGCACAGGGTGATTGGTCGGATCCTGCTTCTCGGCATAATTGGGATGAACCGCATGGGCATTGTCGGCCGACACCATGAACGACGACGCTATGCTTATCAGGAACGCTTCCTCAGTCCAGCCCAGCGAATTGCATATCCGCTTGAGGATGTTGTGGAGCACCGGGGAGGCCGCTCCCTGCTTAGTGCCGCTGCCGGTCTCTTCGTTGTCGAAGATCGCCATTACCTTGATTGCTCCTTCCGTATCCGACTCCAGCAGGGCAGTCATCGCGGCATGCACCATCGACAGATCGTCGATGCGCCCCGACGTTATGAACTCGTCATTCAGCCCCGTTGTGCAGGCCGGAGTCGTGTCGTAGAGCGAGAGATCATAGTCTATGATCATCTCCTGATCGACATTCAGTTCTTCGGCCACAAGTCTTCTTACAAGTCCCTTCTCATCACCGGCTTGGTCCACACGGCCAATGACGGGGAGCATGTCCTTCTGCTTGGAAAGCGGATTGCCTTCGTTGACCGAACGGTTGAAATGAATGGCCAGATGAGGTATGGTCAGCAAGGGTCGGTCGAACCTCACAAGCCTTGTCAGGGGACGAAGCGGATCCTGCCCTCGGAGTATGACGCGTCCGGCTATCGAGAGCGGGCGGTCAAACCACGTGTAGAGTATCGGGCCGCCGTACACTTCCGTGTTGAGTTTCACAATATTGCCGTCGCACAGCATTTCGCAGTTGGGTTTTATGCGGAATCCCGGCGAATCGCTGTGTGCGGCTATGATACGAAATCCGTCTTCGGGGTCGGAATCGCCGACGGTGAAAGCGAAAATGGCTGAGTCGTTTTTGGTGACGTAGTAGCGTCCGCCATGGCTTATCTCCCATGCTTCGCGGAGGTCGAGGCGTTCGAATCCTTCAGCGTCGAGGCGCCGGCGCACAGTGTCGACAGCCAGAAAGTTGACAGGCGACGAGTCGAGAAATGTGCAGAGGTCGGAAATGTAGGCATTGTGTTCCATATCAGTCGATTTCGGATGATGAATATTTGAGTTTGTTGAGCGCGCGCAGGTTGTTGCAGAGTATCTGGCTCCAGTAGCTTTCGAAATCCTCTTTCATGGCTGCGAGGGCTTCGGGAGCCAGCGCCACGGGATCGGGCTTGATCATCTCAATGAAGTTGTAGACCGACTGGAATATGTCGGTAAGTCCTTCCGATATGCTTGCCGCTATGGGGGTGTCGGAGTATTTCATGTCCTCTTCGAATACCTCCAGATACGTATCGTCAGGGCCCATGATGTTTTCTATGGCCCGTCTTACGGACTCATAGTAGTCTTCGTCGAGTGCGGGGGTGATGTATGCGTCCTCTTGAAGCGAGTCGTGCGGCAGATCGGATGCGGCTATATAGATTCTCGGCAGTAGCCTGAGCATAGTGTCGACAAATTCCTGCCGCTCCGTCTCCGATGCGGCCTCAGCTGCACTGCAGAATTCATTGCAGAGTCCTATGAACGCCAGCGCGTTATTGTTGAGAATGGTGTTACTCATATAAATGATTGTGTCTGATATATTCGTATACTCCGGCAGGAAGAAAATAAGCCATGTCGTCGCCCCGCGACAGAGCTTGGCGTATGAACGTGCTTGAAATCTCCGTCATGGGAGCGTCGACCACGCGGCAGCCGGGACTGACGGGATCACTGACCGGAGATCCGGGCCTCGGATAGACTATGACGCCATAGTCCGACAATATCCTTTCGCTTTCGCGCCACTGGCTGAACCGCGCCCAGTTGTCGCTCCCGGTGATGATACGGAAGTCGGTCGACGGATAACGGCCGGAGAGGTGCCGCAGAGTGTCGATGGTATATGAGGGGCGCGGAAGTGAGAGTTCGGCGTCGCATACCCTTATGCCTGATCGGCAGTCGGCCGACACTGCTATTTCAAGCATCCGGAGCCGGTGACCGTCATCTATCAGCGAAGCGCTTTCTTTAAGCGGATTCTGTGGCGATAATACCATCCACACCTCGTCGAGTCCGGCATATTGGGCCATATAGCTTGCCACCATCATGTGGCCGATATGGACGGGATTGAATGATCCCCCCATCAGCCCTACGGTCATGAGTTGACAAACTGTTTGATGGCGCGGTCGGTGTCGTTCACGGCCTTGTCGAGATCGTCGTTGACTATCCTCACATCGTAGGCCGGCGCGAACGAGAGTTCGTATTCGGCTTTGCCGAGACGTTGTTCAATAGCTTCGGGCGTCTCGGTGCCGCGCCCTTCCAGACGGGAGCGCAATGCTTCGATGCTTGGCGGTTCGATAAAAAGGGCGATCGCACGGTCGCCATACATGCGTTTTACGTTCACTCCGCCTTTGACATCGATGTCGAGCACTACGTTATGACCCTCGCGGCAACGGCGTTCGACTTCGCTTTTGAGAGTGCCGTAAAAGCGCCCCGGATATACTTCTTCATATTCGACAAAATTGTCGTCGGCTATCGCTTTTCTGAACTCTTCGTCGGATAAGAACCAGTAGTTGATGCCGTGGGTCTCTCCTTCTCTCGGAGGGCGGTTTGTGGCCGAGACTGAAAACTCCATGTCGATCTCTCTTTTTTGCAGGAGACGGTTGATAATGGTGGATTTGCCGCAGCCCGAGGGGGCGCTGACGATTATGATCTTGCCTTCCATGATATGTGCATGATGAGGTGTAGTGATATTCTGGAAAATGATTTACAGCACGTTGAGCACCTGCTCCTTTATCTGTTCAAGCTCGTCCTTCATCTTCACCACAAGGCGCTGCAGTTCGGCATGGTTGCTCTTTGAGCCGAGCGTATTGATTTCCCGTCCCATTTCCTGACTGATGAATCCGAGTTTCTTGCCCTGTCCGGGCTCGCCGTTCAGAGTTTCCATAAAATATGCAAGGTGCTGCTTTAGGCGTTGCTTCTCTTCGTTGATATCGAGTTTTTCAATATAATAGATCATTTCCTGTTCCAGACGGCCAAGATCTACCTCTACCTGTTCAAGCTTGCTTAGATTGTCTTCTATCCGGGCACGTATCTTGCTGACACGTTCATTTTCATAGCGGGGCACTTCAGCAAGCAGAGCCTCAATACGGTTTATGCGCAGAGTGAAGAATTCTTCAAGTTTCCGCCCCTCGGCGCGGCGGTATTCCACGAGTGCGTCGGCTGCTGCCTCGGCCGCGCTCATCAATGCTTCGGTCTCGGCTTTATCTGCTTCGGCTGACGGTTCGGCTTTCATTATGTCGGGCAGACGCATGAGGAGAGGAAGCCAGTCGGCCGGCGCCGCCACGCCCAAACTGTAAGCTATATCCTCCAGACTCTGTTTATAGGCCTTGATGAGTGGAAGATTGAATTGCGTGGTTGAGTCGTTGTCAATGCTTTCGGCGCTCACTACCGCTTCGATTTTCCCTCTTTCGATCTTACGCGCCAGACGGTTGCGCAATTCCAGCTCTACCTCGCGGTAGAGTGATGGCACATGAAGCGACATGTCGAGCTGTTTGCTGTTGAGCGATTTGATCTCGACGGTGATTTTCTTGTTTTTTATTTCGACAACCGATTTGCCGAAACCTGTCATTGATAGCAGCATATTTGATTGAAGACTATATAATTTGTCACAAATTTACGATTTAAGCTCGAAATAGCGTAACTTTGCAGTAAATATTTTAAGAAAATGGCTGTAATACTTAATATCGATACTTCTACGGAGGTTTGCTCGGTGGCTCTGTCGGCAGAAGGGACAGTTCTGTGCCACCGCGAAGAATTCGAGCAGCGCAATCATGCGACGCTCCTGAGCTCGTTTATCAAGGATTGTCTTGACCGCCTTCGGGAGCTTGAGCTGAATCTCGACGCTGTGGCCGTATCGATGGGGCCCGGCAGTTATACAGGGCTGCGCATAGGGCTGTCGGAGGCCAAAGGTCTGGCTTACGCCATGGGTCTTCCGCTGATAGGGGTTGACACGCTCCAGCTGTTGGCTGTCGCAGTGATGTTTTCTACGGGCGATTATCCCGAAGGTGCTTTATATGCTCCTATGATTGATGCACGCCGGATGGAGGTGTTCACGGCAGTTTATGATCAGGCGCTGACCCCTCTGATGCAGCCGGCGCCGTTGATTCTCGATGCATCGAGCTACGGGGAGTATCTGGCGCAGGGGCCGGTATTGTTCTTCGGCAACGGCAGCGAAAAAGCGCGCGAGGTGATCTCTTCGTCAAATGCCGTTTTTGTTCCTGATATAAAGCCGTTGGCGGTGGACATGACGGCATTGTCGGAGCTGAAATGGAGCAGACGCGATTTTCTTGACCTGGCTTACTCCACACCCTGGTATCGCAAAGAGTTTCAGGCCACATGTCCGCGTGATCCTCTGGCAAGCAGCAGTGCGAGCAAGAGTCCGCGCGTGAACAGATAGCATATGAAGGCAAGCCACAGGCCGTGGTTGTGCATCGACGGCCACGCAAGCATGTATACTGAAAAGTAGACAGCTGTGGCGCATGCCATTGACAGCAGCATCGACCGGGTAGCTGTCAGGCCGATAAATATGCCGTCGTAGACGAATGCCATGAAGCCGGCCATGGGAATGGTGAATGCCCATACGGCATATTCTCTGGCTGTTTGCAGTGTCGGCATGTCATCGCACAGCAGTTGCAAAAGGGGAGTGCCAAGGGTGGCGTAGATTATCGTGAAGATGATCGCCAGTATGGAGGATGTAAGCACTAAAAGTCTGATGGCCAGACGGAGTGTCCGTAGGTCGCCTGCGCCTGAAAGCCGTCCGCATATTGCTTCGGCTGAGAATGCAAAGCCATCCATAAAGAAGCTGAACAGGGTGAAGAGCTGAAGGAGCAGGGCGTTGGCGGCCAGCACCTCATCGCCCTGGCTTGCACCTGTGCGGGTGAACCATAGAGTGACGCCCACGAGACACAGCGTGCGCAGGAATATGTCGGTATTTATGCGGAAGAAACGCAGCATTCCGTTTCCGGCAAAGATGGTCTTTACGTCCGGAAATCTGATATTGTATTTGAGTTTGCATACAGCGATGGCCGTCAGGAATCCGCTCCACTGGGCTACGAGTGTTCCGATCGCAAGCCCTTTGATGCCGAGATGCATCGCCACCGCAAGTATCAGGCTTGCTGCGATATTGACGGCAACCGTAAGCGTGGATATCCACATGGTGATCCGCGCGTTCTGCATGCCTAAAAACCATCCGGTAGTCACGAAAGATCCCAGTACTGCCGGAGCTCCCCATATCAGCAGCATGAAGTATTCCCCGGCCATAGTTCTGGCATCGCTTTCTACTTCCATGAGGTCAAGAAGCAGTGAGCACAGAGGATGCTGGAATAAAATGAAGATCAGACTGAGAGCGCCGGCAACTGAAAGCGCCTGAAAAAGGACTTTTGCCTGCCTGACGGCGTCGCCGGCTCCATAGGCCTGGGCCGTCAGGCCGCTTGAGCCCATGCGGAGGAAACCGAAGAGCCAGTAGAGCAGATTGAACATGTTGCCTCCGACGGCTATGGCGGCTAAAAACACGGCGCCCCCCATGTGCCCCGCGATAGCCACATCTGTCATGCCGAGCAGCGGAGTGACAAGATTGCTTGCTATCGAGGGCAGCGAGAGGGCGACGATGTTGCCGAGCAGCGGCTTTATCTGTCGGAAGCTGGGCGAGCTTTCATGCTCTGCCATGCGAGATAGATGATGAGTGCTGCATATATGGCGATGCCGAGACCCTGTGTCAGCGAGGTCGGCATCGTGTTGACGTATTCAAATCCTGCGAATCGCGTCAGGGCTGCGAATACTCCGAAGAGGGCTCCGCCGGCTATGAGTCCCGAGGCTATGAGTGTGCCCCGGTCGCGGCGCGCGTCATTGAGCGCCTTGTCAGCCGAGCGGGTGCTTACGAACCATGCTATAGCGCCGCCCACAAGCAGGGGAGCATTGAGCTGCATGGGGATGAACATGCCGAGGCAGAATGCGAGCGCGGGGACGCCGAGCCAGTTGAGCAGCACGGCGAGGACAGCTCCGGCGATGTAGAGCATCCAAGGGGTCTCTCCGCCCATCATGATCGGTTCGATCACCTTGGCCATGGCATTGGCCTGCGGAGCGACAAGGGCGTTGGGGCCACTGAAACCGTAAACGTCGTTGAGCAGCAGTATGACGCCTCCGACAGTGGCGGCCGATACCAGTGTGCCGACAAATTTCCAGCTTTCCTGCTTGCGCGGGGTGGAGCCGAGCCAGTAGCCGATCTTGAGGTCGGTGACAAATCCGCCGGCCATCGACAGGGCGGTGCAGACCACTCCGCCGATCACCATCGAGGCCACTATGCCGGAGGTGCCGCTGATGCCTACAGCCACGAATATGGCTGATGCGACGATAAGGGTCATGAGAGTCATTCCCGATACCGGATTGGTGCCCACAATGGCTATGGCATTCGCGGCTACTGTTGTGAAGAGGAATGCGATCACTGTCACAACGATCCAGGCCACGAGCGCCTGCCAGAAATTGTGGAGCACACCCGCCCAGAAAAATGCAAGGACTGCCACCAGAGCGATGACGATATAGAACACTACATGCTTCATCGAGAGATCGGCCTGCCAGCGTATGGGCTTGCGGTCGCTCTTGCCGCCCTTGAACTCGCGGCCTGCCAGACCGGCTGCCTGGACTATGATTCCCCATGATTTGATGATGCCGATCACTCCGGCCATTGCGATGCCACCGATGCCGATGAGACGGGCGTAGTCGGCAAACAGGGCGTCGGGCGACAGAGCTGTGATCTCAGGTGCGCCGTATGTGCCCATGAGCGGGAGGATCACCCACCACACGAATGCCGACCCGGCGAATATGACGAAAGCATATTTGAGTCCGACAATGTATCCAAGCCCGAGCAGGGCGGCGCCGGTGTTGCAGCTCACCACGATCTTGAATTTGTCGGCAAGGGCGGCTCCCCACCCGCAGAATGCCGTGGATACCTGTTCGGCCCAGAAGCCGAATGTCGACACGATATAATCGTAAACGCCGCCGATGAGCGATGCGACAACGAGCAGGCGCGCCTGTGCGCGGCTCCCCTTGCCCGTTCCCTGGCCGCTGGCAAGCACCTGTGTGGTGGCCGTGGCCTCCGGGAAGGGATACTTGCCGTGCATGTCCTTTACGAAATATTTGCGGAAGGGTATGAAGAACAATATGCCGAGCACGCCTCCCAGTAATGAGCTCAGGAATATTTCCAGAAAATCTACCGTAATGTCAGGGTAGTTGCTCTGGAGGATGAACAGTGACGGAAGAGTGAATATGGCTCCGGCCACAATCACTCCCGAGCATGCTCCGATCGACTGGATTATCACGTTCTGTCCGAGAGCGCCATCCTTTTTCAGCGCGCTCGAAAGCCCAACTGCAATAATTGCTATGGGGATGGCAGCTTCGAATACCTGGCCTACTCTCAGGCCGAGATAGGCGGCTGCCGCACTGAAAATGACTGCCAGCAGAAGGCCCATCCCTACGGAATAGGGTGTCACCTCCTTATAGTCATGGGCAGGGTGCATGATCGGGCGGTAATGCTCATCGGCACCCAGTTCGCGGAACGCGTTTTCAGGCAATTCCACAGGATCGGCCGTAGCGTAGATCTCGGCCGAAACCTCTTTTTCGTTGTCTTTCATTGACTTGCTATGTGTATTGGTTTATTGTTTTTTATTTGTCAGAAATGTCATTGTTGGCTTTGCGGACGCGACAGGATGTCAAAATTATCTACATAAACCTCTGTGACTTTGCGCGAAATGCCTGTTCGGTCAACCCATGTGCGCGTCCGGAGCTTCCCTTCGACGAAAAGCTTGGTGCCTTTGCGGATATATTTTTCCGCAGTGTCGGCAGCCGAGTCCCACATGATCAGCCGATGCCATTCCGTCCGTTCAGGAATATCTACTCCAGAAGACGTCCGGTAACCCCGTTCGGTAGTAGCCAGCGACATTTCAGCGACCGGACGTTTCTCCACATAGCGGATCTCCGGATCCTGGCCGACGTTGCCGACGAGTATCACTTTATTCACACTCATTGCAGTAGAAATAAATTTTATACAATTGATTTGAATTTTTGCGAAGTTACGAAAAAAAATTGATGTCACCTCGGCTGTTTATCGCCTTCCGGGGTCGGTGACGCGCTTTTAACAGTTAAACAAGTCGCATATCGGCTCATGATTTGCCTCTCTCAGCCGCTATTTCCCATGTGATTTCCATTAAATACCCATGAGATTTCCATTAAATATTTCACCTGCCCGATGTTGAAATTCTTATGTATATGGCCGGTGAGATTGGGAAACGCAAATCCACGATCCGCTAATATGTATAAAATATAATGTGACTGGCCTGTGAGATTGGAAGCCGATGAGATTGAAAGTCGATGAGATTGAAAGTTGGTGAGATTGAAAGTTGGTGAGATTGGAAGCCTGTGAGATTGAAAGGCGCAAATTAAAGATCTACTAATTCGTAATAAAATTATCTTGTATAAGGCTGCGAGATTGTTTTGTGTGTAATTTATTGTGAATAAGTGAAATATAAATGTGTTTCACACGGCTTAATCACATTATCCTCGTGTTTTATACCTCTTGGCCAAAAATTAAATTTGCACAGTTGAAATATTTGTCATAACTTTGCAGCGCAAAACCCCAGAGGGGGCTTTGATCCTATAATGATTACTCGATAATCATTTTCTTGGATCTCGACATAAGTCGAATTGATATCGTTAAGCCATAAGTTGAATTGATATCGTTTCATATGTTGGATCCGCAATAAAAACTTTAATGCCCAGGTGGCGGAATGGTAGACGCGCTCGTTTCAGGTGCGAGTGCTGCGAGGCGTGCAGGTTCGAGTCCTGTTCTGGGCACAGCAAATAGCTGTTAATCGTTTGATTTTCAGCTATTTTTATTTTATCAATAAGCAACAGATAAGCAACTTTC
>CANRCT010000001.1 GCA_947629175.1 uncultured Muribaculaceae bacterium | reverse complement strand
CAAGGGCCTCGATGTTTGCTACTACACTATCTATTCCCCTTTCGGAGTTTTGCGCTTTCCAGCCGAAGTATGTTCCGATTCCTATAATAGCGACTGCTGCAGCCGCAAGAGTATAGTGCTTTTTCATTGGTAAATCTTGCTTGTTTATTGAGTAATTATATTAGTCGGGTTAATCGATCTGTATGTATCCGAACTGAGGATCTCCGTCGCAGCTGACATACAGCCGTCCGGTCGATTCGTTGTAGACCATATCCCATATATGATCATTCATACGGTATGTCTTCAGATAGTTTCCTTCGAGATCCATCACTATGATGTCGCTGCGCTTGTCATCGCCAGTCAGCGGTCGATTCAGATAAACCGCAAACAGTCGGTCTCCGCCTATTGTGACATTGGAGAAGTACTCGATTCCACGCGACGGTTCTTCTGAAAAGTTTGGGCCTCTGATGACCTTGAAAACATTACCGTTAAGATCGCTGAATTTTATCCGATCCTGATCATAGCTGTATATGACGATAAGGCTGTCGGCAACAGACACGCCAATATTATTGTTTCTCCCGACTACGGGATGCATGACATCGTCGATGACTTTCACATCTCCTGTATTCATGTCAAACTTTCCCAGACAGGATTCCATTTTATGCGTATCAGGATGGTGCATTTTAACGCAACAGATGAGCATGGAGTCATTGACAATGTTGTAATTATACGGATGTTTGAGGAGTCCGTCGGAGAACGATACAATCTCAATAATATCGATCGGCTTGTATAAAGAATCGGTCAACGCAGTGTCAACGTCAAACTTTACCATTTTACGTGAGCCGCCGTTTATGCAATATAAGTTGTGGCCATTAGTGAAAACACCGCCGGCATTGCTTAATTCACCTGGCCCTGCCCCAAACTGACCAAATGATCCGATATACCGACCGGATGGGATGTCATAAGCAACAAACATCTTGTCAGTCGATTTGTGATCACGTAAAATCAAGGTATCGCCCAACATAGTCAGGAACGAAGCGTCATGAAGCATCGGCAGTGAATCGTCGATTGAGATGAGATTTGCATCCTCGATGTTATTGCGTTCGCTTTGATGGACTGTCTGCACCGAACCCGCGCCCTGTCCGCATGAACAGAGCGCGAGCATAAGCGCGGTAGCAAGCATCAATCCGAAAGATTGTGGCTTTCGCATGACGCTTAATCAGGGAATGGATACTCTGTCACACCTTTGCTCTCCGGAATCCAAGCATAAGGAGAGATTAAGCAGTCTTCGTTGTCCGAATGGACACAGTTTTTGTCGTACTCTCCGAGGCCGCACCATGTTTCCACATCGGCGAGGGCTTCGATGTTAGCTACTTCTACGTCGCTGAGCTCCCGGTCGGAGTTCTGCGCTCTCAGGCCGAAGAATGTCCCGGCTCCGAGGAGGGCGACCGTTGCGGTCGCCAGAAGATAATTCTGTCTCATCTTCTTGTTGGATTAATTATTATTAGTTTGGTTTTGTGAATCCGAACATAGTGAAATGCATCGGATTCGGAATTTCATTGAAATACAGGTCGGCATGCTGCCGGTATGCTCCGGACTCTTCCGGCGTAAAATGCATGGTCAGCGTGGCATCCTCTCCCGGCCGCAGGGAGTCGGCCGATAGCGATGCGCCGACGCAGTCGCATGATGTCACGGTCTGCTGCAGCGTCAGCACCTTACCGGTTTCGTTTGAGAAACGGTAGGTGATGGTGACGGTATCGCCCGCCTGACACGGCGCAGCTGATTTCGTCCGCCTGAACTCCATCTGCACAGGAAGTTCTGCCGGTGCGGAGCCTCGGGCGTCATCACCGAAAATCACCTTGTCGTAAACCTCCCGTACCTTGGGATTCTCCACCGGGTTGCCGATCGCTACTATCCGGTTGCTTCCGTCGAGCAGCAGGGTGTGGCACGGTCTTTTCGGTGGCAGAGGATTGCGCTGCAGGAACAGTCCCGCGGTGTCGATGGCGACAGGATGGTCGAAAAATGCGCTTTTGAGGGCATAGTCGATCTCGTCGTCATACGGAGCGTTAAGGATCATGAGAAAACTGACATCAGTTTCGGGATCATCTTTCAGCCGGTTGAGATAATCCTCCCACTGCGCAAGCTTCATGCGGCACGGCACGCAACCGGCAGAGTCGACGAATGTGACGATCCTGTAGTCGGCATCATTGAGGTCACATTCAATCATTGCGTCCTTGACCTGTGGCTTCAACTCTGCCGGAATTACTATCTCCCGGCCCATGAGGGCTGTGACCGCCTCGCGCTGCTCGGCATGGCGTTCACACGCCGCGAGCGCGAGGAGCGTCGCAGTCAGCGACAGACTGAATGATGAAAAATGCCACAAACGAAGCCAATTCATAACGATAATAATCGACGAGAGGCTATATGCAACCTTATTATAAAGTGGATATATAGGTTAATCCGTTCTGAACAACCGTGATGACTAATTCATCACCCAATGAGGGGAGTGTAATGGTCAATCCAGTGGAAAGTTCCCCGGAATCTTCTATAATAGTCTCACCCGCAGCGTTTTCAATGGTAATGTATCCCATTCCTTCCACTGTGCTCCAGATTTCGAGCGAAGAATCATCGATATTCCCATATACGGGTGATGAAGCGGGCTTTTGCGGATGGTTGACTGTCCCATCTTTTTTCGGGATGAAGCGGAGTTTTTTGCTTACCTGTGTAATCACTTCGGTGGCGATTGTCTGCATTGGGAGGCCGATGCTTACTGCAAACAGCATAGACCAAACCATAATTAGCTTTTTCATTTTTATGATTTATGATTGTTGTGTCATTATCTTTTTGAGAAATATCTCGAACGCAAAATTACGTCCGAAATAAAATCTGACCAAATATTCTGCTATAAACAATCTTGCACACACCGTTAGTAACACGCTTATTAACAACGAGATACACAATCACAGCATTACAAAATTCTTGCAAGATATCAACGCGCTTATAATCAATGATTTAAGTGTTGATTACTAATAATCAGAGGGATACATGCCCCATATGACTTCCATCTTAATGTCAGATTACGCAGCTGAATATGTGTGGTGACTTAAATGCCTGTATCGGCGATAAGCTGTGATGCCGCCTCAGGGTTGGTGCGTTTAAGTTTCTTTTTAAGATTGAATTTTGCACTGTAGACAGATTGCATGGACTCTTTTTTCATCAGCAAGGCTATGGTCGCATTGTTAAAACCAAGGTACACGTAGATCAATAAGATCTTATCAGATTGGGTCAGATTAGGGAACAACTCACTGATACGCGACATGGTTCCTGATCTGTAACCATCCACAACCTTTATGATCTTCTCAAAAAATTGCGGATTGCCCAACTCGGTCAGCAATCTGTTTATGTACGTTGTTATTTTATCCGCTTTATTTTTAAGCATTGAGGGACTGCACCACATGTCACATAATTCATCAATCATCTTTGTATAATTGCAGAGTACGATCTCAATATTCTGTCGTGTATTGTCAAGGCCAGACACCTCTGTATCTGAAGTGGCAGATTCTGATGCATGATTGTCATTATTATGTTGCCTCCGTGCCAACTCAAGATCTGTCTGTAGCTTATACAAATTACGTTGCAACTCCGTCACTTGAATCATGCGGTTCTCTATCTCCAACCGTTTCCTTTTCTTGAACGAACGATAATAGCATATCGCAATAACCAATGCCAAAATAACATTGATTGCCAAAATAAACAACAATATAACCAATTGTCTGTAAAATTCCGATTTTTGGCTTTCGGCATCAGCCTTTAAGCCGAGATAATCCGATAATGTCAAAATCGGAGGATCGGCAATACGCTCATTACCGTCAACCATCATCTTCCCACCCCATCTGATCGCGTCACTGTATGCTGTCTGGAATTCGCCCTTTGTAGCATTCAGTCTGGCAACGCACAGATCTGCGAAAAGACTGTCTTCTGGATACATTTCTTTATTATAGGCGGAATCCATCGCTGCCTGAGACTGCCGATTATTTCCGGTAGATAAATAAGCTTCCGACAGATTGAGCCAATCATGGGCGGTGAACGCATATAGGCTATCTTTCGACAACGTTTCATATATCTCAATCGCATTGCTGGGATTTCCATCAAGTAAGTAAATTTCAGCTCTGTCAATCAAAACAGCATGGCGGAATGAGACGTTGGATACATATTCCACAGAATCAACCGACATACATGCGCTTATGGCCTCGTCATAATGTCCGTTAAGGATCAAGGCCTCTATAATCAGGAGATCAGTCCACGCTACATGTTGGCGTAAGCCTATGGTCTCAAAATACCGTTTTGATATCTGTGCCCATTGAAGTTCTTTGGCCGGGATCAACATCGCTCGGTAAATTGATGCAAGTTCACGGGCGCTCATGGCCGAGTAAAAGATATCGTCTGACTGCTGAGCTTTGTCGTAGGCCTCGTGGAGCGACAGCAGAGCCTTGTCGTAAAGTCCGGTGGCGGAGCGAACCGCGCCGAGGTAGTAGAGCGACTGCACTTCGAGACTGTCGCCGCGGCCCTTGTAATAGGCTGCAGCGCGGCTTATGGCGGAATCTCCGGCTGGCACGACGTGGGCTTTGAGCTTGGCCTTGGCCGTCAGCAGTGCATGACGCGCCGCCTGTCCGTCAGTCAGCTGACGGACTGAGATCGAATCGAGTATGGCTATCGCTTCGCCGGGATCTGTCATTGCGAGAGTATCGGCGGCGTCGAGCGCGGCATTATCCTGGCAGGAGCAGCAGCCTGCCAGAAGTACTAAAATCAGAAGTTTTGTCAGTCGGTCCATAAGATTGGGGATGGCGGTTGCAAGAAATTGCTTTTGCAAATATAAGCATTTCCATAATTTCTTCAAAGAGGAGTGGCATCTATGCTCAATCACTGCTCCATAAGCTTCTCCACCGTGTTCGGAGCGGTTTGTTGCGCGGCTCAGCGGCGGTTGCGGCTGATGCACGAGCATCCGGCCGCAAGAAGCGATATGATGAATATGATGGCTATCCTGTGCATGACGTCAGATATTATGCCAGCAAAAGTAAGCATTTCGCATCGGCGCGCAAAATTCCCCCACTACGGCCTGCCGCCCGTTCACTGCTCCAGAAGCCACTCAACGCGGTCAGTGGCGCCACCCTTGGCGCGGGCCTCCACGACGTTGACGCCGGGGGTGAGCTGCACGCCTTTCATGGTGAATGTGGCATATCCCTCCGGAGTCATCCTGCCGAGACGCCGGCCGTTGACGTAGAGCTCCACTTCTGGGTAGCTCGCGAACACCATGACGTCAGTGACGGGAGTCCGGCGCCTGTCGTGGCGCCGTTCGGCGATATAGAGCGTGGGCGTCTCGTCGTTCCAGTTGGCACGATAGAAATAGAAGGCATCCTTCTTCACCTTGCGGTCGAACGTCACCAGACCCTTGTCGTTGATGCCGTGGCGGTCACCTTCGGTGCGGTGCGCGGCCCCGAAATCAAACAGGTTCCAGATGAACGAGCCCCACACGTATGGCCGCTCTGCGATCGCCTGCCAGTTGCGGCGGTGAAACTCGGTCTGATAGTTCTCCGGATGCCACATGCCCGAAGAGATCCCCGGCTTGACGGAGTCCTGCTGATGATATACGCTCGCGCCGGCGCCATACTCGCTGATGGCGATACGCAGATCGCCGTAGAGACCATGGGTGTCGTCGAGCCACCGCCCCAGATCGCGCGCCGATCCGCCATACCAGCCGTAATACTTGTTCCATGCTATGAGATCGGTCACGAAGCCGAGCGGATCGGAAGCGTCGATATTGCTTGCTCCGGTAGTGAGGCGCGTCGAATCCTCGCTGTGGGCCAGGTCGTTGAGCTCGCCTACGTAGGCGGTCGGATTGTCGCCGTGGGTCTTCAGCTCGTTGAAGAGCCCCCAGAAGCATATCGAGGGATGATTGTAGTGCTGGCGAATAAGTTCGGTAAGCTGCTGCCGGCCGTTGGCGCGGAATTCATCGCTGGCCGTATATCCCCGCTCGAGGTAGCCGCCGGGACCGACGAACGGTATCTCGGCCCAGACTACGATGCCTCCACGATCCATCTGGCTGTAGATCTCCTCGGCCTGCGGATAATGCGCGAGCCTGACGGCCGTAGCGCCGATCTCCCTGATTATCCCGGCATCCTCGCGGTGATGCTCGGGCAGGAGGGCGTTGCCCCGCTCGGCGCGGTCCTGATGGCGGCAAACGCCCCGCAGCGGATAGTGGCGTCCGTTGAGCATGAATCCCTTGTCGGGATCGACGCTGAACCAACGGAGTCCCAGAGGCTCGGTCACCATATCGGTCACGCGCCCCCCGGCGTCGGTCACCATAGCCGTTGCCTCGTACATGAACGGATCGCGCCGGCCGTCCCATAGCCGCGGATTGCTGACCGTCAGATCCACCTTCACCCTCACCGCAGAGTCGGGGGCGCACTCGAAGCGTCCTACTCCCTCGGCCACGGTTCGCTGTCCGTCGGTGACTGCGATCCTGACGGCGCCTGCAGCCGGAGCCGTGCCGCTGTTGTCCACCACCACGGTTGCCTCCACGTCGCCACGCTCGCGGCTCACGCTCTTCTGAGTCAGATAGACCCCTTTCGATCCGAAGTCGCCGAGACTTATATGAAGCGGATCGAGCGTATAGAGCCACACGTCGCGGTAAAGACCGCCGTACATGTTAAAATCGCCCACGAGAGGCATCACGTCCATATCCAGCGCGTTGTCCACCCTCACCGTCAGCAGATTGTCGGCATCCTCCCGGAGCAGATCGGTGATGTCGGCCGCAAAGGCGCCGTAGCCCCCCTTGTGGGTCGCGGCAAGACGCGAATTGACCCATACGCCGGCATTTTGGTTGGCCCCCTCGAAGCGGAGTATCACGCGGCGTCCCTTCCACGAAGGGTCATATTTCAGACGCTTCTCGTAGACACCCGTCGTGCGCCGGTAGGCCGGATCGCCCGAGAGCGCGTCGGAGGCATTCCAGGTGTGGGGGAGATCCACACGCTCCCCCTTGCCGCTCACCTGACTGGCGAAACGGAAGGTCCAGTTATCGTTGATACGGCGGCCATTGCGGCCCTCCTGCGCCGACAAAGAAGTCAGCGACATTACCATTGCTGAAAACAATGCCACTGCTATAATCCGGGATAATCGGGCAACTGATTTCATGTCGATAGATTTTTATCGGGGTATTAGAGCAAAATTATTTGCAAATTTACTAAATTTGAAGCGTATTTGCCGCATGGCGCCCACGCAAGTGCGTCGATGATGCGAGCGTATAAAACCAATCCTCACCCGACAATGCACTATTTCCTTTCGGCCGGCGAAGCATCCGGCGACCTGCATGCCTCAGCCCTCATCGCAGCCATCAGAGCGCTTGACCACGAGGCGCGTTTCACCTTTCTGGGCGGCGACCTCATGGCGGGAGCGGCCGGCACCGGCCCGCTTATCCACTACCGCCGCATGGCCTTCATGGGATTCAGCGAGGTGCTCCGTCATCTTCCCCAAGTGCTTGCCAATCTGCGCACGGCCCGCGATTCTATCGCCCGGGAGCGACCCTCATGCCTCATTCTCGTGGACTATCCGAGCTTCAACCTTAAGCTGGCGGCCCATGCCCGCAGTCTCGGCATACCGGTCTACTGGTATATCGCCCCGAAAGTATGGGCCTGGAAAGAGTATCGGGTGAAAGATATCCGGCGCCTCGTGCGCCGGGTGCTCTCCATCCTTCCTTTCGAAACGGACTTCTTCAGACGCCATGGCATCGACGTCAGCTACGTCGGCAATCCCTCGCTTGAGGAGATCGACGCACGGCTCGTGCAGCGTCCGTCGGCCGACGAGATCCGGCGCGCTGCTGCCATCACCGGCGACAGGCCTCTTCTGGCGCTCGTCCCCGGAAGCCGACGCGGCGAGATACGCAACAATCTCCCCGTCATGCAGTCTGTGGCCGCACTCCATCCGGAGCTGCAGCCCATAGTGGCCGGGGCGCCCGGCATCGACCGGGACTTCTACGCGCAGTACACATCATATCCCGTAGTGGAAGACCTGACATTCCGCCTCTTGGCCGCCGCCGAAGCGGCGCTCGTCACCTCTGGCACCGCCACACTCGAATGCGCCCTCGCTTCAACCCCTCAGGTGGTATGCTACCGGGCCAACGGCTCACGTCTCTCCTACTGGCTCATGAGCCGCGTGATCCACACCCGCTACGTATCGCTCCCAAATCTCATCGCCGACGCGCCCGTCATCCCCGAGATGCTCCTCCACCACTGCAACACGGCCGAGGTCGAAGCCTGTCTGGCAGACATTCTCCCCGGCGCGCCCGGACGACGCCGGCAGCTCGACGGCTACGCCGAGATACGCCGACGCCTCGGCACAAACCGCGCCGCCTCCACCGCTGCGGCGGAAATAGTAAGCGACCTCAAGAATCTTTCCGGACAAACACCTTCAGAATCATAATCATGAACCTTCCTGATCTCAAACTCCCTCCTCTGCCCTCCTCCGGGCCCGTGAGAATCCTCTTCGTATGCCTGGGCAACATATGCAGGTCGCCGGCAGCCCAGGGCATGATGCAGGAGGCTGTCGACGAGCGCGGCCTCACAGGAGCGTTTCTGATCGACTCTGCCGGCACCGGCGGGTATCATATCGGATCGCTCCCCGATCAGCGCATGAGGGCCCACGCACGGCGCCGTGGGCTTGTCCTGGACCACCGCTGCCGCCAGGTGACTGAATCGGACTTCACCGACTTCGACATAATCATAGGCATGGACGCCTCAAATGTGGAAAATCTCCGCCGGCTCGCTCCGACGCCCGAGGCCATGGCAAAGGTGATGCCCATGTCGGCATTCTTCACCCTCGCCACACGCTATGACTACGTGCCCGACCCATATTACGAGGGCGCCGAGGGATTCGAGCTTGTGCTCGATCTCCTTGCCGACGCCACCCTCAACCTGCTCGACACAGTCGTGGGCGCGCGCGACGCCACCGACCGATAGCGGCGACTGACAGCCCACCGGCATGCGACGATCCGCTACCGGCCCGTTAACGACAAAAGCGGCGCGCCCTGAGGGCACGCCGCTGATTGTTTATCCTTATGAGGGACTGATTACTTGTTCTCGACGATGGTCACTGCGCGGTCGAGCTGCACAGCCTTCTCACCGAGGTCGGTGAGGTTGCCGTTGTCGATAGTAGCGTTGAGCTGGCTCTCAGCAACGCCGAAGCGTACGAGCTGACGCTGAACGCCGTTCACACGGGCGTGACGCAGACGGGTGTTGATTGCGTCGGTGCCGGTGTAGTTGTCGGCCCATCCGGTGAGAGTATAGCTCTTGCCGCTCTCCTTCATCACCGATGCAACGGCGCGGAGCACGTTGACCTCACGGGTCGAGAGGCTTGATTTGCCGATGGGATAGTAGATGGTGGTCAGGGGCACAGCGGGGCACTCAGCCTTCTCCACGGGGCGGTTCAGGCAGTCCTGAAGCTGACGCTCCAGATCGGCGATGCGTGCGTTTGCAGCCTGGAGGCGAGCCTCGATGGCGCTGCAGTCGGGCACTTCGGGGCAAACCGGAACGACGGGAGCATCCCATGTGCGCTTGTTGAAGTTATAGGTCACGCCTACATATGCCTGCAGGTCGCCTACGGTCTTCTTCTCGAACTTAACAGTCTCCTGCGGGCCGTCGAAAGTGCTGAAACGCACGTCGAGGAAGAGCTGGACAGCCTTCGATACATTGAACGAGTTGATCCAGCCGGCACGCAGCGAAGTGTTGAAGTTGTGGGCGTTTTTCCACTCGCCGTCGAGGTAAGCGGTTGTCCAGTATGCGCCTCCGCCGAAATAAACGGTAGAGTTGTAGATGCGATCGGGACGATAGCCGCACCACCAGTTGGTGAGGTTGATCATAACGTCGCCTACTGCGCCGAATTCGTTGAATTTCTGCTTCCAGTAACGGTTGTCATAACGTACATCGTACCAAACGGGAACCTCCGAAAGGCCCTTCATCTGCATGTAGTTGCCACCGATACGGAGACCGATTATGGGCGAGAACCATTTGCCGACATAGATTGATGCGGCAGGCGCAAGTCTCTTGCCAAGACCCTCTTTCGAGTCAAACTTGGAGAACATTACACCTACGCCACCTTCACCGGTCACGAACCAATTGTTGGAGAAGCGATTGAACAGGTAACCCTGAGAGGGGTCCTGCACCGTCTGAGGTGCTTCCTGTGCAAAGGCTGATGCACCGAAAAGCATGGCGCAAGCAAGGCCTAAAATACTTCTTTTTAGCATAGCTTTTTGTGATGTTGATTAAAATGAAACGTGTAATTCATATGCAAAGTTAATTAATTTTTTCTAATAATTAACCATGCCCTCGAATTTTGATTAAAATATATACACTGACGTGATTTCTTCAATTATTTTCCGAGAACAGCCTTCACGCGCTCAAGCACAGCCTGGGGAGTGAAGCCGAATTTTTCGTCGAGCACTTTGTAGGGAGCCGATGCGCCGAAGCGGTCGAGGCCGTAGACATATCCGCCTACGCCCACTACCTCGCGCAGAGTCGAAGGAAGGCCGGCCGTGAGACCGAACACCTGCACCCCGGCCGGGATACAGCTCCGACGGTACTCTTCCGGCTGGTCGAGGAATATGCCGATCGAGGGCACCGAAACCACCTGGGCCCTGATACCCTCCGCATCCAGAAGCACCGCCACATCGCAGAGCAGCGACACCTCCGATCCGTTGCCCACCAGGACAACATCGGGATTGTCGGCACGGCGCACGACATAGCCGCCCTTCTTCATCTGCAGAGCCTCTTCATAGCGGTCAGATCCCATAGCCTTGATGTCGGGCACGTCCTGACGGGTAAAGATCAGGGCAGTGGGAGTAAACTTATTCTCCATAGCCATCTCCCATGCGATCGTGGCTTCCGCACTGTCGGCCGGACGGAGCACCATCATCGAACGCCGGCCGTTGATGTTGTGGAGCTCTTCGAGCAGACGCATCTGTGCCTCGTGCTCCACAGGCTCGTGGGTCGGGCCATCCTCGCCCACGCGGAAAGCGTCGTGGGTCCACACATACTTCACCGGAAGCTCCATCAGAGCGGCCATCCTTACGGCAGGCTTCATATAGTCGGAGAATACGAAGAATGTGCCGCAGGCTGCTATCAGCCCTCCGTGGAGAGCGATGCCGTTCATTATCGACGCCATGGTCAGCTCCGCCACGCCCGCGTGGAGGAACGCGCCGCTGAAATCGCCGGGTGCGAACGCGCCGGTCTGCTTCAGGAAAGCCTCTGTCTTGTCAGAATTTGCAAGATCGGCGCTCGAAACGATCATATTCTTCACCTTTTTGCCGAGCTCCGTCAGCACGTCGGCCGATGCCGTGCGGGTAGCCACGTTGGCCTTGTGTACGATGGCACGGTAGTCGATATGCGGCAGGCGTCCCTCGATAAAGCCGCGGAGCTGCTCCGCCTTCTCGGGATTGGCCTCTGCCCATGCCTTCTCCTCGCTGCGCCGGCGAGCAACGATCTCGCGGAGCTCCTGACGGCGGGCGTCATAAAGACGTTTCACCTCCTCGCGGATCACCCATGGATTCTTCGGATCACCGCCGAGATTTTCTATAGTCTTCTCCACGTCGGCGCCGCTCTTGCTCAGCGGCTGCCCGTGAGTGGAGCACTTGCCTTCGAAGTTGGATCCGTCGGCCGTCACACAGCCGCGGCCCATCACGGTATTGCCGATGATGAGAGTAGGTTTGTGGCGCTCGGCATGCGCCTTGCGCAATGCATCGGCCAAAGCAACGGGATCAGTGCCGTCGCACTCTATGACGTGCCAGTGCCATGCGCGGTATTTTGCGGCATAGTCCTCATTGTCCACCGCATCCACGTCGGTCGAGAGCTGCACCTTGTTGCTGTCGTAGAACATTATCAGATTGCTCAGTCCCAGATAGCCTGCTATACGTCCGGCGCCCTGCGAGATCTCCTCCTGGATGCCCCCGTCGGAGATAAAGGCATAAGTCTTGTGCTGTATCCAGTCGCCGAAGCGCTCTGCGAGGAAACGCTCCGCTATAGCGGCACCTACCGCCATCGTATGGCCCTGTCCGAGCGGACCGGAGGTATTTTCGACGCCTCTCTGCGGATTAAGCTCGGGATGTCCTGGCGTCACACTGCCCCACTGGCGGAACTGCTGCAGCTCCTCCATGGTATAGTTTCCCGTCAGAGCCAGCACTCCGTAAAGCATCGGCGACTGGTGTCCCGGGTCGAGAAAGAACCGGTCACGGGCTATCCATGTAGGATCGTCGGGATCAGTCACGAGAAACTGTGAGTAGAGCACATTGACGAAGTCGGCTCCGCCCATCGATCCACCGGGATGACCCGATTTGGCCTTTTCGACCATCGCTGCGGCAAGCACCCTGATATTGTTGGCGGCCGCGTCCATTGTCTTTCTGTCCATATCTTCTGATATCGGTATGTTCGGTTTCGAGCCACAAAGTTACTCAAACCCCGCCACAATTGCAAATAATTGTCAAAAACATCCCTGTAATATCAGTATAAACATTGATACAGGGCCGCGCATGCCCTGCACCCGCTCCCGAGAATTCCGCTGATCACAGATACAGAATCCCGGGCGGAGCTGCGGGCTCCGTCCGGGATCGTAAAGTCATCAGATGAGATCAGGTGAGGATCAGTCGGCCACCGGGATGTCGGTGTTGACGTTCTTCGAGCCTATGAGAGCGTAGTAAAGGATATAGACTGCGCAACCCAGCGGAACGAAGTAGCTGATCAGATAGTTGCACGAGAAGTCGGCAACCCATGCCTGGATGGCTACCATCACTGCACAGCCGAACACCATGGTCATGAATGCGCCCGATGCAATTGCGGTGTACTTGCCCAGGCCCTCTACAGCCATATTGAAGATACCGCCCCACATGACGGAGGTGCAGAGACCTACGAGGATGAAGGCGAATATTCCTACAGGCACCTCAGCCCAGATCATTTCAAGCTTAGCCCAGTCGACACCGGGGATATTCACAAGCCAGCTCTGCGGAGCGAACATACCGAACAGTATCAGCACGATGGCGGCAGTGGAGGCCACGGTGATCATCTGCTTCGAGGACACCTTCGAACCGATGGCTCCGCCGACAAAACGGCCCACGAGCATCATCAGCCAGTAGACGGCCACAATCAGGCCGACTATGCCGGCATCCATGCCCATACCGGGAGTCACTGCGTCGGGAGCGGCTGTCAGATACTGGAGAATATACGTAGGAACGCCCACCTCGATACCCATGTAGAGGAATATGGCGAGGATGCCGAGCTTGAAGTGACGGAACGAGAATGCGCTGTATTTGTCCTTCTGGCCGGGAGCAAGCTTTTTGGCGTGCTCCTTCTCCTCGATCTTCTTGAGATCGGCACGCTCGGGCTCGTCGATCTTGGTGAAGAGGATCACGACGAAAGCGATGATGAAGATGCCGCCGGCGATGAAGAGAGCGGGAGTGGCGTCGCTCACCGTAGCCTTTGTGGCGTCGGCGATCAGTGCGCCCATGATGATGTACACGGCCACAGCCGCAGCGCTGTTGAATACTCCGCCGATCTGTATCAGCTGGTTGCCCTTGTTGCCGCCGCCACCGAGGATATTAAGCATCGGGTTAACGACAGTGTTGAGCATACACATGCAGAGGCCGCCGATGAATGCTCCGACGAGATATACGGCGAATGCGGCGCCACGCATGCTCTCCCAGCCGCTCATCCACTGCACGAAGATGCCTACTATGCCGACCACGAGCGCTATCAGGGCCGTTCTCTTATATCCTACTTTTTTGAGGAGCATGCCGGCGGGAATACCCATCAGCAGATAGGCAATGAAGTTGCCATAGTTGCCGATCTGGGCCTCCAGATTGCTTGCACCGAACTGGTTTTTCACAATGACAGCCATCGGCGAACACAGGTTGGTCACGAAAGCGATCATCGCAAACAGGGCTATCATCACGATGATGGCGCCCCATTGTTTTGTCTCTTTGCTCATAATTGATGTGGTATTGATTTGTTTATTAATTAGTCAGGTATGAATGTGAATAGTCATCTGCGGCAGCAGGCCGGCCTGAAGGTTTTCATGGCATCTGCGGCAAAAACTTGTCAAAGTTAACCATTTTTTTGTTTTCCACCTCTATTTCAGCACATTTTTTTGCTTCTGCGCCGCCGATTACCGCTCCCCGAAGATATCAGTGCCTATTCTGACCATCGTGCTGCCCTCTTCCACCGCGAGCCTGCGGTCGTGGCTCATGCCCATACTTACAGTGTCAAAACAGGGCTGCCCTGCGGCGACGCTTTCCTTCAGAGTATCGAAACAACAGCGGATGGCTCTGAAATCGGCGCGTACCCTCTGTTGGTCATCGGTATTCGACGCCATCCCCATTACGCCGCGCAACCGCAGGCCGGGCATACGGATAGCCTCGGCTGCCGCCGACGCCATCTCTTCAGGCAGAAATCCAGTTTTTGTTTCCTCGCGGGCCACATGCACCTGAAGCAGCACGTCGATCACCCGCCCGGCTTTCACAGCCGCATCGCCGACAGCTTTAAGGAGCCGCATCGAGTCTATGCTCTGTATCATAGACGCCACCGCCACCACAGGCTTCACCTTATTGGTCTGCAGATGGCCGATGAAATGCCACTCTATGTCGTCCGGCAGACGTGAGGCTTTTTCCTGCAGCTCCTGAGCGCGGCTCTCGCCGAAGACACGCTGTCCGGCCGCATATGCCTCAGAGATAGCTTCCGCCGGATGAAACTTGCTTACGGCAATCAGCTCCACCCCCTGGGGCAGAGCCGACTTGATTTCATGCAGCCTGTCAGCTATGTCAGATCCCATGATCAATCCTCTTTTGCCGACGGGATATTGCCGAGCTTGGCCTTGTAGACATCCATCAGAGGAGTCTCGGCTATCGACTGGATCTCGAAGTCGGCCATGGTTCCTTCCATGCCGGCTATGAAATTGTCGTAAGCGCCTTTGAGATCGTTGCCGGCAGTAAGTATCAGCGTTGAGCTCTTCTTCTCGGCCGCGGTCTTCTCGTCGATGGTGATGAAGGCCACTTTGACAAGATACCATTTGTCGGCCGAGTCATCCCAGAATATCTCTGAAATCTTCGTTCGCTTCACAGCGCTTACCGAGAAATCCCCCGATATGAAAGGGGTCTGCTCCTCTATGATGCGGCTTTCAGCCTCGGTAAACGAGAGGGCATCGACCAGATAAGGTTCATTGACCTTCTTCACCACGCCATTTTCCATCATCTTGTCATATCTCACTTTGCATTCAAACCAGTTTGCCATTTTTTGATCTTTTCTTTTTGTTTATAGTTCCATTTCGGTGTGCAAAGTTAATACTCGACGACCACGGTTCGCAATTAAAAAATCATAAATCCGTCACCTTACGATGACTCTCTTGCTTATGGCTGATCCCGACTCGCCTTCGACTGTCAGTACGTAAACGCCTGTGGGAAGTCCGGATGTCGGCAGTTCAACGGTCTCGCCCTGCGGCTTGGCTGAAACAGCCGTCAGCCCTGCCAGGGAAGTGAGACGGGCGGCGATTCCCTTCTCGCCGGCTATTCCCGCAACGATCAGGTCATCGGTCTGTTCCATCGAAAAGCGGCGCTCTGTATCGGCCTTGACATCGCCTATCGACGACGGCATGCCCAACAGCTTGCGCATGGCATTCTCGGCATTGAGTTTGCCGGCGCCCCACTGCAGGGCTACTTTCTCGCTCCCGGCAGGCATAGCCTGGGCTGAGCTTACGAGCAATTCTCTCACACGGTCAACCGTCAGTGTGGGATCCTGTTCAAGCAGCAACGCCACCACGCCGCTGGCATACGGCGCTGCCATTGAAGTGCCCTGCATCTGTCCCCAGTAGTCGGTACGGTCGGCCTTCATTGCTCCCGTGAGATCTTTACGGTCGACTCTTGCCGACAAATCGCCGGTATCCTCCCCCGTGCCGTTCACCCATGGGGTGCTTACGCTTGAGATCACCGTCATGCCAGGAGCGCAAAGTTCAGGAAGTTTCTTTCCGGAGAAAGTCGTACCGTATGAAGTGAACGAGCTGACTCCATCCACCGGATAATATTCAGCCTTGTAACCCATTACCGCACCCTTCAGCAAAGGAAACTCATTACGGCTGTTGTAAGACCCGACAACGATTACGTTTTCGCCGCATGCCATGCTGCTGATACTCTCCGCCGGACTTCCGGCAGTGTATCCGGCCATACCGCGGTCGCCGAACGTCAGCAGATCCTCATTCTGTGTCACGATATACGCAGTAGCCCCCTGACCGGCAGCTCCCTCAAGAGTAATCATAGGCACCAGATCGGGATTTTTCAGACTTTTCGCCGTCAGATCCATATAGAGCGAAGCCACATACCGGTTGTTGGATTCTTCAACGCCCGATGACACGATAGCATAGGAATCTGATGCAAACGCCTGACTGAAAAGCGGGGACACGACAGACGTCTCGCTGCCGCCTATGCTGATCTCCTCCTGCGGCCCTCTTACCGAATAGCTGTAGGTCACCGCACCCGTCTTGACATTCAGAATATTGAACACCAGCGTCACCGGATCGGCCGTATCGCTCCACACCTGCACGAAACCGTTCCAGCTCGTATTGTGTTCGGTCACAGGTATGGTCGACACCTTGCCGGCGCCCGCAGTGAAGTCTGCTCTGAGCGACACGTCAAACATTCCGTCATTGCCGGCAGCCATCACGATGATCATCTCCTTGCCGAGTTCGGCAAGATATTTATCCACCACGTCGGTGCCGTCGTGCGGTCCCATGACGCTTCCGAGACTGAGATTGAATACGGCCGGCTTACCCTCTGATTTCGAATACGCCAGCACTTTGCTCGCAGCATCCATGATGTTGGCATCGAAAAGCGATCCCACTCCCACGGCGTATTCGGCGCCGCGGGCCAGACCGTAATAATTGTTGGCTGCATCGCCCAGCATCGGCACGCCATTTATCATCTTCACCCTGTAGCAGGTTTTGTCATAGGCTCCGCCCATGATGCCGGCCACGTGGGTAGCATGAGTCGAATGAGCATCGTCGGTCGGCAATCCGGCTATGGCCGAAGGAGTCTCATAGGCTGCAGGAGCGCCTTCGCCCCCATATACCCATACCCTTTTCACACGCGAAGCAGTCTGGTCGGCATTAAGGAAGTTGATGTGATTGGGATCAAAACCCTGGTCCATCATTCCCAGCACCACCCCGCTGCCGGTGTAATCCCTGGGCAAGCCATTTTTCAGACCGTTCATAACCCTGCTCGCCTTTGAAGCTGTGCGGGCTTTATCGAGGGCAAGACGGGCTTTCCCTCCCACCGACATCCGTTTCACTGCCCTGTCGGCCGCTACCTGCATTATAGCCCCAGTGGGCACGCTTATAATTGCCATATCGCCACGGCGGTCCATCACCTCCACGCCGTCGGTCAGCGCAGTCAGCCCTTCGGCATCAGCGCCGTCGGTCAGTTCCACGATTGCCAACATGGTTTCCGGCACCTCCCTGCGGGGAGTCTGTCCGGCCGCACGCGATTTCTGAGCGGCCTGATACTGATCAAATAATACTTTACCGGCAAAATTCACCTTTTGCCCGGCGTTCTGTGCCATGGCACCCGGCAGAAGCGAAGCGCCTATCAGGAGGGAGAGGACTACAATGCGAGTGTTCATTTATAGTTCGGCTTTGAAGTTTTGAGGCATTGAATAATTAAACCGCGCAAATATATATAAAATTTGCGGTATTTATAATATTTTTTCGTACGTTTGCGTTACGAATTCAAAAAAATCCGATCCCCCCCCCTCGATGATGAACAAAGCTTTGCGCATCGGCCGAATATTATTGTCGCTGACGGTTTTCATGTCGCTGACCGTTGGCCTCGTCATATCGTCGGCCTTCCTGGATCCTGTGGCACGTTGGATCGGCAGAATTCAGTTCATGCCGGCCGTCATGACATTTTCACTCGGCGTATTTGTCGTGTGGCTCATCATCACTCTGGTTTTCGGCCGTGTCTATTGTTCCGCGGCATGTCCCATCGGACTGATCCAGGATATCTCCTCACGTGTGTTCCACCGACACAAGATCTACCGCTACCGGCAGCCCTTCAACCCGCTGCGATACACCGTTCTGGCTGTCACGCTTATATGTCTGATGCTCGGACTCCTCGCAATCCCTGCTTTTGTCGATCCTTACACGCTCTATCTTCGTTTCTGCTCGGGGTGCATAGCGCCCGTAGCCGATGCGATCGGAATACAGACGCCGGCGGCCCCACCCTACGACCCGCTCGACACTCCCCTTACCCGGGCCATTGCAGGATCGGCTCTGGGAGTAGCGGTGACAGTGATGGTTATGTCGGTGGTAGTCATAGTCAGCGCAAGATCCGGGCGCCTCATCTGTTCGACGGTTTGTCCTGTCGGCACCACGCTCGGTTTCGTCAGTCGCTTTGCCATATTTCAGATTGACATCGACACCGACAAATGCATCCAGTGCCGCCGGTGTGCCGATGTATGTAAAGCTGAATGTCTCGATCTCAACGACCATGTGGTCGACGGCTCACGTTGCGTCAATTGCTTCAACTGCATCAACGTGTGCCCCAACGACGCCATACACTACACCACACGCCGCAAACAGCTGTCGATACCCCTCATGCAGAGCGTGAAACCGATCAGCCCAAAAACAGAGGCCACCCTTGACACGGCCTCACCCGAATGCGACCATACATCACAAGAAAAACAATGACCGGAAATGAAACAATATCTTGACCTTCTCCGCACCATCATGGAGAGCGGCACTGACAAATCGGACCGCACCGGCACAGGCACCCGTTCGATCTTCGGATATCAGATGAGATTCAATCTCGCCGACGGATTTCCGCTGCTGACCACAAAAAAACTTCATCTGAAATCGATCATCCACGAATTGCTGTGGTTCCTCAAAGGCGATACCAATGTGAAGTATCTGCAGGACAACGGTGTCAGAATCTGGAATGAATGGGCCGGCCCTGACGGTGATCTCGGCCACATCTACGGATACCAGTGGCGTCACTGGCCCGACTATCATGGCGGCTACATTGACCAGATCGCAGAGGCGGTACACACGATCAAGACCAATCCCGACTCGCGGCGCATCATAGTGAGCGCATGGAACGTAGCCGATCTGCCGGGCATGCATCTGCCCCCATGCCACGCTTTTTTCCAGTATTATGTCGCCGACGGACGTCTGAGCCTCCAGCTCTACCAGCGTAGCGCCGACTGTTTTCTCGGCGTGCCATTCAACATCGCATCCTATGCCCTGTTGCTCATGATGACGGCGCAGGTCACCGGCCTGCAGCCCGGCGACTTCGTGCATACTCTTGGCGACGCACACATCTACCGCAACCATTTCGAGCAGGTAGAGCTTCAGTTGTCGCGCGAGCCGAGGCCGCTGCCGCGCATGGTCATCAATCCCGAAGTGAAATCCATATTTGATTTTCATTATGATGATTTTCATCTTGAGGACTATGACCCTCACCCCCATATCAAAGCCACAGTAGCCGTATGACCGACAACCGTTCCACAATATCGCTGATCGCCGCAGTAGGGCGGCGCGGAGAGATCGGCTGCCGCGGCGATCTCGCTTTCCATATCCGCGCCGATCTGCGCAGATTCAAAAAGCTCACGCTCGGCAAACCGGTCATTATGGGGCGCCGTACATTCGAGTCGCTGCCCAAAGGAGCGCTTCCTGAGCGCCGAAATATAGTGATCACCAGCAATGTCAATTACAGCGCCCCCGGCATCGAGACTGCGGACTCCCTCGAAAAAGCGATCGCCATGACTGCCGAAGCTCCGGAAACGATGATAATAGGCGGAGGCCAGGTGTATGCCGCCGCATTGCCGCTCGCAACGCGCATCTATCTTACCGAGGTGGATGCGTCGCTCGATGAGGCCGACACATTTTTCCCTGAGATCGACAGTTCGAAGTGGTCTGTGACCATACAGTCAGAGAGATTCACCGATGAGTCCACCGGGCTTTCCTATCGGTTTACCGATCTTGTGAGACAGTGAGGCTTCAGGTGCTCATATCCACCTATGGGCGCGCCGGGATAGAACGCACAGCGGCTCTCCGGTTGCCGGAGGTCAAGGAGGCCGGCTATCTGGTCGGATGGCAGCGGGGCGGCGACAGGGGTCCGGTACCGCAGGAGCTGATACGGCCGGATATGATAGTTGTCGAATCCGAAACACGCGGCCTCGCCGTAAACCGCAACATGTTGCTCAGACGTGCGGAAGCGCCTTTGCTGAAAATCTCCGACGACGACGTTGAACTCACCGCCGGTGAATTGCGTGATCTCGTTCAGGCATTCGACAACAATCCCGACGCCGACATATTGCTCAGCCGCTACAGATCTTCCGAAGGCGACAAACCGTATCCCCGACATTCATTTCTATTACAGGATGCGCCAAAAGGATACTGGCCTTCGTCGATCGAGATCAACATCAGAAAAGACAGGGTGGGCTTGCTTTTCGACACCCGCTTCGGATTAAATTCGGGCCATTATATCTGCGGGGAAGATGACGCATATATAGCAGACGCCTTGCGTAGCGGACTCATCATCAGATATGTGCCTGTAACGGTCGGCGCCCACGACGGATTGTCCACAGGCCGGCGGCTCTCGCCGCTCGACCGCAGATTTCTGCTGACTAAAGCAGCCATATTGCGCCGGCTGCATCCTTATTCATGGCCTTTGAGGCTTGGTGTCCACATATTGCGGTCGCTCACCACTTCACGTCGTAAAACGCCTTGAAAGCCGGCAACGGCAGCGGAGTCTCCAACAGCACCTGCATGATCGCCGCCAGCGTACCTTCACATGCATAGGGATTGTCGGGGTGCTGACGGCACTGGCTCCGCATACCATCGTCCATCACCTTGTCAAGCCCGGCCGCGACGGCATCGCGGGTGGCCTCGCAGTTGACAATTGTCGATCCCTGGGCGCGGCCTCGCTGACGGTTGCCGATATTGAGTGTCGGCACTCCCATTGAGGGAGCCTCTGTAAGACCGCTTGAAGAATTGCCGACCACAGCCGTGCAATGCCGAAGCGCCGAGTAATACCGCGCCCTTCCAAGAGAGGCGACAGCCTTAACGCGGTCAGGATGCCCGGCGGCCCATTCACCGATCAGCGATGCGACGATATCGCCCTCCGAATCAGAGTTCGGCATAGTGAAAAGCACCTTGATCCGCGGCAGACGCTCCTCAAGCGCTTCAAGCAGCGCGAGCGTCTGATCCCGTGCCTGTCCGGGTTCGAGAGTCACCGGATGAAAGGTAACGAGCAGGAATCCGTCCGACAGATCCATGCCGAGACTTGCTTCGAGTTCTTCGAGCGGCATAGTCGTCATCGAAGCGATATTGTCTGCGCCAAGCGCACCGACATGATACACCGTAGAGGGCTCCTCCCCCATGGCGATAATACGCCTGCGGTACTCCTCGGTCGAGGTGAAGTGCAGCCGCGAGAGTTTTGTAATGGCATGACGTATCGAATCATCATATGCGCCCTCGGTTATCTCGCCGCCATAGAGATGCGCCACAGGTATCCCCATGATCATGGCTGCCGATGCAGCCGCAAGCATCTCGTAACGGTCGCCGAGAATTACGCACATGTCGGGCTGAAGGTGCTCTAAAGCATCGGCCATCCCGCCCAGACACTCCGACATGGCTTTTACCGTCGACCTGCGGTCGTCATGCGACAGATCCATCGCCACACGCTCGTCAACCTTCAGCCCTTCTGCAGTAATCTCGTCGATCGTCATGCCATGACGCTCCGAAAGATGCATATTCGTGGCTACAATCTGCAGCGTCACTCCATCCTTATCGCGGAGCTCCCGCATCAGCCGGCTCATGATGCCGAAGTCGGCGCGGGTGCCGGTAATAAAGCATATCTTGCGTGGCGACGCGGCTTTCATTGCAGTTCTATCAGTTCGTCAGGTTCGAAATCGCGTGGCGCCTCAAGTCCGATAACGACATCCCACAGCATCGGGCTTACACCGTTGCCGGGACGTTTCACCGTCAGGTTGCCGGCGCAGAACCGCTCACCCTTCCGGATTGGCTTTGACGCGATGATACTCTTCCTCGCTATGGCGATATTCTTGCGCTCCGACGGGCTTACTCTCTTGCATGACGAACCGAGAGCCTCCTCCGTGTGCCGTATCGCCTTTATCATAGCCGTGAGCTCCGCGGGTTCGAGAGAGGCCACATGATCGGGCCCGGGCAATGACTTGTCGAGAGTAAAATGCTTCTCTATCACCTGAGCGCCCATAGCCACAGCCGCCACAGGCACCTCAATGCCGAGAGTATGGTCGCTGTAGCCCACACGGCAACCTATGGCGTCGCGTAGCGTGAGCATGGCCCTGAGATTCACGTCGGCATAAGGGGTGGGATACTCCGTGTTGCAGTGAAGCAGCGTGATCATATTCCGGTCAAGTCCACAGTCGAGGAGCACGTTGACCGCGTCGTCGACCTCCCCGAGCCGGCTCATGCCGGTCGACATCACCACGGGCTCACCTATCGCGGCTATCTTGCGGAGATATGGCAGATTGGTGATCTCCCCTGAGGGTATCTTCCAGAGATCCATGCCGAGCGGACGCAATATGTCGATCGAATCAAGATCAAACGGTGTGGATATGAATTTTATACCGATACTGTCGCAATAATCTTTCAACGGCCTGAAATCCTCCGGCTTGAGCATTATCTTTCTTACCATGTCAAGCTGGCTTTCTGACGTGCCGGTATTATGTTTCTGATACTCGGCCTGTTCGGCGCGGACAGATATGACATTTTCCGGAATACCGGTCTGAAACTTCACATAGTCGGCGCCTGCACGCTTCGCCTCATCGGCCAGACGGTAGGCCATTTCAAGCGAACCGTTGTGGTTCACTCCGGCCTCTGCTATGACGATTGTCTTTCCCATTGCCTGAATCTTTTGGTCTACTTTAATAATATCTCGCGTATACTGTCCCATCCGAGAGCCTTCGGGTTCATTGAGCGGTCATCAATCCACACATCCCCTACCGGTTTACCCATCATGAGCTGATGATATTTCACTCCATGACGTCTGAGCCAGTCAACCGTCACCTCATACTCTGCCCATGTCCGCGCAGAATAGATTATAATCGTGTCGCCGCGGTCATAAAGCTCATTGACCGTCTCGACTGCTCCGGGCAGCGGTTCGGCCAGCGGCCGTGAGAACTGACGCATCTCGCGGCATATCGTCCCATCGAGATCTATGATTATCTGCATATAATGTCGTAAATAAAAAATCAACAATCCGTAAACGCCACCTCGGCGAGATAACGCGCTACGAGCGTATGGTCGCGCCAGTCATCGACGGGATCCATCCGTTCTCCCAGAGTCTCTCCGATCAGCATGTCGAGTATTCCCGACCCTGCGGCAATCGACGTAACGACGCCTCCGCCAAGACGAGGATTCACCTCCATGACAAGCGACTGACCACTGCGGCGGTCGCGCAGCAACTGAACGGTCACAGGCCCGCGGAAAGCACCCGCATCAAGCACACGGCGCACAAGCGCAATCAGCGCTTGATCCCTGACCGTGACGCTTCTGGTCACTTCGCCTCCCGCCGTCTCAAGCCTTATCCGCGGCACGACTGAAAGCACACGCCCCTCGCGGTCGACATAGCAGTCGGCCGTCACCTCTTCCGCGTCAGCCACATACCTTTGGGCCATATAAGTCTGTGCATCAACCTCGGCAGGTATGTCCGACTCTCTGCGGCATATGGTTATACCTTTTGAGGCGGAACCTCGGCGGGGCTTTACGATTACTGGAAGATCCACCTTGCCGGCAAAGGGGAGAGCCACTCGATCAGGCACGGGAATCGAATGAAGCCTGAACCAGTCGTCAGCAGCGCTTTTGTCAAACATCACCCTGCAAAGCCCCTCATCCGAAACCGGCACAAACGCATCAGTCGCCCCCCGCAAAGAAGCCGCCACTTCAACGGCCGGATCTACGAAGGGAAGCACCAGATCAACGCCTTCACTCCTGATCACGCGGAGCAGATCATCTCTCACTCCGGCATCGGAGAACCGCAGCCCCTTGATTACGCGTCCTTCTGACGCGATGGGAACCTCTTCGGAAAGTTCGTAGGAGAGCACGTTAAGATTAAGACCGCGCCCGGCAGCCGCATCTTTGAGGTGCCTGGCAACTGATACCCTCTTGGCGCCTCCGAGCATCAATACGCAAAGATTATTATTCTTCATGGTGCAAATTTACGAATTTTTCCCACAGGCATTATCCGCACAGCACAGATAATGGTCAAGAAGAGCCGATACCCATTATCGGTATGGCTGGAGAAATCCCGCTACAATCAGCTGCGGGGAGGCAGATCCTCCCACTCGACGTCGGTTACCTGTGACTCAATGACCGTTGACCTTGAAGTTTCACCTGTGCCAGAGGTCGAGGTCTGTTCAACCTTGATTTCATCAAAAGCGACATATTCACCCATATCGCGGGTGAACACCTTGCGCCGGGCCTTTTTTGGAGCCTCACGGCGACGTCGACCGCCGTTCCGGCCATTATCGTTCCGGCCATAGCCATATGCAGCTCCTGATGCTCCCTGCTGGAAAGCCTCACGCGCTTCACGGCGAAGACGGCTCATCGTACGCCACACCCTGAAAACCGGACGCAGCAGATAGTAGCCGAGAAATGCCAGTATAAGTATCAGAAAAAAACTCATAGTTCGTAGTGAATTAACGGTTATGAGGACAAAGAAGTTCGCCTGTGGATTAGCCTGCGGGCGTCGCCGTGCCGGGAAATCAGGCGGAGACTATGCGCTTGCGGCTCACAAGCGAGATTACCACATAGAATATCATTCCCCAGGCGAGTCCGGAGAGTCCGCCCGTGATGACGAAAAGCAGCGTAGCCAGAATTATGACATAACGGCTGAAATTCTCACGCCAGCCGAAACTGGAGAATTTAAGCGAAAACATCGGCCGCGAACAAACCATCAGCGACGAAAAGGCTACAAGTATGACAGCAGTCAGGAGGTTGCCAAGATAGAGATGCGAATGGTTCCAGGCGACGAATCCTATCCAGAATATCGCGTTGGCGGGGATAGGGAGCCCGATGAAATAGGTCGTCTGGCGGTCGTCGATGTTGAACCGCGCGAGACGCAGAGCGCCGAACAGCACGATGACGAGCGAAGCGAATGCCCACCATGTCCAGCCTCCGTTAAAATACGATATCGTATTGAACATCAGTGCTCCCGGAGCCAACCCGAAACTGACGAGATCCGACAGTGAGTCGAGCTCCTTTCCGAGAAGAGAGTAGACGTGAAGCTTGCGCGCCATAGCTCCGTCGGCAAAGTCAAACACTGCCGATGCAGCCATCAGGACAAATGCCCACTGATAGCCCGACAATGCTCCGAATGCCTCGCCGTAGTTAAACGAAAAAACACATGCGGCCGCCCCACAGAGCAGATTAAGACAGGTAATCGAGTTGGGGATATTGGCTTTTATGCGTGGGAATATCGACATTGGTATGCTGTAAAATTCGTTAGGTGTTTGATGATGGCGAGGTGCGGAGGCGAGCCACTTCGGTTATACCGCCGACCGTCTTGTCGCCGATTTTCACGAGTATCTCCGTATCGAGCGGCAAAAAGATGTCGACCCTCGACCCGAACTTGATAAAACCGAGATGATCCTCTATATTGGCTTCCTCGCCGGGCTCCGCATATGTCACGATGCGGCGCGCTACCGCTCCGGCGATCTGACGCACGAGCACATCGCATCCGGCAGTAGCCCGGATCAGGATGGTAGACCGTTCGTTCTCAAGGCTTGCCTTCGGCAGATAAGCCGAAAGGAA
The DNA here is from genome assembly GCA_947629175.1 of uncultured Muribaculaceae bacterium. Taxonomy (GTDB): domain Bacteria; phylum Bacteroidota; class Bacteroidia; order Bacteroidales; family Muribaculaceae; genus Paramuribaculum. Next base: position 167,417 of record CANRCT010000001.1, on the reverse strand, counting down.
ACGCCCGGCATGATGGCGCACGAGTTTTACCTCGCCGTTGACCGGAAACCAGTTGGCATGCACGTTGACCACCGACATAAACACCGACAGCTGTATGACATCGCGATGAAGCACCTCGCTCTCATACACCTGCTCAAGAGCCACAACGCGGCCATCAACCGACGACACTACCAGAGAATCCGTAACTTTGCCGGGGAAATGACGGCGCGGCGACCGGAAGAAATTCACCACGAGCAGATAGAACACGCCCGACACCGACGAAAAAACTATAGGGATTACTGCCGGACGTATGAACATCCACGCCGAAGCATTCACCACCAATAATATCAGCAGCAGAATGATCAGTATGTTGGTACCTTCTCTATGTATCTTGACTTTCATCGTTGGCTTAGGGTCGGGTTGGCTGGCACCGGCATAATAAAGAAACGCACGCTGGCCATTTAGCCCACAAAGTTAAGCATTTTTTTCCAACCGCCACCGTTAATCATCGTAAAAATACACTTATTCCGCACTATCTTCACGTTTTAAGAAGCACGCACTCCTATCTGCATGCAGAGCGCCATACCGCTTTTACGGCACAGCGCTCTGTTTATGCATAAGGGTCATTTGTCACCCTCGGAAAGATCAGACCTCCTTTTTCGGGCGTCCCGGCTTGCGTTTGGCCGGCGCTTCGGTCTCCGATTTCTTGGGACGGCCGGGCTTACGTTTGGCCGGTAAGGACGGCTGCGGGGTTTCCGTTTTTTTCGGGCGACCGGGTTTGCGTTTTTCGGGTGCTGAATGAGCCTCGTCATCAACGGCTTTTTTCGGTCGACCCGGCTTGCGTTTCGGTTCAGCTACCGCCTCAGGAGCCGGAGCCTGCGGTGTCTTCGTCTGCTTCGACGACGTCTTGGGAGCCGGAGCCTTTTTACCGTCGACGAGTTTTAGCACCTGAGCCGAACGCGCCGGCAGATAGAGCTTGAGCCATGCCACTCCATGAGGCTCGAACAGAGGATCAGGCGTAGTGAAATGACGCACGGTCTCATCGACATTGCCATATCCGCCGAACAGCGGGCTGTCGGTCGACAGCACTACCTGATATTCACCCGGAGGCGTCAGGATCCCATAATCAGAGAATGACTTGAAGGGATTGAAATTGTAGACAAATACGAGATCGCCGCGACGGTAGGCCAGCACCTGGTCATCGTCCTTCTCCCACAGCTTCGCCACAGGAAGCGCCTGGAAGTTGTAGACACCGCTTATAAGCGATATCATCGCATTGTCGAAATCATTGAGATAGCAGTATTTCAGCTCCTTGCGATCCACGAGATCCCACTGGCGCCGGGCGTATTTGTAGCTCCAGCCGTTTCCTTCGCGCGGGAAATCAATCCATTCGGGATGTCCGAACTCATTGCCCATGAAGTTGAGATAGCCGCCGTTGATGGTCGACGCTGTGACCAGACGGATCATCTTGTGGAGGGCAATGCCGCGCGCCACCGCCATGTTGTCGTCATCCTTCATCATGTGCCAGTACATCTGGTCGTCGATCAGTCGGAATATCACCGTCTTGTCGCCCACGAGCGCTTGGTCGTGGCTCTCCACGTAGGATATGATTTTCTCGTCCGCACGGCGGTTGGTCAGCTCCCAGAATATCGAGGTCGGATGCCAGTCCTCGTCTTTCTTTTCCTTGAGCGTCTTGATCCAGTAGTCTGGGATACCCATGGCCATGCGGTAATCGAAGCCTATGCCTCCGTCCTTGAACGGTATCGCCAGACCCGGCATTCCGCTCATCTCCTCGGCTATCGTGATCGCAGCGGGGTTTATCTGATGGATAAGCTTGTTGGCAAGCGTCAGATAAGTTATGGCGTTGACATCCTGATGCCCGTTGTAGTAGTCGTCATATGACCCGAAAGCCTGTCCGAGACCATGGCTGTAGTAGAGCATCGAAGTGACGCCGTCGAAACGGAATCCGTCAAACCGGTACTCCTCCAGCCAGTATTTGCAGTTGGAAAGCAGGAAATGAAGCACCTCGTTCTTGCCGTAATCGAAGCAGAGAGAATCCCATGCCGGATGTTCGCGGCGTCCGTCGCCGTAAAAATACAGGTCATAGCTGCCGTCAAGCCGTCCGAGTCCCTCCACCTCGTTCTTTACGGCGTGAGAGTGGACGATATCCATGATCACCGCGATACCCAGCTCATGGGCGCGGTCGATCAGTTCTTTCAGCTCTTCGGGAGTGCCGAAACGCGATGAAGCCGCGAAGAACGACGATACATGATAGCCGAACGAACCGTAATACGGATGTTCCTGTATAGCCATTATCTGGATGGCGTTGTAGCCGTCGGCATGGATGCGCGGCAACACGAGATCCTTGAATTCCCGATATGTGCCGACACCCTCACGCTCCTGCGCCATGCCTATATGGCACTCATAGATCAGCAACGGCTTCGTGTCGGGACGGAATTTGTCGACATTCCATCTGTATGGCTCTGCCGGATCCCACACCTGAGCCGAGAAGATATGGGTATGCTCATCCTGGACCACACGTGTGGCATAGGCCGGGATGCGTTCCCCCTGGCCGCCGTCCCATCTGACCATCATCTTGTAGAGCTGCCCGTGGCTGATGGCGTCGGCCGGAATCGTCACTTCCCACACCCCGCTGTCGGGCAGACGGCGCAACTCATAGCGTGCCTGCTCCTGCCATCCGGAGAAGTCTCCGATCAGAGTGATCCCGGTTGCATTGGGAGCATATTCGCGGAATACCCACGTTCTGTCGGCCTGACGATGCAGTCCGAAATAATTGTGGGCATTTGCAAAATCATCAAGTGTCTTGCTCGACACAGTGAGCTCTTTCTCTTTTTTCACGGCATCTTCATGACGTCCCTCAATTGCAGCCGAATACGGCTCAAGCCAGGGATCGTTCTTAATGATGTTAAGGGGTTTCTTGGCTTTTGGCATGATTATGTAATAGTATTGATGTTTTAGTATCGCAAACTTAATGATTATTTTTGGAACAACACTCCTTTTGTATTACTTTTTTTGACATCACTTCGGCCCATGGATTTGTGAATGCCGCTTTTTTTGCATAATTTTGCAGAGATAAACCAAACGATATGACTATCAACCAGACACAGGATCAGATAATAGCCGACTTCGAGGGAGTGGACGACTGGATGGACCGCTACGCCATGATCATCGATCTCGGCAACGAGCTTCCTCCTATCGACGAACGCTTCAAGACGCCCGAACACCTCATCGAGGGATGCCAGAGCCGAGTATGGCTCAACGCTGAGCTTAAGGACGGCATAATCTATTTCACGGCCGATTCCGACGCCATCATTGTCAAAGGGATCATAGCGCTGCTCATAGACGTCCTCAACGGGCATGCCCCGGCTGAAGTGGCCGATGCCGACCTATACTTCATCGACCGGATCGGACTTTCGGAAAACCTCTCGCCCACACGGTCCAACGGGCTGCTGGCCATGGTGCGCCAGATGAAGATGTATGCCGTGGCGTTCCGCGCCATCGAGCAGAATTCGGAAACAGCCGGCCAATCGAACGATAATCCTTAACAATCTAACCCCTTAACATTCCAACATGTCAAAATCCCCTTCGGCAGGGCTGTGCGTCCTGTCACTTGCCAACACCGGCGAGCGATTCGGCTACTACACCATGCTCGCCATCTTCCTGCTGTATCTGCAGGCTAAATTCGGATTCGACTCCACAGTTTCAGGACAGATCTACGCCATATTCCTGGCTCTTGTCTATTTCATGCCGCTCGTCGGAGGATGGGTAGCCGACAAATGGAGCTTCTCCAAGTGCGTCGTCACCGGTATCGCCGTGATGTTCGTGGGCTACGCCGTGATGGCTATACCCACTGACATACGCTCCACCACGTCGCTCGTCATCCTGTGCGCCGCGCTGGTGCTGATAGCGACAGGCACCGGCCTCTTCAAAGGCAATCTGCAGGTGATGGTCGGCGACCTCTACAACAATCCGCAATATGCCGGACAGCGCGACTCCGCATTCTCCATCTTCTACATGCTCATCAACGTAGGCTCGATGTTCGCCCCCGGAATGGCCACATACATGTGCAACAAAGCCATGTCGGCTCAAGGACTGGTCTATAACGCCGAACTTCCCGCCATGTGCAACAGCTTCCTTGACGGAGCCGGCAACGGATCAGAGCTCGCTGCGGCAGCAGAAGCGAGCGGCATGCAGGTAGGAACAGACATTTCCGCCTGGGCCTCACACTATATCGAGACCCTCTCCACCGGCTACGGCTATGCCTTCGCAGTCGCATGCGGATCGCTGATCATCAGCTTCCTGATATACTTCCTCGGCCGCAAAGCATATGCCCACGTCATTACTGACAAGAACGCATCGGCCACAGGAAAGAAACAGACCGAGACCGGCCCCGAACTCTCGCCCGAGCAGACCAAGCAGCGCGTAGTCGCCCTCTTCCTCGTATTCGCGGTCGTGATATTCTTCTGGATGGTATTCCATCAGAACGGCGCCACGCTGACCGAATTTGCCAAGAGCTGCACCACCCCCGAGGCGACAGGATGGACCCGCATCGGATTCAATCTCCTCGGTCTGACAATGATAGCCGCCGCCGTATGGTGCGTCTACGGCATGTTCAAGGCCAAAGGCCTTATCCGCACGATATGCGGCGTGGCATTCCTGGGTCTTGCGGCCGCGGTGGCGTTCTACATCTACCCGTCGACCCCTGAAGTCGTTTCAGGCATTCAGCCGCAGCAATACCAGCAGTTCAACCCCTTCTACGTCGTAGCCCTCACTCCGGTATCGCTCGCGCTCTTCGGATGGCTCGCACGCAAGAAAAAAGAGCCGTCGGCCCCGCGCAAGATCGGCTATGGCATGGTGATGGCAGCCGTGGCCTACGGAGTGATGCTGATCGGCTCGCTCGCGATTGTAGGCACTCAGGCCTCGGTTTCGCCCAACTGGCTTATCTCCACCTATCTGCTTCTGACGTTCGCCGAGCTGCTTCTCTCGCCGATGGGCATATCTTTCGTCAGCAAGGTCGCTCCTCCGAAGCTCAAGGGTTCCATGATGGGCGGATGGTTTGCCGCCACCGCCGTCGGCAACTACCTCGTATCGATCCCGATGCTTCTCTGGGGCAAGATCCCGACCTATATGGTATGGGCCATCCTGATCGTCATCTGTCTCATTTCGGCCCTCTTCATATTCGCGATGATGAAGAAGCTTGAGGCAGCTACTTCCGACTCTCCGTCGCCGGAAGCCGAGCGCGACGCTCTTGAAAACATAGAGGACGACGCGATCTGATCGCGATAGACTAAAAACGAATCATAACGATGCCCCGTTCCCCCGAACCATTCGGAACGGGGCATTGTTGTAAAGTAACAACAACCCTCCAAAAAATAACAATCAATATGCAGCCAATTGATCTACATACGTTTCTGCTCTGGCTCCTGATCATAGGAGCCGTGTGTATCGCCAGCCTCGCAGGGGCTGCTGTCAACAGGTTGCTGACCCACCGCATGCGTGTCATGGCAGCGCAGGGAAGAGTCCGCCGCCCACAGGCGAAATAACAATCATTCCGCAACCTTCTCCACCGAGACCATCCGCCTATCGCGGCAAATACATATCACGCCGGTTACGGTCGCTCACGCCTTTCTTTCAGGCCCGAGTCCGGAGCCGGCGTTACAGGTTCCCTTCAAAAAAAACAAAATATCACAGCAGTAAGCCGTAAAACATCTTATTGTTAGAGCGATATTTCCGACGGATTTTGTAATTTTGTGAAAAATAACAATCCATCCAATAACTGAATCTTATGTCTAAACCATTTTTCAGCACCGTGCTGACTGCCCTGTGCCTCGCTATCGCGGCATGGCTTCCTGCCGGAGCGCAGCAAAAAGTGAGCTTCGACAAGGACAAGCACTACAAGATCGTGCTGAAGTCCAACACCAAGTATGTAATCGAGGAGACAAGCCCCACCACTGTCGCTCTCAAAGAGAACCGCCCCGACGCCACCCAGCAGCTATGGAGCATCACAGGCCTGTCGGGCAGCTGGCGTCTCATCAATCCGGCAAGCGATCTGGCCATCCGTGCGGAGGGTTCGATCGTTACTCTCGGGGTAAACAACGGCTCCGACGAGTCGCAGCTCTGGACCGTCGACGGCACTACGCTCATCCCCACCAATCAGCCCGACATGGCCATAGCCACCGACCGCGACGGCAACCTGACACTCGTGAAACGATCAAGCGGCAAAGCTGCCAAATTCGCCTTCCTGCCGATCGATGCCCGGCAGCAGACGACCGAGAGCGACGAGCAACGCCGAAAGAATTTCTGGGAGAACGAGACCATCTTCGAGCAGAACAAAGAGAAAGGCGCAGCCAATATGATGCCATATGCATCGGAGGCAGCCATGCTCGCCGACAAGGCTTATTACAATACCCCATGGACCGTCCCTGTCAACGACCGCTTCCTGAGCCTCAACGGCACGTGGAAATTCAACTTTGTCGACAATCCTTCGTCACGCCCGCTCGACTTCTATAAGGAAGGATTCGACACATCGGCGTGGGACACCATCCCCGTGCCCTCCAACTGGGAAATGCAGGGCTACGACCAGCCCATCTACGCCAATGTGGAATACCCCCACGGCAACACACCGCCTTTCATCAATGCCCGCAAGGGATTCAACGACGGCGGCGTCAACTACGGCATCAACCCGGTGGGATCCTACAAACGCACTTTCAATCTGCCGGCAGACTGGACCGGACGCCGCACTATGCTTCACTTCGGAGGCATATATTCGGCTGCTTTCGTATGGATCAACGGCAAGTATGTCGGATACACCCAGGGCGCAAACAATACCGCCGAATTCGATATCACTCCATACCTCCACTCCGGCGAAAACGATATCGCCGTGCAGGTATTCCGCTGGAGCGACGGTTCTTATCTGGAATGTCAGGACATGTTCCGCATGAGCGGCATCCATCGTGACGTCTACCTCTACAATGTTCCCAAGACATCTGTACGCGACCACGTCATCACCTCGTCGCTCTCCGACAACTACCGCAACGCCCGCATGGAGGTGAAACTCGACATCGACAACCGCGACAACGAGAAAGGGATCAAGGAATACGTAGTAAAAGTGATCGATCCGCAGGGCAAGCAGGTCGCCGAGCAGACCATCCCGTATGACATCGCCGACACCACCGGAGTCACCGCCGCGTTCGATCTGGCCGATGTGGCTCTTTGGAACGCCGAGCAGCCACAGCTCTATACCGTCAACGTCATACAGCGCGACGGCAAGAACGGCAAAGAGGAGATGGCTTTCTCCACCAAATACGGCTTCCGCGACATAAAGATCGAAGGCCCGCTCCTCTACGTCAACGGAAAGCGCGTGTTCCTCAAGGGCGTGAACCGCCACGACAGCGATCCGCTCTACGGCCGCGCCGTGCGCACGGAATCGATGCTCCGCGATGTGGAGCTGATGAAACAGAACAACATCAATACCATCCGCACCAGCCATTATCCCAATAATGCCAGGATGTATTCCATGTTCGACCACTATGGACTCTATGCCATTGACGAAGCCGACCTGGAGGATCATGCCAACCAGTCGATCAGCGACATGCCCTCATGGATCCCGGCGTTTGTCGACCGTATCGACCGCATGGTGCTCCGCGACCGCAATCATCCGTCGGTCATCATGTGGAGTCTCGGCAACGAAGCCGGCAACGGCGAGAATTTCAAGTGGTGCTACGAAGCCGCAGCCAGACTCGACCCCTCACGTCCGATCCACTACGAAGGCACCCGCGCCGACAAGCCTTATGGCGGCAGCCGATTCTCCGATTTCTATTCGAAGATGTATCCCGGCATGAAATGGATGGCTGAGAACACCAGCGGACTCGACAAGCCCATGATTATATGCGAGTATGCCCATGCCATGGGAAATGCCATCGGCAACCTCTCGGAGTACTGGGAAGTGATCGAAAACTCCGACGCCACCGTAGGCGGCTGCATCTGGGACTGGGTCGACCAGGCCATTTACGACCCGCAGGAGATCAAAAAGGGGGTCTACCGTCTGCATACCGGATATGATTATCCCGGCCCTCACCAGGGCAATTTCTGCTCCAATGGCGTCATACCGGCCACCCGTCAGGAAAGCGCCAAACTGATGGAAGTAAGAGCCGCCCACAGCTTTGTCAAGATCCGCCTGCTCTCCCACAACGACCACGAGGCGACCGTCAGCGTCAGCAACCGATATGCATTCCGCACCCTTGAGGGGCTGGATCTCGGAAGCGCGCTCATGATCGACGGGAACAACACCGAACGCACCATGCAGGCTCTGCCAGCAGTTGCCCCCGGCGACTCCACGGTCATAACGATTCCGCTCACCGGACTCAATGTGAAAGCCAATGCAGGAAAGGAAGCATTGCTCGATATCAGTATATCCTATCATTCGCCCCAGAGCTTCGCTCCGGCAGGCCATGAGGTAGCCCGTCGCCAGTTCACTCTTACCGAGCGCGCTCCCTTCGCCGACAAGAGCAAGACCAAAGGCGAGAAACTGACCGTCAGCAACGGGAACTCCACCGTTACGGTCGGCAACAGCCTGATCTCCGCCGTATTCGATACCCACACTGGAGTGATGACCTCGCTCGACATGAACGGAGTCAGCGTCATAGCCGATAAGCAGGGATTCACCTACGACAACCACCGCTGGATCGAAAACGACCGGTTCACCGACACCATAGCCGGAATGGCGCCGACCGCTACCGTCAGCTACCGCGCTGTCGGCAAAAACATCGAGGTGACCGCCGTACGTGAAGGGGAGAAATGCTCTACCGATATCACCTACACATTCTATCCCGACGGCACGATGGACATGGACGTGACGTTCCACCCCCACGCCGACAATCTCCGCCGAGCCGGCCTCGTATGCGGCATCAATCCGGCGCTCGATATCGTAGATTATTACGCCCACGGCCCCTACGAGAACTACGCCGACCGTCTTGACGGCGCCTATATAGGCCGCTACCGGACCAAAGTGGCCGACATGGTCGAGCCGTACGTCAAGCCGCAGTCGACCGGCGGACGCGAAGGCCTCCGCGAGCTCCGGCTTACAGACAGCCAGGGTCGAGGCATCGAAATCTCGACAGAAGGCCACGTGGCATTCTCGATACTGCCCTACACCGACGCCGACCTGATGCGGGCCAGCCATCTCTGGGAAATGACTGCACGTCCCTACAGCGTGCTCCATCTCGACGCATGGACACGCGGCGTAGGCAACGCATCGTGCGGTGCCGACGTCGACACACTGCCCATCTATCGTGTGCCCGACAAAACCATGAACTATCGGCTGCGGTTCACCGCCGTAAGGTAAAATCAAAGGCCTGCCGGCCATAACATCATCGGGAGGCGTGTCGCATGCTTTTGCATGTCGGCGCGCCTCCTTGTTTATCATTCGGCAACACTCTTTTGTCATTTTTTTTGTTAAAAACATCCGGGCATCTATGATATGACAAATGAAAATTGTACTTTTGTAAAAAATTGGCTTAATAATGTCCGCAGATTTGAAGCAACGCCTCGACAGCCTGCGCACCAAGACCGCCTTATTGCTCAAGCGTCACGAATCGCTCGAAGAAGCCATATCGGCTGCTGGAATCCGCATCGCAGAGCTTGAGCACGACAACCAGCGACTGCAGAAGCGCATTGATCTTCTCAGCCAGGAGAACGAATATCTCAGGGTGGTGCATTCGGTGAGTCCTAGCCGCAGCGACGCTGAAACCACACGGGCATTGTTGGCCGGATTAGTACGGGACATTGACAAGTGTATCGCCGACCTGGGCGAATAACGGCGTGCAATGGACGAAAGGAAGATATACATAAACATAAGAATAGCTGATATTCCGCTCCGAATGAATATCGCCTCAAGCGAGGAGGAATTATTCAGAGCCGCAGCCAAAGAAGCTAATGCCAGCTGGTCGAAATGGCGCGACAGATTTGTCGACCGCCCGCAGAATGAAGTCATGGCCATGGTGTTGTTTCTATATGCCAAGGGCTATCTGACTCTGAAAGCCCAGATCGAGGAGGGAGAACGCATGCTTTCGGCGTTTGAGAACGATCTCGACAGCATGCTGGCCCGCGATATGGCACGTGATGCCGGCGGAGAGACAGAGTAAGTGTAATTTTCTTGCCACCCGTTGCCCCGCGTGAAGCGTGGCCCGTACACATTGACACGATGAGATCTTTAGTAATAACCTATAAAACTAACTGACATATAGAAATGACGAATATAATAATCATTCTGATCACGGCTATTCTGGCAATTGCCATCGGCGCCGTAGCGACCATGATAGTGCAGCGCAATCTGGCCACAAGCCGCGCCCGCACGATAATCGACGAAGCCCGTAAGGAAGCCGAAGTGATAAAAAAAGACCGCCTGCTCGAAGCACGCGAGGAAGAGATCAAAATCAAGGCCGAAGCCGAGCGTCAGGCGCAGCAGCGCATATCGAAGGTGCAGCAGGCGGAGAGCAAGATCAAGCAGCGAGAGATGCAGCTCAACCAGCAGCAGGGCGAAAACCAGCGGGCACGCAACGAGATAGAGCAGACACGCCAGCGTCTTGACGAGCAGCTCGCACAGGCCGAATCCAAGAAGACCGAACTCGACGCACTGCGCCACAAAGCCCAGGAGGAGCTCGAACACATAAGCGGACTTACAGCCGAAGAAGCCAAAGAAAAGCTCGTCGAGAGCCTTAAGGACGAGGCGAAGACCGCCGCCGCAAGCTATATCAACGACATCATGGACGACGCCAAGATGACTGCCAATAAGGAGGCGAAGCGCATCGTGGTGCAGTCGATACAGCGTGTTGCAACCGAGACAGCCATCGAAAACTCCGTCACTGTATTCCAGATCGACTCCGATGAGATCAAGGGCCGCATCATCGGCCGCGAAGGCCGCAACATCCGCGCACTCGAAGCCGCCACAGGCATCGAGATCATAGTCGACGACACTCCCGAAGCCATCGTTCTATCCGGCTTCGACCCCGTGCGCCGCGAGATAGCTCGCCTCGCCCTCCATCAGCTCGTGGCCGACGGCCGCATCCACCCTGCCCGCATCGAAGAGGTAGTGGCCAAGGTGCGCAAGCAGATCGAAGAGGAGATTATCGAGACCGGCAAACGCACAGCCATCGACCTCGGCATCCACGGACTTCACCCCGACCTCATCCGTCTGGTCGGAAAGATGAAATATCGCTCAAGCTACGGCCAGAATCTGCTGCAACACTCCCGCGAGACAGCCAATCTCTGTGCCGTGATGGCCTCGGAGCTCGGTCTGAATCCGAAGAAAGCGCGCCGCGCCGGACTGCTCCACGACATAGGCAAAGTGCCCGACGAAGAGCCCGAACTTCCTCACGCTCTCCTCGGCATGAAACTCGCCGAGAAATATAAGGAAAAGCCCGAGATCTGCAACGCCATCGGCGCACATCACGACGAGATAGAGCAGACATCGCTTCTCGCCCCGATCGTACAGGTCTGCGACGCCATATCCGGCGCCCGCCCCGGCGCTCGCCGTGAGATCGTTGAGGCCTATATCAAGCGTCTCAACGACCTTGAGCAACTCGCTCTCTCATATCCGGGAGTCATCAAGACATATGCGATACAGGCAGGCCGCGAGCTTCGCGTCATAGTGGGCGCCGACAAGATCGACGACGTAGAGACAGAAAAGCTCTCCGCAGAGATAGCAAAGCGCATTCAGGACGAGATGACATATCCCGGACAAGTCAAGATCACAGTGATCCGCGAGACCCGTTCGGTTAGCTTTGCGAAATAATGATGAGCCAGGATCCGAAAAAAGGGAGTGACTCACCCGATACCGAGCCCACTGCTCCCGGACAGTCTCCGACAGGCGGCAAGGAAGCGCCGAGGGGTAAACTCTACTGCTACAACTGGCTGGCCGACGTCCCGGGAGGCATGGCTGACGACGAGCTTGTGGAAGTGCAGTTCAAAAACACCCGAAAGGGATTCTTCCGCAATACAACTCATCTTGATCTCGCGGCCGGCGACATTGTCGCTGTAGAGGCATCTCCCGGACATGACATCGGCGAAGTGACTCTGACCGGCAAGCTCGTCAGAATGCAGATGCGGCGCGCCGGAGTCAAGTCCGACGCCGAGCTGAAACGTGTATTCCGCAAGGCCAAGAGCGGCGATCTCGAAAAATACGAGGAGGCCAAGGCACGCGAGAATGACACCATGATCCGCGCCCGCAGAATCGCGGCCGACCTCAAGCTCAACATGAAGATCGGCGACGTGGAGTATCAGGGCGACGGAAACAAAGCGATATTCTACTACATCGCCGACGAACGCGTTGACTTCCGTCAGCTCATCAAAGTGCTTGCGGAGACATTCCATATCCGCGTGGAGATGCGTCAGATCGGCGCACGTCAGGAAGCGGGACGCATCGGCGGCATAGGGCCGTGCGGACGCCCTCTCTGCTGTGCCAGCTGGATGTCAAACTTCGTATCGGTAGGCACTGCGGCCGCCCGTTTTCAGGATATATCGCTCAACCCCCAGAAACTGGCCGGACAATGTGCGAAGCTCAAATGCTGCCTCAATTTCGAGGTCGACAGCTATGTGGAGAGCATCAAGAAGATGCCTTCCAAGGAGATCCGTCTCGAAACTGCCGATGCTACATACTATCACTTCAAATACGATGTGTTCCGGCACGAGATCACATACTCGACCGACAAGAATATTGCAGCCAATCTTGTGACCATCGACGCCGAACGTGCATTCGAGGTGATACAGCTCAACAAAAACGGCGAGAAGCCGCTCACTCTCAAGCGCGAAAGCGAATCCAAAGACACCGAGAAGAAACAGTACAACGACATTCTCGGCCAGGACATCACCCGGTTTGACAAAAAGAAAAAACGCCGCAAAGGCAAATCCGACAACGGCGGACAATCCGCCAGGGAAGGGCAGAATCAGAAACAGCGAGAGCAGAAAGATCAGAACTCTCAAAAGCCCAAGGACACAAAAGAGACGAAAAATCCGACGCAACCACAACCCAAAGGGCAAAAAAACGCCCAGAAGAACGGAGGGCAGCGCCAGAAGCGGCGTCTGCGTCCCGGCGACACACCCGACAATACAAATCTTGATGCCGGACGCAATGCCAAGCAGGATCTGCCGCCAGCCATGTCGCCCTCAAAACGTATGATCGGCGAGTCAGACCAATGACCGGACGCATCACATATCGCGCAAAGAAGTCATTTGCCGACATATTGGCCGTGACGGCTGCTGCCATCGCGTTCATATCATGCGCCGGCGGTGACTCTGTGAGCAGATTCACTCACATTCCTGAGGCGGGATGGGCATATGGAGATACCGTCACGTTCGAAATAGATTCAGCCATACACGTGGATCAGCCGCTATCCATCGCTCTGCGACACAATGACAGCTATCCTTACCGCAACATATATATCGAGGTTGCCGTAGAGAGCATTGACGGGACACGGCGCGATACGGTCGGGATAGATCTCTGCGACATCTTTGGCCATTGGTATGGTCATGGTATCGGCTCTTCAATGCAGATAGAGCGACCGGCAGGGATTACCATAGGAAAAACCGCAAGAAAGGTAAACCTGCGCCATGTCATGCGTGTTGACACTCTGAAAGGTATAGAAATCATCGGAATTTCCGGACAACCAACAGAAAAATGAAACCGCTCAATCTTCTTGACCCGCAGGAGGCTCAACTGCGATTCGATAAGCTGCGCCGACAGATGGAGGCAGAGAAAACTGATGCCGTCATCATTACCGACAATGCCGACATCTACTATCTAACCGGCAGAGTATTCGACGGATATATCTACGTCACTCCTGAGGGTATCCCGATATATTTTGTCAGACGCCCGGTAGATCTTGAAGGTGATGGAGTCGTGACGATCCGCAAACCCGAAGAGATGGCCCGAACCATCGGACTCAACGCTCCACACCGCATAGGACTTGAACTTGACGTGACAGCGTGGAGCGTGGCCCAGCGCCTCTCCAAAGTGTTCGAAGGGTCGGAAATCATCAACTTCTCCCCTTCCATGCGTCAGCTGAGATCAGTCAAGACCCCGGCGGAAATAGAAAAGATACGCCAGAGCGGCATCCGTCAGGAGAGAGTCTACCGCCGCATTCCGCATCTATATCGCGAGGGTATGACTGATCTTGAGCTCCAGGTTGAGATCGAGCGCATCTCGCGTCTGGAAGGATGTCTGGGACAATTCCGCATCAGCGGCGACTCGATGGAGCTGTATATGGGCAACGTGCTTGCCGGCGACAACGCCGACACCCCCACCCCGTACGATTTCGCCATGGGTGGCGAAGGACTCGATCCGTCGCTGCCTGTCGGATGCAACGGGACGATAATACGTCCCGGCGACACCGTGATGGTCGACGTCAATGGTAATTATACCGGTTACATGACCGATATGACACGCACGTTCGTAGCCGAGCGTACGAGCGGACTCGCCGAAAAGGCCCATCAGTGCTCGATAGATATCTGCCACCGGATGCAGGCCGACGCACGCCCGGGAGCGGAGGCACGCAGCCTGTATGCGACAGCCGAGGCTATGGCACGCGAGGCTGGGCTCGAACGATATTTCATGGGCCACCGCCAGAAAGCGGGCTTCGTAGGCCACGGAGTGGGCATAGAGATCAACGAGCTTCCGGTCATCGCGCCGCGCAGCCGCGACATCATAGCCGAGGGCAATGTCATTGCGTTCGAGCCTAAATTCGTCATTCCCGGAGCCGGAGCCGTAGGGGTAGAGAATACTTATTGCGTGGGAGCGACAGGCACAGAGTGCCTCACCAATGCTCCCGAGCAGCTCATCACATTACTTGCATGAACATCACCGAACTCATCGTCAAGCGAAAGAAAGATAAGATTTTCAAAGCTGTCGGCGCTGTGGCCGACGATATTTCCCGCGAATGCTATGCCGTAGGGGGCTGCGTGCGCGACATGTTGCTCGACCGCCCCTCTGTCGACATTGATTTCGTCAGCGTGGGCAATGGTATAGAGCTGGCCGAAGCAGTAGCCCAAAGCATGGGCAAGGGCACACACCTGAGCGTATTCCGCAATTTCGGCACCGCTCAGGTCAAGCGCGGCGATATGGAGCTTGAGTTTGTAGGAGCCCGCAAGGAGAGCTACGACAGAAGAAGCCGCAATCCCATCGTCGAGGACGGCACCCTCACCGACGATCTGAGCCGTCGCGACTTCACTATCAACGCGATGGCTGTCAGTGTCAACAACGCTAATTTCGGCGACCTTATCGATCTCTTTGACGGCATTTCCGACCTTGAAGCGGGCATAATACGCACTCCGCTCGATCCGGACATCACTTTCAGCGACGATCCGCTGAGAATGATGCGCGCGATAAGATTCGCCACGCAGCTCGGCTTCACTATATTTCCGGAAACTCTTGAAGCGATCGGACGCAACGCCCAGCGCATATCCATCATCACCCGCGAGCGCATCATGGACGAACTGATGAAAATCATGCACTCCCCTCGCCCGTCGCTCGGCTGGAGCCTCCTTGAAGGGACCGGTCTGCTCAAACTGATATTCCCGGAACTCCACGCACTTTCGGGAGTGGAGACGGTCAGAGGACGCGGCCATAAGGACAACTTCCTTCACACACTCGAAGTGCTCGACAAGGTGGCGGCCAAGACCGATGACGTATGGCTCCGGTGGAGCGCCCTGCTTCACGATATAGCCAAACCGGTCACCAAACGCTGGGACAACGCCCTCGGATGGACATTTCACAATCACAACTTCATAGGCAGCAAGATGATACCGCGTATCTTCCGCCAGATGAAGTTTCCTATGAACGATCGTATGCGCTACGTGCAGAAGATGGTTGAGCTCCACATGCGGCCTATCGCTCTGGTCGAAGAGGGCGTGACCGATTCGGCTGTCCGCCGTCTGCTCCACGACGCAGGCGACGACATCACCGACCTCATGACTCTTTGTGAGGCCGACATCACGTCGAAGAATGCCGAGAAAGTGAAGCGGCATCTCGAAAACTTCGCTTCAGTCAGGCGCAAGATGGAGGAAGTGGAGGCCCGCGATCATATACGCAACTTCCAGCCTCCGGTCGACGGCAGCGAAATCATGGCGATATTCGGTCTGCAGCCTTCGCGTGAAGTAGGACTGCTGAAACAGGCTATCAAGGATGCCATACTCGACGGAGTGATCCCCAACGAGCGCCAGGCGGCGATGGATTTCCTTCTCCAGCAGGCCGCACAGCTCGGCCTGTCGCCTGTAGATCAGAATTCCGGTCAGTGACCTGTCACGGCAAGGCGCCGCGCCGGCGATACCGCCCGCGACGCTCCTGAAACGATTTCAGCCCGATAGATATATATGCCACGGGGCACCCTGCGGCCCGAACGGTCAGTGAGATTCCATGTGACGGGAGCGGAAGTGAACATGTCGGAGCGGTCGTTGACCGTAGTGCTCCATACCAGCATGCCGCTCATCGAATAGACACTCACCGTTATGCCGAGCATCGCATCTGGCCTGTTATGGCTTATATAAAAATTAGCCTGGGTCGTAGCCGGATTCACATCCGTATAGATGTCGAATATCTCTGGAGCGAGCTGACTGTCTACCACAAATGTCAGAGTCGCCGCAGCTTCATTTCCTGAAGTGTCATACACTCGAAGCTCAAGAGTGTGGCGCCCCTCCGCAAGTCCGCTCAGCGGGTAACTGATAGTTCCGGCAGCCTGTCTCCCTGTCGCGGGAGTATAATATGATGCCACATCGTTGAACACTTCGCGCCCGTCGATGCGAAGCGTCATCGTCCGCCCTATTCCGGCTGTCGACAGATTTATGCCCACATTGTCGCTGATCTCCGCGATCAGCATAGGCGAAGGATCTACCAGCCCTCCGTCGGTGAAATCAGGATGGTTGAGATATATACTTTCTATCAACGGCGCGACCGTATCGGTCGGTTGGGAGTCATCGGTCCCGTATACATATAGCCGGCGTTCGCATCCGGCCGCTCCGCTCCCGTTTCCGGCGGCGGTGAGGGTTATCGTTGCCCGACGGTAGTTGTCGGCTATCTCCGAAGGCATGCTTACAGTCATATTCCACCGCCCGTTTATCACGGTATCGGCACCCTCAAAAAGCTTTGAACCGTGATCCTCGTAAGTGAAACGCCGACCCGCCGACCCGTCGATATCACGGCCGAGAGTAGTGACTGACCTCTCGGCGTCATAAAGCGTAAGACTGACATGGCCGTTGAACGCCTCGTCACGACGTCCGCGGCTGTCGGTCACCTCTCCCGAGATACTCACCTGCGATCGGGCCATGATCACGATATCGTCATCCTCTGTCGCGTCGATTTTCCGCCCGTCAACTTCCAGGATCTCAACCTTTCCGGGAGCAAAAGAGGGACGCATTGCCGGGTCGCCCAACAATGCGTAACGCAACTTGTTGGAATTGCTCTCTCCGCCAGGCGATGCCAGACGGTTTTTCGCCCTCCTCAGTGATTCGCCCACAGGTGTGGGCTTTCCGTTGTCGTCAAGGGTAAGCGCCTCCAGTCCGACGGCCTTGCTGAGTTTTGCATTCTCGGAGATGAACACCGGCCGGGTCGCCGTAATGGCTGCTATGACACCTCCGCGGGAATTGAACAGCAGCTTCTCGGCCCCCGACTGATCTATACCGTCCCATTGCATGAAATAGCATGTGGCTCCGAAAAAAACCGGCCATCGGCGGTTGCGCAGCGAAGTTATATCATTGAGCGTCATCACTCCCTGTCCTGTAAGATAATACTTGTTGGCGTGTCCTATATAATTCCACCACAGGATGCCGTCGTCGATCATGCGGTGAAGCCGGCTGCGGGCCTCACGGCAGACGCCGCCAGTCAGCGGATACGCATCGAGATATATTCGCTCATAGAGCATCGCGTCCCCGGGGCTTGCAGACATAAACGCGCCGATCTGCTCCTCACTCTGGCGCATATGGCTCGCGTTGTCGCCGTCGTCGGCGAGCATCGCAGCCCTTGAAGCCCATGCGCCGTGGGGAGTCGACAGCATATATCGTTCAAGTTTGTCGACATAGGCCGATGCTTCTGCCGCCGACCGTGCCGTGATGCGCCCCACAGCGATACTGTAAGGATCGGAGTCAGGTCTCAGGCCGGCATTGTCCTCCAGTTGGGCGAGATAGTCGTCGGTGGTATAGGATCCGAGCTCGCTCATGCTCTCCGCACTCTGCCATATAGGCATCAAAGGCTGACGCAACGCCGCCACCGACGAGGTCAGACGCCTGTTGTCGAACGATCCGCGCCCCATCATCAGGGCATAACGCAACGGACGGCCGGATTCTTTTCCCCGATCGTACAGCATTTTAAGAAAATGCCGGAATGCCGTCGGGTGAACGGTGCCTGATGAGAACTCATTGAATATCTGCTGCTGGTCGACGACGAGGGTCGCCATGCTGTCGGTCAGTTCATGCAGAGCTGCCACTCGACGGGCTGCCGCAAGCATCTCGTGAGGCGCGATGATCACCATTTCCGGCCGCTGACTTCCATCGTGAAGATTCTGTGACGACACCGGGCCCTCAAAAACTGGCGTGGGAATGCCCTCGCCGGCATTCCAGGCCACATATCTTCTTTCGCCCATAAAAGGACTGATCCATACCGTTGCGCCATCGGCAGAAGCGACAGTGAGAGCTACCGGGCGCCTCGGGTCGGTCACGTCCCAGATCCGGGTTGAGGCTTTCGCGCCCTCGATGCTCACCGACGGACGTGAGGCCATGAACGCTACAGGCTCGCTGCCGATCCGGATTTCTCGCAAGTAGTTGACCTCAATGAAGTCAAGATTGGCCGAATAGATAGTGCCCATCCCCACGAAAGTAATACCGAGATCGATACGGCCGTCAGAGGGAGTAACGGAAGCCTCCACATCGGTGAGACTGCCATAATTATTGCCGCTTGCCGCCGGCAAAGCCCCGTCGGCATCAAGACGCTCACCTCTTTCAGTGAGCACTAAAGCCGACTGCGCACTCGTGCGCGACGCGAATCTCACACGCACCCAGGCTTCAGTGCCGGATACATGTCCCGGCAACTCTATACGGAACATACGCGACGGATTGATCCGGAAATCCTCGCCGACAAGTCCACGTCCCGACTGTCCGTAACTGATCGCGTCAGTTTCATGGCGCACAAGAGCAGTAAACTCTGTCTGTGGCTGCGACGACGCCACATCCAGCCCCTCCTCTTCCGGCGCCACAGGCGTCCGGCTGTCGGTCAGAAAATAGCAGGGACGCATCACGTAAGGATTTGCTACAGATGACAGGCGTCCGTCGCTCCCTTTCGCAATCCGTGCCGCCGGAGATGCATAGAAATAGATGCCTCCGTCGGCATGCAGGGCTGCGATCTGAGGCAGATCGTCGATATAGTTGTTTTGAGAAAGCACATCCGAATCAGTCAGAGTGCCATAACCGGCAACGCTCACACGTTCAGGACTGCTGAATCCCCATTTGCGAAGGTCGCGATAACTGACAAAATGGATTCCGCCCCCAGGTTCAGTGCTTACTTTAACCCATCTGCCCGAGGCAAGCGCCGATGTGTCGGCATAGACATTCAGGTCGAATGCATGGCATCCGACAGGTGCGGCCGACATCACCGCGATCATCATTACAAAAAGCAGCAATATTTTTTTTACCACTATCGTCAGTCTTTTATTGCTTAACGTCAGACATAGCGGAATATTGCAGACGCACCGGGGCGGCCTCCGTGCGTCGTATTGCCGTAAGACTGTCCCACCGCACTCTGTCGCCCCTGAATACATTCAGGTCTATCAGCCGGTCAATCCCCTCTATCGTCCCGCGGTGGGTATATTGCCACATCGTCCAGTCAGTATCATCGTCGAGAGGTTTGAACGAACAGATCCAAAGCGGATAATTGTCAAGACGCCCGTCGACGAAGCGGCTGTAGCCGTCTTTATTGGTATAAAGCATCACGCGATAGCCCTCGGATCGCAGTTCCTCGGCCATCTCCTTGATCCTGCCTACGGTCTGGTCGGTCGAGCGGTTGACCGGATTTGTCCACTCCTCCACATCGATCACCAGCGGCAGATCAAGCTGTCGGCCTCTGACCGAATGCAGCAGATTCAGAGCCTGCATATATCCCGGCGAGTCAAACCGGAAGAAATGATACGCTCCGACTTTCAGCCCCGCTTTCCGTGCGGCAATGAGATTGGAGGCGAAAGCCGCGTCCTTGAAGTCAGCGCCCTCAGTGGCCTTTATGAACACGAATTCCAGACCATTTTCACGCAGAATGTCGAAATCCACATTACCGTTGTGGGCCGAGATATCGGCACCCCTGACTACATAGGCCGACGTGTCGACCGGCAGCGACGTCTCCCCACGCCCTGTCACCGCCAGATAGAATATCAGCAGCCCTATTGCCGCGAATACCACTATCGAGATTATGGTCATCAGTCTGTGCATCTGCAATGCAAATTTACAACCGCGCCCCGACTTCACCAAATCCTCCGCGTTAAATTGAAATACCATTAAGGGAGAGCGCTGCGGATTACGATGAAGTTTTTGTTAATGTTGGAGGGGTAGAGCCGAAGAGATTGAAAAGAATTGATTAACTTTGCCGAAGAATTGCGAAACTACATGGAACAGATATGCGAAATCGATGGCCTGGAGCTGCATTACGAAGTGAGCGGCCAGGGCCGGCCGCTCATACTGATGCACGGCTGGGGATGCAACAGCTCTACAGTGGCGTCAATAGCACGCACCGCATCCCAGACCCACACGGTCTATTCGCTTGATCTCCCTGGTTTCGGCAAGACGCCCGAGCCGCCAGAAGCATGGAACGTGGAGGAATACACCACGCTCGTGGAGCGAATGGCCGAAAAGCTCGGTCTCGACCGTCCGGTGCTCGTAGGGCACTCGTTCGGCGGAAGGATAGCGATCCTTTTCGCATCCCGCCGTCCGGTCGACAAGCTTATACTTGTTGATGCCGCCGGCGTCAAGCCACGCCGTGGACTGCGCTATTACTCCAAGGTCTACGCTTTCAAACTATCGCGGCGCATCATGGAGATAACTATGGGCAAAGAGGCGGCCGCGCATAAGATCGAGGAGGGACGCCGACGCAACGGATCGGCCGACTATGCTTCGGCATCACCCAAAATGAGAGCGGTGCTCTCTAAAGTGGTCAACCATGACCTGCGCAGGGCTATGCCCTCCGTCAAAGCACCGACACTGCTGATATGGGGAGAGAACGACACCGCCACCCCTATGCGAGATGCCCGCATCATGGAGCGGCTTATCCCCGAGGCCGCCTTGGTGTCTTTCCCCGGATGCGGCCACTACAGCTTCCTCGACAATCCTCGGCAGTTTGCAGCCGTGCTATCAAGCTTCCTGAAATCATGACAACCGACAGTATATGCTGATTACGATAATTTTCTCGCTGGTGACGGCATGCGCCGCACTGAGTCTGGCCGCCGAACTGCGCCGCGACCTGATGATGATGCAACAGAATTCATACCGCATCGAGCGCTACCGCCGCTGGCTGCGCACATCGGCCGACACTACCTCATGGCCCCGCCTGGCAGGCATGATCGTGGCACTGGCCGCACTCGTGGCGTTCGGCACCGATCGCGTAGGAATGACCCTGATCGGGGCTTTCGCGCTGGGCAACATCTGGTATCTCTCGACCCGACACTACAAGAAGCCGCTGGTGATGACTCCGCGCGCACTACGCATCTTCATCACATCAGCCGTGATATCTGTGGCCGTCGCGGCTGTCGCCGCAATCGCCTGCGGCGGCCATTCATGGCTCGAACCGGCATTCGCCGCGGCCGTGGCGCTGCAGGTGCTCTACTGCGCGTCCCACATGGTGATAATCGCGGCCGTATGGCTGCTGCAGCCGCTCGAAGACCGCATCAACCGCCGGTATCGCGACGACGCGGCCCGCATCCTCGCCACATGCCGCGGCCTGAAAGTGGTGGGCATCACCGGATCTTACGGAAAGACAAGCACCAAGCACTATCTCAAGCGCATACTCGACGAGCACTTCGCCACCTGCATGACACCCGGCAGCTACAACACTACCATGGGCGTGGTGCGGACGGTGCGCGAGTATCTCAAGCCTTACGACGAGGTGTTTATCGTAGAGATGGGAGCCAAACAGCCGGGTGACATCAAGGAGATATGCGACCTCGTGCATCCCTCCTACGGCATACTGACCGCCGTCGGCGAGCAGCATCTCGAATCGTTCGGATCGATCGAAAACGTGCAGCGCACCAAGTTCGAGCTTATCGACTCGCTCCCGGCCGACGGGTATGCCGCCGTCAACAATGATTTTCCTTATGCAGCCAACCGCGAGGTGACCAACACGGCATGCGACCGCTACGCCGTCAGCAATCCCTCCGGCGCTCAATGGACTGCCACGGACATAACATACTCGCCGCACGGCACTACATTTACAGCCAACGGCCCCGACGGATTCAGCATGCAGCTGCAGACCCGTCTGGTAGGCGAATGCAATATCTCCAATCTGCTCGCCGCCATAGCCATGGCAGTGCGCCTCGGGGTGCCACAGGAAAAGATACGATTCGCCGTCGCCGACATCAGTCAGGTAGAGCACCGTCTCAACATGCGGCGCACTCCCGGCGGCATCACCATCATCGACGATGCTTTCAACTCCAACCCTACCGGATCCGCCATGGCGCTCGACGTGCTTTCGGGCATGACCGGCGGCCGCCGAATCATAGTGACTCCGGGCATGATAGAGCTCGGCGACCGTCAGGAGGAGCTCAACCGTGAATTCGGGCGGAAAATAGCCGCTTCAGCCGACATCGCCATTATAGTCGGACGCTACAACCGCGACGCCATAAGCAGCGGAGCATCCGAAGCAGGAATGCCTGAGGGCAGCATAATAATCACCGACACGTTCGCTCAGGCACAGGCCCGGCTCGGACAGATAATGCAGGCAGGAGACACAGTGCTTTACGAAAACGACCTGCCCGACACATTCAAGTAAAACCGATTTTTCGACATATAATCAACCACAATGAAGACCAATATAGGAGTGTTTTTCGGCGGAAGAAGCACCGAACACGAGATTTCAGTCATTTCGGCCTCGCAGGCCATGGCGGCCATTGACCGCAGCATCTACGACGTCACCCCGGTGTATATCACCAAGGACGGACGGTGGTTTACAGGCGATGCGCTCATGGAGGTGTCGAACTACCGCGATCCCAAGAAACTCCTCCAGCAATGCACTGAAGTATATCTGCGCCCGACCTACGGCGACTCCAATCTCTATATGGCCCGGCGCAAGATGTTCGGCTCCGATACGGTGGCCCATCTCGACGTGGCCATCCCGGTGCTCCACGGCGCCAACGGCGAGGACGGTACCATTCAGGGACTTTTCGACCTTATCGGACTGCCGTTTGCGGGCTGCGACGTGCTCGCCTCGGCCAACGGCATGGACAAGATCACGATGAAGATGATCCTGCAGGCATGCGGAGTGCCGGTGGTGGACTATGTATGGTTCACCGACAAGGAGTGGTTCGACAAGCGTCAGGAGGTCATGGACCGTATCGAGTCGACTCTCGGCTATCCTGTGATCGTGAAACCTGCCAATCTTGGATCGAGCGTCGGCATTGGCCGCGCCGCCGATAGGGAGCGCCTAGTGCAGTGCGTCAACGACGCCGTCACCTACTCGTCGCGCATCATCGTGGAGCATATGGTCGACAATCTAAAGGAGATCAACTGCTCAGTACTCGGCGACTGCGACGAATATCAGACCTCCGTATGCGAGGAGCCGATAAAAAGCGGCGAGATCCTCTCGTATGAGGACAAGTATATGGGCGGCTCCAAAGGAGCCAAAGGCATGCAGGCTTCGGCCAAGCGCATCCCCGCCGATCTGCCCGAAGCGACGAGCGAGCGCATACGGTTCCTCGCCGGCGAGACGTTCAGAGTGCTCTCCTGCCACGGAGTGAGCCGTGTCGACGTAATCATGGACGAGGACAACGGAGAGATCTACGTCAACGAGATCAACACCATCCCCGGCTCTCTCTCATTCTATCTCTGGGAAGCATCCGGCATACCCTTCGCCGAACTGATGGACCGCCTCGTGCGCCTCGCTCTCAAACGCGACCGTCAGCGCCAGCGCAAGACCACGACTTACGATGCCAACATATTCGCCATGGGTGGCGGAGTGAAAGGCGCCAAAGGAGTGAAATAATCTGCGGAAGCGTTTGTCACCGATGAGTCCGCGACTGAAAGGCTACGCACTCGGCATAGTGGCAGCCGCCACCTACGGCATGAATCCGCTGTTCGCCCTGCCGCTTTACTCGGCGGGGATGACGGCGGATTCCGTGCTTTTCTTCCGCTACGCCATGGCCATACCGCTTCTGGCTGCGATGACAGCCATGCGGTGCCGGAGTTTCAGGGTGAACCGCCGGCAGCTGCTCACGCTTCTCATACTCGGGCTGCTCATGGCCCTGTCGTCGCTGTCGCTCTTCCTCTCCTACAACTATATGGATGCCGGCATAGCCTCGACAATACTGTTTGTCTATCCGGTGATGGTGGCAGTCATCATGGCGGCAGTTTTCAGAGAACGCCTGTCGCCCGTCATGACGGCAAGCATCGCGCTGGCTCTCGGAGGCATAGCGTTGCTTTACCGCAACAGCGGCGGCGAAGCGCTGAGTCTGCCGGGCACACTGCTTGCGCTCGCCTCAGCACTCACTTATGCGATATATATTGTCGCGGTCAACCGATCGTCGCTGAAATATGTGCCCACACTTACGGTGACATTCTATCTGCTCCTCTTCGGAGTGACGCTGTTCGCCGGGCGCCTGCTTCTGTCGGGCGAGATACAGACGCCGCCTTCCGACCGCTGGTGGCTATGGGGATGCGTGGTGTGTCTGGCTGTATTCCCCACGGCCCTGTCGTTTGTCTGCACCACCGGCGCCATCCACTACATCGGATCGACGCCTACGGCTATATTGGGCGCTCTCGAACCCGTGACGGCCGTAATCATCGGCGTGAGCGTATTCGGCGAACGCCTGACCCCGCGCGAAATCATCGGTCTTGTCGCCATAATCACTGCCGTAACAGCGGTTGTCGCCGCCCCCCGCATGAGCCTTCGGTTGTCGTCGGTCAGGCGCATGTTTCCTAAAATCGACAGAAACCGACGCCATCAATAGGCGCAACAGATCTCCGTCATCGCCATGTCCAGCCCAGAGAGAATCCTTATAAGCGTGATAGTGCCGTATCATAATGCCGAGCGCACGATTCAGCGCACGCTTCAGAGTCTTTCGGCCCAGACGATGAAAGAGGGGGTGGAATACTTGCTTGTCAACGACGGCAGTACCGACCGGTCGGAAGAGATAGCTGAACTTTACCTGAGGCTTGATCCACTGATGGCCTCACGGACGGTAATGACTGCCCACCAGTTCCGCCGCGGCTCAGCCGCCGCTTACCGCACGGGTGTGGAAAAATCGCGCGGCGAATTCCTCGGGAGATGCGACGCCGACGACGCCATGGCTCCCGATGCGTTGTCGAAACTGCTTCAGGCCGCAGGGCCCGAAACAGATATATCCACAGCTCCCCTCTGCGAGGTCTGGACCACAGGCAAGAAACACCTGCGGCGCTCTCATGCGACAAAGGGACTGAACGCGATGCGGCCCGACACAGCCGGATTCTCGCTGTGCAACAAACTCATCCGCCGCAGCCTGATCGTCGACAACGATCTGCTCCCTACGGAGGGCATCGACTTCTGGGACGATCTGAGCGTCACCTGCCGCGCCATCGCGCTTGCAAGGCATATAGCCGCCGTCAGCGATCCGGTCTACTATTATTACCGCGATCCGGAGGCCCCGTCGATGACAATGGGGCATAAGGAAGCCGTGGTGCGCGACCGCATGGTCTATGCCCTGCTTATGGAAAAGTGGTTCGTCGACCGCGGGCTGTCGCAACGCTACGGCATATTTCTCGACACCATGAAATTTGCGGCCAAGATCAAGCTGCTGCAGCGTCCACGCGCCGATGTGGCGCTCTGGAAGGAGACTTTCCCGGAAGTCAACAGGCACATATGGCGTCTGGCCGGCATCCATCCGCTCATACGTCTGTGCGCATGGATAGCGGCAAAGCTTCCTTCCGGATGGGTTCAGGGCATCCTCGACTGGGAGCCCTGCATCATAGATGACTGATGCGCTCAGCGCTGATAGAGATATCGCTTGATAGAGCGCTTGGGCGTCTTCTCAAACTCCTCGTTCATCAGATCGAATCTCGATATCTGCGAGTAAGCCGGCCGCTCCTTGTTGAGCTGCGCGATATTGTCGGCCATGATGCGCTGAAGCTCCTCGGCGCCGATCTGATGCTGCGTCAGCAGATCGAGGTCGGGGTGGATAAGAGCCACGAGGCGACCTGCATCGTCGATCACCACCGACTCGCTGACAAACAGCATGTTGTTGAGCTTCTGCTCTATCTCCTCGGGATAGATGTTCTGTCCCGACGGGCCGAGAATCATATTCTTGTCGCGGCCGCGCAGATATATGTAATTGTCGTCGTCGACGCATCCTATGTCGCCGGTGGTCATCCATCCGTCGGCGTCAAACACCTGAGCCGTGGCCTCATCGTTCTTGTAATATCCGAGCATCACGTTTTCGCCCTTCACCCAGATGACACCCGGCACCGTCGTGCGGTCGGGCGAGTCGACCTTCACCTCCATGCGGTCCACTACGCGTCCGCATGAGCCCGGGCGCGCCTGACGCCACGGAGCATAGCTGATAAGCGGGCCGCACTCGGTCATGCCGTAGCCCACGGTGAACGGAAACTCGATACGGCGCAGAAACTCCTCCACATCCTTGTTGAGGGCCGCTCCGCCGATGATTATCTCCACGACGTTGCCGCCGAACGTATCGGTCAGCCGAGCCTTGATCTTGGCGAGCAGATGATTGTCGACAAAAGGCACGTGCATCAGCAGCTTCATCATGGGCTTGTCGAGCAGCGGGAACACCTTGGTCTTGATGATCTTCTCGATGATCAGAGGCACCGACACTATCATCTTGGGCTTGACCGACGCAAACGCCTCCATGATGACACGCGGCGACGGAGTGCGCGTCAGGAAATTGATGTGACACCCCTTGACGAACGGATGGAGCAGCTCCACCGTCAGGCCGTACATATGAGCCAACGGAAGCATGCATACCACTCCGTCGCCCGGCTGCAGAAAGTCGAGACGGTCGATCGTAAACTCCACATTGCTCCAGAGCGACCGCTCCGGCAGCATGACTCCTTTGGAAAAGCCCGTGGAGCCCGACGTGTAGTTGATCAGCGCCAGATCGCCGGGCTTAGTCAGCGCTACGTCGAAACAACCGACGTCGAAACGCTCCGGATACTTCTCGCCGAAGAAACGGTTGAGATTGGCTCGGGCATGCGTCAGAGCTTCCGAGCGCGACATCATCAGCGAATAGTCGCTTATCTGGATCGCGCCGAGTATCTGGCTCATGCAGTCGGAGTCGAGATTCTCCCACACCCCGGCATCGGCAAAGAGCAACTTCGCCTCGCTGTGGCTGACGAGATGGTGTATGTTGTCGGGCTTGAACTCGTTGAGTATCGGCACGGCCACCGCGCCATAAGTGATGATGCCGAGGAAAGCCACGGCCCACTGGGCGCTGTTGCGCCCGCACAGAGCCACGCGGTCGCCCGGCCTGACACCCGCATGCTCGAAGAGCAGATGGAGTTTGGCTATCTTGCGGGCCACATCCTTGTACTGGAACGAAACCCCGTTGAAATCGGTGAGCGACAGCTGTTCCCAGTTGTCACGTATCGCCTGAAGTATATAGGCATTCAGAGTATCCTGATGTTGCATATCTGAAAATGATTTGAGAGATTAGTTAGGCTATAATTTGAGAGATAAGTGAAGCTATAATTTGAGAGATAATGTTTTTACGTTAGGTTCTCACTGCAAAGATAGCCCTTTTCTCCCTCCCGTGAAAATTATTCGCCCCAAAACCTCATAGGATCTTCTTTTGAGCCATTTGGACTGGAAAAGGCGCGCCGGCGCCCGGAGGAGAACTCCGGACACCGGCGGGTGGTATGAGAGTGGCTGGCGGCGGTGGAGCCGGCCGGTCACGGGTTAATCTGCGGGGGGATCACTTCTTCTTGGCGGGGGCCATGATGACCTCGATCGGAAGCTTGGTGAACCAGATGTTGTAGCTGTAGTGGTTGTTGGAGGTCTCTTCGGTGAGGATGCCTATGCTGCCGTCGGGGAGCACTGTCATCGACGAGTAGGCCGAGGGGAGCTTCACTACGGTCTTCTTGATGGGCCAGGTCTTGCCGCCGTCGGCGCTGACGTAGATGGCCACGTCGTTACGGCCTTTGGGATCGCCGGGGAGCGACTGCATCAGGAGCTGCTTGCCGTTGTAGTCATAAGCGATGATGTCGCCGTTGCAGCGCGGATCGGGCAGTCCCTCGATGGGATAGGGTTCGCTCCAGGTCTCGCCGTTGTCGTGAGAGTAGGAGAATTTGCGGAGCGAACCGCGGCGGTTGCGGATGCTCATGATGACGGCGCCGTCGGCGAGCTGCACGATCTTCGACTCGTCGCCGTCGGTCGTAGCCGGATTCTTGCTGACCTTCCAGGTCTTGCCGAGATCATCGGTATAGATAGCGTAGACCTTGAAGTCGGGGTTGCCGTCCTCGCGCACTACGAGCGGGAACATTATGCGGCCGTTGGCGAGCTGCGTGGCGCGGCCCGACGAGGCGAATGCGCTGGTGCATTTGATCGGCTGCTTGCCGTTGGGGTCAGTCGTGAGGATCTGCGGGTTGATGTCGGTCATCGGTCCCCAGGTCTTGCCGTTGTCCTTGCTGACGCAGAAGCTGATGTGGCCCGGCTCTTTCTGCCAGAGACCGTTGCCGTGGGTGAATATGCAGAATATCTGGCCTGTCTTCTCGTCGACCACGAGAGCCGGATCGCCGCAACCGCCCACCTCGTCGTGCTTGGCCACGGTCACATAGGGGCTCCATGTGCGACCGCCGTCGGTGCTCCGGCGGCTCACCACGTCGATTTTGGCGGGCAGATCGCCGTTATGCTCTATGCGTTTGTCGGCCACGGTCACTATCGAGCCGTCCTTGGCGGTGACGATCGCCGGGATGCGGTAGAATTTCGAATCAAAGTCGCCCGGACAGTAGACGAGCGAACGCTCAACGCCGTCGCCCCACGTCTCGGTATGCACTTGCTGGGCAGCCGCATAGCTTCCTCCCATTGCTGTAATCACCAGGGCCGCTGCGCCCGTCATAATGGCTTTTCTAATCATTTTGTAGGTCAGTTTGGGTAAATTGGTTTAAGGATTGTTGTCGGTTGGCGTCACGGTTTTCCGGCTGTCGGGGCCGTAACTTCTGCAAATATAATGCTTTTAGCCGGAATACGCAACTCCTTTCCGCTCCCCCGACGAAATATTCGGCGCGCAGAGAGTCTGATCAGCGGGGAAGGGGGAAGCGGAAGATGCGGTAGCCTTCGGTCTCGCTGTCAGCAAGGGCGTAGAGGGTGGAGTCATCGGGAGTGACTGCCAGACCACTCACCTTTAGCGGCAGCACGTAGATGCGGCAGAGGCGTCCGTCGAAGTCATACTCGCGCACGGTTGTGGTGAGCGGCGTGTCGCCGTCGTTCTTTTTCCAGAAATAGTTGGAGTAGTAGTCGTCGCGTCTCATGCCGTGGTAAATCACGTAGACATGACTGTCGGACAGCACCGGAGTCGCTCCGAAATATTCCCTGGACTCGGGCGTGAACTCAAACGTTCCGTAACCATTCTGAGTCACCCATTTGATGCCGCCGGGCTTATCGCCGTAGTTGACCTTGACGCTCACCGAATCGCCCTCAAGCGAGCCGAAACCGATCATGTCGTTGCAGCCGAATACTGCCGCGAAATGCTTGCCGTCAGGACTGATGGCGCCGCGCGGACGCAGGAAGTTGAATGCGCCCCAGAGCGGCATGTCGCCGTAGGCCGATATGTCGGGATATGAGGCGGCATACTTCTCAAACGAGCCGTCGGGGCGGAGTATCGCGAGCAAGCCATCGGCCGTAGCGTTGCCGAGCACAATATGTCCGTCGGCCATTCGCAGTGCAAGCGAAGAGGGGACAACGGTGTCGGAGCCGCACTTTTCAGCGTCGAAAGCGAACGCTTTTTCCAGATTGAACTGTCCGTCGGCGAAACCGCCAAGAAGCGTCACCACGCCGGCATCGTTGGTCTGCAGCTGCATCGAGGAGGTCGTGGCGTCATAGCATATCCCGGCTATGTCGGGAAGTTCGCCGGGGCCTTGTCCCACGCGTATGCCGCCAGCGAGCGAGTCGCCTGTCATGGAGAAGACATCGACAAGATTCGGCGCCTGATTACTGTTGACGACCACCAGCCTCTTGCCGTCGGTCGACAGCATCCACGGCATCTGCAGCACATCGTAGGGCACTGCGATCTCGCCTTCGGCAAGCTTCACCGTGTCGGGAGCGCCCGATGCGCCCGACGTCGAGGCGCCGCCGCATCCGCCGGCCATCACCGACATTGACAAAAGCCCTCCCAGCAGCCATAAACATTTACTTTTTCTCATTGTATCGTGAATAAAATTATAAATAGTCTGACAAACACATCCTGTTCTCATTGCAGGATCCTATACATCCTACGTGTCGCCGAATACATGTCGCGATTGGTTTGAAAACTAAAAAAATTAGTTCCTTGATCCCGCAAGAAAAGACAGACATTGCTTCATAGTCTGTCTGAGTCATCAGCCTTATCTGAATGTCAATATCCGAGTATCGGGTTTTTTCCACCGCAATTAGCTATTATACGTTTGGTTATCGCTTCGGCACGCGCTTTATGTTCATTGAGCCGACAGCGTTCATCCGCGCTAAAATCATCCCGAAGATGCTTCTCCAGGTTGCGACGGAAACGAGCGACATCCTCTCGATCCATAGGTGGATTAGGTATTGAACGTATCATAATTTCAAGCGTTTATTTTGCAAAGTAACGAATTTTCCCTTACACTAACAACACTATACGACGAAATAAAGTTGAATTTTTATCACCCCCCTATGAAACAAAAAGCCTGCTCACAAAAACTGAACAGGCTTTTTCTAAAGATTGTTGCCTTGGAGAGATTCGAACTCCCACAGGCGGAACCAGAATCCGACGTGCTGCCATTACACCACAAGGCAATCTTTTATGTCCTCACGATCGCTGCCCTCAAGGGGTCGCTCTCGTTTTACGGATGCAAAGTTAGGGACGATTTGCGAAGCGTGCAAATTTTTCAGCAACTTTTTTCGCAAAAATTTAATTCGCCCCTATCTTTCAACCATTTACACGTAGCCCTTGATAATACCGCGCTTGGAGTTACGCACGAAGAGTATTATCTCGTCGCGCTCCGGAGTGGCGGGCAGCTCGGCCTCTATGCGCTCTACGGCGTCGGAATTGTTGAGCCCCGACAGATACAGATAGCGGTAGATCTCCTGGATCTCGCGGATAGTGTCGGAAGAGAAGCCGCGGCGGCGAAGACCGATGGAGTTGACGCCGGCAAACGATATCGGCTCGCGGGCAGCCTTGACGTAGGGAGGTATGTCCTTGTTGACGAGCGCGCCGCCCTGAAGCATCACGTGCGGGCCGATATGGCAGAACTGATGGACGAGCGCGCCGCCGCCGATCACGGCGAAGTTGTCGACCTGCACCTCGCCGGCGAGCTGAGTGGCGTTGCTCATCACCACGTTGTCGCCCACCACGCAGTCGTGGGCCACATGGCAGTAGGCCATGATCAGGCAGTTGCTGCCTACTACCGTACGGCCGCGGGCGGCTGTGCCGCGGTTGATGGTCACGCACTCGCGCAGCGTGGTGTTGTCGCCGATGATGGCCACGGTGTCCTCGCCGCGGAATTTGAGATCCTGAGGAACGGCCGACACTACCGCACCCGGAAAGATGCGGCAGTTCTTGCCGATGCGGGCGCCCGACATGATGGTGACATTGCTGCCGATGCGGGTGCCTTCGCCGATCTCTACGTTCTCCTCGATCGTCACGAACGGATCGATCACCACGCTGGGATCGATCTTGGCGGCCGGATGTATATATGCAAGAGGTTGCTTCATAATGCTGGGGAATTACTTGTTTTTGATGATCTGGGCCATGAACTCACATTCGCTGACCACCTTCTCGCCCACGAAGGCGTAGCCCTTCATGACGGCGCAGCCGCGGCGCAGCTCGGTCATGAAAGATATGTGGAAGATCAGAGTGTCGCCCGGCACCACTTTCTGACGGAACTTCACATTGTCGATCTTCATGAAATATGTCGAGTAGCGCTCCGGATCGTCCACAGAGTCGAGCACGAGCAGACCGCCCGTCTGGGCCATCGCCTCGATCTGGAGCACGCCAGGCATCACCGGCTCCTGCGGGAAGTGGCCGGGGAAGAACGGCTCGTTGGCGGTCACGTTCTTGACGCCCACGATATAGTTGGTGCCCTTCTCGATGATCTTGTCGACGAGCTGCATCGGATAGCGGTGGGGAAGGAGCTCGCGGATGCGGTTGTTGTCCATCACCGGCTCGCGGTTGGGGTCATAGACCGGTGCCTGGATATCCTGGCGCTTGATCTCCTTGCGGATCTTTTTGGCGAAAGTGGTGTTGATGGAGTGGCCCGGACGGGTGGCTATAACCTTGCCCTTGAGCGGACGGCCGATGAGGGCGATGTCGCCTATCACGTCCATCAGCTTGTGGCGCGCAGGCTCGTTCTCGCTCGTCAAGGGCTTGTCCTGAATGAAGCCGAACTGGCTGACGTGCTTGTGGGGCACGTTCATCAGATCGGCCAGACGGTCGAGCTCCGACTGCTCCATCGGAGAGTCGTAGATCACCACGGCGTTGTCGAGATCGCCGCCCTTGATGAGATTGTTCTTGACCAGCGGCTCTATCTCGCGCACGAATACGAACGTGCGGCTGTCGGCCACGGCTGTCGGGAAATCCTCAAGATGTTCGAGCGAGGCAAACTGATTGGAGAGCACCGGGGAGTCGAAGCTCACCATCACGTCGATCGAGAATTCATCGTCGGGAAGCACCGTGATCGACGCTCCCGTAGCCTCGTCGCGCACCTCGATCTTCTGCTTAACGATATAATAGTCCTTTTCGGGAGCCTGCTCCTGCAGCCCCACTTCATTGATATGGTCGACAAAAATGCGTGCGCTGCCGTCGAGTATAGGCATTTCCGGGCCATCTATGCGGATGAGACAGTTGTCGACGCCCATGGCGTAAAGCGCGGCCATGGCGTGCTCGATGGTGCTTACCACCACGTCGTTGCGCTTCAGCACAGTGCCGCGGTTGGTCGATGTGACGTATTCAGCGAGAGCGTCGACCGTAGGCTCGCCTTCGAGGTCGGTACGCTGGAACTTGTAGCCGGTATTCGGTTCGGCGGGCATAAACTCGGCATTGATGACCTTGCCGGTATGGAGCCCCTTGCCGCTGACGGCGAAGGGCGCTTTGATGGTGACTTGCTTCATATCGCTTGGAGTGTATATGGTGTCATTTGTTTTGCTTGATGGTGCGTTCTATCTCGTCGACGCGGTCGTAGAGTCCGGGCAGCTTGCGCAGAGCGAGGGCCTGACGTCCATAGGCCATCACGTCGGTGGCCGGATAGCCGAACATCCTCGATCCTGCCTTCACATCCTTGTTGAGGCCGCTCTGCGCGCCGATATGCACGTCGTCGCCTATATGGATATGTCCGGCAAGTCCCACCTGGCCCCCGGTCATGCAGCGTTCGCCGAGCTTGGTCGATCCGGCCACGCCGCCCTGCGCGGCCATCACCGTATCGGCGCCGATCTCGCAGTTGTGGCCTATCTGGATGAGATTGTCGAGCTTCACGCCGCGGCATATCCTGGTCGACCCCATCATGGCGCGGTCGATGGTGGTGTTGGCGCCGATCTCCACATCGTCGGCGATGTCTACGTTGCCCGTCTGGGGTATCTTCTCATAGCCGTGGTCGGTAGGAGCGAAACCGAAGCCGTCGGCTCCGATGACGGCGCCCGCATGGATTATGCAACGGTTGCCTATGCGGCATCCGCGGTAGATCTTCGCTCCGGCATATATTATGGTATTGTCGCCCACTTTCACACCGTCGCCGATATAGGCCTGAGGATATATCTGCGCTCCGTGGCCTATGCTGGCGCCCTTACCGATATAAGCGAAAGCGCCCACATAAGCATCCTCCGGCACCTCCACCCCTTCGGCGATGAAGCAGGGCTGCTCCACTCCCCGCCGGGGCGGATTCATCATCTGGTCGACCATCGACAGCAGACGCGCCACGGTGGCATATGGATCGTCCACACGGATAAGAGTGGCCTGAACAGGATGCTCCGCCACAAATTCACGGCTTACAAGCACTGCCGATGAGCGTGTGTCGTAGATAAAATGCGTGTATTTAGGATTTGCCAGGAAGGATATGGCGCCTGGATTGCCCTCCTCTATCTTGGCGAATGTATTGATTTTCACGGACTCATCGCCCTCGACAGTACCTCCTGCGAGAGCTGCGATCTGACCGGCTGTAAATTCCATTTGCACTGATTATATGCTGAAAGGTATTGTTTTGCGCTGCAAAATTGCAAAAAAATTTTCATATAATCGTCATAAACCTGCCACAACCTCACTTGCGGCGACATAGAAAACCGTTTTATTGCGCGGACGAGAGGAGGTTTCAGTGTTAAACATTGCTAACAAGCGCTTATTTTTCATGCCGTTTTGATAAGAAGATATAAATTTGCAGAACAATAAACAATCAGGGAAATTATATACAGTGATCAATTTGAGAAACATTGCTTTTGTGGTATGCTGTACGCTGACGGCCACCATTGCCTCGGCGCAGGGGGAAGCATTGCCTGATCCGCAGCCGGAGATCACCACGGTTCTGCTTACACAACGATATCCGGTCAACACCAAATCCGGCGCATTTCAAGCGTCGACGACCGGAATAGAATGGAGTTTCATACTCGACAAATCAAACCACACCGCCACTCTGACCCATCCCGCCCCCGATCCGGAAAGCGAAGACAGCTACGCCCAGAACGGTCGGTATCATTTCAAGGCATCTGATCTGCTGCCCGACACAGAACATCCGGAATATGCCTATCTGCCCAATTATGCCGGCGACAGCAACGGCGGCCCGGTGACTGAGTACACCAAGACCTTCATCGCCCTCTGGAGCCCGATGGTCGACCGCGACTTTTATCGCTACAACCTCGACGAACCATTGCGCAACGACTCCTGGACCATGGCGGCCATACGCGTGCCGGCGACATTCGTGCATGACGGCGCGACATATACCGTCACAGCCATCGGCGAGCGGGCATTCGCGGGCAGCGACATCGTCACCGTCCACCTTCCTTCGACGATTACCTCCATCGGCGACTATGCGTTCGCCGACTGCACGAGTTTTGTAGGACTGCCTTCGTCAGGTTCGGCGTTCGAGGTCATTCCGGCGTCTGTCACCACTCTCGGCAAGGGAGTGTTCAAAGGCTGCGCCACGCTCGAGCGAATGACCATAGGCGACGGCGTGAAGACCGTTCCGGCCGAAACGTTCGACGGCTGCGGAACCCTCAAGCGCATCACCGTAGGCCGCAATGTCGAAAAGATAGAGTGTCTGCTCCCCGCCGGACTCATCCGCATAGCTTTCAGAGGAGAGAAAAAGCCTGAAATGCTGAAAGAGACATTCGAGTCGCAGACCGATGTATGGGTCGACTCCCGCTATGCTTCGGCATACCCCGCCACGTGGAATGTGCGCTCATTCAGCATCACCCCCGAGCGCGAGGAGCTCGTTTTCTACAAGGGATACTTCCATCCGGTCAATTTCACGGTTGAGGCGCCGGTCGAATACACCAACAGCTCCACCAACCACTTCTTCGGCTATCCGGGCATCGACTACGGCGGCGGTCTTAATCCCAATTACCGCGAGGTGACCCTCGTCTTCGGCCACAACCAGCACGGCAAGGACGCGCAGCTTGTCTCGCCCCCCTACCGCATCGATTTCTCCGACAACAAGGCTTATCTCTTTGCCCAGGGAATCACATACAACACCTCGACGCGACGCGCCTCCTTCCCCATCGCCATGCGTTCCGAAGGCGACCAGTCCGTGACAGTCACCATGGTCGACCCCACTCTCGCCTCCTATACATGGCCCGTAAAGGTGATCGAAGGCATCCCGGTCGACACCATAAACATCAATGGCCCGCTGACCATTAAAATCGGTGGTGAAGATGTCACCTACAAGGCCGAATGCCGACACCGCGACAAAACGCTCACCCCCACTAATACCGACGTGATATGGAGCTGTGACAACCCCGAGCTTCTTACTATCGACGCCGACGGCACAGCCCATCCGATCGAGGCCGGCTACGCCACCATCCGCGCCCGAAGCGCCGACCCGGCCTGCTATACCGTAGAGGGCATACTGACGGTCTACGTCGACAACGGCGCAGCAGTAAAATACCCCGTGCAGCAGACCGTGCTTAAGGAGCCATACACGGCACCTCTCTACGGCACCTCAATCAACATCAGCCAGATCCCTTACCGCACCGTCACCACCGACTTCTATTATTTCTTCAACGATGACGGTACGGCCGAGATCACCTATCCGGGCGCGCGCCGCGACGACACCTATGCCGATGGCGAAGTGCCCGCGACACCCTATAATTTCGATTATCCCGGACACGAGCCCCTCAAATCGCGCACGACGGACGATTACTATTACTACACGGCCACCATCAGCAACTTCCTGATGCGAAACCCCAAATATGCCCAGGCCAAACAGCTCGAAGCGCTGCGCAGCTCGCTCTACATCGAGACATATCCGTTTGTCACGGCCGAACGCCCCGACGGCATCAAGCAGGCCACCCTCTACAAAGCCACTAAGATCGGAGCCCGCGCATTTGCCGGCAGCAACCTGCGCTATATCAGCCTCTACGACGATTACGACGCCGAAGTTGGGCGCCCTCAGATTGAGGAGATCGGCGACTATGCTTTCCTCGACTGCAAGGAGTTCATGGGCTCCTTCCCCGGCTCTCACGACGTAGTGGTGCCCAACACTGTCACGAAGCTCGGCAAGGGGGTCTTCAAGGGGTGTGAGAAGATGACCCGCATCGTCATAGGCGACGGCGTGGAGGAGATACCCGAAGAGACGTTCGACGGCTGCGAGAATCTGCACGTGCTTACCCTCGGCTCGTCAGTAAAGACCGTCAATTGCGACATTATCTGCGACACGATTATCATCCGCTCGAAGGAAGCTCCGCAATTCAACGGACGAATTTATTCTAAAAATACCGGGGGACACAACCCCAACAATCATATTGACGGCTGGAAACTTCCCGGCGCCGGTAAAATCACAGAGGAAATCGAACAACCGAGCGCTGACAATCCATGGCGGACTGATGGGATAGATGATCGTGGACCACTCAAGTTCAGCGTGTCGCCTGAAGCGATGTACACTTACGCAAACACCACCGACACAATAAAGCTTGATCTCGGCACCGTCTTCCCCTACGGATACCCCCAGAAGCTCGGACTCCACTACCCCTATCCTTGGAACAATTCTATTTCTTTCTCCACCTACACCAACAAACCTAAAAAACCCGAATGGACGCCGGTCGTTGTGAAAGACTGGCCCACCGACGCCCGCTCTCTGACGCCAGTCATCAACAAATACGGCGACATCGCCCGACTCACCACGATAAAGTTTGAGAATGCGAGCCCGGGCAACGGCGCGCAGCCCTACTACGTGCTGCTCCGCGCCAATGACGGCACCGGCCGCGAGATCCGCTACCCGGTCTACGTGAAGAGCGGCATAAAGACCAAATCCATAGCCCTGACATCGTCGGGCGGCAACATATTGTCGGTAGGCCAGTCGAGCCAGATAAGGGTAAGACTTACCCCAGCTAACGCCACCGGTGGCAACTACGAATTCTCCTCCGACAACGAGGCGATTGCTACAGTCAGCGGAAGCGGCGTGGTTACCGCCAAGGGAGTTGGCACTGTCACCATTACCTGCCGTCTACTCGACCGGTTTTCAGGCTTTCCGGAAGCACAGATCGAACTTACCATCATAAAAGAGGGCGTTTCACGTCCGGCCCGCGTATGGAAATACCATTTCCCGTTCAACGAATCGGGTATGAACATGCTCCCTACCGGAGTAGACCGCACGGCTGTCGACTACCACTTCCTTGCCATAAAGCCGGCTGAGGGCGGAGTCACCGAAGAACCCGAGGCAATGATCACCTTCCCCAATGCCACCGCAGCGTCGATAGCATTGATCGAAGGCCAGTACGGTCAGGCATATCTTCCCAAAGATGACAAAGCTTACGATCTTGCGTATCCGGGATATTACCACGGCATATTGGCCGACAACCGGCCGGGCGGCGGCCTCACCGTCACCCGCAAAATCAGCGAATGGATCGAGACGCTAAAGAACTCCAGCGGCAAGAACTACAGGTCGACCTATCGCTTCGAGCTCGACATACCATCGAAACTTACTTTCGGCGACACAGAGTATGCCGTGAAGAAGATCAGCGCAGGAGCATTCGCCAACAGCAACATCATGCGCATCGACATTCCCGAGGGAATAACCGAGATCGGCGATTACGCTTTTGCCGGCGCTGCAAATTTCGTCGGGATCGAGGCTGACGCACATAATACGATCATACCGTCGACCGTCACGAAAATAGGCAAGGGGCTGTTCAGAGGATGCAAGAACATGACCAGCATGATCATAGGCGACGGTGTTGAGACAGTGCCCGAAGAAACATTCCAGGATTGTCTGAGCCTGCGCGATCTCGGATTCGGCGCCAATGTAAAGGAGATCAACTGCGGATTCACGCTCAAGGAAATCGAATCGGGCGATATTCCCAACGAACTTGCATTCCGTTCGGTCGAACCGCCTCATTTCAAGGATGATGTCACGATCAATTTCACCCCGGGCAAACTCACTGTGATGGTTCCCGCCGGATCGGAGCAGAAATATAGGGATGCGTTCAGCAATCACCCCAGCCCGTCAATAAAAGCTCTCGCAAATTATATCACATCTTACTCTCTCAAATTTACCGACACGGAAGAGATTAAGGCATATGCGGGCCAGCTCATACCGCTGAAATACAAACACGTATCTCAGTCAAACCGCCGGGGCGCGACGACTTTCTACTTCATTTACCCGGCAGAGCCCGGCTCGCCCGGAGTCGCACCGTTCCAGGCCACGATAGGCAGCAGCGGCAATCCGGATTCTCCCAGCGGCAACGGGGGGATGCATGGCGCATATCTGACGATCGACTATGACGACCCCGACGAGGTGCTCGCCGGCAACATTATCGCCAACCACACCGACCCCCCGTCGATCAAGGTCAAATACAAACATCCGGGCGAACATGAGGTGCGGCTGACCGCTCTCGATGTCACCCGCGCAAGCGATGTCGTCAAGGTCACCACCATCGAGGGCGTGGCCGTGGTAAGACTCGACATTTCCGCTCCGACAGCCATGCGCCCCGGAACGACCGCACAGGCAACGGCAAAACTCTACGGTTTCAACGGCGGAACTCCGACCAATCAGGGAGTAAGATGGCAAGCGCTCAATCCCACCGACAAGGAGGTGATAAGCGTCGATCCCGAAACCGGTGTCATCACAGCCCTGAACATCGGAAAAGCTACTATTGGCTGTCACAGCACGGATCCGCTCTGCGCGGATATAAGCGCCACGCGGACAATCGAGGTCAGCGACCTCATACAGCAGGTGAAGCTCATGGCCATTGACGAGGAGGGCAACGAACTCTTCGAGATCAAACCCAAGGGTGCCCCCGGCACCCAGTCAAATGACGAATGCGGCATCTACGAATGGACCGGCAACAAGATCCGCACCAAGCTCAAACTCTATCCTGAAGGAATAGAGCTCGGGATGAACGAGCACAAGTGGGTCAATACCTGCGAGGCCGAAAATCCGACGTTCACCACCAACTTCTGCGCCGTGTCCGACGCCGTGCCGCAGCCTGACTATGACATGAACGACATGGTCATCGACTGCCGTCGCGGATATGCGGAGGGAGAGCGCGAGAACTACCCGTATGAAATTCTCAACCTGACTATCGCGGCCCACAAAATGATCGGCGCGATAAACTATACAGCCAGCTACCCGATCCGCGTCAAGACCGAGATGAAGGATATCGACGTGGAGGTACCGGAGCCGCCTGCTCCCGAACTACCCGGAGCCGACGAGGAGCACGTGCTTGTGGTCGACGACGAGCATACCGACAAGATCGACCTCAACGTGCGCATCGACAAGGATGCCACCGACCGCTACGTAAAGTGGGAGGTGGAGGACGAGGATATAGCCACCGTAGCCGCTCTCGACGATGAAGGCAACGAGATCGACCCCAATCCGCAGCCTGAAGAGCCGGAGCCGGAGCCGGATCCCGACGACAGCACGCTGCCCGACCTGTCCGGCACACAGACCATGAGCCTGCGCTCTGCAGCTGCGAAAGCCCGCGTTGCCTCCGTAACGCCCAGATCCACCCGCGCCGAAACGGCCGACGGCGTAGACTGCCGTGCGGTACTCCGCATCAAGCAGCGGCAGGGCAAGACGGTGGTCAGAGCCTATGATCCCGAAGGACGCGGAGCCGAATACCGCCTGACGGTCGACGTTCGCCGCCTTGCCAAGGCCATGGAGATCAACACCCTCTCCATAGTGGGAGCCGTGGGATTCGTCGGCGGCCGCATGAATGTCAACGCCACGATCAGCCCGGAGGATGCGACCATCTGCCTCAACGAGCTCGTCATGGCCAGGCGCCTGACGATGACATCGTCCGACGAATCGGTGGCGCAGATCAACGATCAGGGTCAGGTGTGCTTCGTGGGCCCGGGCCGCGCCATCATCACCGTAAGCGTGGCCGACGGCTCGAAAGTCAGCAAGACATTCAGCGTCAGGGTGACTCCGGTACGCGTGATACAGCTCAGCGTCACCCCGCGCCAGCATTCGGGCGTCCCCGGCTCTACGGCGGCTCTCGCCCCGGTATTCAAGCCGCAGAACGCTACCGACAAGCGCGTCAGCTGGCAGTCGGACAACGAGAAAGTGGCCACAGTCGACGCCGTGGGCAACGTCAGTCTGCTCACGCTCGGCGACGCCACCATCACCTGCACGTCGCTCGACGGGTCGAATGCCCGCGGCACAGCCATAATCCATGTGGTCGACAAAGTCAGCGAGGAGAATCCCGACGACCCGGACGATCCCGATGATCCTGACGACCCGGACAATCCCGACAACCCCGACGACCCCGACAATCCTCAGGAATGGGGCGATCCGGAATTCCCCGATCTGCCGAGCGGAATAGACCGCCCGGGCAGTGACAATGACGACGTCACTGTCACTACCGACGGCAATAACATAATTGTAAGCGGCCTCGCCGCCGGGCGCCAGGTACGCGTCTACACCATCGAGGGACGCCTGCTCACGTCGGTGCGCTCCACCGGTTCGACCGTCACCGTCAAGGCCGATCCCACGAAGATCTACCTCGTGCTTACTCCGAAACCCCATAAAGTGAAAATCTGATAATCAACGCCACTTAACTTACATATTCACCACAGAAGCAAATGCGACGCCATCACAACATATTCATCGCCCTGAGCTTTGCCATGGCCACATGCGCCGGTCTCGGCGCATGCTCCGACGAAGCGATCTACAATCCCCCCGAGGAGGAGAAGCCCGCCGACAATCTGCTCTTCAATCTGCCTGAGGTCAACGAGTGGAAAGCGAGCCGAGCCAATACCGATCCCGACTGGCTTGAGAAAGACTGGCGCAAGAACAACGGCGTCGGGACAAGCGAATACTGGAAACAGTTTGACTGGGATAATCCTACCGCGGACAAAAACTGGCAACTGATACGCCAGAACAAGCACGACAACCGCCTCTTCAAGCGCTACTTCGTCACAGTCGGAGCCAACTCCGACGTCAGCACGCCCAGCGACTCCACATCGCTCCCCTACTTCGACATCAATAAAGACGGGAAAGGAGATCCCGGATCATACCATCAGGATATTTACACTGACCATATGGTCATGGGCGAACGGCGCACGGCCACCTACTCGCTCATGGCCTCCGGGACAGACGAGAGCGTAGGACGCGTGACTATGGAGGCGCAGCCCATGACGGAGAAACTGATGAAACGGCTCGAAACGCTCGCGGCCAAAAAGAGCGCCGGAGCGGCATCGCGCGGATATGCCGTAGACAATCGCAACGTCACCGAGCGGTACAAGGATATAAGCGTCACCGGCTACTGCTATACCACCTGTGCCGAGAACAACGATGAGCTCAAAGACAAGGAGTGCTTCCAGGAGCATCGCGAACACAACCACAAGGTAGAGCTGATGTATGACAAAAAGGTGAGCTACAACAAGAACGCCATAGGAGGCGCCGCCTGGCAGACCGACACCACCTACTACTGGACGCAGATAATCGGCGGCGGCAACCGCATACGCTTCTTTGCCTATGCGCCTTACGACATCGCCGCACGCACCCCGCAGGCCGAGCGCGAACAATACCCTATGATACTCGATCCCGACCAGAAGCGCGATGGCATGAACACACCTGAACTGGACTATCTCGTGCCGCGCGATCCCAAGAACCAGCAGGATCTGAGCGCTACGGCCGTCACCTGTCCCACCGATTACTCCCGCACCGTGCCTCTGCAGTTCAACCACCTGCTGACGGGAGTGCGCATACTCATCGACGACTACTATATGGGCACATGCATCACGAGCGTCAAGATCAAGGGCGTGCGCGACCATGGCAAATACACATGGAGCCAGAAGCCCGACAATCTGGCGACAAGCGAGGATGACAGGGAAGTGGAAGTGAAAGTGGGCGATCCTGTGCCCGACTACAACAACGTCCATCTTAAAGGCACATGGGAAGTGGACGAAGAGAAAGACTATGTGGAATATGAGTTTACCAGAGGCCACGGCCTTCTCGACAAACCGATACCCAACGAACTCGACGGCGACCAGTGCCGCTGGGAGATAATCGACTACGAGTATCTGATGCTGCTTATGCCGCAGATCCTCACCCGCGACGCCCTCCTCGAAGTGACGTTCGACGAGGGAGAGGGCCCGTATACCCGCTACGCGCATATCGACGGCGGAGGGACAGCCGATAAATTTGATCCGGCAAATCCTCCGGACAGCTACCCCGACGAATGGCATCAGGGCGAAATGATCACCTATATTATTTCCACCTGGACTATCGAATACGTGCTCAAGCTCGTCAAGGCCGGAGGCGCCTACCCCTATCCCGGCGGCTACGACAACAAGACAGTGGTCAGCTACGCCATCTACTATCAGCGCGGCACAACCAATATTCAGAAAATCATTCCATGCCCGTGGG
This sequence comes from uncultured Muribaculaceae bacterium, assembly GCA_947629175.1. Taxonomy (GTDB): domain Bacteria; phylum Bacteroidota; class Bacteroidia; order Bacteroidales; family Muribaculaceae; genus Paramuribaculum. The sequence continues at coordinate 124,028 of CANRCT010000001.1, read as the reverse complement.
AGCCGGAATTCTATGACGCCACTACCGGCCAGGTCATCGAGAAGCCCGACTGGGTGAAGGTCACCTACGACCGGCCGGAGCCCGATCCCAACGTCCCCGGATCGGATCTGCATGGCGAGTATCCCAGAGAATACCGGTATAAGGACGGCACGATGGATCCATTCGGCAGTCCGCTCGACTTCATAGAGGACAAGGTTTGCCACGGCCATGTCGACGTGATGCGCTACGGGGCGCAGATATGGGGCGGCCACTCGGATATGATGCTGGAGCCGATCAACGGTCCGGAAGACGAGCCTGTAAATCTCGCGGTCTACAACTCCTTCAATCATACCGGTACTTCCGAGAATTCAGCCAACTGCTACATAATTAATCAGCCCGGCTACTATAAATTCCCGATGGTCTACGGCAACGGCCTGAAGGATGGCGGATCCAATCCTACAGCATGGACCGAGACACGACCAACCACCGGATACCCGCAGTTTGTAGGATCCAACGGACAGACTCTGAGCAGCGAGAAACTGCCCACGATCGAGGATGCCGTCATGATCACTTCCAATGCGCAATATGCCGTACAGATCGTAAAGATCGACCAGGATTATATGACCATTTACGTGGATCCGACCTACATCGACCAGGGCAATACGATTCTCGGCGTCCGCGACCAAAACGGCACCATCCTGTTGAGCTGGCATATATGGACCACCGATTATGACCCGTATGTCGACAACGGAACCGTAAGCGTGAAAGTACCGGTAGAAACCAGCTGGCAGCACGACGAACGCTTCGACATGATGTGCTTCAACCTCGGGTGGCACCGTCCCGACCGCGGCGACGACAACAGCGGCAATCCGCGACGCATCATGTGGCGCCCCGTGCAGACACACCGTCACGAAGGGACATCGATAACCCGCACGACGCCCAACTACTATTATATCGAGCAGGATCCCTACGAGGCGACCAAAACCGGAGTAGCACCGTTCTACAACTGGGGCCGCAAGGATCCTTTGATGAAAGCTGTCCACACGCCGTTCAGCAAACCGTTCCTGCTCGACAACTCATATTACGGCGCGACATACTCCACCCGTCGCACGTTTGACAACGAGGAGCTGACGAGCAACGTAGACGGCACGATCTACAAGCTCTCCGATGGATATTACTTCTATACCCAGATGGAGTTGAAATGGTCTGCTATGCTGCCATGGGCCATTCCGTTCTGCTATAACACAGACAATCCGGGCGCCACCCACTCGCATACCCGCGGAATGACGTGGTGGATCGGGCCGTCGACAACAATTCAGAACAATCCTGTTCAGATTTCCAGCAGCATCGGAACCAATGATTATGGATTACCTGTTTTCGGTACAAAAGGACGCCCAGGCAATTCACTTACCGAAACATATCTGGATCATCGGCCTATGGTATTCCATTCCGAGTTGTGGTGCATAGGCCAAAACAGCTCCGACTATCTCGACAAGCAGCATGGCAGGAATGTGGTCAAGACGATTTATGACCCGTGTCCGCCTCTGTTCACTGTCGCACCCGCCCGCGCAATGGAGTATTTCAATGCCAACAACGCCTTGGGCTATAGCCCGGTCGACGACCGATTCGGGTATGTCAACACTACCTACATGCAGCTCAAGAGCCATCTCTGCTATGGCTATACATTCTATAAGGATGCCGATTCGAAGATCCGAGGCCTGACCGACGACGACCATACGGTGACACTCCCGGCTATGCCTTTCCTGTCGCCCCTTGCCGGCGAAAGCTACAAGGACCCGGCGACCGGCAAAGCTTACCATCAGTACTGCCTGCCCTATCTGAGCACCTTCATGAATCGCTCATGCTCCATATGGGAGGCCGACATATCCGACCCGGAGCCCTCATACAGAGGATATGGCTGGCTCAGTTCCTATTACAACATCAAGGGAATGTTCAGCACCGACAAGAGCCTCGGAGGCGACAACGGCATGGGTATCACCGAGACCAAGTCGACCCATCTCGGCCATACCGCCACCGGCAACTCCTACAACAACACCGGGCGCCAGATCCGCCCCGTCCGCGAGAAGTAACAGGCAAGCCAATCATTTTTTAATCGGAAGAGCGACTGCCCCCCTGACAAGGCAAGTCGCTCTTTCCATATCCATACTGCGCAAGGCAGCATAGTGTAGCAATTAAGTTACAGTATGCTTCAATCTGTTAAAAAATGCGTAACTTTGCGGCTTCAAAATCGGAAAAAGCAAATAAGGATAATATAACAATCATCATAACAACGTCAGTATGAATCTATCCGGACCGGTCGATTTCCGACCCAAACTGATCTCAACTCTCCGCAACTATTCCGTAAAGCGGCTGAAAAGCGATCTCACCGCAGGCATTGTCACGGGCATCGTAGCTCTCCCGCTGGCCATAGCCTTCGGCATAGCGAGCGGCGTCAGCCCGACAATCGGCCTCATCACGGCGATAATCGGCGGCTTCATGGTGTCGGCGCTGGGCGGCTGCTCCGTGCAGATCGGCGGCCCCACGGGCGCATTCATCGTGATAGTCTACGGCATCATCGCCGAATACGGCCTTGAGGGTCTGGCGATCGCCACATTCATGGCCGGCCTTATACTTGTGCTTTTAGGAGTGTTTCATCTCGGCACGGTCATCAAATTCATCCCCTACCCGATAGTGGTCGGCTTCACGGCGGGCATTGCCCTGACGATCTTCTCCACGCAGATCAACGACTTCCTCGGCCTCGGGCTGCGCGATGTGCCGAGCGAGTTCCTCCCCAAATGGGGTATGTATCTCACCCATCTGCAACAGACAGACTGGATCACCCTCGGAGTGGGCATCGTCTCCCTGCTGATCATCATCCTGACGCCGCGCATTTCCAAGAAGCTCCCGGGTGCGCTGATCTCGATCATCGTCATGACAGTAGCCGTCTATTTCCTCAACGGTCTTGACGGAATCAGCATCGAGACCATAGGCGACCGCTTCGGCGCTCTCGACACCGACATTCCCCAGCCCCACGGCTTCGAGCTGACCATGGCCACCATCAACGCCCTGCTCCCCTCGGCATTCACCATCGCGATACTGGGCGCCATCGAGTCGCTGCTGTCGTCGACCGTGGCCGACGGCGTCACCGGGTCGCGCACCAACTCCAACACCGAGCTGATAGGCCAGGGACTGGCCAACATCACCGTGCCGTTTTTCGGCGGCATACCGGTGACCGGAGCCATAGCCCGCACTATGACCAACATCACCAACGGCGGCCGCACGCCGGTGGCCGGCATAATCCACGCAGTGGTGTTGCTGCTTATATTCCTCTTCCTGATGCCGATGATCAACCTCGTGCCCATGGCATGCCTGGCGGCCGTGCTGATCATGGTGTCGTACAACATGAGCGGCTGGCGCACCGTCAGAGCCATATTCAAGAACCCCAAGAGCGACATCACAGTGCTTGCCGTCACCTTCCTGCTGACGGTGATCTTCGACCTGACTATAGCCATCGAGATCGGCCTGCTGCTTGCCATCATCCTCTTCTTGCGCCGCGTCATGGAGAATACCCAGATACGAGCCTACTCGGGGCAGCTCGACGTGGCCGAGGGCACGGAGGCCACCACCCACGAGGTGCTCGACGTGGCCAGAGGCGTGGAGGTCTACGAGATCGACGGCCCGTTCTTCTTCGGCGTGGCCACGAAGTTCGACGAGCTGATGCGCTCCACCATGGCCGAGAAGCCCCTTGTGAGAATCATCCGCATGCGCAAGGTGCCCTTCATCGACGCCACCGGAGTGCACAACCTGGAGATCCTCATCCAGTCGTCGCAGAAAGAGGGTATCGACGTGGTGCTCTCGGGCGTCAACGAGAACGTGCACCGCGTGCTCGAACACGCCTACGTGGAGCGGCTGATAGGCGAACGCAACCTCTGCGACCATATCACCAAAGCAGTCACACTCGCCAACGCCATCGCCGCAGAGCGACGCGCCGAGCAATGAACCAGCTGACTGACATAAGCTTACGTTCATATCACCGCCCCTTCGGCATTAACTTTCGTTAAAAAAGTCGCTTCAAGGGCAAAAAAAATTGCAAAAAAGTTTGTCAGTTTCTAAACTTGCTGTAACTTTGCAGCGTTTTTGAAGCTAAAGAATGTTTTATTAATCAATCGAAAGAAAATGAAAAAGTTAGTTCTGATGCTCGCTGTTGTATTCAGCGCATCGCTCTTCGCTTGCGGAAACAAGAACGCTGCTGAGGCTGAGGCCGCAGCTACTGATAGCGTTGAGGCAGTTGTTGCTGTTGAGACCGAGGCCATCGTTGACACTGTCAGCGGCGACACCGTAGCTACCGACACCGCTGTTGTTGCAGCTGTTGCCGAGTAATCCACTCGCGAAATCCACAAAGACACTTAGAGCCGGATCCGATCAGGATGCCGACTCTTTTTTTATGCTCCGGCACAACTTTTGCCGGATAGGTTGCGTTTAATTATAAATGGTTCGCATCCGGCAACGGAAGTGCGGCCATTTCACATACACGTCAACCGATCTCCAATCCGAACCTAACATGATACAGAACATTAATTTCAGAAAATTCACCGACCATCTGAGCCACGCGTCGCTGCTCACCATACCCGGAGAAGCCACGGCATCAGTGCTTACCATCCAGGCGTCGCTCGGCCTCTTCGCCGTCGCCTCGGCCATCAAGTCGGAGAAGCTCAAGGCCGACGATCCGGCCACCCAGTTGCTCCAGACACAACTGTCGATTCTCAAAGAACAGCTTGAAGCGGCTGCCAACCGCTGCTTCTCGGCCGGCAAAGCGCTCAACGCGGCAATAGTCGGAGCCGACAAAGCCGAGCAGGATACTCTTTTCAAAGAGTGCGCCGAGGCCAATCTGCAGACGGCGCGCCTTGCGGCCGACCTGACCAAGCCGATGAGCGCGCTCGTGAATCTCGACGATCCGATGGCATCGTCGGTAGCGCAGCCCGCGATGGTGATCATCAGCACATGCCTCGAAGCCGCCCGGCTCAACGCCAACTTCTTCATACCCCATCTTGACGCCACGACTGCCGACGACTACATACTGCAGTTCAAGAATCTCACGGAGGCCGTAAACGGCTGACCGCACGCCTCACGTAATAAAACCGAAGGACACGCCGGCCGCATGCCGTCGGGTCCTTCGTTCGTATCCGCCGCTATCTTTCGCCGACGGCAGCGATGATCAGATTTATTTCGATTTTTACACAAATAATTATTATTTTTGCAGAAGTAAACCGCACTACCTATGGCCCAGCAAGTAAAACCCAAGAAAGCCCTCGGACAGCACTTCCTGACCGACCTCGACATAGCCCGGCGCATCGCCGCCACACTCGACGATTACAAGGGATTGCCGGTGATGGAGGTGGGGCCCGGCATGGGAGTGCTCACCCAGTATCTGATAGAAGGAGGCCACGATGTAAGAGTAGCGGAGATCGACGGCGAGAGCGTGGAATATCTGCGCCGCAACTTCCCGGATCTCGACGGCCGCATAATCGACTGCGACTTTCTCCGCCTCGACCTCGCAAAGGTCTACGGCGACGGGCAGCCGTTCTGTGTGATCGGCAATTATCCCTACAATATCTCATCGCAGATATTCTTCCATGTGCTCGAATACCGCGACCAGGTGAAATGCTGCTCGGGGATGCTCCAGCGGGAGGTTGCCGAAAGGCTTGCGGCTCCCGCGGGGACAAAGACCCGCGGCATACTCAGCGTGCTGCTCCAGGCCTGGTATGACGTGGAATATCTGTTCACCGTTGAGCCGGGAGTGTTCAATCCGCCTCCCAAAGTGCAGAGCGGAGTGATACGGCTGCGACGCAACGGCGTCACTGATCTGGGATGTGACGAGCGTCTGTTCAAGACAGTGGTGAAGACAGCCTTCAGCCAGCGCCGCAAGACTCTCCGCAACTCTCTGCGAGGGCTTCTGCCTTCGGCCCAGACGCCCGACTGCCTGCCGCTGGGCCAGATGAGACCCGAGCAGCTGACGGTGGCCGACTTCGTGGAACTGACCAATTTCATAGCCTCACTCCGCCCTGCTAAAGAATGAAAGAATACACACCCGAATATCTGGAACACATCCGCAAGATAATCGCGGAGCGCGATGAAGAGGCGGCCCGCAAGGAGCTGGCCGACCTGCATCCCGCCGACATAGCCGAGCTATATCAGCAGCTCGATCTGGAGGAGGAGGAATTCCTCTACAAGCTGCTCGATGACGAGATCGCGGCCGACGTGCTCATGGAGCTCGACGAGGACGATCGCCGCAAACTCCTCAGCGAGATGCCTGCCGAGGAGATCGCCAAGCAGTTTATCGAAAACCTCGACACAGACGACGCCGTCGACATCATCCAGGAACTCGACGAGGAGGACCGCGACAAGATCCTCTCGCATATCGACGACGTAGAGCAGGCAGGCGACATCATCGACCTGCTGAAATACGACGAGGACACCGCCGGCGGCCTCATGGGCACGGAGATGATCGTGGTCAACGAAAACTGGAGCATGCCGGAATGCATCAAGCAGATGCGCATGCAGGCCGAGGATATGGACGTGATCTACAACGTATATGTGGTCGACAATGACTACCGTCTGCGTGGCATTCTACCCCTGAAAACGCTTATCACCCACCCGTCGGTATCGAAAATACGCCATGTCATGGAGGAAAACCCGGCGTCGGTGAAGACCGATACGCCTATCGACGACGTGGCTATCGACTTCGAGAAATACGACCTCGTGGCGATGCCGGTGGTCGACTCCATCGGTCGCCTCGTGGGACGCATCACCGTCGACGACGTGATGGATCAGGTGCGCGAATCGACCGAACGCGACTATCAGCTGGCATCAGGTCTTTCGAGCGACGTAGAGACCTCTGACACCATCTTCACCCAGACCAAGGCGCGCCTCCCCTGGCTTCTGATCGGCATGCTCGGAGGCATCGGCAACTCGCTAATCCTCGGCCACTTCGAGGAGGGGCTGTCGGTCGATCCGACGCTTGCGCTGTTCATTCCACTCATCGGAGGCACCGGCGGAAATGTCGGCACACAGTCGTCGGCCATCGTGGTGCAGGGCCTGGCCAACGGCTCGCTCGACCTGCGCAAATCGGGGCGCCAGCTGCTCAAAGAGCTCGGCGTCGGCCTCATCAACGGCCTTATCATCTCTCTTATGGTATTGGTCTACAACATCATGAAGCTTGGGCCCGGCCATTATTCCACCACCCTGGCCGTATCGTTCTCTCTGATGTCGGTAGTGATATTCGCGTCGGTATTCGGCACATTCGTGCCCCTGACCCTCGAAAAATTCAAGGTTGACCCTGCTCTTGCCACAGGCCCCTTCATATCGATCACCAACGACATCATCGGCATGCTCATATATATGGTGATATCGTCGTTCATGCTCATACATTTCGCCTGATAATCACTAACGCCCCCATAATTCAACGTCAGCAATCAGACACTACGACCATGAATACGTCTCATTCAGAAGCCACAATCGTAGTTCTCACCGATGCATATCCCTATTGCGAGCATCCTGAAAGCGTGCTCGTCAGGCCGGAGATCGACGCATTGGCCACGCGCTTCAGACGCGTCATAGTGATGCCGCGACGGCGCATGGGCGATGTCTACGACAGCCGACGGCGCCCTGAGATCGAGATCTGCGACGAACTCGCCGATGCAACCGGCACAGACGGAAAACTGCCGTTATGGCAGGCCATACTCTCGGGAGAATTGCCAAGATGGATTGTCAGCGGCACAGACAGCCGGGAAACCTTCAGCCATGCAGTGCAGGCCGCCGCTTTCAGCCGTTGGATCAAAGGCTGGTTTGAAAGGAATCCCGAACTGACGCCGCAGAATACGGTATTCTATACTTTCCGGCTCAATCCGTTCACATCGGGCCTTGCGCTTGCCTCGCGGAGGCTGCATCTGCGCATCGTCACACGCGCCCACACCGACGATCTGCAGCGGGGCAACCGCAAGCTGCGGCTGTTCACGGGCCGAAGATGCAGGGCCATATTCACCGCAAGCGACCAGACTGCCGAGGTAGTGCGGCGACGTCTTTCGACCGACCGGCATATCCATATCGAGACACGGCGTCTCGGCTGCATCGACCGGCATCCCTCCACTCCGTCGCCGCACGTGATGCACTCGCAGCTGACATTTCTGACCGTCGGCCCTATTTCTGACGACAAACGCTTTGATCAGATGGCGGAATTCATTGACGCACTCGCCACTGCCCGTGAAAAAACGGTGCGATGGGTCATCGTCGGCGACGGCCCGCGCCTTTCCGACCTGAAAAAGACCCTCTCTGGCATGCCGTCAAACCGGTGGCTCCACGTAGAGTTGACCGGAGCGGTCAGCAACGATGACGTCCACGCACTATATGCCACCGGACGCATCGACTGGATGCTGCTTCTTGCCGAAGACAGCATAGGATGTCCTGTGGCAGTATGCGAAGCGCTCATGCACGGAGTGCCCGTTGTAGCCAATGACGTCGGCGGCCTGTCGGAAATGATCGACGATGACTGCGGGATACTGCTCGCCGCCAACCCCCGTAAGGAAGAATTCATACGGGGCATCATGCCGTGCATCGACTCACAGCTGCGCTACAGCCGCATGCGCCTCGGAGCGCGCGAGAAATGGGCCTCCGACTTCGATGCAACGCTGCTCCGCGAAGAGCTGGCCGACGACATCGTCAGAATGACCGAGTGACATCTTGCGCCGCAGACGCCCCCAGAAACAAAGACTGCGTTGTCAACCTTCATCAAGGCGCAACGCAGTCTTTTTTCAGATTTCGTCTATGTCAGCGATCAGATGCCGGTGCGCTTGCGGATAGCGGTCGGCACGGCCTCCTTGTTGACATATATATCCATGGTCTTTGCCAGGAAATAGGGCATCGAGACATAGAAGTAGCCTCCATATTTCTGTTTGTCGGTCCAGGAATTCTGCACCTTGTAGTATTCGTTGCCTTTCTGGTCGGTGGCCTTTCCTACGATCACCATTCCGTGGTCGTCGGTAGTCTCCTGACGGTCAAACATCTCCTGACGCATCTCCTGTGTCACTTCAATCTCCTTGACCGGACCTTTTACGTCGAATTTCTCGCGGTTTTTCTCTGCATCAGAGAGCTTCACCCATCGCGAGAGCTCAGTCCCTTCGAGGTCAGACTCATCTTTGTCGGCCGGCATAACTGCAAAACCTTCCTTCCACTTGAATCCGCCCTCGCTGACGTCGGCTGCCCATGCTACAGAATAGCCTTTGTCGATGGCATTGTCCACGATAGCCTTGAGGTCGGCCAAAGGAACGTTCATATACTGTCCGGCAAGCCAGTTGTCGGAAACTTCAAGTACAAAGGGTTTGTCGAACGGATGATGGGTGAACGACGTGAATGTGGCATAGTCGTCGGGGTTGATGCCGAGCGACTGTGCGAATGTCTGCGGAGTGTAAGTCTTGCCCTCGTATTCGAAAGTAGCCGGTATCTCGCCGAAATAAGCGTTGAGGATACCCTGCAGTCCCTTGCGCCAAGCTGTGGAGAGACGGCGGTTGGGCTTGCGGTTGATAGCTCCGAGGTAACCCTGCATGGCAGCTTCAAGCTCTCCGTGCACGTGATTGTCCTCGCCGTAGTTCAGACCCTTGTAGGCCTCTTCGGGCATCATGCCGTAGGCAGCCCATACATACGGGACGTCGAGGCCGCTTCCGCCCTGCGAGAAATTGATCTTGCCGTTGGTGCGGATATACTTGTCGGCCTTGTCATCATAGGTGTGCCATACGACGAACATCTCGGAGAGATCCACCGGCTTGCCACCCTTGCGGATAATCTCGTTCTCGAAAAACGAATTGCTTGAGAAGCACCAGCATGTACCCGACTTGTTCTGGTCGCGCACTGGATTGGTCTTCACCGTCTTGACGTCGGTAAACTTGAAGCCCTCTACTGAATCGGTCTTGGCGGCATCCTGAGCCTGAACCGAGAGAGCGGCCGCCAGAGCGGCCACGATAAGGATTGGTCTCATATCTAAAAATTGTAAATATTCCTGTTCCACAAAATTACCTAAAATCACCGGGATATAAAAATAATCGTAAAAAAATAAAAAAGAGCGGACCTCACGGTTGGCTCTTCCAAGTGTAATTTTTACAGGGATGTGGGCGGCATTTCCTCTCGGGTCGATCGCCCACTTATTTATATACAGGATAGTCAGCTGTAAAAGCTGACCGGATTATGATGCTGTGTTGTTACTGGTTGGCTTATCCGCTTCAAGACAAAAACAATCCACTGCCCTGAACGGATCAGACATACGAAAACGACCCACCGCAGAAGCGATGAGCAGACTGAAACTACTGAAAACCGTCGGCATAACTACCGACTTACAACCGGAAACACCCCCCCCATACGCGACACACTCGCTGACAGCGAGTTGCGCGTCGGCATTGTTATTCTCAACGCCTATCGGCATCGAAATGCCGACCTGTCGACAATCCTGCCGGCCCGATCCGCCAGCATCTGCATAATAGTTTGCTAATGATATGATTGTTGACATATAACTGTTAGTATACGTTGATTATCCGTGCAAAATTAGCTTTTTTAAGCGGGAACTGCAAATGTTTGAATTGCACTGGACGCATTTTTAACATCTGCCCCCGAAATGTCGACACAGGCGTCTTCCCCCCATCCGGGGCAGCTTTCCGCCGCTGCCGGTCAGGAGAGTATGGCCGATTCGAGCTTCGAGAGATCCTCCTGCAGCCGCTTTTCAAGCGGCAGCCGCTCCTCGATGTTGCGGCATGCGTAGAGCACCGTAGCGTGGGTTCTCGACAGTCGCGAACCGATTGCCTTCAGCCCCATTTTGGCATGTTTCTTGGCCAGGAACATCACCATCTGACGGGCATCGGATATCTCCCTTCGGCGCGATTTTGTAAACAGCTGGTCGGGCTCTATCTTATAGTAGGCGCTCACTTCCTGGGCTATCATTTCAAAATTGACCTGACGGCGGTTGATCTTCACCGCATTGCCGAGCACTTTACGGGCGAGATCGATTGATATCTCGCGGCCAAGCACGGTGGCATGCGCTATAAGCGACACCATGATTCCTTCGAGTTCCCTTATGGATTCAGTCACATTGCCGGCTATGAAATCGAGCACGTCGGACGGGATCACCAGTCCATCCTGCATGGCTTTGCGTTCAAGCACTTCACGTCGCAGATTATAGTCAGGTTTCTCAAGTTCGGCCGTCATACCCCACTTGAACCGGTCGAGCATGCGTTTTTCCATGCCCTCCATCATCGACGGGCGTGTATCCGACGAGAGTATTATCTGCTTCTGATTGAGCTGAAGATGGTTGAATATATGGAAGAACGTACCCTGTGTGCTCGTCTTTCCTATAAGATCCTGTATATCGTCGAGGATGAGCACGTCGATGCTCTGGTAGAAGTTGATGAAGTCGTTGATGCGGCCGCTGCGGAGAGCCGTCGTATACTGGCTTTCAAACAGACGGGCCGTCACGTAAAGCACCCGCTGCATGGGGTTGAGCTCCTTTATGCGTATGCCTATGGCCTGTATCAGGTGGGTCTTGCCGACGCCCGGCGATCCGAATATAAAGAGGGGATTGAACGTCTTGCACTTCGGATCCGATGCGATGGCTTCGCCGATAGAGCGCGCCACACGGTTGCTGACTCCGATACAATAGTTCTCAAACGTGTAGCGGGGATTGAGCTGCGCATCAATATCAGCCGGCTGGGGCTTCGGAGCGAAAGGGTTGGATGACGCTCCCGGAGCCGGAGCTACAGCCGTGGACGGATTGGAGCTCTCCATCGTGACGGCAGTGGACGGATCATCGGAAACCTGGTCGAAGTGGTAAAAAAGCTTCACCGATGGCCCGTAGACCTTATGAAGGGTCTTGCTGATAAGCTTGAAATAGCGCTCTTCAAGCTGTTCTACGAAGAATTGCGACGGCACTCTGATGTTCAGGTTTCCGTCGGTGAAGCTGATTGAGGTGACCGGCTTGAACCAGGCCTCAAACTGCTCCTTGGGAAGATTGTCATGAAAAATCTCAAGACAATTATCCCACATCTGCGTATGATTCTGCTCCATTTTGTTGCTTTATGAAATTGATTAGAGGAGAGCGTGCGCTCTTTTACCGGATGCAAAATTGGGGCAAAAAAAAGACAAAAACAAAGGCTTTTTTATTTGCAAATCATAAGTATTTTTCAACTATACTGACTCTCAGCCGCTTACAGCGAGCATAGGCACAGCCTACATCAATCGGCTTACGCACATAACGCACCATCCTGACCATCAATGCGTTAAACCGCTACCTCTCTCAAAAGGAACACGCGCCATCACCGCATGCCGGAAATGTTAACGGCGGCTTGTCAGCTAACGGCGGAGGGCCGGCACAAAGGCCGGCCCTCCTCAATCGTTATTTATAATCAGTCCAAATAAGCGACAGACTCACCGACAGGCGCCGCTACGCTTAGAGAAGTTTGATGCTGATATAGCGTTTAGGATGACGCTTTACGTCCTGAAGAAGCGAGTCAAGACTTCCTACAGCCGCGTTGAGGGAATTGTAGAGCGACGGGTCATTCAGAAGCAGGCCAAGCGAAGAATCGCGGCTCTGGAGCTGTCCGGAGATCTGGTTAAGCCGTTCGGTGAGGCTCTGCACGTTGGCCATGGTAGAGTCAAGCGGCATCTTGCGGATGGCGGCCGTGACTTCGGTCAGATCGGAACTGATCTGACGCACATTGGCCATTGTCGTCTGCGCATCCGAGGCGATCGCAGGCGTACGGGCCATTGTCGACGACAGAGCCGAGGTGCTCCGCTCGAGATTGGCCATCACAGCGTCGAGCCTCTTCACGGCTCCAAGGAGCGCCGGATCCGACACTATGGCTGTGACCGCTGTCAGGAGCGAGTCGATCTTGGGAAGAGCCGAGCTCACCGCAGGAAGCAGATCCTTGGTGACATTGTCCATCAGTCCGGCCGCATTGGCTCCGATAAGTTTATCGCCGACCTTGTGCATCTGGCTTTCGCGGCCCATCTTAAGCTCGATGGAAGAGGTGCCGAGCATATCGGTCACCAGCACGGCCTCCGTGCCTACCGGAAGCTGCAGCTTGCGGTCAAGCGACAGTTCCACCCTTACATGGCCGGGATTATCATACTCGTAGTTTATCTCACGCACCAGCCCGACTTTATAGCCGTTGACAGTCACGGGAGCCGACTGAGCGAGTCCGGCCACATTGGTATATGATGCATAATAATAGTTGGCAGCCTTGAACACATTGACACCCTTAAGGTAATCTATGCCGAAAAAGAGTATGAGAAGAGTGATCAACACGGTCAGACCGATCATCAGCTCCTTCTTTTGCATTGTTTTCATTGTAGGGAAGATTGTATTAAATCGTTATATGATTGTGTTATTTAACTCTTTTGCCGTCGCATGTCTTGATGATGAACGCGTCGGGGAACTGCTTTTTCACTTTTTTCAGACGTTTTTGAGCGTCATCAAACGAATCATAGGATCCTACCGTATATTTATAGACACGACCCTCCTTATACACGTCAACATCAGTCATGCCCTTGTACTCCGATGATTTTTTGCCCAGCTTTTTCATGCCGGTCATAAACTGGATCTTGTATATGATGCGCCGTTCCGTTCTGGCAGCTGGCTCCTCGTCATGGCTGTCCGATGCCGTGGAGATTTTTTCAGCGCTCACATCGTCGGCCGAAGTCCCATCCTTGCCTGAATGGTCACTGTCTGCTGAACCGGCAGGAGGAGTCACCTCCCTGACGGGAGGATCCACCGGGGTGAGCCGGCGTTGCTGACGCGGCATTGTCTTCTTCTGGCGGTCGGGAGTCTCGCCTTTGAGAGTAGCCTTCTGATGATCGACCGAGAGCTTGTATTCACGGAAGCCGTTGAAGATCGCCTCGGCCATCTGCTGGCGGCCTTTGTCTGATGCCATATATTTCTCCTGAACGGGATTGCAGATAAAATCAAGCTCTACCAGTACGGCCGGCATACTCGTCTTGAACAGCACCCAGAAATTGGCCTGCCGTACACCTCTGTCACGGCGTCCGGCCGAAGCTATCAGTTCCTCCTGAATGGCCTGTGCCGCCGCAACACTCTGCTCCACATGCTTGTTGCGGCTCATCTCGAATATGATATAGGATTCGGTCGACGACGGATCGAAGCCCTCGTAGACGGTGGTATAATCATCCTCAAGCTTCATGACGGAGTTTTCACGCATCGCCACGGCAAGGTTCTCCTCCGTGCGGCGGAAACCGAGAGTATATACCGACGCTCCGGCCACAGTCCGGTAATTGCGGGCTTTCTTGTCAATGGCATTTGTATGGATGGATATGAACAGATCGCCTCCGGCCTTGTTGGCTATATCGGCGCGGCCCTGAAGCGTGACGAATCTGTCGTCATCGCGCGTATAGACCACTTTCACATCCTTGCAGTTGTCCTCCACAAGTTTCCCCAGTTTCTTTGCGACGGCGAGGTTGATATCCTTCTCGCGGGTTATGATGCCTGACGCACCATGGTCGGTGCCCCCGTGTCCGGCGTCGATGACCAATATGAAATCTTCAGCCGAAGCCGTCAGCGACATTATAGCGACGGCCAGAGCGACCGATATAAAGCGGATTATTCCGTGCATATTTAGCGTCAATTGAATTGTTCCGTTTCAGTTGCCACACCCGGCAGTCGGGGGCGGCAACACCAATTAAAGCGCAAAGTTAGTAAATATCGGCCATTTTTGCCCATATTCACCTCAAAATCGGCTTAAGGAGCCAAAGTTGTCTACTTTTTTGCGTAACTTTGGCCATATGAAACCGATAATCATCCTACTGCTCCTGCCATTGCTTGTCGCCGGATGCCGCGATTCGGCCGCCGGACGGGTGAGCGTGGAGAGACTCACTTCGGCCGATGCCCTTAATTCATCCCCCGGGGGAGCATCCTCCATGATGATCGCATTCGGCGCGGGCAGCGACACGACAGAATGGCGGACTTTCGCCCGACAGTTCGGTCAATCCGAGGCCATGAGGGTATTCGGCCATGATGTCGACTCGATCATGCCCGATCTCTCGGCATTTACTGATGAAATCAATGCATTATACGACAATATCGCCGCCACACTGCCCGAAGCGCAGCTGATGCGCCGGATTTACGCCACCGTCATACCCTACTCCCAGTCGGTCATCATTCCTCCAGGCAGGGACAGCGTTGTCATCATCGGACTCAACCACTATCTCGGATCGGATTACGACGGCTACAGCTCGTTTGCGGCTTACCAGCGGGCACGCAAGGAACCGTCGCGGATGACCCGCGACATAGCCGAGGCGACAGTACGCGCCGCATATCCCTTTCAGACACCGGGCTCGCCGACTCTCCTGCAACGGATGCTCTACGAGGGAGGGATCGCCTCCGCACTCGCACGGCTGATGCCCGGCGACGCGGCTAAAGCCATCGGCATTCCCGAGGACGACTTCGACCGACTGAGCCGCGACGAGAAGGAGATATGGCAACGCATGGTCGGCTCCGACATGCTTTTCAACCGTTCGGTCCGCCTGGCCAACGCGATGCTACGCGAAGGAGCTTCGGCCTCGGTGCTTGGCGAAAGGGCGCCATCCCTTGCCGGACGGTTCATCGGATGGCGCATAGCCGAGGCATACCTTGACTCGCATCCTGATGCGGCCGTGGCATCGCTGCTGCAACCAGCCTACTACCTCGCGGATCAGACACTGCGCGAGGCGAGATATGCGCCATAGCGCCCTGCATTAACCAAATTTAACAACAGCCCGAATCCCGCGCCACAAGCCATGTGACGACCGATCGTGACACTCCGGCACACCCCGGGAATTGCATATCACGCAACAAATTCGTAACTTTGCGGTGTTTTAAGAAAGGTAGCAGGCGAAGAGTCGCCTGCAGATGACGCCGAAAATCGGCGGGACAAGCTTTCTGACACGGCCACACCACACAAGTGAAACCGTGACGCCACCCTCCTTCAGGCAGCTTGTCTTATGTGTAACATTAAACCTGGACAATGAAGAAAACAATGAAAATCATTGTGCTCTTCGCCGTTCTTGTCATTTCAGTCTCCGCTTATTCCGAGCGTGTGTTTGAAGCCGCCGAAGGCTATAGCGCACCCTCGATGACCATCGAAAACAGCGACACGACGATGTCGCTTGCAGAGCTGAAGGGACGCTATGTGATCGTCACATTCTGGTCGTCGGCCGACGCCGATTCCCGACTCAGGGCACGCCAGTATGACGAAGCATCAAAGCTGCTTCCGCAAGAACGATTTTGTCTCTTGTCGGTCAATTTCGACCGTAGCGAGCGCCTCTTTCGTGAGATAGTGCGTAGAGACAATCTTAGCACGAAGAACCACATCCATGTCGACGGCAGCCAAGCCAACCGTATTATCAATGACTATCGGCTGTCCGAAGGATTCAAAACGCTTCTGATCAATCCCGAGGGACGGATCGTCGCCATGAATCCGAGCATCGAGACTCTGACCAAATTGAGTATCTGAAGCTGACAACGCTACAATCCGGAAGGAAGAAATTCCTCCCGGCTTTTTATTTATATACACCCACATATTTATATCCCCGCGGTATATCTCGCAATCGCAGACAGCGCATATTTCGGAACTACAACAGCAAATACCCTACCTTTAACGGAACGCCGTCCAAAACCGGCGACATTGATTTGGGCAATCCCGAGGAAGTAAGTATCTTTGCATAAGATCATTCAATTCTTCCACCAACTGTTCATCACATCCATCATGTTAGAAAAAGCAATTCTGTCGATAGCTCTGACATGCCTGTCAGTCACAGCCGCACACGCCAACCTGGAAGGCCGCGTGTTTGACGACCGCAATGCCAACGGCTCGTTCGACAAATCCGACCGCCCTATCGCCAATGTGGCCGTAAGCGACGGACTCAACGTAGTGCTGACCGACTCCAAGGGGCATTTCAGCCTCCCCGGCCATGCCAGTCAACGATTTGTCACCGTATCATCCCCTTCGGGCTACAAGACTGTAGGCAATCACTATCTACGCATCGAGCCGGCGACGGCACTCTATGATTTCGCCCTCACACGCTATGACGACGGCGCCTCCCGCGACGGCTCTCACCGCTTCATCCAGGTGACCGACACAGAGATCTTCAACACATCAGGCAACGAGGCATGGGTCGATGACATACGCCGCTACGCAGCCAACGAAAAAGCGGCTTTCGTGGTCCACACCGGCGATATCTGTTACAAGAACGGAATGACCGAACATATCAAGCTTATGAATTCCGACAACATGGGATTGCCGGTCTACTACTGTATCGGCAACCACGATCTGGTCGACGGCTCCTATGGCGAAGAATTTTTCGAAAACATCTACGGCCCGACATTCTACTCTTTCAATGCAGGCAACGCCCATTACATCGTGACTCCCATGTGGGGAGGAGACCGCAAGCCGTCATACACGCGCGACGATGTGGCGCGATGGCTGCGCAACGATCTGTCCGTCATACCCGAAGGCACACCGGTCTATGCCTTCAACCACGACATACTGACCTATGGAAATGAATTCGTGATCAAAGGAAAGACCGACAGCATATGTCTCAACGACCACAACCTCAAGGCGTGGATCTACGGCCACTGGCACATCAACCATGAACTGCGCCACGGAAAGATCCTGAGCGTATGCACCTCCACTCCCGACAAAGGGGGAATTGACCACTCCACGAGCGCATACCGTGTGATCAATGTTGACCGCAACGGCGAGCCGACGACCGATCTTCGGTATTCCTATATCCACGACCACATAGCCATCGCGTCGCCAGCGGGAACCACCGCCTGCCCCACCCTCACGGTCAACGCCTATTCCTCACATTCCCCGGCTATCTCGGCAAGCTGCACTCTTACAGCCGACGGAAAGACCATAGCCCGCGATATAAAGCTACGGCAAGCCACCGACTGGACCTGGACCGCCCGTCTGCCGCTTAAAGAGGCCTATGCCGGCAAGAAGCTGACCGCCGAGGTAACCGCGCGCTTCAAATCCGGCGCCACAGCCACTGCAAGCCGGGACTTCATCTATCAGCCGGCCGCGGATGCCTGCGCCGACAGCCTCCCGAGGCTTGAATGGACCGCCAATGCCGGCGCCAACATATATATGACTTCGCCAGTCATACACGGAGGCAAAGTATTCACTGCCACTACCGACGAAGACCTCCGGGGCAATGCGGCGGTGATAGCCATCGACGCCAATACCGGCGAGACAGCATGGAAGCGGCCTGTGGCAGCATCGGTCAAAAACAGCATAGCCGTGGCCGACAACAAAGTATTTGCCCAGGACGTCAACGGCATGGTCTACGCCATTGACTGCACCGACGGCAGCATAGCTTGGCAGAGCCAGCTGCCGATACAACCCGTCCCCGGACTCATCGACGGCCTGACCGCAAGAGGCGACACAGTGTTTGCCGGCTCCGGCGAAGGACTGACGGCATTCGATGCACGCACAGGGAAAATCCATTGGCGCAACACCGACTGGCGACGCCGCGAGGGCACCACGTCAACCCTCGCAGTCGGCAACGGCGTTGTGGTAGGCTCCGTACAGTGGGACGCACTCTACGGCAACGACGCATCAACAGGACGAAAACTGTGGAGCCTGAGCGAGGAGGGACTGCGTGACCGAGGAGCGACTCCGGCATTCTACAACGGACTGATCTACATCGTCTCCAATCACTCATTCTTCATCATCGAGCCCCGCAGCGGCAAAATCATCGCCCGTAGGAAACTCCCGGTGGCTGTCGACGCCACTTCCACTCCCCTCCTCATCGACGGGAAGCTCGTTTTCGGCACGTCAAAGGACGGCCTGCTCGCTATTGACGCCCAGACATTCGAACCTGTATGGAACGCAAAGACCGGCGACGCTCTGGTCTACACCGTCCCCTACACCCGTCCGGAAAGCTCCACTGTCGAATCAAGTCCGGTGGCCAGAGGTGGCATCATTTATGTAGCGGCATCCGACGGCACACTCTATGGACTTGACCAGGCCGACGGTGCTGTAAAATGGCGTCATGAAACCGGAGCGCCCGTATTCAGCAGCATCGCCATCAGCGGCGACAAGCTTGTGGCCAACGACTTCGGAGGAAATATCTACATGTTTACCTTGCCGGCCGAATAAGGCGCGAACCGCGAGGTGTCTCTCCCGTCGATCTCAAATATCAGGCGGTGTGTCATGACAGATTGTTTTCTGACACACCGCCTGATTGCTTGCCGAGACAGGTTAAGTTTTGTTAAATCGCGACGACCCGTGCAAGATTTGCGCGACCTGCCGATTTGACAGAGCAGAATAACCAAACAATTTTACAGAATGAAAAAACACTTGTTCATGTCGGCCGCGGTCGTACTGCTGTCACTTCCGATGATCCTGTCATCGTGCAGTGACAACGATGACACTCTCGATTTCGCGAGCCCTACCGCACTGGTGACCGTCTGTCCAAACGACGACGGCAGCTGGGTGATGCAGCTTGACGACGTCACCACGCTATTGCCGACCAACATGCCCGAAGCCCCTTTTGACGGCAAGGAGGTGCGCGCTCTCGTAAACTATACCGAGACACCTTTGTATACCCGCGCCGGAGATTCCGGAGACGAGAAAACTACGATCCGTGTCGAGGTCAACTGGATCGACAGCATACGCACCAAACTTCCCGTAACGGTAACCGGCGACAACGACACGCAGATCTTCGGCAACGACCCGATAGAAATAATCAACGACTGGGTCACTGTGGCGGAGGACGGCTACCTCACACTTCGCGTACGCACCAACTGGAGCGACCCGCACTCTATCCATGCCATAAACCTGCTTACCGGCATCAACCCCGACGATCCGTTCGAAATGGAGTTAAGACATGATGCCAAAGGCGATCTGTACGGCCAGCCCGGGGATGTCCTTGTAGCTTTCAACCTCAACGGCCTCCGGCGCACTGACGGCGACAAGGTCAGACTGAAAATCAAGTGGAGATCATTCACCGGTGAAAAAAAGGCGGAATTCGACCTGCAGATGCGGCGACAGGCTGCTGTCGATCCGACCGGCATATTGTACTCACGATCCGTCAGATGAGCGCATTTACCTGAAGCATCTGTCCGAAGCTCGACACAGAACTCAA
This sequence comes from uncultured Muribaculaceae bacterium, assembly GCA_947629175.1. Classification (GTDB taxonomy): domain Bacteria; phylum Bacteroidota; class Bacteroidia; order Bacteroidales; family Muribaculaceae; genus Paramuribaculum. The sequence goes on along the minus strand of CANRCT010000001.1, from coordinate 103,874 downwards.
TATCCACGCAGCGCAAAGAGCGAATGATGCCTGACGAACCCGACAACGAACTCCGACTTGTCAGTCTGTTGCGACAGGGCGACCCGGATGCCATGAGACAGCTGTACACCACACACATACGCTATCTCACCGCCGTCTGCGCCCGCTATGTCGTCAACAGTGAGGATGTCAAGGACGTGCTTCAGGAGAGCTTCCTGAAGATAATGTCGGGAATCGCATCATTCGGTTACCGCGGCAAAGGATCCCTCAGGGGATGGATCACGAAAGTGACCGTCAACGAGGCGCTGAAACATCTGCAACGCGACAAACGGATAGACTTCGTCGGGATATCAGTGCCGGATCACGATCAGGCCGACACGGAACCCGATGTCGACTCGATACCTTCGGCGGAGCTTTTCCGAATGATTCGGGAACTCCCCGACGGATACCGCACTATCTTCAACCTTTATGTCATCGAGAATAAAAGCCACAGAGAGATCGCCTCTCTTCTTAACATAAAAGAAAGCACTTCAGCCTCGCAGCTCCATAGAGCCAAATTACTGCTTGCCTCAAAAATAAGGCAATATCACAATCCTTTATCCACCAATATATAATCGCCCTGATCAATATGAACGAAGACTGGCTGCATAAGATCCACGACAGGATGTCGGAATACGAAACCGACGCCCCCGACCGGCTGTGGGAAGCCATAGAAGAGAAGCTGGCTCCAGCGGCCGGCGGACAACGGCCGGCGCGACGCCGCACGATATTGATCCGGGTAAGAAGAAGCCTGGCGGCCGCAGCCATGCTCGCTCTGGCGATATCTCTGTGCTTTTATCTTCTCGACGGCAACAAGAAGACAGATCTTCGACCGATGATGTCAGCCCACGCACCGACAGCATCGTATCCGACGCAGCACGATGTTCCCTCCGGCATTATCAGCAAACAGCCCGCATCCATTCAGGCTCCGCAGCCGACACCGACGGCAGTGACTTCAGAAAAGATTCTCGCCGAGGTCACCGAACAGCCTCATGGGACGGCCGACACTTCAAGCACCGGACACAGCACCATGCCGGCGGCCATCCCTGTGACAGATGGAAACGACAGCCTGTCCACACACTCCGTCGAACGGGCCCACACCTCCTCCCCGCTCCCTGTCAGAAGAGGCGCAGCCGACAATCGGCGGAAGATCGGTCAATCAGCCCGCAATCTCTCGATAGCGATGTTCAGCTCGGGCGCCACCGGCTCAATGTCGACCCGACGTTCGCCGGCTTATCTTTCTGGAGCGCCACTCGGCGCCGACTATGCCTCGTGGAAAGACACCCCAATGCTCGGACTTATGCTCTTCAATAAAGGCCGACGGCTCGACACAAAGGTCAGACACAACATTCCTGTCAGAGCCGGCATAACCGTCGACTATTCCCTCAACAGGCGCATCTCCCTCGAAAGCGGCATCAGCTACGCCTACCTGTCGTCAGACATTACAGAAGGAAGCGACCACAACTACTATGAGGGGCGCCAGCGGCTGCATTACATCGGCATCCCGCTCAACATCAAATACCGCATCCTGTCGTGGGGGCGCATCGGCCTGTATGCCTCCGCAGGAGTATTGGCCGAAAAATGCGTGTCGGCGCGTATTGAGAAACATTTCATTTTCGACCACGTCCCCAACGGCACTACGACCGAATCTCTTTCGGAACGGCCTATGCAATGGTCGGTCAATGTCGGCGCCGGCCTGCAGTGCCGCCTTGCCGGCGCGGCGCGCCTGTTTGCAGAGCCGGGGGTAAGCTATTATTTTAACGACGGCACTAAAATACCGACAGTCTACAGCGACAAACCGCTCAATTTCAACCTCAATCTGGGCGTCAGATTCACGTTGGGAGAGTAGGTGGGAGAATAATCTCAGGATATCGTGCAAAATAGCGTCTCCGGGGGTTGACTGAACGGGAATTGTTTGCTATATTTGCACCATTATGAAAGGAATCGTACTCGCTGGCGGCAGCGGCACTCGCCTCTACCCCATAACCAAAGGAGTCAGCAAGCAGCTCCTCCCGGTCTATGACAAGCCTATGGTCTACTACCCCATATCGGCGCTCATGCTTGCAGGCATACGCGACATACTTGTCATCTCCACCCCTCAGGATCTCCCCGGATTCAAGCGTCTTTTAGGCGACGGAAGCGACTATGGCATCCATCTTGAATATGCCGAGCAGCCCTCGCCCGACGGTCTGGCCCAGGCTTTCATCATCGGCCGCGATTTCATCGGCGACGATTCGGCTTGCCTCGTCCTGGGCGACAACATATTCCACGGAGCCGGATTCTCACGCCTGCTGAAAGACGCCGTGGCCGACGCAGAGCGCGGCACCGCGACCGTATTCGGCTACTGGGTCGACGATCCCGAACGTTACGGGGTAGCAGAATTCGACGAATCGGGCCGATGCCTCTCCATCGAGGAGAAGCCTGAGCATCCCAAATCCAACTATGCCGTGGTAGGACTATATTTCTACCCCAACAAGGTGGTGGATGTGGCAGCCTCCATCAAGCCGTCGGCACGCGGAGAGCTTGAGATAACATCGGTCAATCAGGAATTCCTGCGCTCCGGCGACCTGCGCGTACGCACACTTCCCCGCGGATTCGCATGGCTCGACACAGGCACCCACGACAGCCTCGCCGAAGCTTCGATCTATGTGGAAGTGCTCGAAAAACGTCAGGGCCTTAAAATCGCCTGTCTCGAAGGCATTGCCTACCGTCAGGGATGGATTGACCGCGAGCGCATGGTCGAGCTGGCCCGGCCGATGCTCAAAAACCAGTATGGCCGCTATCTCATGAAAGTGATCGACGAGCTCGACCGCACCGGCATGCAGAATCTTGACTAACCCTCACTGCCACCCACATGGAAATCATCACCACAACGATACCCGAGGTAGTAATACTCAAGCCCCGAGTGTTTGACGACGCGCGCGGCTATTTTTTCGAAAGTTATTCACGCCGCGACTTCAACAGTCTTATTGGCCGCGACATAGAGTTCGTGCAGGACAACCAGAGCAAATCATCCCGCGGAGTCATGCGCGGACTGCACTTCCAGCGGCCGCCGTTCACCCAGGCAAAACTCGTCAGATGCGTCGAAGGCGCAGTTCTTGATGTGGCGGTCGACATACGGCGCGGCTCCCCCACTTATGGCAAGCACGTGGCCGTTGAGCTGACCGCCGACAATCACCTGCAGTTTTTCGTGCCGCGCGGGTTCGCGCACGGATTCGCGGTCCTGTCAGAGACAGCGGTCTTCCAGTACAAATGCGACAATTACTATGCCCCGCAGGCCGACGGAGGCATTTCGCTACTCGACCCGGAGCTTGACATAGACTGGCGCATCGATCCGTCGTCGGCTATTCTCTCCGATAAAGACACCCGTCACCCGGTGCTCAGTCAGTTTGAATCGCCATTTGTCTACGGCGAATACTGACCGCATTGATTCATACCAATCAGGTCTCCTGCCCGGCCACTTTCGCCGGCAGGAGATCTTTTTTTGCACCGACTAAGCCGGCATCCGAATGTGACAGGCTGACAATATGCTTAAAAATCATGCTTAAAAAGATACTATTTTTCAGTTTTAGCAGAAAAACCTTCAATATTCCAAAAAAAATACATAACTTTGCTAACACTACTACACATAATATATACATATAGGATAGCACCCAATCAGTGACATGAACAAGGTTAGAGCCGCTCTTGAAAAGGTGATGAGCGAAGACCTGTCGGAGATCTGGACCATACTCAACGCGGACGAAAAGCGTAAGATCACCGACAATTTTTCAATCCACCATTTCAAAAAGAATCAGATCATATATGCCGAAAACGAGGCGCCTGAATTTCTCTGGTGTCTCCTCAAGGGCAAAGCGAAGCTTTACAAGGATGGAGCTGGCAACCGGACCCAGATACTCCGCCTCATACGCCCTGTGCAATATTTCGGCTATCGGGCATTTTTCGCTGAAGAGCCCTACGTCTCGACTGCGGCGACCATAGAGCCGTCAATATTGGGGTCCATACCGATGACGGTGGTCAAAGAACTTATCGACAATAATATCCAGGTCGCCTGGTTTTTCATCCGGGAGCTGTCTCACAACCTCGGGCGCTCTGACACCAACATCGTCAACCTCACCCAGAAGCATCTTCGCGGACGCCTTGCCGAGGCTCTCATAGCACTGAAGGACAGCTACGGATATGAAGAGGACGGCACTACCATCAGGGTATACATGGGACGTCAGGATCTCGCCAATCTGTCGAATATGACCACAGCCAACGCCATCCGCACCCTGACGGACTTCGGCAATGAGAAGATCATCGTCGTGGACGGACGCACGATAAAGATCGTAGACGAAAAGACCCTTCTGAAAATAAGCCGCTTCGGCTGACCTCAGCATTTCGTTAGCCGATCTCTCTCCAAGTCGGGTAAAAAGACAAAAAGATCGCCGGACACATCAGCGCGTGTGCCCGGCGATATTGTTTATCGTTGTCGCAGTAGGATTATTCTCCTATAGCGTCATAAAGAGCCTTGACATCCTCGTTCTCGGGATCGATGGTCAGATAATCCTGAAGATATGTCTTGGCCTTGGCCTTGTCAACATCGAAATAATAGATGCCGAGGATATAGTCTGCAGCACGGTATGATGCCATCTGCGACTCGCGGTTCTCGGGCTTTTCATTAAGCAGTTCGAGCATCTTCTCGTAAGCGGCTGCCACATCTGCGTCGGGCTTGTCATCATTACGAGCAAAGAGGAGCTCGCCTTTCAGACGGTAGAGAGTAGCGTTGTTGGGGACACGCTCGATGGCCATGCCGTAATATTTAAGACCCTCGTCGGCAGCAGCCACGCGCTCAGGATTGCCTTTCTCAAGCTTGCGGGCAAGAGCGGCATAGCGGCGACCCATGCTGACTACGTCGTTGACCGAACCGTTGCCTGCGTCGAGATACTGCTTCATCACCTCGATAGCCTTCTCGGGATTGCCCGAACGCTCGTGGACGAGGCTGAGTTTCGGCATCAATTCGGGTTTGTCGGGATTGAGCGATATGGCTTGCTCGAAAGTCTTGACAGCTTCGTCATACTTGCCCTGCTCTGTGAGAGCATCGCCATAGAGAATGTAGTCGTTGGGGATGTACTGGGCGTCGGGATGACCGAAAAGCTTAGCTCCGGCAGCCTCTGCTGCAGGCCAGTCCTCCTTGGCGGCATAGTCCATCATGATGATGCGGTACATATAGAAGTTGGCCGGATCCTTCGAGAGCACGTTGTTGGCCACCTCAAGGCTCTTGTCATATTCCTTTGCCGAATAAAGCAGACCGGCATAGCGCTGCTCATCCTTCTGGAAATGATTGGGGTTTTCGAGGTATTTGCCATACTGCAGACAAGCCGATCCGAACTGCGAGTTGTCGTAGTATTTCTCGGCGAGCTCACGCTGTGCCAGAGCCGAATTGGGCTCCAGTTTGTTGAGTTCCTCAAGCTTCTCGATGGCAAATTTGGGAGCCACATGGAAGTAGGTGTTGGCATACTTAACATAAGCCTCACGGTTGACTACGTTCTTGTTCTTGTCAGCCTCGATGGCGAGCTCATAGAACGAAGCCGCATTGCCCGGATCCTCTTTTGCCTTCATGTCGCCCTGGAGCACGAAAGCCGCGCTCTCGGTGTTCTTCGAGTCTTTGAGAGCCTTGTCAAGATACTTGTTGAGCTCCTTGGCGTAAGCCACGGGGTCAACGTTGTAATAGGCGCGCGCCACTTCGGCTACAAGAGCAGTGTTCTTCTTGTTGGTCTGCATGGCCTGCTTGAAGAAATCTTCCGCAGCGCCTTTCTGGCCCTGCTTGAGAGCGACTTCACCAAGACCGATGTAGTTCATGCCATTGGCCGGATCAGCCGAAACGCCCTTGTCGAAGTTGGCCTTGGCTGCCTCGATCTCGTTGTTCTGGAAGTCAATGGAGCCAAGATAAAAGTAGCTCACCGACTTGTTGGTCTGCGGATCGTTGATTGTGTTCTCGAGGATGGTCTTGGCCACGTCGAGACGTCCGGCGTTGTAATTGTCAACGCCATCCTGGTAGCCACCCTGGGCGGCTGCCGACAGGGCTCCGCCGAGGAGCACTGCGAAAAGTAATTTCAGTTTCATTGACTTGGTTTATTACTGATTATATTATTGTTTGTTTTCAGTCATTCGCTTTTCCCATTGCCGTGGGTCGAAAGATGTTTTGCAGTCGACAACGTTCAGTTGATGTTGACCAGAGTCGGCTGCACCACCTTGGGAAGCACTCCGGTGGTCATCATGATCTTCTGGCCGTGGAAACCCGTCACAAACGAGTAGAATCCATGGCTTATGGTGCCTCCGGTCGCAGTGCATATCATGTAAATCTGACGGTAGAGAGGATATGAGCCGTCGAAGATATAAAGCTGATAGGGCATATAGGCCGTCACTTCGTCATTGCCACGAACCTTGATGACCTTCACATCCTCGCTGAAACGCATATCGGCCGAGTTGCTGACCGAGTCGTTGCTCTGCACTGAGGCTGCGAACTCCTCGCGGTTCATCTCGCGGGTCTTGAGATCGGAGCTTATCCAGCTGACGCCGATTATACCCACGGCGTTCTTGTTGTCGCGGACAGCCTTGAACACATCCTGAGGCGTCTGCTGGGCAAACACGTTCGGGCCGAACTGGCCGCCGTTGAGCAGAGAGTCGCGCATATATTGTACCGTCGACGACCCCTGGTGGTCAAACACCACCTCGATCTTACCGAGATGATCGTTGCCCGGGACTACCTGACTCCATTCGGTAAGCTTACCCGACAGGATCTCTGCTATTTCAGGCTTGCTGAGGACCGTCACGCTGTTTTTGGGATTGACGATCAGCGCAAGCGCGTCGACGGCGATCATGCTCTGACGCACCTGTCGCCCGTTTGACTTCAGATAGTCCACCTCCTTTTTTGTCAGCGGACGGGTGATCACTCCCAGACGCGTGTCGGCCGTCTTGCTGACGTCGAGCAGACTGTCGATCACAGCATTCTGACTTGTATATACGGGCATTATGCTCGCCTTGGGATAGATGTATTCAAACACGTCTATCTCCTGGCTCATTATATTCTCGAAACTGGCGTCGCACGCTATCTGGGCGATACCCGACGATGCCGTACTCTTCACTTCTTTGGCGCACGACGAAGCCGCTACCGCCAGAAGCAGAGCCGCTCCGAGAGTCAGAGCTCCCGGAGTCAGCCGGTTAATGGATTTCATGATCGTTGATGATACTTTCACTCGACAGAAATTGTAATGTTTTACGTCAGTAGGGCGAATCCACTCCGGCAAACTGCCGGTAAGCGCGCCAAACGCCATACACTATGAAGATGATGCCGCCTACCCAACGGACCCATTCCCAGCTGCCATAGACCGGAGCAAAGAAGCCCGTGAGAAACAAAATTCCCACACCGATATAGACGATGATCATCACGATGCCGAATATTGTGCGCATCGTTTTCGGAGTGCCCGTAGAATTGTTGTCTGTGCTCATTTTCTTTATTATTATTTATATGTTAAACCTTTCAGCCCGACTTCAGCGATCCGTAAGTCACCGCTTTGTCTGCTTATTGTTTTAACAATGCCGACGCCGTTATGTTCGGTCTCCTGAACCGACAGTTCCGGCAAGACCTGCTGCATGGCGTTGTAAAGATATACAATATTTTTCAAACTTGTGTCACCCTTGCCGAGATTAAACTCTATTAACACGATTTTTTGCCAACAATATGCTAATTTTGTATGAAAAACAAGCTTAACGACAGTGTCTATGCAGCAGCCTCTCGCCGAACGTCTAAGGCCACAGAATCTCGACGAATACATCGGACAGACCCATCTCGTCGGTCCCGGATCGATCATCCGCCGCATGATCGAGACCGGACACATTGCATCCTTTATATTATGGGGGCCTCCCGGAGTGGGCAAGACCACGCTCGCCAGAATTATCGCCAACACCGTCAAGGCCCCGTTTTTCACTCTATCGGCAGTAAGTTCGGGAGTAAAAGAGGTGCGCGAAGTTATCGACCGCTGTAACCGCGAGGCGGCGAGCATGTTTGCCACCTCACGGCCCATACTCTTCATCGATGAGATCCACCGCTTCAGCAAATCGCAGCAGGACAGTCTGCTCGGAGCCGTCGAGAACGGCACTGTCACACTCATAGGCGCCACCACCGAAAATCCCTCATTCGAGGTAATACGTCCGCTACTGTCGCGCGCGCAGGTCTACACGCTCAAGCCGCTTGAGGCTCCCGATCTGGAGAAACTGCTCGACAGCGCTCTCCAGCGCGATGAAATATTGTCGGCCCGCAAAGTGGACGTCAGGCAGACCGACGCACTCTTCCGTTTCGCGGGGGGCGACGCCCGCAAGCTTCTCAACATACTCGACCTGCTTGAACAGTCGACTGCGCCTGCCGACACCATCGTGATCGACGACGCCACCGTCACCAGCCGCCTCCAGAGCAACCCCGCTGCCTACGACAAGGGAGGCGAAATGCACTACGACATCATATCGGCATTCATCAAATCGGTGCGCGGATCCGACCCCGACGCAGCGATCTATTGGCTCGCCCGCATGATTGAAGGGGGCGAGGAGCCGGAATTCATAGCACGCCGCCTGCTGATACTTGCAGCAGAGGACATCGGCCTGGCCAACCCGAACGCCCTGCTTCTGGCCAACGCCACATTCGACGCAATCCATAAGATCGGGTGGCCCGAGGGGCGCATACCTCTCGCAGAATGCACCATCTATCTCGCTACCTCTCCCAAGAGCAACTCCGCCTACATGGCTATCAACTCAGCGCTGCAGATGGTCGGCTCCACCGGCAATCAGCCCGTGCCGCTTCATCTTCGCAACGCGCCGACATCGCTCATGAAGGATATGGGCTACGGTCACGACTACAAGTATGCCCACGACTATCCGGGCCACTTCGTCCGCCAGCAGTTCATGCCCGACACCACCGGCCATCCCACTTTCTGGCACCCGGCAGACAACCCTGCCGAACAGCGCTCCGCCGACCTCCAGCGTCAACGCTGGGGTGCGACCGACACTCCGGCCGCCGACAAATAACTTCGGGGCTGTTCACTCATATCCTACATTTGCACAGGAGAAGAATAATCGCTAACTTTGCGGTCACAAAGCCTCAAAGGCGACGCGTTTTGTAATCCTCATCGGAGGGCTGACACCAGCTGGATAAGATGACCGGGTAAAACCTCGATTCTTACCGGCTTTCTTTTTGTCTGATTTTTTATAAACAAACCTGCGGCAAACGACATCTCATCCGATCATTTGCCTCACTCTACAATCATTCTGCTATGAACCGCGACAACCTTGATTTCGGCAACGGCAAGATCGGCCGTCTGTTCCGAACCATGTTTTTCCCTACGCTCATCGCGATGGTGTTCAACTCTCTTCTCAATATCTGCGACGGCATGTTCGTGGGCCACGGTGTGGGCCCCGACGCACTTGCAGCCATCAACATAGTAGCCCCGATGTTTCTGCTGACCACCGGCGTCGGACTGATGTTCGGCATCGGATCATCGGTTATAGCCTCGATCCAGCTCGCCGAAGGCAACGTGAAGAGCGCCCGAATAATCATGACGCAGGCATTCATAGCCGGCGCCGTGATTTTCAGCATCATCATTGCGATGACAGCCCTCTTCACTAAGCCGTTGCTCTACCTGGCCGGATGCTCCGAGGCCCTCGAAGGGCTTGCCACCGACTATCTGCTGTGGCTCCTGCCGGGATTCTTCTTTTTTTACATACAGTGCGTCGGCATGATGCTCATCCGTCTCGACGGATCGCCCAAAATGGCCATGGCGATACAGATCACCTCGGCGGTGCTGAACATCTTTCTCGACTGGCTGATGGTATTTCCTTTGGGAATGGGGATCGCAGGAGCCTCGATAGCCACTTCGATATCGTGCATCGTGGGCGGCATCCTCGTGCTGACTTACTTCCTGAAATTCTCGTCGACGCTGAAATTCTACCGGCTTAAAGCATCGCGCAAATCACTGCTGCTGACGATACGCAATGTCGGCTACATGGCCAAGATCGGATTCGCCACATTCGTGACGGAGCTTGCGATAGGCGTGATGATCGTCACAGGCAACTATGTGTTCATATCGAGACTCGGCGAGAATGGCGTGGCCGCCTACTCGGTAGGGTGCTACCTGTTCCCGCTGATCTTCTCCCTGAGCAATGCCGTGGCGCAGTCGGCGCAGCCGATCATCAGCTTCAACTACGGCGCGGGCAAACGCAACAGAGTCGGCCAGACACTGCGCCTCTCGCTGATCACCGGCGCCATATGCGGCACAGCGGTGACGGTCGTCATGTGGCTCGGAGCACCGCTACTCGCGGCTATATTCCTTCCCTCCGACACGACTGCTTTCGGGTTGGCCGTACACGGACTGCCTCTGTTCGGGCTCAGCTCATTGTTCTTCTCGCTCAACATCGTCATGATCGGATATTATCAGAGTGTGGAGCAAGCGGCAAGATCCACGCTCTACACCATCATGCGCGGCATCATCTTCCTTATACCCGCTTTTATATTTCTCCCGGCCGCGATAGGCAACGATGGACTCTGGCTCGCAATACCTGCCGCCGAACTGCTGACGCTCATCACCATAGCGATCACTTTCAGGCGCTGATCACTCAGCGATCCTTCGCTTCTCGAAGAAGCGGCATGTGGCCAGAGCATAAAGGAGAGCACCCGCTGCCTGCACGGAGGCCGTGGCAATAAACGCCGCCGAATAGCTCATATACTGAGCCAGGAAACCGCCGAGCAGTATGCCGATGCCCATCCCGGCGTCCCATGAAATAAGGATTGAGGAGTTGGCTGTGCCCCGCTGGTCGTGGCGCGCCATGCCGATAAACATGTTGAGCATCGCCGGATACATCTGCCCGTTGCCAAGACCTATCAGCAGCGCCGACAGATAGTAGCTCCACTCGCCCGCTCCGGCGGCAAAAAGAGCGAATCCGAGTGTCGAGAACGCCACCCCACGGAGTCCGCTGCGGGCTATTTCTCCCCGGCGGAGAGCCCGCGAGCCTATCAGACGAGCGCATACCAGTCCGGCCGACAGTATCATGAAGAATATGCCGGTTCCGTCGGTGATGCCGAGCTCCTCCTGGCCATAAATGGCCACATAATTGCTCATCACGCCCCAGCAGAGTCCGAAGAGACATATATTGACAGCCATCAGCCATGCCCGGCCAAGAAAGAAATGGTCGAGACTCAGCTTCGGCTTTCCCTCGACCTTACGCCGCTGTGGCAGCCTGACTCTCGACGAGCAGACAAATCCCGCCAAAGCGATAGCCAGAGCGAGCCAGAAGAGAAGATCGAAACGACCTGTGGCATGATAGATCCAGATACCTGCCGACGGAGCTATGGCCATGGCCAGGTTATTGCTCAGTCCATAATAACCTATCCCTTCGTTGCGCCGCGATGCGGGAAGCACGTCGATAGCCACAGTCGAGTTGGCTACTGTGGCGGCTCCGAACGGCAGTCCGTGAAGCGTGCGCACTATGGCGAACATCAGCAGAGTGCCGGCGCCTACATATCCGGCAAAAAGGATGAAGAACACGAAGAAGCACAGCACGAGCACCCTCTTGCGGTCGAACGTGTCGACTATAAAGCCGCTGAAAGGCCGAACGAGCAATGTCGCGACGACATAACCCGACAGCACCACGCCAATCATGTGCTTGTCGGCGCCGAACTGCGCGTCGAGATATATCGGCAGAAGCGGCGTAAGAATATAGAAGGCGAAGAAGAGCATGAAATTGCTCGTCATCACCTTCCAGTATTCGCGGTTCCAAAGCTTGTCGGCGCTCATGCGCCGATAGGTATTTGCAGGCGGTCGTTACCTGTTGGAGTACATATCATCATAGTATTTCTCATATTCGCCCGAAGTGATGAAGTCCATCCACTCCTGGTTGTCAAGATACCAGCGGACAGTCTTCTCGATTCCCTCCTCAAACTGCAGGGAGGGCTCCCATCCGAGCTCGCGCTGAAGCTTGCGCGAATCGATGGCATAGCGGAGATCATGACCCGCACGGTCGGTCACGTAGGTGATCAGCCCGTCACTGTATCCCTCGGGATTGCCGAGCAGACGGTCTACGGTGCGGATGATCACCTTGATAAGGTCGATATTCTTCCATTCGTTGAAGCCGCCGATATTGTAAGTGTTGGCCACTTTACCTTCATGGAATATGAGGTCGATGGCACGGGCGTGATCTTCGACGAAGAGCCAGTCGCGCACATTCTCACCCTTGCCGTAGACGGGGAGCGGCTTGCGGTGACGGATATTGTTGATAAACAGAGGTATCAGCTTCTCAGGGAACTGATAGGGGCCGTAGTTGTTTGAGCAGTTGGTCACGAGGGTGGGCATGCCGTAGGTATCGTGGTAGGCGCGCACGAAGTGGTCGCTCGAAGCCTTGGCGGCCGAATATGGCGAATGTGGATTATATTTTGTCTCTTCCAGGAAAAATTCCGTGCCGAACGCCAGATGATGCTCAGCCGAGGAGGCTGTAGTGGTGAAGGGTGAAGGTATCCCTTCTGGGTCGGTCAGCTCAAGAGCCCCATACACCTCGTCGGTCGAGATGTGATAGAACAGCTTGCCCTCATATCCTGCGGGTGTCGATTCCCACTGGAGCTTTGCGGCCTGAAGGAGCGAGAGGGTACCCATCACGTTGGTGCGCGCGAATGTGAACGGATCCTTGATCGAGCGGTCCACATGGCTCTCTGCCGCAAGATGTATCACGCCGTCGATCTCATACTCTTTCATTATTCGCTGCATCTCCTCGAAATCGCAGATATCGGCCTTAACGAAAACGTAGTTGGGCTTATCCTCGATATCCTTGAGATTGGCGAGATTGCCGGCATAAGTCAGTTTGTCGACGTTGACAATCCGATAGTCGGGATACTTGTTGACGAAGAGTCTTACGACATGACTTCCGATAAATCCGGCGCCGCCGGTTATCATTACATTCCTTTTATAATTCATAATCGATCGGTATTCTTTAGGTTAACTGCAGTAATCGGTATTCTTCAGATTGGCTACGCATTTTTTCAGAGAGTCGGTCCAGTAGGGGATCTTCATGCCGAATGTGCGCTTAAACTTGGTCTTGTCGAGCACGGAATACGACGGACGCACCACCTTAGAGGGGAACTCGTCGGAATGGCACGGCTCTATGTCGCAGCCTGTCGTGCCAGCTTCTTCGGCTATCATCTTGGTAAAATCGTACCAGGAGCACACTCCCTCGTTAGAATAATGATAGACACCCTCATGGCCGTCGATCATGCGCTTCTCTATGATGGCGAATATCGCATCGGCGAGATCCTGGGCATAGGTAGGGGTGCCGCACTGGTCAAACACGACTTTCAGTTCAGGTTTCGTGGCGGTCAGATTCATCATCGTCCTGACGAAATTCTTGCCGTATTCGCTGTAAAGCCATGCCGTGCGGATGACGATGGCCTTGCATCCCGACGAGGCCACTTCCTGCTCGCCGTGCATCTTGGTGACACCATAGACACCTGTCGGCGACATCGGCTCATCCTCGTCGCGGGGAGTGTTGCCACGACCGCCTCCAAACACGTAGTCGGTCGATATATGTATAAGAGAGGCGCCGGCCTCTTTTGCAGCCCTGGCCAGATTCCCTGCCGCAGTGGCATTGAGAAGCTCGGCAAGCTCGGGCTGATCCTCCGCACGGTCGACATTGGTATAGGCCGCACAATTGACAATCACGTCGACATTATTGTCAGACACCATGCGTCCTACAGCTTCTGCATCGGTGATGTCGAGTTCGGCCACATCGGTGAAAATATACCGGTCGCCGCTGGCTGCCGATGATTTCCGCAGACTTGTCCCAAGCTGTCCGTTGGCGCCGGTCACTAAAATATTCATAGCTATACTTGAAATTGTTTCTGCAAATTTAATGTCTATTTCATTCAATAGCAAATTATCAGCCCGGTATCTCACATTATTTAATACTTGCTTGCACACTTAAAGCCCCCTCGGAAGGCAGGCTGCCGTTCCTCGGGGGCTTTATTCTTTAACGGATGGATCAGTCCGCGCGGTTCATACCGCAGAGCCGATCACTTCACCGCGAGCGCTTCAAGCTTGCCCGAAGCCTTGGGATCATCGTCCTTGCTGACGATCCGGAGCCAGCGGGCTTTGACAGGCTGACTGAACACCACACGCTGAGGTATGGGGTTGTTGAATATATTGCCGAACTCGCCGGTTGTCTTCACCTGTTGCCAATTCTTTCCGTCGGCGCTCACTTCAGCTACATATTTGAACACCGGAGCCGCACCCTTGGCAGGCGAGTAGATAAATCCGGCCATCTCTACATCGCGGCCGGCATCGCATGTCAGAGCGGCGCCCTCGGCGGTAGATTTTCCGACAACAGCAAACTCCGTCTCCTGGGCGGCCAGATCGTCAGGCATTATCACGCGGTAGGCTTTGATGGGACGCACATGGGGCGTATTGCGGGTCGAAGTGATGTTGAGCCTCAGGCTGTCGGCCACCACATCATCCATCATCAGGATACGCTTGTTACCGATTGTCGTGCCTTCGGCCACCTGCTTCCAGGCGCCGTCGGTAAGAGCTTCCACTGTAAACTTCTCCACACGCTGACCCTTGCGGATATCCTCGGAGAGCACGACTGCATTGACTTTTGTCTGCGGACGCAAAGCGGCCGACATAGAGGCCGAATCGGCCGAACTTACAAGATTGACTGTAAAGTTATCGTCGATCCACTTGCGGAACTCCTTGAGACGTGCCACATCGGCATCAGCTATCAGACCGCGGCGGTCGGGAGGAATGTTAAGCAGGAGCACGGAGTTGCGCCCTACCGACGTCAGATAAATGTCGGCCATGCGAGCCAGGCTCTTGGGCTGTTCAGAATCATGGTAGAACCATCCCGGACGGATCGACACATCGACTTCCGACGGCCACCAGCGCACCTCTTTGGCATTTGCGAGCATCTCGCGGTCGCCGATATTCTTGGCCATGGCGTTGATGCCGAGCGAATCGTTATAAGCGTTTGACTCCGGGAAAATGGAAGGCATCAGGGGCGTTACACTCCACTCTGTCTCGCGGCCCACGCCGCCCTCATTGCCTACCCAGCGCACATCGTCGCCGGTAATGGCAAGCACGGCCTCGGGCTGCAGCTGCTCCATCACCTTACGGAAGCGGGGCCAGTCATACTCCTGCGTCTTGCCGTTGGGGCCTTCGCCACATGCGCCGTCAAACCATACTTCGTCGATCTTGCCGTAGTTGGTCAGAAGTTCTGTAAGCTGGGCTACAAACTGGTCGTTATAAGCTTGGGAATCGCCATATTTGGGTGAGTTGCGATCCCACGGCGACAGATATATGCCCATCTTCATGCCATGCTTGTCGCATGCCTCGCGAAGCTCCTTGACGACATCACCCTTGCCGTCTTTCCATTTCGAGGAAGCTACCGAATGGTCGGTGGTTAGCGTAGGCCACAGACAGAAACCGTCGTGATGCTTGGCCGTAAGTATCACCAGCTTGAATCCGGCGTCCTTGAGCGTCTTCACCCACTGCTCAGCATCAAGCTCGGCCGGATTGAAGATAGCCGGATCCTCCTTGCCGTCGCCCCATTCGCGGTCGGTAAACGTATTGACGCCGAAATGCAGGAAAGCGGTCAGTTCCAGATCCTGCCAGGCAAGCTGATTGGCCGTTGGCACGGTTCGCGACGCGATGTCGACACGTTCGTCGAGGGTAGCGTCGGCAGGCAGCGGAGCTACCTTTTCAAAATACTTTTCGTCGGAAGCAGATTTACACTGCACGAGTGTCGCCACAGAGGCAACTCCCAGCATAGCTGCGACAGATAATCTTGTTATTCTGTTCATGAGTATTAATTTATGGGAAATTTTTCGCGTATAGGATCATCATATTTCTCCTGGGCGGCCTTGAGCCGCTTCATCATGCGGGCTGTCACTTCCTCCATGCCCGGCTTCCCGTAGAGATTGTTCATCTCATAAGGATCCTCCTGAAGATCATACAGCTCCCATTTGTCTATGTCGTTATAGAAATGGATGAGTTTGTAACGGCTGTCGCGCACACCGTAGTGACGCTTCACCATGTGCTCTGCCGGGTATTCATAGAAGTGATAATAGAGATCGTCGCGCCAGTCGGCGGGATGCTTGCCTTCGAGCAGAGGCAGAAGACTTTCACCCTGCATGTCGGCAGGCTTTTCCACTCCGGCGATATCGAGGAATGTGGGGCCGTAGTCGATGTTCTGCACCATTTCGGTGATATCACCACGGCGCTCGAAGCGCTTGGGCATACGCATGATCAGCGGAGTGTGGAACGACTCTTCATACATGAATCGCTTGTCGAACCATCCGTGCTCTCCCATATAGAATCCCTGGTCGGAAGTATAGATCACCAGAGTATTGTCGAGCATGTCGTGCTCTTCAAGATAGTCGAGCACACGGCCCACATTGTCGTCAAGACTCTTCACGGTCATCAGATAGTCGCGGATATAGCGCTGGAATTTCCACTCGGCGAGCTCCTTGCCTTTGAGATCGCGGGCATAGAAATCGGCCGTTATCGGATCGTAGAACGCATCCCATGCCGCCCGCTGGGCCGAGTCCATGCGTCCTACGTATGATTCGTAACGCTCCTTGAGGGCGCTGTATTTGTCGGGACGGTTCATCTTGAGGTCGTAGATGGGATCCATATGGTCGGCCACACGCATCTCGGCAGTGGAAGCGGCCTCACGTCCATCGTAGTCATCAAAGAAGTTTGCAGGCAGAGGATATGTCTTGTCCTCGTAGATGCCGAGATGGGCCGTATCGGCCATCCAGTTGCGGTGTATTGCCTTGTGGTGGATCAGCAGGCAGAACGGCTTCGATTTGTCACGCCCGTTTTCGAGCCAGTCGAGCGACTTGTCAGTGATAAGATCGGTCAGATAGCCGTGCTCCACCACCGTGTCGCCGGTCTGCTTGATGAAATCGGGATTATAATAGTCACCCTGGCCTGGCACTATCTCCCAGCGGTCGAAACCGGTGGGAAGACTCTCGAGATGCCATTTGCCGAACACGGCGGTCTGGTATCCGGCCTGCTGGAGATATTTCGGGAAAGTCGGCTGCGTGTTATCAAACACGCATGTGGTATTGTCGGTAAACCCGTTCTTGTGGCTGTGCTTGCCGGTCAGCATGCAGGCACGCGAGGGGCCGCTCAGCGAATTGGCCACGAAAGAGTTGGTAAATCTCACTCCATCGGCGGCTATGCGGTCGAGGTTGGGAGTGCTCGCATAGGTGGAGTCATAGCAGCTCATCATCTGTGCCGTATGGTCATCGGTCATGATATACACGATGTTAAGGGGCTTCTCGTCTGATTTTTCAGAGCTCTTCTGCGAGCTGCATGAAGTAGCCGAGGCCACCAGAGCGGCAGGGGCTGCAAAAGCAAATCCACGCAGCAAAATTGATGCGGTGTCGCAATGATTGGTCATTGATGTCGGTTTAAGGTTAGATTATATTTGTGCAAAGTTAGCAAAATATTTCGGCTGCAGCCCGATAATGCACCGTTTATTCAACCATAAAAACGGTTTTTCATACCATTTTTACAGCAGCGGCCCGGCGGAATGGCAAATTTGATTAATTTTGCAACGTTTTCATCGGCGACTAAAGCCGCTCCCGTTCTACACCTGTTAAACCTGTCAAGAACATCATATTTGAATTGAAAGCTTTATTATCATTATCACTGTCAGCAATCATCGGAGCTTGCGGAATATCGCATGCCGAGACCACCGACTCCCTGACTGCGAGGATGCTCGAAGGAGTGGTCGTGACCGGTACCAGGGCGCCGTCCAACCCGGCCATGCTGTCACAGACAGTCAACGTGGTGGGGCGCGGCGAAATAGAACGCAGCCACCAGCCGTCGCTGCTGCCCTTACTGACCCGCAGGATTCCCGGACTGTTCACAACCTCCAGAGGCGTATACGGCTACGGCATCAGCGGCGGATCAGCAGGCAACATAGCTGTGCGCGGGCTGTCGGGAAGCTCTGCTCAGGTGATGACACTTATCGACGGCCATCCGCAGTACAGCGGCATCTTCGGCCATCCGATAGCCGATGCCCTCCAGTCGGCGACAGCCGAACGTGTGGAGGTGGTTAGAGGCCCGGCTTCAACCATCTACGGATCCAACGCCATGGGCGGAGTTATCAACGTCATCAGCCGACGTATGAACTACGACGGCATAAGAGCGGCCCTTAACCTTGCAGGAGGCTCATATGGCACATTTGAGAGCGACCTGACCGTACAAGGGCGCAAAGGCGCCGCCGAAGGCTCGCTCGGAGGATCCCTTATACGCACCGACAACAACCGGCCCGACATGCGGTTCACGCAACGCACTGCATTCGCACGGAGCGCCGCGGATATGTCAGCCCACTGGCGCGCCCATGCCGAGTTTGATCTCACCAATTTCACAGCCTCCAATCCGGGACCGGTCAGCCGACCGCTGACCGACGCCGACCAGAATATTACCCGTGGGGCGGCTTCGGCCGGCGTCGACAACAATTACGGGAACACCCGTGGAGCGATCAGCCTGTTTTTCAACTGGGGTCATCACTGGATCAACGACGGATATGCAGCCGGCGCATCACCGCGGGCATACCGGTTCATTTCCAACGACAACATGGCGGGAGCTTCGATGTGGCAGTCGGCAAGTCTGTTTCACGGCAATATACTTACCCTGGGAGCCGACTGGTTCCGCTTCAGCGGCAAAGCCCGCAACAAATTCGTCGAAGGCGAATCGTCCGGGACGTCGGCACGTCTTGTCGACAAATGGCACGCAGAATATGCCGGCTATGCCGACATACGCCAGACCTTAGGACGCGCCACCCTGTCGGCTGCCCTGCGCGCCGACCATCTCGACGGCCGAGGCACACAGTGGATACCCCGTTTCGGAGCCGCCGCCTCGCTCCCGGCCGACATTTCGCTCAAGCTTTCGGCAGGGAAAGGGTTCCGCTACCCCACACTACGTGAAATGTACATGTTCGGTCCAGCGAATCCCGACCTTCGCCCTGAATTATCGTGGACCTACGAGGTCGCATTCCGCCAGACCAGACTCGAAGGCGGACTTGAATATGGAGTGAACCTCTTCTTTATCGACGCCGACAACATCATACTCACCGTGCCGAGAGAAGGAGCCACGCCGCTCAACGTCAACTCCGGCCGGCTCATCAACCGCGGTGTGGAAGCGGAAGCCACATGGAATCTGACACCGTCGTGGCACGTCGACGCCAACTACAGCTATGTCGACATGCGCCATCCAGTGATAGCCGCTCCGGTCCATAAGCTCTCCGCATCAGCTTCTTTCACTAACAATCGCTGGACTGCCAGCAGCGGACTACAGTACATCGCAGGCCTGTACAAATCCGTAAGTCCGATAGAGAAGGAATCTTTCACCCTTCTCGATATCCGGCTTGAATACTCGGCCACGAAATGGCTCTCGCTCTGGGGCCGCGGGGAGAACCTGCTCGCGCAGAAATATGAGATCAACGCTGGCTTCCCGATGCCACGCGCCACATTCATGGCCGGAATAAGGATAAATCTCGCCTACTGACTGACAGACATCAACTTCAAAGCATAACTTATACAACAATGAAACATCTCCTGACAGGCCCCCTGACCGCTGCAGTCCTCGCCGCCTCATGTGCATGCAGCTCCAACGCCACGGCCGGCGCTTCAGCGACAGCCACAGCCGACAGTATCGCCGCCGACACTCTGCCCACGGTCTATTTCATCCGCGAGATCTCGCCGGAAAGCCTCCTGAAGATCTACGCCGCCCTTGGCCGCAAGGCAGAGGGCAAAGTCGCCGTAAAGATCTCCACAGGCGAATCTAAAAAATCCAATCAGCTCGATCCGCAACTCATCAAGCCGCTCGTCGATGAAGTGAACGGCACCCTCGTGGAATGCTGCACTGCCTACGGAGGCTCACGCTCCACCCCGACGACCGCCTATCAGACAGCCGTCGACCATGGATATACCGCCATCGCTCCGGTCGACATCATGGACTCAATCGGATCAGACACGCTTCTCGTCAAGACCTACCGCCATCTGCCCTACGACCTCGTGGGAAGCCACTTCCTCGACTATGACTTCATGGTGGTGCTATCACACTTCAAAGGCCATCAGATGGCCGGCTTCGGCGGAGCACTCAAAAACATGGCCATCGGCATAGCATCGGCCGACGGCAAGGCATGGGTACACACGGCGGGCAAGACAACCGATCCGACAGAACTGTGGAATAACATCCCAGCCGACTCCATATTCCAGGAGTCGATGGGAGAGGCATGCGAAGCCATCATCGACCATATTGGCGACAAAGTAGTCTATATCAATGTGGCCAACAATCTGTCGGTCGACTGCGACTGCAACGGAAACCCGGCACCTGCCGAACTCGCCGATCTCGGTATTTTCGCATCGCTCGATCCAGTAGCTGTAGACCGCGCATGTGTCGACGCAGTGCGTCAGTCGCCCGACCACGGCAAGCAGCATCTCATCGAGCGTATGGAGGCCCGTCGCGGTCCGCACCTGCTTGACTATGCCGAACAGCTCGGCCTCGGCCGACAGCAATACAGACTCGTAGAGATCAAGTAAGTCATACGAATGACCCGTATAGAGCATGAAAAGAAAACAGTGGCCCGCATGATCGGCATATATTGCCGCGGTCACCGCCACAAAGTCATGGAAGGCGACACATTATGCCACGACTGCGCTTCACTGCTTGATTACGCTTCTCATCGACTCGACAGGTGCCGCTACGGCCAGTCAAAAAGTTCGTGTCGGCTGTGTCCGGTGCATTGCTATGCCCCTGACCGCCGCAAGGCTATCAGAGCGGTGATGCGTTATTCAGGCCCGAGAATGATCATGCATGCGCCGTTTGAATGGCTATTGCATACTTTTACCCGTCGCTGAAAGCGCATCATATCCCAGACAACGGCAAAGGCCTGTCGGTTATTCCACAGGCCTTTGCTGTTGTCAAAAAGTAGCTCCGAGGGGAATCGAACCCCTATCTAAGGTTTAGGAAACCTCTATTCTATCCGTTGAACTACAGAGCCGGATTGCGACTGCGAAATTACTACTTTTTCGCCAAACTGCAAAGCGATTCACGCCATGGCCGATCCATTATGAAGAAAAATTCATAAAATACCAATATTTTTATATAACTTTGCGCTAATATCACTGGCTGCGGCGATTACCGGCATTACACCCGGCTGCGCCAATGCGACCGATCAAGCTTAACTCACTTACTTCCAAGTGGTATTTTTGAACTGAAATTATGGAAAATAACGCTAAACGCGCACTGTTGGACCGCCGGTATCTTCGCATGGCGCTCATATGGGCCGAGAATTCATATTGTGAGCGAAGGCAGGTGGGTGCGCTGCTTGTGCGCGACGGCACTATTATATCCGACGGATTCAACGGCACGCCGGCCGGTTTTGAGAACGTCTGCGAAGACTCCGCAGGTGTCACAAAACCTTACGTGCTCCACGCTGAAGCCAATGCCATCACGAAAATAGCGCGAAGCAACAATTCGAGCGAAGGGTCCACTCTGTATGTGACGGCATCACCATGTCTCGAATGCTCCAAACTAATAATACAGAGCGGCATACGGAGAGTCGTATTCCACGAACTTTACCGATTGTCTGACGGTCTGGAACTGCTTGAGCGCGCCGGGGTGGAATGCGTCCACATAGAGCATCTCGACTGAATGCCCCGACTATGTCGACACGCCTGAACACCAAGATTAACAAGATCTGAAGAGAGGACAACATAAATATGAATCCCAAATTGAAGAACACGGCAGTATGGGTGCCGCTTGTAATTGCAGTCACATTCGTCATCGGCATGATAGCCGGCAATTATTTTTCACGACGTCAGGCCGGCGGACCGGTGGAGCGCAAGATCAGCGACATCGTGAACCTCATACAATCTGATTATGTCGATGATGTCAACACCGACAGCCTGCTTGAAAAGACAATACCTGATCTGCTTTCCAAACTGGATCCGCACACGGTTTATATCCCTGCTTCGGAACTCACTTCGACCAATGAGGTGCTCGAAGGATCGTTCGGCGGGATCGGAGTGGTATTCAATATGATGACCGACACGGCCACCGTAGTGGAAGTGGTGTCGGGCGGACCGGCCGAAAAGGTCGGGATGCTCGCAGGCGACCGCATCCTCACCGTCAACGACACTCTTGTAGCAGGAGTCAAGTACAACATGGACAAGCTCCGCTCACGCCTCAAAGGACCGAAAGGGACTGTGGTAAAACTCGGAGTGAAGCGAAACTCCGCACCCAAGACCCTCACGTTTGAAGTCACACGCGGCGACATACCTGTGACATCAATCGACGCCGCATACATGATCACTCCTACCACGGGTTATGTCCGAGTCAACAAATTCGGGCGTAATACCTACATGGAGTTTCTCAATTCAATGATCGATCTCCGCGGCAAAGGGGCGCAAAGCTACATACTTGATCTGCGTGACAATACCGGCGGATATCTGGAGCCGGCTGTACTGATGGCCAACGAATTCCTGTCGGGCGGACGCCCGATCGTGTCGACCCGCGGACGCATACCGTCGATGGAGCAGCAGATGGGAAGCGACGGCACCGGAGCATTTCAGGACGCCGCCCTCGCCGTGATCATCAACGAGGGTTCGGCAAGCGCGAGCGAGATTTTCGCCGGAGCTATCCAGGACAATGACCGCGGAGTAGTCATAGGCCGACGCTCGTTCGGCAAAGGGCTCGTACAGAATCAGATAGAGTTGTCCGACAGCAGTGCCATACGCCTCACCGTAGCCCGATACTACACTCCTTCAGGACGATGCATTCAGAAAGCCTATACCCCGGGATCGCCCGCGGCTTACGAGATGGAGGTCTACGACCGTTTCCTGCACGGCGAGGATCTCAGCGCCGACTCCGCGAAAATCGACAGGACCCATGAGTATACCACGCTCGGCGGCCGCACAGTCTATGGAGGGGGCGGAATCATGCCCGACGTCTACGTAGGACGCGACACCACCGGAATCACATCATATTACGTCAATGTGTTCAATGCCGGGCTGCTCCATAATTTCGCTTTCAAATTCGCCGACAGCAACCGCTCCTCGCTCGGACAGGCCCAGAGCGCCGAAGATCTGCTCGCACTGTTGCCGACCGATGACGCGCTGCTCGCAAGTTTCGTCAGCTACGCCCAGCAGAAAGCCGGAATCGCTCCGAGGTGGTACTATATAAACATTTCAAGCCAGCTGATTGTTAATCAACTGAAATCGCTAATCGCAAGCGACATTCTCGGCCAGCCGGCCCTCTTCGAGGTCAACAACATGACCGATCCGGCTGTAGCGAAAGCTGTCAGTGAGCTCAACAACGGCATGCGGCTCACTCCGGCGCCAACGATCGACGATGCAGCCGGCGAAGACACGATCTACACCACTGAAGATTCCGTATCCAACTGATGCAACTATGAAAAAGGATGACATACGCCGCAGAGTCAGGGCCCGCAAGAGTCTGCTGACCGAGCAGGAGAAAACCGATGCAGCCCGGAGCGTGTTCGACCGCCTCGAACAGATGGCTGCATTCATGGTGGCTGACCGCATTCTGATGTACCATTCCCTCCCCGACGAACTGTCCACAAGGGCTTTTCTCGGCAAATGGAGCGGCCGCAAGAGATTCTTTCTGCCGCGCGTCAACGGCGTAAACCTCGACATCCTCCCGTATGAGAACACCCGGCTCCATCTCGGCGCTTTCGAGATCGAGGAGCCCGACGGCGACGATGTCGCCGACATATCCGATATAGAACTCATAGTCGTTCCCGCCGTGGCTTATGACCGGCACGGCAACCGCGTGGGACGAGGCAAAGGGTATTACGACCGTCTGCTGGCCGACACCCATGCGATGAAAATCGGAGTGGGATATGACTTCCAGCTTGTAGAGGATATCGACACCGACGCCCACGACGTGCCTGTCGATATCGTTATTACCCAGAGCCATACTATCATCCGCCGGCGCTGAATGCCGTCAGTTCAGCTGCCCCGCCACAGACGGCACACTACTACCTCACTTGTATCCGCCGAGAGCGTCAGCCTGCGGCTCCGTTTTATGCCCGGCACCCAAAGCACCTCTCCGTCTTTCACCGCGAGGGGAAGCGAAGCCTTGACGTCGGCCGGAGTTTTGGAGTCGTTGAATATATCGCTTAACTTTTTTCTGCCGCGCATCCCGAGAGGACAGATGACATCGCCCTCGTGCCACGGACGCCATACCACCTCCGCACCGCTGTCCCAGCCCTGGGCATCGAAATAGGCCACATCATTGCTTCGTCCCATTACCAATCCTGCCGCCGGCCGGCGTTCGACCGTCACTTTGAACCGGTCGCCGGCCGCAGCGTCCCGCATCACGCGAAGCATTCCCCGGTCAAGCACATACTCTTTCCCCCCGGCCTCAAAACGCCGCCCCGACTGCCCTGAAACCGCGCAATGGAGGATATCATCGACCTGTTCCGCCGAAAATCCGCGTTTAGAGAGCGACGTCAGCAGCACGAAACGCGCCGAACTCATGTCAGAGGCAAGCGAAGACACATTGAAATGACCGTCGGATGCATACTGTCTTTCGATACGCCCCATCATTTCTTCGACAAACCCGTAAGCTTCCCTGAGGTGCCCCACAGAAGCAGCCACCGCCTCATCCGCGCCGGGGAAATCGCGCCGCAGAGCCGGAAGCACACGGTTGCGCACCTTATTGCGCATGAAATCACAACCCAGATTCGTCGAGTCTACCACATAATCCACTCCAAGCGATGACAGATATCGTTCGATGACCGCCCGAGTGCACCCGAGCAGTGGCCTCACGAGGCGAAGGTCATTATGGCCGGGAAGCGGAGCTGACGGCATCATCGCCTTCAGACCGGCGAGTCCGGCCGACCTCATGAGATTGAGGAAGAATGTCTCCACATTGTCGTCACGGTGATGCGCTACAGCCACCGTCGCAGCCCCGACAGCCAAGGCTCTGTCGGCAAACAGGTCGTAACGAAGCCGGCGGCATGTCATCTCAAGCGATTCACCACGCAATGCCTCGGCCGCGACATCGAGCCCCCTGACGGTAAGCGGGATTCCCATGGCTTCACAGAGCCGTCGGACGTGAAGCTCATCGCGGTCTGACTCGGCTCCGCGGAGATGATAATTGCAATGAAGGGCCTCCACATCATATCCCAGCCGGCTCAAAGCCACCGCAAGAGCCACCGAGTCGGCTCCGCCGCTAAGTCCGGCAACGATCCTGCCTGCCTTGTCCGGCGATCCGAGAAGACGGCCTACGCCTCCCTCCACCATATATGCCGCATCAGTATTGCTCACCATCAGTCAAGGATAAAAACGGTTATCAATATGCACGACTGCCCGGCGACAGCGCACATATTTCGACAAAAATAAGGAGAATCCGCGAAATTCGTTGTAAATTTGCACTAATTTTAGACAATAATCCACGATGATTGAAAAAATAGAGAGTCTGCGGGCCGAGATCGCGGCCCTGAAAGCCACTTCCCTTCAGGAAGCGGAGCAGCTGCGCATACGCTACCTCAGCAAGAAGGGAGCCGTCACAGCCCTTTTCAATGAATTCAAGGCTCTGCCTCCGGAGCAGAAACGCGAACTCGGCCAGAAACTCAATGAACTCAAGAACTTCGCTACCGAGACTATAACGGCGCTGCGCGACACAGCTGCCGAAAGCGACCTCAAGCAGGCCGACGACGACATCGACCTGTTCCGCACGGCGGCTCCTATGCCGCTGGGCACGCGCCATCCGCTCTCGCTCGTGCGCGAAGAGATCATCTCGATATTCTCTCGACTCGGTTTCACGATAGCCGAAGGCCCCGAGATCGAGGATGACTGGCATGTGTTCTCATCGCTCAACTTCGCCGCTGACCATCCGGCCCGCGACATGCAGGACACATTCTTCATCAACCGCCAGCCCGACGTGCTGCTCCGCACCCACACCTCGTCGGTGCAGAGCCGTGTGATGGAGCACACTCAGCCACCTATCCGCATCATCTGCCCGGGACGCGTATACCGCAACGAAGCCATTTCGGCCCGCGCACACTGCTTCTTCCATCAGGTCGAGGCTCTGTATGTCGACCGTCACGTGACATTCGCCGACCTGCGCCAGACGCTGCTCTACTTTGCCCGCGAGATGTTCGGCAACGACACACGCATACGTCTACGCCCCAGCTACTTCCCGTTTACCGAACCGTCGGCCGAGATGGATATCTCCTGCAACCTCTGCGGAGGCAAGGGATGCTCATTCTGCAAAGGCACCGGATGGGTGGAGATCCTCGGCTGCGGCATGGTCGATCCGAATGTGCTCGAAGCATGCGGCATTGATTCCAAAGAATACAGCGGATTCGCTCTCGGAATGGGCATAGAGCGCATCACCAACCTGAAATATCAGGTGAAAGATCTGCGCATGTTCTCTGAGAACGACCGCCGCTTCCTCGAAGAATTCACTTCAGCCCATTGATATGACCCTGCCGGCTCTTGTGACCGAAGGCCTGTGTGTGGCCGCCGGAGGAGCGATCGGATCGCTTGGCCGGTGGGGACTGCTCGCTACCGGATGGTTTGACAGCGGCCGCATCTGGCACACCGTCACAGTAAACCTTATCGGATCTTTCGTCATAGGCATTCTATGGCAGATCACCTCTGCATCAGGCTCACCGCGCCACCTGCAGCCGTTTCTGTTCACCGGCATACTTGGAGGATTCACCACATTCTCCACTCTGGCTCTTGACGCCACGCGTCTGCTCTCGGCCGGCGACTCGCTGCGCGCGGCCGTCTACCTTGCCGTATCGCTGGCCGGAGGAGTGGCAGGATGTTTTCTCGGCATATGGGCCGCTAAATCCGCTATGGCATGACTACACGACAACGCTACGAAGGCATCATAGGATGGTTCAGAGACGAGATGCCTGAGCCCAAAACAGAGCTGCACTACGAGTCGCCTTTTCAGCTGCTCGTAGCCGTGATACTCTCGGCGCAGTGCACCGACAAACGTGTCAACATGGTCACGCCCCCGCTGTTTGAAGCGTTTCCTACGCCCGAGTCCATGGCTGCCGCGACCGAGGATGCTCTTTTCCCCTACATCAAATCGGTTTCATATCCCAACAACAAGACACGTTCGCTGATCGGCATGGCTCGCCGCCTCACCGAAGAATTCGGAGGGAAAGTGCCATCCGACATCGACAGCCTCCTGTCACTGCCGGGCGTGGGACGCAAGACGGCCAACGTCATATTATCCGTGGTTTTCGGCAAATCGGCAATGGCCGTTGACACCCACGTATTCAGGGTGAGCGAACGCATCGGACTTACCACCGGAAGCAAATCGCCCCTTACTACCGAGCAGGCTCTCGTCAGCAATATTCCGTCGGATCTGATCGGGAAAGCCCATCACTGGCTCATACTCCACGGACGGTATGTCTGCAAGGCTCGCCGCCCTCTCTGCCTGGAGTGCGGCATCAGGGAGTGGTGCCGCTACTGGTCAAAAAATTCCGAGGAATGAAGATCCGTCCGGGACGAAAGACCACGCTGCAGTTTGTCCGCTATGCCGTGACAGGCGTCATCAACACGCTGCTCACACTGCTCGTGATCTACTTCACCAAGGGAATTCTGGGTATCAACCCATGGATCGCGAACGCTCTCGGTTACGGAGCCGGATTTGTCAACTCATTTGTATGGAACAAATTCTGGGTGTTCCGCTCCCACAGCGGAGTGATGAGCGAGGCCCTGAGATTCTGCCTCTGCTTCGCAGCATGCTATCTCCTCCAGTTTTTTGTCACCTGGATCATTACCGACCACACTGCGTTGGGAGGCATGGAGTTCAGGATATGGCGCATTGCTTTCACCGGCTACGGACTTGCGACACTCATAGGCATGTGCGTCTATACTCTCGCCAACTTCATCCTCAACAGGGCGTTTACGTTCAAAACCAACCATAATCGTTAGACGTTAGAGCATATATCGGGAGGGATAGCCGCCTCCGCTCTATTTGCTCTAACCGCGATGCAAGCCAAATCATCATCCAGATTCACCGGATGGGTCAAATCCCGCATAAGCCCCGTTCCGCTGATCTTCATCCTGGCCTTTATCACAGGTCTGGCCGCAGGCATATGCGCATGGATACTCAAACTGTCGATTAGCCATCTTTCAAGGTGGCTGACGAAAGGGTTGGGCGACGCGTGGCCCGACTGGATGCTGGCCGTGCTCCCTGTGGGCGGCATAATGCTGACCGGCATATTTGTCAGATACATCCTTCGCCACGACATCACTCACGGCGTAAGCCGGATCATAGCGCGCCTGCGCAAGCGTGAATACACCATGCGGCCATCGTCGATATGGAGTCCGATGGCAGCGACCACTCTGACTCTCGGCTTCGGCGGATCGGCGGGAGCGGAGGGCCCGATAGCATATGTGGGCGCAGGCATCGGAAGCAACCTTGCCCGGATTTTCGGCCTTACTCCACGTGACATGAAGATACTGCTCGGCTGCGGAGCGGCTGCAGGCATCGCAGGCATATTCAAGTCGCCGATAGGAGGATTCCTGTTCACACTGGAAGTATTGCGGATGGAGCTCGCTACAGTGCCGGTGATAGGCGTGCTGACAGCCACAATCACAGCCGCCACCACCACCTACGTTCTTTCGGGCTGCACCCCGGATATCATCTATGCTTCTTCCTCCGGATTTGATCCGGCTACAACCGGATGGTTTCTCCTCCTCGGAGTGTTCATTGGTCTTTATTCCATATATTATTCGGCCATGATGAGAAGGATGCGCGCAGTATACGATTCAATAAGCAATCCCTGGCTGCGCAATCTTACCGGCGGCGTAATACTCGCGGCTGCCCTTGTGGCGTTTCCGGCGTTGTATGGCGAAGGCTACGGAGTGGTTACATCACTGCTTGCCGGCGACACGTCGCCACTGCTCAGAGGCAGTGTGTTTGAATCGGTCGACGCATCATGGGCGCTTACGGCTGCCGCTTTTCTCATTATCATGGTGAAGACCTTTGCCACCTCGGCATCGAATTGTTCGGGCGGAGTGGCCGGCGATTTCGCTCCTACATTATTCGCCGGAGCCGTCGGCGGGATGCTTTTCGCCATACTCGCTAAAACATGCTTAGGGGCCGATCTGCCGATGGAGCAGATGGCTTACGCAGGGATGGCCGGGATGATGTCGGGAGCCGTCCGCGCTCCCTTGATGGCACTCTTTCTCACCGTAGAGATGACCGGGCATTACGACCTCTTCCTGCCGCTGCTGATAGTATCTGCCGTAAGCTTCGGAGTGGTGCGTCTGCGCAACATGCGGCCGTTCGCCCTCTCCTGACGCAAGTCAGGGATGAGGCTGTTCGTGAGAGATAACGTATTGCTTCACCCGCTGGAACAGCTGTGTGGCGAACACGAATTGATTGAGCGCCTCGTTGCTCGTGCGGTAAATCTCGTTCATATTGCCCACCCACTCGCGATGTCCTTTGTTGATGAACACTATATTCTCGCCTATGCCGAGCACGGAGTTCATATCGTGAGTGTTGATGATCGTGGTGATATTATATTCATGGGTAATGTCGCTGAGGAGCTCGTCGATCAGTATCGAGGTCTTGGGGTCGAGGCCTGAATTGGGCTCGTCGCAGAAAAGGTAGCGCGGATTCAGGGCGATGGCCCGGGCGATAGCCACACGCTTCTGCATGCCGCCCGATATCTCCGAGGGGAACTTCGAGTCGGCTCCCTTGAGGTTCACGCGGTCGAGACAGAAATGAGCGCGTTCGAGCTGCTCTTCGCGGCTCATGGTGGTGAACATCATCAGCGGGAAGAGCACATTGCCGAGCACAGTCTCCGAATCAAACAGCGCCGATCCCTGGAACAGCATGCCTATCTCCTTGCGCAGCTCCTTGACCTGATCGTGCGACATACGCATCACGTCGCGGCCGTCATAAAGTATCTCTCCCTGCTCGGGATGCAGAAGGCCGACAATCGACTTTATCAGCACTGTCTTGCCTGATCCGCTCTGACCGATGATCAGATTGGTCTTACCTGTCTCGAACACACAGCTCACGTCATGGAGCACCGTCTTGTCGTCAAACGACTTGGTGACGTTCTTTACTTCGATCATTGCAACAGGAGTTTGGTGAGAACCACATCGAGCAGCAGTATCAGTATGCTGCTGGTCACTACGGCATTGGTGCTTGCCTTGCCGACCTCAAGTGCGCCGCCTTTGACGTAATATCCGAAATATGACGACACAGAGGCTATCACATAGGCGAAAAACAGCGACTTGATGAAACCGTACCACACATACCATTCCTGAAACAGAGCCTGGATACCGTAGACGTAGCGGCTCACTGTGATTATGTCGGTAAAAAGCGCCACGGCAAAACCGCCGAACAGCGAAGTGGCGATACAGAACGCGACGAGCACCGGCATGAACAGAACGAAGCCGACGACCTTCGGCAACACGAGGAAATTGGCCGAATTGACCCCCATGATGTCAAGGGCGTCGATCTGCTCGGTCACTTTCATCGTGCCGATCTCCGAGGCGATATTCGATCCCACCTTGCCGGCAAGTATCAGGCACAGGATGGAGTTGGAAAACTCGAGCAGCACGATATCGCGCGTAGCCAGTCCGACGGAGTAGGCCGGAATCAGCGGCGATGATATATTGAGCTGCATCTGTATGGCTATCACGGCGCCGATGAAAATAGAGATGATCATCACCAGCGGTATTGAATCGACTCCGAGCTTGGATATCTCGAAGACCGTGCGGCTGCCCATCACACGCCATTTGTCGGGCACTGCAAACACACGGCTCATGAATACCCAGTAGCGGCCGAATGAAGTCAGCGATTTGGTCAGTAGCATACTATGTATCTGTTTGGTTGCATGCGTAAATTTCTGCAAAGTTAACCATTTTTTCTCACGCTGCCCCCACAGTCAGGCACATTCACCCAATTTCAATGCAATTTTAACCAACCGAAAACTTCCGGCCGATGCTATTATTTGTAATCGGTATAAATAATTATTACCGTTTTTCTTTGAGATTACACTTAAAATTGCCAATTTTGCACCCGAAACTCCGACAGAATATGAGATTAGACGAACTTCAGACCGGACAGAAAGCGAGAATCGTGAAGATCCTCGGCCACGGAGCGTTCAGAAAACGCCTGATAGAGATGGGTTTCGTAAAGGGACACGAGATCGACGTGTTGCTTCACGCCCCCCTGAAAGATCCCATAAAATACAGCATCATGGGATATGAGATATCACTCCGGCGCGCTGAAGCGCATCTCGTAGAAGTTGCCCCCCTCGGTGAAGAAGCCGCTCACGACTCCGACAGCGGATCCTCCGTAGTGGGGCGCCCGCACTCCGACCATACCATCAATGTAGCTCTTGTCGGCAACCCCAACTGCGGCAAGACATCGCTATTCAACGTAGCATCGGGAGCACGCGAGCATGTCGGTAACTATTCGGGAGTGACGGTCGACGCTAAATCGGGCCATTTCGACTACCACGGATATCGTTTCAAGATCGTGGATCTGCCCGGCACTTACTCTCTGGCATCCTACTCGCCCGAGGAACTCTACGTGCGCAAGTATCTGCGTGAGGAGACACCCGACGTCATCATCAATGTCGTGGTCGCATCCAATCTTGAGCGCAATCTTTACCTGACGACCGAACTTATCGACATGGATCTATCCATGGTGATAGCCCTGAACATGTATGACGAACTTGAGAAGAAAGGCGACAAGCTCGACTACAGACTGCTGGGCAACATGATAGGCGTACCGGTAGTGCCGACGGTCAGCAAGACGGGCCAGGGCCTCGACGAGCTCTTCGACACCGTGATCAACGTATATGAGGGGCGCGACAAAGCCGTAAGGCATGTCCATGTGAATCTCGGCGAGGATATCGAACGGGGCGTCAACGCCGTCAAGGACGCCATCAAGGCTGATCCCGACGTGAGTCCGCGCTTCTCTCCGCGTTTCATAGCAATTAAGCTTCTCGAAGACGACGCGGAAGTGACCCGGCTTGTGGAGAGTCTGCCCGGTTCAGCGCCGATACTTGAGGCCACCAGGGCCGAACAGCAGCGTATCGAACTGATGCGCAAGGACGACGCAGCCTCCGCGATAGCCGACGCTAAATACGGCTTCATTGCGGGAGCGCTCGCGGAGACCCTCGTCAAAGGGGATCAGGATCAGAACAATGCCACAAACATCATAGATGCTTTTGTCACCAACAAGCTTTTCGGATTTCCGATCTTCCTGATGATCATGTTCGCCATATTCTGGGCGACATTCGAGATTGGAGCATATCCAATGGACTGGATAGAGTGGCTTGTCGAAAAAGTAGCCCAGGGCGTACAGCACATCATGCCCGACGGTGCGCTCAAAGACCTCATAGCCGACGGCATCATCGGAGGTGTCGGCGGGGTAATAGTGTTCCTGCCCAACATCCTCATACTATATTTCTGCATATCCTTCATGGAGGACTCCGGATATATGGCGCGGGCGGCGTTCATTATGGACAAGCTTATGCACCGCATAGGCCTTCACGGCAAATCGTTCATCCCGCTCATCATGGGATTCGGATGCACAGTGCCGGCCATAATGTCGAGCAGGGCCATCGAAAGCCGCACCAGCCGCCTGATCACCATACTCATCAACCCGTTCATGTCGTGTTCGGCCCGACTCCCTGTCTACGTGCTGCTGGTGGGAACATTCTTCGAGCGTCACGCGGCGCTCGTCATTCTCGGCCTTTACTGCCTCGGCGTGGCCGTGGCCATGATCACGGCACGACTGCTGCGCCGCTTCCGGTTCAAGACCGACGTCACTCCGTTCGTGATGGAGCTTCCGCCCTACCGTATCCCGACTCTGAAAGCCTCGCTGCGCCACACATGGGGCAAAGGACAGCAATATCTGAAGAAGATGGGAGGAGTGATACTCGTGGCCAGCATTATCGTGTGGGCGCTCAACTATTTCCCGCTCCACAATGAGCAGTCTACTGCAATAAACTCCGACGGCACCCCTGTATTGGCGTCAACTGACGACTCCCGGATCGACATACACCGCGACTCATATCTTGAGATGGCCGGAAAACTTGTCAATCCGATAATGGAACCGCTCGGCTTCCACTGGCGCGCCTCGGTAGCGGCACTGGCCGGCATACCGGCCAAAGAGATCGTTGTGTCGACGCTCGGAGTGCTCTACACCGGTGACGAAGAGGCCGACGACGCATCGCTCTCGACGCGCCTGACTGCGGTCAACCCGTCGACCGGCGTGGCCGACTTCTCCGCCGCATCGGCATTGAGCTTCATGATATTCATACTGCTCTACTGCCCCTGCATAGCCACGGTGACAGCCATCGTCAAGGAGACGCATTCATGGAAATATGGCGCATTTTCGGTGGTCTACAACACCCTCGTGGCATGGCTCGTGGCGTTCGTTGCCTATCAGATCGCCCTACCCTTCTGCTGAGCCCCGCTCGGCAAAACCGACGGTAAAATTGGGGCGGCGGCCTACTTTTTGGCATGAAAATTGTTTTAATGAGTGTAAGTGACTAAATTTGCACTCTCTGAACTCATAATTACAGAACAACTGACAAAAATGACCGAAAAGGCTGACATCGTCGCACTCATCACCGAAGGCATTCACGACAAAAAAGGACGTCGGGTGTCACTCATCGACCTCAGCGGCATAGAAAGCGCCGCAGCCAGCAACTTCATAATCTGCGAAGGCACCTCCACCATGCAGGTGGCGGCCATCGCCGACAACATCCGGGAACATCTGCAGGAAAAGGCAGGAATAAAACCATATAACTACGACGGATACCAGAACGCGCAGTGGATCGTGATTGATTACGGCGACACTCTCGTCCATGTATTCATCCGCGAAATGCGCGAGCGCTATAATCTGGAGGAGCTCTGGAGCGATGCGCCGGTCACAGAGATACCCGACCTCGACTGATACCCCCGCCACGATATCAAAAGAAATGGAACAGCCCAAGAAAAACAAACCGGCAATACGTTTCAGCATGTACTGGATGTATGCCATCGTGATAATATTTCTCGCAGGCATATTGTATTTCGACGACAACTCGATGACCAAATCGGTGTCGTACACCAAATTCGAGCAGTATGTCCACGACCGCGGCGTAAGCCGCATCACCGTATTCTCCAACAAAGGTGAGGTGGAAGGCACCCTGACCGACTCGCTCGCGAAGGTAGTGTTCGGCTCCAACTTCAAGCCCGACGCCGGCGTCAGCGCCCGCATCGTGGCCGAATCGCCTTCGGCCGACAAGATGCAGGACAAGATCGACCAATGGCGCGAAGAGGGTGTTTTCGCCGGAGATGTAAAGTATGAGAAAGGGAGCGATTTCGGCCCCATGCTATGGACATTCGGTCCGGTAGTGCTGCTGATCGTATTCTGGTTCGTGATGATGCGCCGCATGTCGGGACGCGACAGCGCCGGCGGAGGAGTGTTCAGCGTAGGCAAATCAAAAGCCAAGATATTCGACAAGGATGGCCCGATCCACGTGACTTTCAAGGATGTGGCCGGACTGTCGGAAGCCAAGACCGAGATTGAGGAGATTGT
The DNA here is from genome assembly GCA_947629175.1 of uncultured Muribaculaceae bacterium. Lineage (GTDB taxonomy): Bacteria > Bacteroidota > Bacteroidia > Bacteroidales > Muribaculaceae > Paramuribaculum. The sequence goes on along the minus strand of CANRCT010000001.1, from coordinate 69,216 downwards.
GGAATTCCTGAAAAACCCTCAGCGCTACACCAATCTCGGAGGCAAGATCCCCAAGGGAGCGCTGCTCGTAGGCCCTCCGGGCACAGGCAAGACTCTGCTTGCCAAGGCCGTGGCAGGCGAAGCCAATGTGCCGTTCTTCTCCATGTCGGGATCCGACTTCGTGGAGATGTTTGTGGGCGTGGGTGCTTCGCGTGTGCGCGATCTGTTCCGCCAGGCCAAGGAGAAGGCCCCCTGCATTGTATTCATCGACGAGATCGACGCCGTGGGCCGCGCACGTGGACGCAACCCCAATATGGGCTCCAACGACGAGCGTGAGAACACTCTCAACCAGCTTCTGACCGAGATGGACGGCTTCGGCACCAACTCCGGAGTGATCATTCTGGCCGCCACAAACCGCGCCGACATTCTCGACAAGGCATTGCTGCGCGCCGGACGCTTCGACCGCCAGATCTACGTGGATCTGCCCGACCTGAACGACCGTGTGGCGATATTCAACGTGCATCTGCGCAAGATCAAGACCGACGAGACAGTCGACGTGGATCTTCTCGCCCGCCAGACCCCGGGATTCTCCGGCGCCGACATAGCCAACGTCTGCAACGAGGCGGCCCTCATCGCCGCGCGCCACAACAAGCAGAGCGTCGGGCGGCAGGACTTCATCGACGCCGTCGACCGCATAATCGGCGGTCTGGAGAAACGCTCCAAGATCACCACCGACGAAGAGAAGCGCTCCATAGCCGTGCATGAGGCCGGACACGCCACCGTATCGTGGCATCTCCGCTACGCCAACCCGCTGATCAAGGTGACGATCGTGCCGCGCGGCAAAGCGCTCGGCGCTGCCTGGTATCTCCCCGAAGAGCGGCAGATCACTCCTACGCAGGCAATACTCGACGAAATGTGCTCCACTCTCGGCGGAAGGGCAGCCGAAGAGCTGTTTATCGGACATATATCCACCGGAGCGGCCAACGACCTTGAGCGCGTCACCAAGCAGGCCTATGCCATGGTGGCCTACTATGGCATGAGCGAAAAACTCCCCAACCTCTGCTACTACGACTCCACCGGACAGGACTACGGATTCTCGAAGCCCTATAGCGACGAGCGCGCACAGCTTATCGACCAGGAGGTGTCGCGCATCATCAACGAGCAGTATGAGCGGGCGAAGGAGATACTGCGCCAGCATGCCGAGGGACATGGGAAGCTCGCCGACACGCTTATCAGCCGCGAGGTGATATTCACCGAGGATGTGGAGAAGATATTCGGCAAGCGTCAGTGGACATCGCGCACCGACGAGATACTCGCCGCCAATCAGACAGACAACGCTCCCGCCGACGCCGACGCCGGCGACAATTCCACCCCGGTGCCTGATACGCCGGCACTCCCGGAGAATGACAGTGCCGGCATTTCCGGCGACGACAGCGACGACGCCGATACCCCTCCCACCCCTCCCCCTTTCAAGGGGCTCGGCAACTGATAGCTGTTTTGAAGAGCTTCTCCCCAAGCAATATCTGTGATAATATAAAACCGACCGACAAACGTCGATGAAACATCGATGCCGACATCACATTCTCCATGCTTCATGCATGGCCATTGCAATCATGGCCATGCTTGTGGCGTTTCCGTCGGTGAGGGCATCAGCCTCGCGTGCTGAAAGCGGGGATACTATAACACAGGACTTCAGAGTCGACTCGCTGCCGCTCTTCAACCGCATGCCGGCCAAAGTAAGAGACTACATCAACGGTTTCATGGCCGGCAGCGTAGACCGCACTCACGAAAAGCGTGTCGATCTCAGTTTCGGCATATCCCCGAGCTACACCCGCGAAGCCTCATTCGGCCTCGGCGCCCTGTGCACGGGGCTTTATCGCGTGGACCGCACCGACAGCATCGGCATCCCGTCCGACTTCTTCGCCTGCTTCAACGCATCGCTCAACGGGTTCTTCGTTTTCACATTCAAGGGCAACAATCTCTTTCCGGGCAACAGGCTGCGACTCGGCTACAAGTTCGAAGCCTACCGCAAGCGTCTCGACTTCTGGGGCATCAACTCCGAGGAGACAGCCGTCAATCCACAGTCGAAATATGACCGCCGGCAGATCGACCTGCGCACCGAACTGGTATATAAACTGACCCATAATCTGCATGCCGGCCTTCACACCAATTTCGACTATACCGACGCCCGGAGAATGCAGAATCCGGAGTATCTGCTCGGCGGACGCCATCAGTATTACGTGACCGGACTCGGAGCGTCGCTCTCGATCGACTCCCGCAACAGCATCCTGATGCCCACCCGTGGCGTGCATCTTAGCTATACCTACATGTTTTATCCGCGACTGATGGGAAGCGCCCCCTCCTCGTTCCAGAGCCATTTGATCATCGGCAACGCCTATGTAGGCCTATGGCGCGACGCCACGCTGGCATTTGACCTCTATGCCAAATTCAACAGCTCGCATACGCCGTGGAGCATGCGCGAGATGCTTGCCAGCGACGGCATACGCATGCGCGGCTACTACATGGGATCGTATATCGACAACAGCCAGATGTCGCTGCAGATGGAGCTGCGCCAGCATATATGGTGGCGTCTGGGCATGACGGCATGGGTAGGTCAGGCTGCCGTATTCTCCTCTTTCCGCAACCCCTCGAAAAAGGACATCCGTCCCGAATGGCTGCCCAACTGCGGACTCGGGCTGCGCTTCGAGTTCAAACACGGAGTCAACGCCCGCATCGACTACGGCATCGGACGCCACACCGCCGGCTTCGTGTTTGCCGTCGGCGAGGCATTCTGATCAGCCGCAGGCAAGCGACTGCGCCACTTCCCTCAGTCGAGTTTTATCTCAGCATCGGCCATCTCGTCATAAGCTTCCCATCCGGGATCGTTTTCGGCCGAGATCTTCAGCGGCAGGAGCGGCAGCGGAGCCAGCACTTCGTTGAGCTTGCGCCCGAATATATGGGTCGACAGAGTATAGAACACCCAGTTGCGCTCCCCTCCACCCGTGAAGATGCCGGTCATTACCGCCACCGGATCGCGACGAAACTCATCATTGAGCAGATCCGTCACCTGCTCCATAACCTCCGAATCAGCCTCCGACGGCATACCGTCGGACAGCGGCTTGTAGGGCCACGTCACCTCCACGCGGATCGTAAACCGCGGATTGGAGCGAAACCGCTCCACATCGCGACGCCCCGTCACCATGACAAGCTGCCCGTCCTCACTCTCGGCGGGAGCCGTCCACCATTCACCTGTGTCACTCATATAATTCTATCTTTATCGCGTTTTCTTATTTCAATTATTGCGTAAAATTACGCCAAATTCCCCGCCCCCGCAAATCCTCCCGGATCAACAGGCGGAGACGCCACCAGAAAAAAAATCCTTTGATAAATCCCGACAACAACGCTTTTAATCGGAAACAGGCACCGTTGTTTCATTTAAGACAGCAAAATGAAACAAGATCTCGTTAACAGCCTCGGATAACAGCCCTGATCCCCTATAAAATTCGTAACTTTGCAAAATGAAATCCGAGCTGAAGAAATACGATAACATCAACGCTGACGACGCTCAATTTATCAGCGACATCAAGGCGATAGTATCTACTGCCAAACATATGGCATATCAGGCCGCTGACCTCTTTCAAGTTGCTGTGAACTGGCTTGTTGGCAGACGCATTGTAGAACAAGAGCAACATGGTCTGGTAAGAGCCCAATATGGGAAGCACATCGTTGCGCTTGCATCCGAAGCTCTGACGGCAGACTTCGGGAAAGGATATTCTGTTGTAAATATAAAGAGTTTCAGAAAGTTTTATCTGACATTTAATGACTTGCTAATTGGGCAGACGGTGTCTGCCCAATCTGAAAATGGCCTGACCATGAAAGGGCAGACAGTGTCTGCCGAATTGGAGTTGGCAAAAATGCTTCCCTCCAATTTGTCTTGGTCGCATTATGAGCGGCTGATGAGAATCAAAAATGTAGACGAGCGTGATTGGTATATGAGGGAAGCTGCCGGAGAGAACTGGAGCGTCCGCACCCTTGACCGCAACATCGGCTCCCAATATTATTATCGTCTGCTCCAGACACCGGAATCAAAACGTGGTGAAGTCATTGATGAAATGCAGCGATTGACAGCCGATTTTCAGAAAGACAGGCATAAATTCCTGCGGAATCCTGTTGTCGCAGAATTTTTAGGTTTCTCGCAGGAAGCAGCGTACTCGGAAACAAATCTTGAATCTGCTATAATCGACCACCTGCAAAAATTCATCCTTGAACTTGGCAAAGGCTATGCTTTTGTAGCCCGTCAGCAAAGAATAAAAACCGATATAGGCGAATATTATATAGACCTTGTATTCTACAATTATATCCTTAAATGCTTTCTGCTCATAGATTTGAAAACATCGCAAATCACGCATGAGGACATCGGGCAGATGGACATGTATATCCGGATGTATGACGAGCTGAAATGCACCGAAAGCGATAACCCCACCATCGGCTTACTCCTTTGCTCGGAAACAAGCAAGGATTTAGCCAGATATTCGATCCTCAAAGATAGCAAGCAACTCTATGCAGCCAAATATCTGACATATCTCCCGACAAAGGAAGAATTAACTGCAGAAATCGAGCGGCAGAAAGAGATATTTGCCCTTCAAACTGGCAAAAATCAAGATTAAGAGCTGCATTTCCCGCATTATCCGCCTTTTGTGGCTGCCTGACTGATGGCTTTCCAAGCCACCCCAGAGAATGCAGCAAAGAAAATTGCTGAAAGTGGAGGCGGGATTTTTGCCGAGTCGGGATTATTGCGTAAATTTGCAAAAATAACCTTGTCGTCAGCGACAGATCAAACAAAACAAACAATCATAGATCCGATAATGGAAATCAAAGGAAAAATCATTCTTGACCTCGGTGCCGTATCGGGCACTTCGAAGGCGGGAAACAACTGGAAGAAACACGAATATGTGCTTGAGACACAGGAGACATATCCCAAGAAGGTGCATTTCGACTTCTTCGGCGACAATGCCGACCGCTATCAGCTCAACGTAGGCGACGACGTCACCTTGAGCTTCGACATCGAGAGCCGCGAATACAATGGCCGCTGGTACACCAGCATCCGCGGATGGAAAGCAGAGACAGCCGGACAGCAGCCCATGCAGCAGCCTATGGCGCAGGGCCCCGACTTCCCGCCGGCACCGATCGCTCCCGACGGCGGCTCCGACAGCGACCTGCCCTTCTGACCACAGCCAACAAACAGACGAAGAAGCCTCCAGCCAGACAACGACTGGCGGTTTCTTCGCTTTTATCCCCTCTTTATCTGTAAACCCTTAAATATTATATCATAATGGAAAAATTATTGGCAGCCGCCATCGCAGCGACGCTTACTGCCGGCAATATAGCGGCGGAGACTACGCCCAGCCCATACGTGCCGTCGCCCGAAATAGTGGCCGCACAGCAGGAATTTGCCGACAACGGTTTCGGAATATTCCTCCACTGGGGCATCTACAGCCTCTTCGGACAGGGCGAATGGTATCTCAACTATGGCGCGAGCGCAGAGGAATATGCCAAATCGGCCAAAGCGTTCTACCCTGCCGAATTCAATGCCGCCGAATGGGTGAAGGCATTCAAGGACGCCGGTGCGAAATACATCACATTCACCACTCGTCATCACGACGGCTTCTCGATGTTCGGCACCAAACAGAGCGACTACAATATCGTCGACGCCACTCCATTCAAACGCGACGTGCTCAAGGAGCTCGCCGAAGAATGCGAGAAACAGGGACTGAAACTCCATCTCTACTACTCGCATATCGACTGGACCCGTCCCGACTATCCGTCGGGGCGCACGGGCCTGAAGACCGGCCGCGACTCCACGCTCCGCGACTGGCCTTCGTACTACAAGTTCATGAACGCCCAGCTCACCGAACTTCTCACCAATTACGGTAAGATCGGGGCCATATGGTTCGACGGCAAATGGGATCAGGATCAGAATCCGTCGTTCGACTGGCAGCTGCCTGAGCAATATGCGCTGATCCACAGCCTGCAGCCCTCGACCATGATCGCCAACAACCACCACGAGACCCCCTATCCCGGCGAAGACTTCCAGATCTTCGAGCGCGATCTTCCCGGCCAGAACGAACACGGCCTTTCCGGACAGGATATCTCGCAGCTCCCTCTGGAGACCTGCGCCACGATGAACGGCATGTGGGGCTACAAGATCATGGATCAGAACTACAAGAGCGTGCCTGAACTGATAGAGCTGCTCGTCAACGCGCGCGGCAAGGGCGCCAACCTGCTCCTCAACATAGGCCCGCAGCCCGACGGCGAGCTCCCCGCCGCTTCGCTCGACCGCCTGAAAGGGATGGGCGAATGGCTCCGTGCCAACGGGGAGACCGTCTATGGCGTTCGCGCCGGCGACTTTCCCCAGCAGCCGTGGGGCACATCGACACGCAAGGGCGACAGACTCTACGTACACGTGTTCCACCCCGACGGCAACCAGCTCACAATCCCCGCCTCCGGCAAGATCAGAAGCGTGAAGGAATTTGCCACTAAAACGCCTCTCAAACACTCCAAGATAAAGGACGGAGGCGTCATCGTCACTCTCCCGGAGATACCTGAAGGAACTATCGACTACATCATCGAGATCGAAACAAAATGATCCCCAGCATATGACTGACCACAACTGCCATAAAAATCTGTTGGAAGTGTGCGCCGGCGACATCGAGAGCGTACACGCCGCCGCCCACGGAGGAGCCCAGCGCGTGGAGCTTTGCTCCGCCCTCGCCGACGGAGGCATCACCCCGTCGACCGGCTTCCTGCGCCAGGCGCTGGAAGTGCCCGAAGTGAAAGTACACGTCCTGATCCGTCCGAGAGGAGGCGACTTTCTCTACACGCCTCAGGAGGTTGAGGCCATGACCGACGACATCGTAGCGGCCCGCGAGGCCGGCGCCCACGGTGTAGTCATCGGCGCTCTGACGCCCGAGGGCGACATCGACCTCCCGGCCTGCCGGAAGATGATGGAAGCCGCTGCGGGGATGAACGTCACTTTCCACCGTGCGTTCGACCTCTGCCGCGACCCGTTTGAAGCCCTCGACCAGATAATCGCACTTGGCTGCAACCGCCTGCTGACGTCGGGTCAGGCCGCCTCGGCCCTTGAGGGAGCCGCAATGCTCCGGCAGCTCGTCGACAGAGCCGCCGGACGACTCGTCATACTGGCCGGCGGCGGCGTCAGCCCGCAGAACGCAGCCGAGATACTGCGCCTGTCGGGCACTCACGAAGTGCATGCTTCGGCCCGTCATACCATATCGAGCCATATGATCTACCGCAAGCCCGGAGTCAGCATGGGCGCGCCGGGAACGGATGAATATTCACGCAAAACCACCTCGGCCGATATCGTGGCCGAAATCATAAAAGCCATCAGCAAATGAAAATACGACACATAGCCATAGCCGCTCTGCTCTCGGCCGGAATAGCCGCAGCCACGGCGCAGCAGATAGCCACTCCGCGAGTGAAGTCCGACTTCCGTGAGCGGCAGGAAAAGGTAGGCAATCCGGCATATTTCGCCGTTTTCGACCGCCAGCTCACACCGCAGCAGCGCGAGGCGCTCGAATTTCTCTACGCCTATATGCCGCTGCCCGACATGGCCGACAACTCCGGAGAATTTTTCCTCTCCAACGTCGACGCCACCCTGCGCGCACGTCAGGAGATGCCGTGGGGCAAAACGATCCCCGACCGCGAGTGGCGCCACTTCGTGCTGCCGCTGCGCATCAACAACGAAGCGCTCGACAATCACCGCCCCGAATTTTATGCCGAGCTTAAGGATCGCGTGAAAGGGCTCTCCATGAAGGACGCCATACTCGAAGTGAACCACTGGTGTCATGAGAAAGCCACCTACCAGCCCTCCGACAGCCGCACGCATTCCCCGCTGGCCACCGTTTCGTCGGCCATCGGCCGCTGCGGCGAGGAGTCGACATTCACCGTCGGCGCTCTCCGCGCGGTAGGCATTCCCGCACGTCAGATCTACACTCCCCGCTGGGCGCACACCGACGACAACCATGCCTGGGTAGAGGCGTGGGCCGACGGCAAATGGTATTTCCTCGGCGCCTGCGAGCCTGAGCCTGTGCTCAATCTCGGATGGTTCAATGCCCCGGCTTCACGCGGCATGCTGATGAACACCTACGCTTTCGGAGCCTATGACGGTCCCGAAGAGGTGCTCGCCACTCCCGACGGCTACACCAACATCAACGTAACGACCAACTATGCTCCGGTCGACACGATCGGCGTAAGTGTAGTCGACGCCGAGGGACGTCCAGTACCCGGCGCCAAGGTCAGCTTCAGGCTTTACAACTATGGCGAGTTCTACCCCATAGCCACCAAGACCGCCGACTCCGGAGGCCATGCCTCGCTCTCGGGAGGCATAGGCGATGTAGTAGTGTGGGCTACCGACGGCAAGAAGTTCGGTATCGCCAAAGGCTCCGTAGGCCGCGACAGCAATGTGCCGGTAACTCTCGATCTCACCCCCTCCTATACCGGAGTCGTGGAGCTCGACATAATCCCTCCAGTGGCATCCAACAAGCCTATTGATGTCACTCCGGAGCAGGCGGCTGAAAACGAGCGTCGCAAAGTGTATGAGGACTCTCTCCGCGGCTCGTACACCGCCACGTTCTTCACCCGCGAACGCGGTGAGGAGCTCGGTCGCCGTCTCGGACTCGATCCGGCCCGCGTAGCATCCGTAATGATCGACGCCCGCGGCAATCACAAGGCCATCGAACAGTTTCTCGGCTCCGTACCCGCTGCCGACCGCGAGCGGGCACTGACACTGGTGGAATCGCTGAGCGTCAAGGACCGCAGCGATGTGCCTCTCTGCATTCTTGAGGATCATTTCACCGCTCCGGCTTCCGATTCGCCGCTTTATGCCGACTACATACTCTCCCCGCGCATCGACAACGAAGCGCTGACACCGTTCCGTTCCTACTTCCGATCCACTATCAGCGAAGCCGATGCCGCGCGACTGCGCGCCAATCCGGCCGCTCTCGTCAGCCAGACCGCACAGGAGATCACCATTCTTCCCGACTGGTATCCGGGCAACATACGCATGAGTCCTGAAGCCGTAGACCGCTCCAAAGCCACCAACGAAGCCTCGCGCGACATCTACTTCGTAGCGAAGGCTCGCAGCCTCGGCATACCGGCACGCATCGACCCCGTCACCGGCAAGACACAATGGGCTGATGCCGACGGACAGTGGACCGACGCCGTATTCGGCGCCGACAAAGAATCCGCTCCGTCAGCTGCTCAAGGCACCCTGAAACTCGATTTCACGAAGACCGGACGCATTGACGATCCGAAGTATTACACACAGTTCACACTCTCGAAGATCGTCGACGGCGAGCCGCAGCTGCTCGGATTTCCCGAAGACGGCACCTGGAGCAGCATATTCCGCGACGGACAGAAGCTCGACGAAGGCCAGTACATTCTCGTCAGCGGTCAGCGCATGGCCGACGGCGGCGTGCTTTCACGCGCCCAGTTCTTCGATATCGTGCCGGACCAGACTGTCAGCGACACGCTCGTGATGCGTCAGGACAACAAGGGAGTGCAGGTGATCGGCAACTTCAATTCCGAGAACATCTACACCGACCTCAAGTCGGGAGCCGACAAATCGGTGCTTGCCACAACCGGACGCGGCTACTACGTGATCGGACTGCTCACGCCCAACCATGAGCCGACCAACCATGCCCTGCGCGACATAGCCGCCGTCGGCCCCGAGTTCGAGAAATGGGGACGCGGCATGGTGCTGCTGTTCAAGGATAAGCAGGATGCTGAGCGATTCGACTCATCGCTGCTCCCCGAGCTCCCCTCGACCGTAACCTACGGCATTGACAACGACGGCAAGATAGCATCCGAGATCATCGAAAACCTCAAGCTCCCCGCCGGCGAGCGACCGATATTCATCATCGCCGACACATTCAACCGCATTGTGTTCGTCAGCCAGGGCTACACCATCGGACTGGGCGATCAGCTCGTCGACACTATCCACCATCTCAAGGAATGAGTCTCGACCTGCGGCGTCAGGAAGTCATACGCTACATACAGCCTCTGCGCGAAGGCGGCTCTCTGCCCCTTCTCGCAGAGGCTGACGATGACTTCAAGTATGTAGTGAAAATGCGCGGCGCCGGCCACGGCGCAAAAGCGCTCGTAGCCGAACTCATAGGGGGCGAGATAGCCCGACGGGCCGGCCTCAGGGTGCCGGAACAGGTTTTGCTTCATCTCGGCGAGGAATTCGGCCAGACCGAACCCGACGAGGAGGTGCAGGATCTGCTCAAGGCGAGCCGGGGGCTTAACCTCGGCATACATTTCCTGTCAGGAGCCGTCACGCTCGACCCCTACGTCAATCCGGTCGGACCCGAGGAAGCATCCGCGATAGTATGGGCTGACGCATTTCTCACAAATATCGACCGCACGGTCAAAAACACCAACATGCTCCTCTGGCACGGCGAGACTTGGCTTATCGACCACGGCGCATCGCTCTATTTCCACCATTCCTGGCGCGACTTCGACAAGGCCGCCGTCAGTCCGTTCCCTTACGTCAGAGATCACGCGCTGCTCCATAAAGCATCTCTTCTTGTAGAGACCGACCGGCTGATGAAAAGCCGCATCACTCCGGCGGTCATCACCGAGATTGTCGATGCCGTCCCCCAGGAATGGCTTATCGAAGAGGGGCGCGAGATGTCGCCCGACGCAGTGCGCCAAGTCTACAGGGATTTTCTTACCCGGCGGCTCGAAGCCTCCGAAACATTCGTAAAACAAGCTGTCGATGCACGAAAAAGCCGTATATGAATATGCAGTAGTGCGACTTGTGCCACGCATAGAGCGCGAGGAGTTCATCAATGTCGGACTGCTGATGATGTGCAAGCGCCACCGTCGCCTGCAGATGCGTCTGCACATCGACGATGCCAAACTGGCCGCTATGGCGCCTGATGCCGATCTCTGTCCGGCCCTTGAACAGCTCCACGGTTTCGAACGGATCTGCCGTGGCGAGCCGTGCGCCGGGCCGGTAGCGGCATATCCGGTGGAAGAACGGTTCAGGTGGCTGACAGCGGCCAAAAGCGCGTGTGTCCAGACATCACGTCCGCATCCCGGACTGACTACAGATTTCGACACCACTTTCGAGCGTCTGTTCGCCGAACTCGTAGGCTGACGCAGCCTCATCGCAACGCCATCAAAGCACACTAAAAGGACACCCGCAGCCACCGACGGCTATTGGTGCCCTTTTTTCTTGGTAAAGCAAGTGAAAATTTGTAACTTCGCATCATTATTAACCTTGAACAAAAAGCCTCTGCGAAATGAGATTACACAGTCGATTCGTAGCCTTAGCCGCTACTGTAGCCCTTTGCATCAGCGCCGGAGCCCAGGAAGCTCCCGCTATCATTCCCCTTCCGGCGCAGCTTGAAGTCGCCGACGGCGCTCTTCTGCTGCCGCAAACGGTCGGATACTCTGCAGCCGCCTATCCCGGCGACAGCATCGACGCCGTATTCGCTCAGTTCATACCCGCCTTCGAAAAAGCCGCCGGAGTGAAATTCGACAAAGGCTCCAAAGCACTGATCAATCTCTCGGTCGACAAGTCGATGGGCCCTGAAGCTTACAGACTGCAAGTAACACCCGAAGGAATCGACATAGAAGCCTCACGCCCGGCCGGATTTTTCTATGCGCTGCAGACACTGCGGCAGCTGATGCCCTACGAAGTGTCGCGCAGCAGCGCCTCGATACCTTGCGTGACCATCGTCGACGAGCCCCGCTTCGGATGGCGCGGATTCATGCTCGACGAGGGACGCCACTTCTTCGGCAAAGATGAGGTGAAGAAGGTCATCGATATGATGGCGGCCCATAAAATGAACCGTTTCCACTGGCATCTCACCGAGGATCAGGGCTGGCGTATCGAGATTAAGAAATATCCGCTGCTTACGCAGGTAGGCGCAAAGCGCAAGAGCAGGAGCCTCGGATGGCAGTCGCTCGAACCCGACACTCTCGACTACGACGGCTACTACACTCAGGACGACATCCGTGAGATCGTAGCATACGCCAAGGACAGATTTATCGAGGTGGTGCCTGAAATCGACATCCCCGGTCATACCCAGGCCGCTGTAGCTTCCTACCCCGACATTCTCGCCTGCGATCCCGACCAGCCCCACGAGGTGTGGCGCTATCAGGGCGTGTCGCCCGACGTGATGAATGTCAGCAATCCTGCGGCAGTCAAGATGGCTACCGACATCATCGACGAGCTTATACCGCTCTTCCCTTTCCCCTACCTGCATCTCGGAGGCGACGAGTGCCCGACCGACAAGTGGGAGAAAAACCAGCAGTGTGTCGCGCAGCTCAAAGCGATCGGCTCCGACAACTTCCGCGACCTTCAGCTCAACTTCTACCGCCAGATAGCAACCCACATGGCTGCCAAACCCGCTGCCGACCAACGTCGGCTGATATTCTGGAACGAGGTGCTCCACGGCAACACCGACATGCTTCCCGACGACATTACCATCATGGCCTGGATCGGCCAGAAGCCTGCCGAACAGGCAGCCATGGAAGCCGCACGCCGCGGCATGAACGCCATCCTCACGCCGCAGATACCCTACTATATCAACCGCAAGCAGTCGAAACTCGCCACAGAGCCCGTATCGCAGGGCGCCGGCACCGAAAACCTTGAGACGGTCTATAACTACGTGCCGATGAAGGATGTTCCGGCCGATCTCGCCGACAAATACCTTGGCGTGCAGGCCAACTTCTGGAGCGAATATGTGATTACTCCCGAATTCCTCGAATATCTGATGATGCCGCGCCTCTCGGCTGTGGCCGAGGCTGCCTGGACACCGCAGGAGAAACGCGACTACACCGACTTCCGCAACCGCGTGCGCGCCCTGAAGCCTATGCTCGACGCAGCCGGGTGGAACTATGCGCCCCACGAATTCGTAAACGATCCCGACGACAAGCCGGCCATTGACGCCGACTGATCCATCACATTCAGCACAAGATGAACGAGGACGCTCTAAGCCAGCTGTATCTCAAGGACACAGCTTTCCACAACCTCATGCAGAAGCGCATTTTCAACGTGCTTCTGGTCGCATCGCCCTACGATGCGTTCATGATGGAAGAGGACGGACGAATAGAGGAACAGCTCTATTTCGAATACGTAGCCCTCAACCTCAGCTCGCCTCCGCGTATCACTCAGGTGGCGACCGCCGAGGAAGCCGTGGAGATGATGCACCACAAGCATTTCGACCTCGTCATCATGATGCCGGGAATGGATGTCAGCGAGACGTTTGCCGGAGCGCGCATCATCAAGGAGATGAAGGCCCATATGCCTATCGTGGTGCTCACGCCATTCTCCAAAGAGGTATCGCGCCGACTCGCCAACGAAGATCTCGGGTGCGTCGACTATGTATTCAGCTGGCTTGGCAATGTCGACCTGCTGCTTGCCATAATCAAACTGCTCGAAGACAAGCTCAATGCCGAGAAAGACATCAACGAGGTCGGCGTACAGCTGATACTGCTTGTCGAAGACTCCGTGAGATTCTATTCGTCGGTGTTGCCGACAGTGTATAAGAATCTTCTAAAACAGTCGTTTGAATCCTCCACCGAAGCTCTCAACAAGCATGAGCAGATGCTGAGAATGCGCGGACGACCGAAAGTGATGCTCGCGCGCGACTTCGAGGAGGCTATGGACATCTACCGACGCTTCGGCAGGAATCTGCTCGGAGTGATCAGTGATGTTTCCTTCAAACGCGATGGAGCGAAGGACATACACGCCGGACTCAAGCTCGCGAGCTTCCTGCGCCAGCACGATCCGCATCTGCCGATCATCGTCGAATCGTCAGATTCCGACAATGCCGATCCAGTGATGCAGCTCGGGTGTGTTTTTATCGACAAGAATTCCAAGAAACTCCCGGTCGATCTGGGTGCGGCGATCAAAGAGAAATTCGGTTTCGGCGACCTCGTGCTCCGCGACCCTCAGACAGGCCGTGAGATAATGCGCATACGGTCGCTCAAGGATCTGCAGTACCGCATCTCCGACATCCCTTCGGAGGTGCTTCTCCATCACGCCTCCACCGACGACATATCACGATGGCTCTACTCGCGTGCGCTCTTCCCCATAGCCGACGTGGTCAAGAGCCACCGCTTCTATTCTCTCGACGAAGTGCCGGCCGTCAGGCGCCTGTTTTTCGATCTCATCGTGAAATACCGAAAGATGAAAAACCGCGGTGTCGTAGCCGTTTTCCGAAAGGACCGGTTTGACCATTACTCCAACTTCGCCCGCATAGGCGAAGGATCGCTTGGAGGCAAGGGACGAGGCCTGGCATTCATCGACCAGATCATCAAGAAAAATCCTGTCTGCGACAATCTCGACGGGATCACCATCAGCATACCGCGCACGGTAGTGCTCTGCACCGATATCTTCGACGAATTCATGGCCACCAACGGCCTCTATCCGCTGGCGCTGAGTGATGCACCCGATGAGACGATACTGAAATTCTTCCTTCAGGCCCGGTTGCCCGAACGCCTTATCGAGGACTTTTTCGCGCTTTTCGAAGTGGTCGACCGTCCATTGGCCATCAGGAGCTCAAGCCTGCTTGAAGACTCTCACTACCAGCCGTTCGCAGGCATCTATTCGACATATATGGTGCCCCGCGTCGCCGACCGCTATGAAATGCTGAAGATGCTCTCCGATGCCATAAAGGCCGTGTATGCCTCGGTATTCTATGCCGACTCAAAAGCCTATATGACAGCTACATCCAACGTGATCGACCAGGAGAAGATGGCTGTCATCATTCAGGAAGTCGTCGGCGAGGAAGCCGGAGGTTACTACTTCCCGTCATTTTCAGGCGTCGGCCGCTCGCTTAATTATTATCCCATCGGGCACGAACGGCCCGAGGACGGAGTGGCCGAACTTGCCGTCGGACTGGGCAAATACATCGTCGACGGAGGTGTGGGACTTCGGTTCTCCCCCCGTCACCCCGAAGCCGTATTGCAGACGTCGGAGCTGTCGCTCGCTCTGCGCGACACCCAGACACGCATGTACGTGCTTGCCACAGGCGACAAACCGATTGATTTCAGTGTCGACGACGGATTCAACATCGTCAAGAAATCAGTGCAGGACATAGCTCCGACAGGCGCTCTGCGCTGGATGACCTCGGTCTACGACTACCGCGACAACGTGCTTCGCGACAACGATGCCGGCGAGGGGCGCAGAGTGGTCACTTTCAACAACATACTCAAGCACCATGCATATCCGCTGGCCGAAGCTCTCGACTTCATGCTGACCACCGGCCAGCGCGAGATGTGCCGTCCGGTAGAGATTGAGTTCGCTGGGACGATCGACCGTTCGGGGCAGGGATCAAAAGGTCATCTCTACTGGCTGCAGATCCGGCCGATAGTCGACCGCAAGGAACTTGTCGACGAGCATCTTCTCGAGCTCCCCGACGATCAGCTGATCATGCGGTCAGACACTGCCCTGGGCCACGGAACTATCGACAACGTAAGAAAGATCGTATACGTCAGGCCCGAAGGATTCTCCTCTTCAAACAACCCGCTGATCGCTCGCGAGGTGGAAAAAATCAACCGTCAGATGACGGCCGACGGCGACAATTACATTCTTATCGGCCCCGGCCGGTGGGGATCAAGCGACACCGCTCTGGGCATACCGGTGAAGTGGCCGCAGATCGCTTCAGCCCGTCTGATTGTGGAATCGGCTGTCGGCAACTATCGTGTCGAGCCGAGCCAAGGCACGCATTTCTTCCAGAATCTCACCTCATTCGGAGTCGGGTATTTCACTATCGACCCGGCGTCGGGCAACGGATTCTTCAACGTGGATCTTCTCAATGCGATGCCTGCCGATCTCGAAACCGACTTCGTAAGAGTGGTCACTTTCCCGTCACCGCTGCAGATCGGCATCAACGGGAAAAAAGGCATAGGGGTCGTGGCGTTGCCACCGGCGCCACACGAAGGTCAGTAAAACTGAAATCAACATTGTAATGTCCATAATAAAAAAAATAAGAAGATCACTCGGCATTAATGCCGACGACGATGATGATATAGCCGACATCACTCAGGATGAAGAACTATCGGCAGCGTCGGCCGACCGACCGGGAGAGGCGGAAGCCGCCGGCGAATGCAATCCCCCATGTCCGGCCGACGACAGTCTGCCGGCCGACATGCTTACGGCAGTGGTGGAACTCTTCAATTCCACGCAGCCCGAATTCGTCAGCCGCTGCCTCGACACCGACGCGCAGAAACAGTATCTGCTTGAACATATCAGCGCCGATGTCGCCGGGCGCATGCGTCAGGCCATAAAACGGGCCCACGACATGGGCCTTCAGGAATGGGAGCAGACCCGCCGGGGGCTTGTGGAGGAAGTGGAGACTCTCCGCCGGCAGAAAGAGCAGCTTGAGCAAAGCCGTGAGGAGTCGAAAGGCGAGAGGCTGAGCAACCAGCGGCAGAAACGCGCACTTACCGAGCGGGTGCATGATCTTGAGATCCAGGTAAGCACTCTTGAGGCAGAGAAAGAGCAACTTTCACTTGAAAACCGGAGCATGCTCAACAAACTGCGTGTGGCAGGTCTCGGCGAGGGCGCCGTCGACCCGCAAGCCACCTCCCAGATGATCGAAGAGCTTGAACGGCTGCGCGAAGAGAATGCCGAAATGTCGGCTATCCGTGAAAAAATCGAAAACCTTACAGCCGAGAAAGAGCAGGCCGAAGCCCAGCTTGGAAGCCGCATCTCAGCTCTTTCCGATTCGGCATCGGAAGCCGAGCGGCGTGCCGTGAAGCTTGAGAAAGATCTCGCCGAATCAAGTCAGACCGTAGAGAGATTAAACTCTGATCTGCAGCAGCGCGACGACATAATCCGCAATCTCAACCTCAAGCTCGCTGATGCTCTCCGCGAGGCTGACCGCCTGGCCAAGAAGGATGTCTACGACATGTCGCACCTCGAACTCACCGAGATACCCGACGTCATACCGACCCCCGACAACGAGCAGCAACGCACTACCGGCAAGCCGGTCCAGAAAGAGAAAAAAGCCCGACAGAAACGCGGACGCCGCAAACGGGATGAAAACCTCCCGGCGCCGAAACGCTTCAGCGCCATCGACGAGCTGATGGATTCCGACGACTGGTTTGTGTCCACCCCGCCGCCCCGCCAGGAAAAAACGGAGAAGAACGATGACGACTTCGGCTATAAGGAACCCCCGAAAAAAAATCCTCCGGCCGACGACGACAGACAGCTTTCGCTCTGGTAAACCTCTGTCATTTACCGACCAAAATGTAAACAAATAAAACCACATACGATGACACTCCGCACCATCATGACCGCCACGGCAGCCGCTCTGACACTGTCAGCATCGGCAGCAGGCGTAGCCGACTTCAAAAACATCGACCGCTATCTCGGACCGGAACACTACTGCGCATCACCGCGCTCTTTCACCTACACTTCCGACGGAGCATTCTACCTGCAGCTTTCGACCGACGGCAAGAAAATCGTCAAGTACGATACGCGCACAGCCAAAGAGCTGGAGACCGTGCTTGATCTGGCCAACACGCGCGAAAACACCACCGACCGCATCGACGGCTTCAGGATGAGCCCCGACGGCAGCAAGATAATGGTATGGAACGAGATTTCCTACATCTACCGCCGGTCATTCACAGCCTGCTATTATATTTACGACCTGCATTCCCGCATCCTCAAACCGCTGTCGACCGACCATCCACGTCAGCAGGCTCCCATGTTCTCGCCCGACGGCCGCATGGTGGCGTTTGTCGACCAAGGCAACATATACCTGCGCAAACTCGACTACTGGACCGAAGTCGCCGTAACGACCGACGGAGCCAAGAATGAAGTGATCAACGGTGTTCCCGACTGGACGTATGAAGAGGAATTCACCACATCATCATCCATGACATGGGCGCCCGACAGCCGCATGCTCTGCTATCTGAAATACCGCGAGGCCGACGTCAGGCTTTTCTCTTTTCCCCTCTACGAGGGATATTGCCATCCCGACAAGGCATACGCACTCTATCCGGGCCAGTTCACCTACAAATATCCGGTGGCGGGTGAAAAGAACTCAACGGTAAGCATCCACGCCTACGATATCGACAACAGGAATACAAAGGAAATCACCCTCCCCGACAGCCGCATAGAATACATTCCCCGCATTGAATTCGCTTTCTCTCCCGACCGCCTGATGGTGGCGACACTCAACCGCGCCCAGTCGCGCATGGAACTGTATGCCGTCAATCCAAGATCGACAGTCGTAAAACCGATACTTACTGAAGAGCACAGCGCATGGCTCTCTCCGGCCGCATACGAAGATATCAAATGGTATCCCGACTTCTTTGTCATCACCTCGTCGCGCACAGGCTACGACCATCTATACCGCTACGCCTACACCGGGGCGCTTCTCGGAGCCATAACCTCGGGAGATTTCGATGTCACGGCCTACTACGGTTACGACCAGAAGCGTGCCTGCCACTACTTCCAGTCGACCCGCACCGGCGCCATCAACCGCGTGGTCAGCCGCATCGACGCCAAAGGACGCATCACCGACCTGACTCCGGCAGAGGGTTCGGCTTCGGCATCGTTCAGCCCCGACATGGCTTTCTATACCGTGCGTTTCACCGATGTCACCACTCCTCCGGTATATACACTGCGCACTGCGGCCGACAAAGAGGTGAAGGTGCTTGAAGACAACGCCGACATCAAGGCCCGCTACGGCATGGAGCCTCACCGCGAATTCTTCACCATGCAGAGCGACGGAGTCACACTCAACGGATATATCCTCAAACCTGCATCGTTTGACCCGGCGAAAAAATATCCCGTGGTAATGTACCAGTACAGCGGCCCGGGATCCCAGCAGGTGCTCAACGAGTGGAACATCGGCTGGATGACATACTATACTACACGCGGATATATTATCGTATGCGTGGACGGACGCGGCACAGGCGGACGCGGCCGGGCATTTCAGGATGTAGTATACCGCAATCTCGGACATTACGAATCCATCGACCAGGTCAATGCAGCCCGCTGGGCAGCCTCGCAGCCGTTTGTCGATCCGCGCCGCATAGGCATCCACGGGTGGAGCTTCGGAGGATATGAGACTCTGATGGCCGCATCGCGGCCCGACGCGCCCTATGCAGCCGCCGTGGCTGTAGCTCCCGTGACCGACTGGCGCTATTACGACACCGTATATGCCGAACGCTATATGCTCACTCCGCAGGAAAATGCCGAGGGCTATTTCAACTCTGCGCCGCTTAATTTTGTTAAGGATGTAAAGTGCCCGCTGCTGGTGATGCACGGCACGGCCGACGACAATGTACATTTCTCCAACACCGTGGAATATGTTGCCGCCATGGAAGGCGCGGGTCGCTGGTGCGACGTGCTGTTCTTCCCCAACATGGATCACTCGATAAACGGTTGCGGAGCGCAGACGGTAGTATTCGCCAGAATGCTCGACTACTTCGACCGCAACATGAAGTAAACAGACTTACAGAAACCGACTCATAACCAAAATGGCGATAAATCTCCGGCACGAAAATCTCGAAGGAATATTCAGGCTGTGGCTCAACTGGGTCATGGTGGCCGGAGCCATATCGCTGCTCGTGGTGTTGTCGCTGTGGATGCCGCCGGCCGCAGTGCCAGTGGTGGCCATAATGATACAGATGGGCTTTTTCATGCTTGTCAAAGCCAACCGACGGAAGAAATTGCCGTCATGCTACATCCTTCCGTTTCTGGCCGCCAGAATTTTTTTCTGGACGGCCGTGGTGATGGTCGTAGTGCTGATGCTGTATTCACGCCACCTGATAGAGACAATCTTCGAGGGCGACACCATCAACACCGAGATACCGTTTATCACCGTTCTGGTCATCGGCCCTGTCACAGTCGCAGTAACCCTATTCGCAGTAGTCAGAGGGGGCAAGCTGAGATTCTGCCGTGACTGCAAGATACGCAACGGATTTCCCGCCGAGCGGGGATTTCTCGGCAATCTCTTCTCACAGGAGGGCAAGTACCAGACCCGCATGCTTCTGAACGTATCGGCATTGGTGACTCTCGTCGGATGGGTCTACTATTTCCTCGCCTACGTAAACGTAAATCTCAATGAGCCTGACCGGCTGGTATTCTTCTGGACTCCTCTGGCGGTGTTCGTCATCACCATAGTGATGATGGCTGTCCGCTATATGGGACTTTGCAACTACTATGAGGAGCATTTCGAAGGGAGCGGCCAGCAGATGAGGCGTTCCACACTTATACGGTTCATCATAATCGCCGACAATACCATCGTGGTCCGTCCGCCGCAGGCGGATCCTGACATGAACATAAACTTTGCCGACACTTGCTACGACACTCCCGCCTCACTTATAATCCCCCACCGCCAGAAGATCGGGCTTGATGAAGCTCACTCTATTTTCAGGGATCTGATGGGAATTAATGCGGAGATCCGTCCGATGTATGTCACTGACAACGGCAACGCCGACTGCAATATTTTCCACTTCATCTGCTTTTTGTCAGAAAAAGAGGCATCCTCCCTCGCCCTTGCAAGACCTGAGCTGATATTTGCCTCAATATACCAGATGGGCCGTCTGATCGACACACGTCAGACAGCTAAATTGCTGTCGGCCGAAGTCTACCGTCTGCACACGATGGCCATGGCGTGGAAGACCTACGACAGCCAGGGACAGCGGCGCTACAGGATAAAGCATTACCAGCCGACGTTCAGGCTGCGCGACGTACACAAGTGGCAGATCGACTATAACGACAACAACTGGCTTTCGGTCAACGAATTCAACGCCGACAAGCCATTTTATCGTTTACGTCGGTTCTGGAAAAAGCATATCACAGGCAACGCATGAGCCCCTCCACCATTGTCATCACCGGCCCTACAGCATCAGGCAAGACCTCAAGAGCCGTCAGTCTGGCGCGACGCATCGGCGGCGAGATCATAAGCGCCGACTCCCGGCAGATATACCGCGGCATGGATATAGGCACGGGAAAGGACGCAGCCGAATACGGCGACGTGCCCGTGCATCTGCTCGATGTCGTTCCGGCAGGCTACAAATACAATCTCTTTGAATTCGTGCGCGACGCCTCCAGGGCCGAATCCGATATACTTTCACGAGGGCGCAGGCCCATTGTATGCGGAGGCACAGGGCTTTATGTGGAGAGCCTTATAAAAGGTCTACGGCTCCCCGAAGTGCCTCCCGATCCGGTATTGCGTGATAGTCTTGCCGGAAAGACACTTGATGAGCTGACAGAGATACTGGCGTCGATGAAGACACTTCACAACATCACCGACGTCGACACGCCTCAACGCGCCATCAGGGCCATAGAGATCCAGCGGTGGTATACCTTGCATCCCGAGGCCGAGGGTGGCAGATGCGACGGCAATCCCCCGCAATCGCTTATCATAGGAGTGGAGATCGACCGCGAAAGCCGAAGGACGCGCATCGAAAGCCGTCTGCGCCACCGCATAGATCATGAGGGAATGATAGAGGAGGTCAAGAGACTGCTCGACTCCGGAATAGCTCCGGAGGATCTTATCTATTACGGACTTGAATACAAATTCGTCACGCTGTATCTGACAGGTGCTTTAAGCCGGGAGGAGATGTTTTCCCAGCTGCTGATAGCCATACATCAGTTTGCAAAACGCCAGATGACATGGTTCAGAGGGATGGAGAGGCGTGGATTCACCATCCACTGGCTGCCCTTCGACCTCGACGCCGACGAATTTACCGAACGTGTGGTTTCACTCGACAACGCCCGCCGATGAAGACACTGTTTTCTCTCCTTGCCGCCATCATGCTGGCTATGACGGCTTCGGCCGAAGAACGCCGCGTATATCTCGATACTCTGCATACCACAGCCGATACGGTGGTCATCATCAGGCAGCCTGCACCCAATCTGATCCCTATAGCCGCAGAGGCACGCATCGGTTTCGGTCATACCGGCATCCGCACCGGCCGGCAAGAATGCTGTGCAGGGATAATATGGGGCATGTCCGGGCCAGATGAGTTCTATTCAGCCATTATCCGTCCGGGAGCCGCGACGCTCGACGACACCGTCGACGACCGCTATATTCATCTTGAAGTGATGAGGCGATCCAGGGGAGAAGGCGACAGCATAATGGTTTCAGAAGAGTGTCGCGAAGGCATCTGTCCGGCTCCCGGACACAATCTGCTCGTGGTCGAACTGGATCCCGACAAGGCGACAGCCACCATAAGCATCGGCAAGACCGACCCGAGGCAGATTGTGACAGTCAGCTGCCAGAAGGCAACAGCAGGCGACATCGCCATCATGGCTTCAGCAGGCGTTGACATTCCCCTCGCCGTCGGCGCCTATCGTCGCGACATGCTTTCCATACTTCAGACGGGCATTGACGAGAACGCAATACGAAACCGTGACCGCCAACCGGGATCGCCGGTCGGAGTATGGGAGTATCTCGACCGCGATACCGACTCCCGACGCGCAATGATCGGGGGCCGCTACCGGCTCGGGATAATTGAAGCGTCAGACGGCCGCAAGGGAGAATACGATATCGTGTATCTGGGAGGAGCCGAAGTCAATCCGTCGAAATGGCGACAGGGCATGCTGAAAGGGCGCCTCAAAGCACTGCCGTTTGCCAATCACTGGGATCTTCAGTGGTATGACAGCGAAATGAAGCTTATATCGACGGATCTCAACGCGTCGATGGAGCAGAACGCCATATTGTCGCTCAACTTTCCGCTGATGAAATCCACCATAAGGTTTTATCGCGCCGACTGATCTGTATCGGGATAATACACGCGTCCCGAGGCAATATCGTAGCCGACAGTAGTGTCGAGCAGCCCTGCGAAATAATGAGTGTCGTCGCGCCGAAGCGTATATACGCCGTCGGTCACCGCCTCCATCTCATCAAGATAGCGGTAAAACGCCTGTGGCAGCTCGTTGAAGAGAAGATTTGACGGCAACGCTGTCCCGTTGCCGTCGACCGAAAGCCATACACCCAGCTCTGTAAAAACGATCGTGGCCGAATTGCGCAGCGTCACTGTATACTGCCCGTCAGCGCCGACAGAAGTAGCCGAAGCCTGTACCCCGGGAAAATATTGCGATACGAAGCGCTGCGCGCGGTCGGGCATCTCGTCCCAGGCATCGCTGTCGCAGCTCCATGCCACAATAGCGATGGCAATGACAGTCAGAAGATAGGATATACGTCTCATACCTTTTCAACGCGCATCCGCCGGGGTCGGTTCGCAAGTGAGATCACTCTTTCTCTTCCTTCCCGTCAAGCAGGCCGCCATAAGTTTTCTCATCATTTATGATGTCGAGCGCGCGGCGATATATTGGATCGATCGGATTGACGACTCTGTAATATGTGCTCTGCTCGAAAATATCGCGGCCGATAAGTCCCTTTACGATAAGTTCTATTGCCGGACGACTGACAGCGAGCTGCGCCGAATCAAGTTTCACTCCCTCTCGTTCGCCGAGGGCGGTGATTGAGTCGATCATTGCCGACGACACCTTGAATCCGTCGACAAAGGCTTTCTCCGTGGGCCAGTCGTGCTTGAGCTGACGGCGATGCTCGTCGACAAATGTCAGACTGAAACGGCTTATGACAGCTTTTGCCACGAGATCACGGTAATAATTACTGTAGTAGGATGTATCGACCGGCACGAACGAGTCAGGCATTATGCCTCCGCCTCCATAAACCTTGCGTTCCTTGTGAAGAGTGCGCTTCATCAGACCCTCGTCGAAATGCACGCTGTCGGCGCTTGAAAACTCCCCGGCCTCGTAGCGATGGATGATGTCAAGTTCATAGTCTTCCTCCTCGCCCGGCTTGTAAGGTTTCTGGATCAGACGTCCCGAGGGGGTGTAATATCTCGCGGTCGTGAGGCGTATCATGGAACCGTCGGGGAAAGGTATCGGCCGCTGCACGAGCCCCTTGCCGAATGTGCGCCGGCCTACAATGACACCACGGTCATTGTCCTGCACGGCTCCTGAGAGGATCTCGCTTGCCGAAGCGGAATACTGGTTGACGGTTACTACCAGGCGTCCGTCGAATTTCGTCAGCGCCTTTGCGGCATTATAATACGTAGCTGGCTGGACGCGTCCCTCCGTATAGACGATCAGGGCGTCATCGTCGAGCAGCATGCTGGCCATGTCGATGGCCGCCTGCAGATAGCCGCCGCCATTGTCCTCAAGATCCAGTATGAGATCGGTCATGCCCTGCTTGCGAAGCTTCTCGATGGCTTCAGCCAGCTCCTTTGCCGTAGTCTCACCGAAAAGAGTCACCTTGATATATCCTGTGTTGTCATCGGCCATATAGGCGGCATTGACGCTGTAAGTGGGGATATCGTCGCGCTCTATCGTGAAATAGATCATGCCCGGGGTGCCACGACGCAAAGCGCCGATCTTCACGATAGATCCTTTGGGGCCGCGCAGACGCTTCATGACGTCGGCCTGGGGCATCTTTACGCCTGAAATGGCCGTATCGTTAGCCGTCATGATCCGATCGCCGGCGAGAATGCCTACCTTTTCGGATGGGCCTCCGACCACGGTCTGGATCACCTTGACTGTGTCGTCAAGCATATTGAACTGTATGCCTATGCCGCTGAAATTACCCTGTAGGGGCTCGGTCAGCGCCCGTGTGGCCTCCGCGTCGCTGTATGTGGAGTGTGGATCGAGAGTGTGGAGCATAGCCTTGATGGCCTCGTCCACCACATGGGGTTCGTTGACTGTGTCGACATAATATCCGCTAATCACCTGAAAGGTGTTCATAAGCTTCTGTATCGGCAGATACTGCCGTTGTGAGTTTTCCTTTTTATTGTCGGCGCCGGCAACCCGGAGAGCCATAGCCGGAATCATGGCTATCAGAAGTATCAGAGATAAAAATCTGGATTTCATATATTGCTTATGTGAGTTTGGTTAGTGTGTTGAGGAATACGACGACGGGGACATCATTCGCTATCAGGGAGGAAACAGCTGATATCGCGGCCGTAATGGGCCAGTTCCCTTATCAGGGAGGAGCTGATCAGTGTCAGGTCGGGATCGGCGAAAAACACCACTGTATCCACACCCTCTAACGACAGATTGACGTCGGCCATCTGACGTTCGTATTCATAGTCGGCCATAGTGCGCACTCCGCGTATTATGGCCGCTGCTCCGACTTCCCTTACGAGATCGGAAGTCATGCCAGAATAGGATGTGACCTCTACTGCGCCTAAATCGGCGGTAGCACGGCGTATGACTTCAAGTCTGCGCCCGATGTCTTCGGAAGCCTCCGCCTTGCCGATATTGCAGCCCACAGCCACGATCACACGGTCAAAAATCTTGAGGGCACGCTCGACTATATCGAGGTGACCGAGGGTAAAAGGATTGAAAGAGCCCGGGAAGAGGGCTGTCTTAGGATATCTGGCTGTCATCTTCGACCACAAGATTTTCGATAATGAAGTTCTGACGTTCAAATGTGTTCTTGCCCATGTAGAACCGCAGCATCTCTCCGAGACCGTCCTCTTTGTGAAGAGATACACGGTCGAGTCTGATGTCTGGCCCGATAAATCCCTCGAACTCCTGTGGAGAGATCTCTCCAAGGCCTTTGAACCGCGTTATTTCCGCGTTGGTTCCAAATTTGTTTACCGCCGTGATGCGTTCTTCATCGGAGTAACAGTAATATGTCTCCTCCTGCATTTTATCGGCGTTGCGCGAGCCGCGTTTGGCCGTCTTCTTGTTGCGGACGCGGAAGAGCGGAGTCTGAAGTATGTAGACATGTCCGCGTTTCACCAGATCGGGGAAGAACTGAAGGAAATATGTCAGCAGAAGCAGGCGTATGTGCATTCCGTCGACATCGGCATCCGTAGCGATAATCACCTTGTTGTAGCGAAGTCCGTCGATACTCTCCTCGATATTGAGCGCCGCCTGCAAGGCATTGAATTCCTGATTTTCATAGACCATCTTTTTGGTCTTGCCGTAGGTGTTTTTCGGCTTCCCTCGAAGTGAGAACACCGCCTGGGTCTCCACATTGCGTATCTTTGTGATCGATCCGGCCGCAGAGTCGCCCTCGGTGATGAAGATCGACGAGGCGAGTTTCTTCTCTTCGTCGCCGCGTGTATCGTTGAGATGGCTGCGGCAGTCGAAGAGTTTCTTGTTATAGAGGCTTATCTTGCGGTTCTGCTCGCGGGCCTTCTTGGTGACGGTGGCCATGCTCTTGCGCTCGCGCTCGTTGTCCATGGCCTTCCGTATGATGGCGTCGGCGATCTCCTTGTTGCGGTGAAGAAAATTGTCGAGGTCGGTCTTGATGAAGTCGCCGATATATTTGGCTATAGTCGGCCCCTCGGGAGCCATGTCGCGCGACGACAGCTTTGTCTTGGCCTGCGAGTCGAACATCGGCTCTTCAAGCCGCAGCGAGATCGCAGCCGCTATGCCTCCCCTTATATCGGATCCTTCGAGATTCGACTTGCCCGAATACTCCTTGATCGTGCGGGAAAGAGCATCCTTGAGGGCCGTCAGATGCGTGCCTCCGTGGATGGTGTTCTGACCGTTGGCAAAAGAATAGTACTCCTCTCCATACTGGCTCGCATGGGTAAACGCGACCTCAAGATCAGCTGTCTTAAGATGGATTATCGGATAGAGAGGCTCATTGGTCATATATTCCTTCAGCAAGTCAATCAGACCATTGCGCGAGAGATATCTGACCCCGTTGAGATTGAGCGTCAGACCGACATTGAGATACGAGTAGTTCTTGATCATAGGCACGATGAACTCCTCGCGATAGCGATATCCTTTGAATAGAGTTTCGTCGGGAGTGAAGCTGACGGTCGTACCGTTCGGCTCATCGGTATCCATGATGTCTGTCTCTTCAGATTTGTCGCCCTGACGGTACGTGACACGCTTCATCTTGCCATCGCGCACGCTCTGCACCGTAAATTCCGACGAGAGGAAGTTGACAGCCTTGATGCCGATGCCGTTCATGCCGGCGGTCTTCAGATTGCCGCGGGTGCCGAAATTGGCGCCGGTATTGAGTTTCGACGATGCGTCGACCACACTGCCGAGAGGGATGCCGCGACCAGAGTCGCGCACTGTTACCGACGTGTCGGTGACCGTCACGTCAATAACCTTTCCGAACCCCTGATTAAACTCGTCAACAGAGTTGTCTATCACCTCTTTAAGCAGCACGTAAATGCCGTCCTCGGCCGATGAGCCGTCGCCGAGCGAACCGATATACATACCCGGACGGAGCCTGACGTGTTCTTTCGGCGAAAGAGTCACAATCGAATTTTCATCATAGTCGTCGGGCGCGCCGGCTTCGGCCTGCGCCTCGCTGAAGTCGAGAGTGTCGTCTACGACTCTCTCTATCGCTTCGGCGCGTGCCTCCTCCTTGGCGTTGTTGTGGTCGTCGGTCATTATTCTGCAGGTGGGGTTATCAGAGTTATCGGAATTATCGGAAGCGGATCATTTGAAAGCTGCTGTCATGCTTTCGAAAGCGACGCTCAGCCCCTCGGCATCCTTGCCTCCGGCCTGTGCGAAACCGGGCTGGCCGCCGCCACCTCCCTTGATGGCTTTGGCTGCCTCGCGTACGATCTGCGAGGCGTTCAGTCCACGTGCGGCGAGGTCATCGGTCAGCATCACTGTGAGCAGCGGCTTGCCGGAGCCGTCAACTGTCGCTGCCACGAAAGCTGTCACCTTGGGCGAAGCGGCTCGTACACCGAATGCCACATTCTTGACCATGTCGGGCATGATCGGACCGCGGAGAGTAGCAAGCAGTATGCCGCTTCCGACGGTATCGGCTTTTTCGAGCACGGTCTTGGTCAGAGACTGAGCGCGCTCGTTGAAGTAGTCCTCGACCTGTTTCTTAAGGTCGGCGTTCTCGGCTATCGAACGGCGCAGGGCGGC
Source organism: uncultured Muribaculaceae bacterium (assembly GCA_947629175.1). GTDB lineage: Bacteria > Bacteroidota > Bacteroidia > Bacteroidales > Muribaculaceae > Paramuribaculum. The sequence goes on along the minus strand of CANRCT010000001.1, from coordinate 41,354 downwards.
TACCACATCGGGAGCATTTCCGAGCATGCCTGCAAGCTGGGTAAGTGTAGAGGTCATGGCATCGGCGGCGTCCTCTACGGCACGGCCCGTGATGGCCTCTATACGGCGCACGCCGGCCGCGATGGAACTCTCACTGACAATGCGTATCATGCCGATATTGCCGGTATTGGCCACGTGGGTACCTCCGCAAAGTTCCACAGAATCACCGTACCGGATCACTCTCACCTCATCACCATATTTCTCGCCGAAGAGCGCCATGGCGCCCATTGTCTGGGCCTCGGCGATGGGCACATTGCGGTGCTCGTCGCGGCCGATAGCCTGACGCACCATCCGGTTTGCGAGCCGTTCCACCTTTTTCAGCTCTTCCGGAGTGACTTTCTGGAAATGGCTGAAGTCGAAGCGGAGCACGTCGGGGCTCACGTAAGAACCGCGCTGCTCCACATGCTTTCCGAGCACTTCGCGGAGAGCGTAGTGGAGAAGGTGAGTGGCTGTATGGTTGCATGAAGTGGCCTGACGCGCCTCGGTGTCGATCGAAGCGGTCATCGGAGCCGACGGATCGGCAGGGAGCGTCTTGGCAAGATGCACTGCCATGCCGTTCTCGCGCTTGGTATCATATATTTCAGTGACCCGGCCTTCTGAATCGGTCAGCGTGCCGCGGTCGCCCACCTGACCGCCCATCTCGGCATAGAAAGGTGTCTGTGCGAGCACTATCTGGTAATACTCGCCCTTCTTCTGCTTCACCTTGCGGTAGCGCAGTATCCGGGTGGGCGCCTCAGTCATGTCGTAACCCACAAATTCCGGCTCTCCCTCGCTTACAGTCACCCAGTCGGTGGCTTCGGTGGCGGCCGCATTGCGGGCGCGCTCCTTCTGGGCCTGCATCTCCGAGTCAAACTCCTTGTGGTCGAGAGTCATGCCGTTCTCTTTCAGGATAAGTTCAGTAAGATCAAGGGGGAAGCCGTAGGTGTCATAAAGCGTGAAAGCCTCTTTGCCGGAAATCTCAGTGCGGCCGGCGGCACGCGCTGCCGCCATGGCTCCGTCGAGCAGACGGATACCGTTGTCAAGGGTGCGGAGGAAAGCATCCTCCTCCTCCTTGATCACTTTCATTATGAGCTCGCGCTGGCTCTTTATCTCGGGATAGGCCTCTCCCATCGACTCGATGAGCGTGTCGATGAGCTTGTACATGAAGGCCTGCTTCTGGCCGAGGAACGTGTAGGCGTAGCGCACGGCGCGGCGCAGAATGCGGCGTATCACATAGCCGGCCTTGGCATTGCCGGGGAGCTGCGAGTCGGCGATCGAGAACGCGATGGTGCGCACATGGTCGGCGATGACGCGCATGGCTATGTCGACCTTGGCATCCTTGCCGTATTCCATGCCTGAAAAGCGTCCGATAGTCTCGATCAGCGGCGTGAACACGTCGGTGTCATAGTTCGACGTCTTGCCCTGCAGGGCCATGCAGAGGCGCTCGAAGCCCATGCCGGTGTCGATCACCTTGGCGGGGAGAGGCTCCAGACTGCCGTCGGCCTTGCGGTTGTACTGCATGAACACGAGGTTCCATATCTCAATCACCTGTGGATGGTCGTGGTTGACAAGCTCGCGGCCCGGCTTAGCGGCGCGCTCTTCGTCGCTGCGCAGGTCGATATGGATCTCCGAGCAGGGGCCGCAGGGACCCGTGTCGCCCATTTCCCAGAAATTATCATGCTTGTTGCCGTTGATGATATGATCGGCGGGGAGATGCTTCTCCCAATAGCCTGCTGCCTCGTCATCGCGGGCCAGCCCCTCTTCGGGCGAACCCTCGAACACTGTGGCATAGAGCCTGTCGGGATCAAGACCAAGCACGCCGACGAGATATTCCCACGCCCAGTCGATCGCCTCCTGTTTGAAATAGTCGCCGAACGACCAGTTGCCGAGCATCTCGAACATCGTGTGGTGATATGTATCCATTCCCACCTCTTCGAGGTCGTTGTGTTTTCCACTGACACGCAGACACTTCTGCGAGTCGGCCACTCGACGGCTCTTGGGCGCCGCATTGCCGAGAATGATATCTTTGAACTGGTTCATGCCGGCATTGGTGAACATCAGCGTCGGATCATCCTTGATGACCATAGGCGCGGAGGGCACTATCTTGTGTCCTTTCTGCCGGAAAAACTCCTTGAACGACTCTCTTATCTCTTTGGCGGTAAGCTTCTTTTCCATTTGCTTTGATTATGCTTTCGTCTTGCTTTCTGTTTGCTTGGATAAATGTTGACAGCGACCGCCTCGGGCACGACGCCCGTCGGGCCGCATCATCGTGCAAAATTAGCGATTTTTTTTGGCATGGCAATGCACCGCCGCAGCTTTATCGCCACGCCCACAGCTACAAAAGACCCACAAAATATAATTTGAATCATTGGCGCCAAACCATACCGTCAGTAAGGCGGACTAATTTAATTCAGCCGAAAACGGCTTGAAAGTCATGACTTTCAGCAAAGGTGTAAAAAAAATTACTCGTCATCACGACGAATAATCTTCTTACCTTAAATCTAATACCATGAAAAACTGATGCAAAGTTACACACTTTTATCGATTATTATGCTGTACAACATAAAAACCTTTGTCAGTTTAACAATATTTAATGTTTTGTCTCACTAAAAGCCGCTTTTTCCGCGAATGATGTTATTTATGTGACTTATGTTTCGTATGTAACGGATGCCTCTGCCACATCCGTCACATCCATCACATCAGTTGCATCCGCCACATCAGTCACATCAGTCACATCAGTCACATCAGTCACATCAATATCCCCGCTCTTTCCGACGCGCACGGCTCATGGCCTCTCTCACACCCCCTTCGGCTATAAAATCCGCTTCCAGCGCCTTAAGCACTTTAGCAAGCATCGCATCCATCTGATGAATCAGCGTCAGCATTATGTTCGCCACAGTCTCATTTGAACGCACCTCGCATTTTTCCACATACTCCCGCGGATCATAATGCTCTCGGCTATATCTACGTACACCAAGAGTCCGCGCGTCATCCTTACCCCATATCTCAAATTTATTCTGCCGCAGGAAATCAGCATAATCCTCGCCAAGTTCTCGTATGGAACCACGGGCTACACCGATCAACTTAATACACATCTCTGACGAGACAGTCCCGTCGCTTGCACCTTCTACAATATTCTGTTTGCAAGAACGGGCCGCCTGCCGCATCTGGTCGACAGTTCTTGTGCCCGGCGGCATCGCCCGGCGTATAAACATCTCAGTGACATCACACAGTATCACTGCCTTCTTATACACACTCCAGTTGGTGTAATCGCCCGTAATTTTAAGAAATCCATTCATTTTCTCATACATTCTGCTCCGACTGCAAAATTACCGAATTCATCACACCCATCCAATCCCATACACCTGAAGGATATATGTTCTTCAACATACTTACCCACTCATCACAAACATCGACCTCTTGAGTGTCTCAAAAATCGCCGCACCCATCCCGTGACAACCATACATCAATCACATAAGTCACATAAGAACATAAGAACACATCAACCATCATTGACGAAATAAGCCGCCGAAATTAATATTTAATTCCAGCGGCTATTTTAATGAAGCATAGGCATTGAAACGGGAATATTTCCGTCAATTAATCATCACTTTTTGTACTTTACCCGAGGCCGAACGTATGATATAAATTCCCGTCGGCAGCACAGACATTTCAGAGCGACGCACTCCTGTCAGCATACGAATTCCCATGATAGAAAACACATCAGCCCTTTCATCTGGATCTACAAGCACATCGTTAATGGCTGAACTTTCTTCAACCGTCACTTTGCAAACAGCTTTAAGATCACCACAGGCGGCGGTAATATTGGCGACCCCGACTGAAACGGCCGTCACAGCTCCGTCATTTGCGACAATTACGACATCCTCATCATCCGAATTCCACTTAACAGTCTTATCTGTTGTATTGCTGGGAGTTACAGTTGCCCTCAATTTATCAGTCTGTCCTACCGACATAGTGAGATTCAGAACATTGAGAGTAAGGCCCGAGGCCACAATCGGATCAACAGTGACCCTGCAAATCGCCTCCGCGTTGCCGCAATAGGCGGTAATAATGGCGATTCCAACCGAGACTGCTGTCACAGTTCCGTCTGCGGTAACCGTAGCGACATTTTCATCATCCGACACCCATATGATCGTCTTATCGGTAACATTATCAGGAATTATAATTGCTGTCAACTTATCAATCTGCCCCACCAACATAGTAATCTCCTGAACATTGAGTACAAGACCCGAAGCAACGATGGGATTGACGTTGATCTTGCAAGTCGCAGTGACCTCTCCACAGGAGGCGGTAATATTGGCAACACCAACTGAAACCGCTGTCACTGTTCCGTCAGCGGTAACAGTAGCGATACTCTCATCATCAGACTTCCATGTTATAGTCTTATCGGAGGCATTTTCAGGGGTTATAGTTGCCGTCAATTTATCAGTCTGTCCTACTGACATAGTAATCTCTCGGACATTAAGCTTTATTCCCGAAGCTGCGATAGGATGAACGATTACTTTGCATAATGCCACAAAACCACCATCAACAGTAGTTGCCATAATGGTAGCGATTCCCGGCTTTATTGCATAAACAGTACCATCATCCGATACCATCGCAACGCTAACATCAGAACTTTTCCATCGTATCGATGTGTTAGTCGCATTATCCGGTAATATCCTGGCGACTAACCTTTCTGACTCTCCTTCAGTTAATTCAATAGCCACTTGATTTAAGCTTATTCCTGTTACGGATCGCCTTATTGTCTTAATTGAAGCATGTGAGTATGGATTACTCCAACCAGACCATTGGCCAGAAGCTCCACCTACTGAATCATATTTAGGATCAGAATAGTATTTATACCCCACTTCAGGAACATATAAAATACACCCTGAAAGTTCTGTTCCGTCACTATATGACCCACTCATAGTCCCTTCTTTAGCACCTTTTATAAATGTTGGAGGTATCTCCCGCTCAATTACAAATACTGCTTTTATATTCTTATTTAGAACCCATGAATGGTTATCAAATATTGTCACATTCTCACCCAGTTCTATCAATTGCCCATCCTTTATTGGAAAAGAATTCGTGTAATAAACCTCTAAAGAGCGAGGCAATTTTAACGTATCCGGAATAAATGATGACTTTTCAAAAGCCCATTCCTGAATTTCTTTTACATTTTCTGGTAGATTGATTGAGTGAAGAAGGTCACATTCGCGAAAAGCTCTTTCCTCGATATTTCTCAATGTAGATGGACAAGTAACTGTTTCGATTTTGACATTTCCGCCATAAGAATTATATTTATGATTATCACACGCATAAGCAGCAATTGAAGTAACTCCCTCTCTTAAAATCAAATGTTTCGGTGATGATTTCGCTCCGCTTCCGCCGGCATACTCATAGCCCCACAAAGCATTATTATAAATTACACAGTTCTCGCTTCCATATACCAAGCTATCTACGGTGATAAATTTTAACGGTGTCACGTTAGATTTCGGAATAGGAGTATTAATCAGTTTTGGCAATGCAATCTTTCTAATCTCAACGTTCTTTTCGAGACCAAAAATATTATCGTAAGAAATATCATTATCATTGATTTCTGAATCGCCGACGATATAAGCATCAGACAGATCTACTAAACCATTTAGGTTTTGTCTCTGCATTAAAGAGCCTATAAATGACAAATCTTCCGAATTAACATAACCAGATATTACAAGCCGTTCTACCGCCTGTTGATCCCCATAATTGAGCTTACTCGAGAGCCAACCTGGAGTTTGGTTGTCAATCGTTAATGAAGTCGCTTGCGCTCCGCACAACAAATGACAAAAAAGGAACGCTAGGACTATTTCAATCTGTTTCATTGTATATTATGATTTTGATGAATTTCCCTTTCTTATTTTAGCAATTGCTTCGGCCAACACCATGTCCACAATTCTTGAACGACAAAGCATATCATCAAACCCTTGAACAATCGTATATAGTCAGCCGAGATATTAGTACGTACTTTTGTAATTGACATTTGATTATTGCGCCGCCGCGCCCACTTCTTTGGCAATTAATAATAAAACAAAAGCGTGAGAGCCATACTGTTTGCTCATTCCACTCATCGAGGCTCTGGTATTGCCCATCTTCGTTGAACGAGCAAACACGCAGAAGCCTCACGCAGAATATGAATAATTGGCTACAACATTCGCTCTCGCGTGTGTCATCGCCATACTAAACATATTCACAAGGCATCTACTGTTTGCCACATTCTTGACGAAGATTGAAATTTACCAGATTCCGATGAGTCAAGAAAGAGCGCAGTAAACGCTTTTTTAATTATGTCTTTGCGAAGCAAATTGCATCGCTATCAATCATCCCGCCGCACAAATCCCAATCAGGCTTCTGCGTTGCGTTATGTGTCTGCAAAATTAATTGTTTTTTTACAACCATAAAATCATTTCATCAAAAAATCATTCCGCGGATTCGGAATTTTTGTTGGCAAAATTTGCAACGATAGACAATCTGTAAGACAAGATCTGATTATTCTATATTTATTGCGGAAAAATTCATTCAAATGCGTAAAACGAAATTCAGAAAGAAAGAAAGAAAGAAAGACCATTACATGCCTAACAAGAGGATCATGAAGATTTATTTAAGAAATCATGACGCTTTCAACAATCAAGGAATTAATTGTCGTGAAACAAGCGTTGCTAATAATTATATTCAGAAGTCGAAGGTGAGGCGGAGGTTGATCTGGCGGCGGGTCATGTAGTTGGGGACTGCGTAGGAGATACCGTTGACGTCGGTCACCCAGTAGTAGTTGCTGACGTTGGTGATGTCAAACAGGTTGAACAGATCGATGCCGGCCCAGAGGCTTTTGACAAGACGGTGCGGACGTAAAGAGTCGGCAGTGATTATGCCATAGGCGAGTCCGAGGTCCACGCGTTTGTAGGGTGGCGTGCGGAAATAGCCCTCGTCGCGTGTGCGGCCCGGGGCCGTGGTGATCAGACCGTCCATCAATACGCCGCGCAGACTCACTTTCAGACGCGGCACTCCCGGCACGAAGTCGGTGAAATAGACCGACAGGTTATAGCGGCGGTCGTTGGGGCGCGGCACGCTCCGGCCATGCAGCGTCTCACGTGTATTCATCAGTCCGAAGCTGATCCAGGAGTCGCTGCCTTCCACGAACTGGCCGAACAACTTGAAATCGACTCCGGCGGCATGTCCTGTCCCCTCGTTGCGGCCGAGATAGGTAACAGTAAGGTTCTCCACCTCATAAGGATTGATGCGCGACAGAGCCTTGTAGTAGGCCTCGGCCGAGAATTTGAACGGGCGTCCGAAAGCGCGGAACGTGAAATCGGCGCCCAGAAGAGCCTGCACCGACCGCTGCGCCTTGACATCGCGGTTGACAGCCGTCACATATTCTCCCGGAGCTATCTCATCTCTGACAAGCAGCTCGCGATAGAATGGAAGCTGATAATAGATGCCTCCGGCCAGACGGAATGCCCATGACGGCGCTCCGGCGGGAACCAGCCCTGCCTCCACGCGCGGACTCACCAGAAATTCTCCCGACATAGAGCGGTAGGTGGCGCGGAGGCCGGCGGTGACGTTCCAGAAGCCGGCCGACGTCTGCCTCTGCCAGGTGTCCTGCACCACGGCCGTCAGCAGATCCGTAGTCACCTTATGCCTGCCACGCAGGGCAAAATAGACCCTCAGGGCGTCGGGCGACACCGGGAGGGAATATCCGGCCGAGTCTCGGCGTTCCCACTGGCTTACGCTACCCTCAGAGTCCTCGCGCTTATAGCCGAGACTATAAAGCAGCCGGTGGGACTCCAGACGTGTTGTGCCCTGGAGCAAAGCCGACATTACCGAGGCCTTCAGACGGTTGCGCTGATGCTCGGCATAGCGTCCGGCCCCAAGTTCGGTTCCGGCCTGGTCGAGCCAGTATTCTCCTGAAATATCATATGCCACAAGCTCGTCGGTGCGGAATCCCGACAGCTGCAGGCTGACGTCGGTATTGCCTGACGTATAGCCGACTGTAGCAGCTCCTGTGAACGTATTGAAACGGTCATGCTCGCGGCCGTCGAAATAGACTTTGAACCGGTGCGCGTCGTCGAGCGTGCCGAAGCTTGTCTGACGGTCGGCCGGCACGAAACGGTAGGTATTGAGATTGAGGTCGACAAACGCCTCGACACGCCACCGGCGCGACGGATTCCACGACAGGCAGCTCTGCCAGTCGAAAAAGTCGGGATCATACTCTCCTTTTGTATCCGAGGTGGAGAGCAGCGAATTATTGCGTTTGTAGCGAACGCCGTGAAGCTGGGCGAAGCGGTCCGAGCTCTGTCCGATTGTCAGGGATCCCCCCATCATAGAGGCCATAAGCGACCCCTCGAAAACCTCCGGACGCCGGTAGGCCACGTCGAGCACCGACGACATACGGTCGGCATAGCGGGCCGCAAATCCTCCTGTAGAGAAGCCGACCGCTCCGGTCATCTCCGGATTGACTATGCTCAGCCCCTCCGCCTGCTGACTGGCCACGAGCATCGGACGATAGACCTCCACACCGTTGATATACACCGTATTTTCGTCATACGAACCGCCGCGCACGGAGTAGCGGCCCGAGAGCTCCCCCGCTCCGGCCACTCCAGGCATCGTAGCGACCATCGACTCCACGCTTCCCCCGGTAGGATCGCCGGCGCGACGTCCGTACTCGCGGGCATCGAGACGCTCCATGGCGTCGGTGCGCTTGCGTATATCGCTGACCGTCACCTCATCGAGTTCTTTTTCGTCGGGGCGCATGCGCAGACTGATGACCATCTCTCCGCGCGGATGCAGCAGAGTGCGGCGCTCCTCGCGATAGCCCAGCAGACGGTATGACGCCCGCAGAGTGTCGGTGTCGGCCGTCGTCAGGCGATACAGCCCCTTGGCGTCGGTCAGCGTGGCGCCACGTCCGGCGCCGAGACTGACGGTGACCCCTTCGAGCGGCTCGCCGTTCTCGTCGCTCACACGTCCGCGGAGCACCACCGACGCCAACAGCTGCCCTATGGCTGCCAAAGCGAGGAAAAATGTCAGGATCGATCGTAGCATAACCGAATAACGGACGTGCGCACGAAAAATTGTTGTAACTTTGCACTTTCAAACCACCACAACAACACGCCACATGAAGATCGCCATCGTTGGAACCGGATATGTAGGGCTCGTTTCGGGAGCCTGCTTCGCCGAAATGGGCTCGGACGTCACCTGCGTCGACATAGACCGCGCCAAGATCGAGGGACTGAAGCAGGGCATCATTCCGATCTATGAGCCGGGACTCGACGAGCTCGTGCGCCGCAACGTGCGCGACGGCAGGCTGCATTTCACTACCTCGCTCGAAGAGGTGATCAACGATGTGGAGGCAGTGTTCTCCGCCGTAGGCACTCCGCCCGACGATGACGGATCGGCCGACCTGACAGCCGTCAAGGCCGTGGCCCGCACTTTCGGACGCCACATCACCCGACCCGCGATACTTGTGACGAAATCGACCGTCCCGGTGGGCACCTCGGTCATCATCCGCGACATCATCACCGAGGAGCTGCGGCAGCGCGGCGCCGACGTGGAGTTCGAACTGGCCTCAAATCCTGAATTTCTCAAGGAGGGCGCGGCGATAAAGGACTTCATGTCGCCCGACCGTGTGGTGATCGGCGTGGAGGGTCAGCGGTCGCGTGAGGTGATGGAGCGGCTCTACCGGCCTTTCCTGCTACAGAACTTCCGCGTGATGTTCATGGACATTCCGTCGGCTGAAATGGCAAAATATGCCGCCAACGCGATGCTCGCCACGCGCATATCGTTCATCAACGACATCGCCAACCTCTGCGAACTGACCGGGGCCGACGTCAGCCAGGTGCGCCGCGCCATCGGCGCCGACACCCGCATCGGCAACAAATTTCTCTACCCCGGCTGCGGCTACGGAGGCTCATGTTTCCCCAAGGACGTGCGCGCCCTCATACGCACCGGTCAGCAGCTCGGCTACCCGATGCGCGTGATTCAGGCCGTAGAAGCGGTCAACGACGAGCAGAAGCACGTCCCCGCCCGCAAACTCCGTCAGGCGCTGGGAGATCTCCGCGGCAAGCGGATCGCACTGTGGGGCCTCGCGTTCAAGCCCGAGACCGACGACATGCGCCTTGCGCCGTCGCTCACACTGATCGACGATATGCTCGGCGAGGGTGCGACAGTGTGCGTGTTCGACCCGGTAGCCATGGACGAGTGCCGCCGGCGCCTTGGCGACACAGTGGAATATGCTCCCGACATGTATGCCGCCTGCATCGACGCCGACGCGCTGTGCGTGCTGACCGAATGGAAGCAGTTCCGCCTCCCCTCATGGCCTGCGGTGGCGCGCCTGATGAAAGGAACGGCCGTAATTGACGGGCGCAACATATATTCACCCGACGATCTTGCATCCGCCGGACTGGAAGTGCATGCAATCGGACGCCCCTGACCGGAAGACAATGCCTTCAGGCTTGGGCCTTCACGGCAGATAACGTCATGACTGCGATTCCTCAAGAAGCTTTAGAGCCTCCTCGGCCGGAACTGTTATCGGGCGCCCTTCAGCGTCGGCAATGACAACCGTCTCGCCGAGCTTGGCCTTACGCTGATAGAGCTCCCGCTGGGCTTTAAGGATATTGCTGATTATCTTGTTTCCAAAAATTATTCTTTCCTTTTCAGACATGATTCCTTAATTTGATTAAGAAGGTTTCTATTCACTACCACCGAATTATTGACTATCGCCTTAATTCCTGTACGGTTATCATATAACGACCAAAGGTCGACAATCGGCACAAATATATTAGAGGGCATTACTGCACCCTCATTGGCAAAGTTAAGCTTTTTTCGACAAATAAACTGACACCCGGGGGGATTTTCAGCACGGGCACGGGTAAATACATGTCCATGCACGGCGGGGCCGAGACGCAGGTCAGTGCTTGCCTGTGGCATGGCGGGCGATGGCTCCGGTCTCGGCTTCCTCCACCTGCTCCTCGGTTGGCTCATAACCGGGAGCCCATTGGGATACCTGCGACGGTTCACACCCCTCGATCTGCCAGTCGAAAGGATAGAAATGGGCGGCGGGATTGCGCCACGACGGCTTGCGCTTCGAATAGACTATCAGCGGGATGGCCACGAAAAGAGCCACACCCACCGCGATGATTCCCACATACACGGCTGGCGATCCCGTAGCGATCTGCGACGGGGGCAGGAAGCTCAGCACGAGGGCTGCCAGAGCGCCGAGGATGCCCAGAGCGCTTACCACTATCTCGCCCGCCTTGCCGCCCGGCACGCGAAATCCGCGTTTGCGCCCCGGCGACGTGCGGCGAAGTCTGATGAAAGCCGCGTAGATGATAAGCACCATTATCAGATAGATGATGGTGGCCATCTGCGACATGATCTGATAGGCCGACTCCACCGTCGGAAGCACGATCAGCACGAGGCACAGCAGCGACACGAAAGCTCCCTCGACAAGCAGCAGAGGCTTGTTGACGCCGTTTTTATTCACTTTCTGAAGCCCCCGCGGCAGATAGCCCGACTGGGCCACCGCCATCAGGCCGGTGGCAGGGCCGGTGACCAGCGCGCTTATCTGTCCGACGACGCCCACCATGATCAGCAGAGCCATTACGTTGCCCAGCCAGCCGAGACCGAACGAGGCCCACAACCCTTTGTAAGCCACGAGCAGCGACTGCAGCAGGTCGATATTCTGATTGGGAACCACCATTCCGATCACGAGAGTGCCCAGCGCGTACACCGCCACGATAATGATCATGGCCAGAAAAACCGAGCGGGGATATTCGCGGGCAGGATCGCGCATGTCGTTGATATGCACTGCCTGAAGCTCGATGCCGGCATAGAAGAGGAATATCGAGGCAGCCAGTACGATCGTACCCATATTGCCGAAATCAGGAAAAAACGACACGTGGGCCAGATAGTCGGTGCGCCCCAGACAAGCATACACTATACCCAGCACGATCAGCGCCACGCCCGGAATTATTGTGCCCACCAGTCCGCCGCAGGTACTCAGCAGGTTGGCCGACCGCTGACCCCTGAAGGCGTTGAGCGTAGCCAGCCAGTACATCAGCATAGCCACCACCAGCGTGTAATACTTATTGGAGGCGAGAGCCTTATCAAAGCTCTCCGGCCAGAATATGTAGGCGAGCGATGCGGCGCCAAACATCAGCACCGTCGGAAACCATATCACTATCGTCTGCCATTCGAGATACATCGCCGTCCATCCCCAGCGGGGGCCGAACGCCTCCGACACCCACCGGTAGAGTCCGCCGCTCTGAGTATAAGTCGAGGCCAGCTCGGCGCACACCAGAGAGAACGGCAGCAGAAACACTATGGCCGCAAAAAGATAGTAGAATATCGACTGCACACCGTAGGCCGCTTCCGACGGCAGCCCTCGCAGGCTCAATATTGATGTAGTGATGAGCACGGCCATGGCGCCCATTGTCAGGGTGCCCTTTGCGGTCGACATTATTTTCTTTCTTCCCGAGGGCGTGACGGGCGCCTCGGAGGCCCGGCTGGATCTGTTCATAGTATACTCTGCGTGTTTTAGCTTACAACGCGCGGCGCCCCTTTGCGGTTCATAGCCCTGACGCCGACAGCAAAGAAGTGATGATTTTTATAGCCAGTCAGCCGCAAAAGGTGTAATTTTGCGGTCGGAAAATTTCGACGGCATGAAAATAGTGCAATTTCTAAAGGACTGGACCCTCATCATAGCCATACTGGCCGGCATAGGAGGATATTTCGTTTATGTGAGCATACCGTGGCTCGCCCCGACCCATGCTCTGGCCCGTGAGGCCGTTGCCATAGTGCAGCCGCTGCTGATATTCGCCATGCTTTTCCTGACCTTCTGCAAGATCGATCCGCGGCAGCTGCGTCTGCGCCGGTGGCACCTATGGCTTCTGCTGCTGCAGTGCGGAGCGTTCACCGCCATAGCCCTGGCGCTGATCGCTATGCCCGGCAGCGGCCTGCGGGTAGTGCTCGAAGGAGCCATGATCTGCCTCATATGCCCCACCGCCACGGCCGGCGCCGTAATCACCCGCAAGCTGGGAGGCGACGTAAGCGGCATCACGGCCTATACCATCCTCATCAACCTCGCCGCCGCTATGCTCATCCCCGCTCTGGTGCCTCTGGTGCATCCCAACCCCGGGATGACGCTCTGGTCGTCGTCGCTCCTCATACTGCGCCGCGTCTTCCCGCTGCTTCTGCTGCCGCTACTTGCGGCCATGGCCATAAAGCGCACCACGCCGCGGCTGGGGGAACGCATAGGGCGGCTGCAGGGCCTGACGTTCTACCTCTGGGCTGTGGCCCTCGCGCTGGCCATGGCCGTGACCACGCGGAGCATCGTGCACACCGACGTGGCACTCTCCACTCAGCTGTGGCTTGTTGCCGTGTCGCTGGCATGCTGCGCCGTACAGTTCTGGCTCGGCCGGAAAATCGGCATGCGCTACGGCGACAAAATCACCGCCGGACAGTCGTTCGGCCAAAAAAACACCGTGCTCGCCATATGGATGGGCTACACTTTCTTCACCCCGGTGACAGCCATCGCCGGCGGATTCTACAGCATCTGGCACAACCTCGTCAACTCCTATCAGCTCTACCGCCACAAGAAACTCCAGAACCCCGACTGAAAAGCTCTTTACCATCACGCAGCTGAAAAAGCATATAATAATTCCTGCAAAATTTTGCAGGAATTATTTTTATTCGTAATTTCGCGCTAACAATATTGTTAAACATTATTGTTTGCGTACAATGGAAACGACTACGATAACTGACACGCAGAATCTTACAACTGAAGAGAAGATCCTTGCTGCGGCAGAAAAAGAGTTCATGCTTAAAGGCTACGATGGAGCGCGCACAACTGCTATCGCCGAAGCGGCAGGTGTCACCCACGCCATGCTTCATTACTATTTCCGCACCAAAGACAATCTTTTCGACCGTATAATAGAAAGCAAAATCGACATGATCCGCGACATCATGTTAGGTTCGCTCGATGCTCCGGGAATGCCTCTTTTCGACAAAATCACATTGGCCATCGGACGTCATATCGACTTCATCGCAGCAAATCCCGGACTACCTAAATTCATGATCAATGAAATATTCAGCCGTCCTGACCGTATGCCTAAAGTGCTTGATCAGCTCCGAAGCCACGCACCCGTCATGCTCGAAACGCTGCAAGATCAGATCGACGACTGTGCCCGGCGGGGACTATGCCGGAAAGTCGACGCCGTGATGCTAATACTCGACATCGTGTCGCTCAACATATTTCCATTCATGGCAGCTCCCATGGCAAATCCGCTGCTCGGAGGCATTATGGACGACATGACATCCTTTACGGAAGCTCGCAAAAAAGAGAATATCGAAACCATAATGAGAAAACTTCAGCCATGAGACCCAGAAACAGAATATCAATATTGATCGCGTCAATGATAGCACCACTATGGATGTCGGCACAACTGACGCTTGACCAATGTCTTGACAAAGCCACAACGAATTATCCCCTGATCAGGCGATACCAACTGGTGGAAAACACCAAGGCGCTGCAGCTGTCGGACATCAACAAGGGGTGGCTGCCTCGCATCAGTGTCTACGCTCAGAGCACAGCTCAGAACGAAGTGCCTGAATTTCCCGACCCGCTCCGGGATATGATAAGCCGAAACGGTCAAGATATCGAGGGAATGGGTCATATCCAGTACAGACTCGGGGCGGATATCAGCCAGACGATATGGGACGGCGGAGCGGCGAAAGCGCGGCGCAGGATCCAGCGCGCCACTGCCGATGAAGCCGCAGCCTCGACAGCCGTAGGGCTGTATGCGGTGCGCGAAAGGGTAATCGACCTGTTCTTCGGCATATTGCTAATGGAGGAACAGATTTCCCAGAACAAAAATACAATAACGCTGCTCGAAGCCGACCATAGGCTTCTCAGCTCAATGTATGCCAACGGCACGGCCATGCAGAGCGACGCCGACATGATAGAGGCGCAGATACTGACAATGAATCAGACTTTAACCGACGCACGAAGCTCTCTCGAAAGCTACCGCGACATGCTCGGACTATTCATCGGCGAAAACACGGAGGAGCTGTTGCTCGTGACGCCCCGGGCCGACATGCCTGACGACCTTGCTTCACAGAGGCCCGAACTCCGACTTTACGAAGCCCGCATACGTCTTAACGAAGCCCGCGATGCCTTGGCCGACGCTTCGCTGCGTCCAAAGGCAGGATTTTTCGCACAGGCGTTTTACGGATATCCAGGATTCAACAATTTCGAGAGCATGGCCACACGCGACCTGTCGCTGAACCTGCTTGCCGGAGTAAAGCTTTCGTGGAACGTCGATGCTTTCTATACCCGTAGGAACTCACGAAAGATGACCGCCGAAGCGATAGCGGGCGTGAAGAACGACCGCGAGGTGTTTCTTTTCAACAACCGCATGCAAGCCATGGCACAGACCGAAACGATAAAAGGACTGAAGAAAATCATAGCTGACGACAGCCGCATAGTGGCTCTTCGCGGCAATGTGCGACGAG
Source organism: uncultured Muribaculaceae bacterium (assembly GCA_947629175.1). GTDB lineage: Bacteria > Bacteroidota > Bacteroidia > Bacteroidales > Muribaculaceae > Paramuribaculum. The sequence goes on along the minus strand of CANRCT010000001.1, from coordinate 25,793 downwards.
CCGCTGAATCGCAGCTTAAAAACGGTGTCATCGACGCCACTGCCCTTCTCACCAAGATCACCGACGAGAACCAGGCTCAGCTGACAGCCCGTTACCACAGGATACAGTTGCTCCGGAACATCTACAAACTGAAAAATACCCTCAACAAATGAAAGCCATCCATATAATCACTTCGGTCATCGGCGCCATGTGCGCCACAGCGTGCAGTTCAGCACCCGATTATGACGCCACCGGCATCTTCGAGGCCACGACAGTGACCGTAGCGGCAGAGACCACCGGCAAAATACTGTCGATCGACATTGCCGAGGGCGACAGCGTAATGGCCGGAGAACGCATTGCCGTCATCGACACGGCCATACTCGTATTGCAGCACAAGCAGATCGCCAGCAAACAGCAGTCGGCCGAATCATCGATGCCCGACATAGCCGCACAACTCGGGTCGCTCCGCACACAGATAGATCATCAACGCAATGAGTGCGGACGCCTCGGCCGCCTGCTCGCCGACGGAGCCACGACACAGAAGCAATACGACGATGCTCAGGCCCTGCTCCGTACGCTGCAGGGGCAGCTCGACGCACAGCTGTCGACTCTGGGCAAAAACCGCAGCTCCATATCCGACAATGCGGCAGCCCTGCATTATCAGCGCGAACAGATAGCCGAGCAGATAGAGAAAAGCGTCATCACCTCTCCCATCACGGGCACCGTGATGATAAAATATGCCGAACCGGGCGAGTTCGCCACACCCGGCAAGCCGATATGCCGCCTCGCCGATCTCGGCAACATATATCTGCGGAGCTACTTCACCGCCTCGCAGCTTGCCGGCATACGTATAGGACAGCGGGTGACGGTCATCGCCGATTTCGGCGGCGACGAGCAATATGAATACCCCGGCACGATCACCTGGATCGCCGAAGAGAGCGAGTTCACACCCAAGTCGATACAGACACGCGACTCCCGCGCCAACCTCGTCTATGCCGTGAAGGTATCGGTGAAAAACGACGGCCGGCTCAAGCTCGGCCAATATGGAGAAGTCAGGCTATGACTGCGGCTATAGCCACTGAAGGCCTCACTAAAAGCTACGGCAGCGTGAAAGCGCTCGACAATGTCAGCCTCAACATAGAGCCGGGAGAGCTCTTCGGACTCATCGGGCCCGACGGAGCCGGCAAAAGCACCCTTCACCGTATTCTCGCCACACTGCTTAAACCAGATGCGGGGAAAGCCGCAGTGTTGGGCCTCGACGTAGTGCGCTACTATAGTCAGCTCCGCGACCGCATCGGCTACATGCCTGAAAGGTTCTCGCTTTATCATGACATGACGGTAATGGAAAACCTGCGTTTTTTCGCATCGCTTTTCGGCGTAAACATCGCCGACAGCTATCCGCTGATCGCGCCGGTATTCCGTCAGCTCTCGAAGTTCCCCGACCGCATGGCCGGCAAACTGTCGGGGGGCATGAAGCAGAAACTGGCCCTGAGCTGCGCACTGATCCACCGCCCTGAGATACTTCTGCTCGACGAACCCACGACAGGAGTGGATGCCGTGTCGCGCAGCGAGTTCTGGGACATGCTCGGATCCCTTCGCGAAAAAGGGATCACCATAGTCGTTTCCACTTCCTACATGGACGAGGCCACACGTTGCGGCCGCATAGCGGTCATCGACAAGGGCCGAGTGCTGGCTGCGGGCACTCCCGACGCCCTGACACGACATATGAGCGGAAAGCTCTACAATGCCGTGGCTTCCGACATGTTCGGGCTGCTGACACGTCTACGCAAGATGCCTGAGATCACCGACTGCTACACATTCGGCTCCACGCTCCACCTCATTACCACCGGCCGCTTCGACCCCGCCGGCGCGATCGGCTATCTTAAGGCCGAGGGGATTGCCGACGCCAGGATATACCCGGCCACGCCTGGGATAGAGGACATATTCATACAACTCACCCGCGATGATTAAAGATAAATCACCCTATGCTATAACCGTCTGCGGCCTCACCAAGCGCTTCGGTTCATTCACGGCCGTCGACCATATATCGTTTGACGTGGCCCAAGGCGAGATATTCGGCTTTCTCGGCGCAAACGGAGCGGGAAAGACCACCGCTATGAGGATGCTCTGCGGCCTCAGCAGACCGACGTCAGGCTCCGGAATGGTGGCAGGATACGATATACGCACAGAGCCCGAGGCGATAAAACGGCATATCGGATACATGAGCCAGCGGTTCTCGCTCTACGAAGGGCTCACCGCAGGCGAGAACATCAAGCTGTTCGCGACTGTCTACGGTATGACCGACAGCGCAATAGGCCGGGCGACGGACGAGATATGCCGCCGGCTTGACATGGCCGACATGCTCTCGACCCTCGTCAAAGAGATTCCAATAGGCTGGAAACAGAAGCTCGCCTTCGCCGTATCGACTATCCACCGGCCCGGCATAGTGTTTCTCGACGAGCCGACAGGGGGCGTCGATCCCGTGATGCGCCGGCGGTTCTGGGAAGAGATCTACCGGGTCTCGTCAGAGGGGATGACGGTGTTTGTCACCACACACTATCTTGACGAGGCAGAGTATTGCGACAGAGTATCGATAATGGTCGACGGCAGAATCGCGGCTCTTGACTCTCCCGATGCCCTGAAGATCCGTTACGGGGCCGCGACAATGGATGAAGTGTTCCGGACAGTCGCCAGAGATGCGACACGAAACGAATGACACCGGCATGACAATACTGCGATCACTTATCAGAAAAGAAGCGCTCCACATCGTGCGCGACCGGCGGACGATGGTCATCACGCTCGTGATGCCTGTCGTGCTACTGCTGCTGTTCGGTTTCGCCATATCCACCGAGGTCAACAACGTAAGGACAGTTGTTGTCGTAGACCGGCACAACGACCAGACTCGCGACATCATCGAGTGCCTGCAGGTCAATGAATATTTCAGCTTCGTCGGACTTGTAGCCGACAGCGACGTGGAGCGACTGTTGCGTGACGGGGACGCAGAAGCAGCCCTCTATCTGCGCACCGACGTCGGACTGACGTCAGCCCATATCGTTGTCGACGCCTCCAATCCGACATCGGCCCAGGCGGCTGCCGCCTACCTGCAGGGCCTGACGGAGGGCGACGCGAAGAAAATCGCCGTCACCTACACTCTGTACAATCCGCAGATGAAGAGCGCCTACAACTTCGTGCCCGGAATCATGGGCATGATCTTCATACTCATCTGCGCCATTATGACTTCGGTGTCGATAGTCAGCGAGAAAGAGAACGGCACGATGGACCTGCTGCTTGTATCGCCTGTCAAACCGACCACAATAATCATCGGGAAACTGGTGCCTTATTTCCTGCTGTCGTGCATCATTCTTGCCATTATGCTCCTGATGGCCTACACAGTGCTCGGGCTGCCTGTATCGTATACGGTCATGACCGTAGCCGCGCTGTCGCTGCTCTACATCATCCTGTCGCTGTCGATCGGACTGCTTGTGTCGGCGCTCGTCAGCGACCAGGTGTCGGCCCTGATCGTGTCGGCCGTACTCTTCATGCTCCCGGTGATAATGCTCTCCGGCATGATATTCCCCATCGACAACATGCCGGCCGCGCTGCAATGGATATCATGCGCCATTCCGGCCCGATGGTATATATCGGCCATGCGCAAGCTCATGATACAGCGGCTTGAATTCAGTCATGTCATCCGGGAGTTCGCCATATTGGGGGCCATGACGGCTGCCCTTCTCGCACTGGCTCTCGGAAAATTCAGATCCAATCCCTGACGCAAGATGAATACAAGGATACTCCGCGCCCTTCTCCGCAAGGAGATCAGCCTGATGAAGCGCAACCCGATCATGCCGAAAATGATTCTGGTCATGCCCGTGATGGTGATGCTCGTAATGCCGCTTGTGGCCACGCTCGACGTAAGAAACATCAATATTGCCGTGGTCGACAACGACCGCAGCCAGCTGTCGCGACGTCTCGTGGCCGACATGGATGCCGCCTACAGGCTTACGGTAGAAGGGATCTACGGCAGTCATCGCGAAGCGATCGGCGCCATAGAGCGCGGCAGGGCCGACGTGGTGCTCACCATACCGCCCCACTGGTCGAGAGACATGTCGCTGCTCGACGTGGAGACCGACGGCGTCAACGCCACCAAGGGGATGCTCGGCGCCCGCTATGTATCGGCATCCGCTGCCGCCACTCTTGCACAATCGGCGCGTCAGCAAGGATTGGAAGCAGCGCCCGGGAGCGCCTCAACGACCACTGTCGCCTACCGCTACAATCCGACTCTCGACTTCCGCAACTTCATGATACCGGCGCTTATGGTGATACTGCTCATCATAATCTGCGGCTTCCTGCCGGCCCTAAGCCTCGTGAGCGAAAAGGAGAGCGGCACTATCGAGGCCATGAACGTCAGCCCTGCCGGACGGCTGACGCTGGTGATGTCGAAACTGATCCCCTACTGGATCGTAGGGCTGCTGATCATCACCGTCGGCATGCTGATCGGATGGGCGGTCTATGGGCTGCGGCCGTGGCGGATGCGGTAGAGGTAGACGCGCACGACGTCGAAGCACGGCACGATGAGCGGTGCGAAGGCGAGCACGAGCGGGTTGGGCAGATGCGGGTCGGTGAGCGGCACGAAGAGGGCGAGCTTGAGGCTCAGGAAGCAGATGATGAGGCCGATGGTGAGGCTGCCGGTGTCGCCCATGAAGATTTTTTTCTGACGGTCGGGGTCGCCGAAAACGTTGTAGTAGAAGAACGGCACCAGCACGCCTGCGGTGGCGAAGGAAATCATCGAGTAGAACTGATGACCGATGATGTAGAACCACACTCCGTAGAACACGAGGGCCACGCTCGACAGACCCGAGGCGAGTCCGTCGATGCCGTCGATGAGGTTTATCGCGTTGATTATGGCGACGATAATCAGCACCGTAAGCGGATAGGACAACCACATAGGTATGTGGTAGATGCCGCAGAAGCCGTCGAGGTTGCCGAGGTGGAGACCGCCGACGACGAGCATCACGGCGCAGATGATCTGGATGACGAATTTGGCGCGGTAGCGGATGCCGATGAGGTCGTCGGCGATACCGGTGACGTAGATTAGCGTCAGGGCGCAGAAGCCGAATGTGAGGGGGATGATGTTGCCCGACACGCGGTCGAGGATGTCGGGCAGCCCGATGACCATGTTGCAGCCGATGAGCAGGGCGAGAGTGAAGTAGATGACCGGCGTGAAAGCCAGACCGCCCAACCGGGGCACCGTGCCGTGGTGTATCTTGCGTTCGTCGATCTCGTCGAAGAGGTTCTTGCGGAAAGCGATGAGCAGAATCTTGGGGATGACCAGACCGGCAATCAGCGCCGCAATCACAAACGACAGAACGACATTCGTCAACCAAATATTCATAAGCAAGTGTGTGTAATACTATTATTTACGTAGCATAGTTCTATAAATGAACATCCGACATCCATTAGGAATTATGCGTGCGATAAATCTTATCAGAATATTTAATGAGAACCGTCCTAAAGATATGAATCCTAATTGTCTGATATGATTTTGGAAACGCACTTCAGTGATGGCATGCCTTAAACCTCCACGGCGTTTATACATATCTGGGGAAGTGCGAAAACGCAACAGACTCTCCTGTATATTGTAGAATTTTGCACCGTTCATCAGGAGGCGAACCCATAAATAATAGTCTTCAAACAATGGAAATGGTTGGTAATTCCCTGCAAACAACACCGTACTTTTTCTAAACATTACAACCGGATGATTGATGGGGCACCTTGTCTGTCCATATTTTATAATTTCATAAGGATATTGTGGTACCTTGCGAGTAGAAATGATATTGTCGGGTGTATCGAAAAATTCATCAATCCAAGCGCTGACAATATCAGCCTGAGGAAATTCCTCAAAGACTTTCAATTGCTTCTCAAATCGTTCGTGGACACTTATGTCATCTGTATCCATACGTGCCACTAACTCATTTGAGCAGTGTTTCAGACCTTCATTCAATGCATTTCCCAATCCTCCGTTTGTCGCTAACGGGACTCGTTTTAACTGCAGGTACCGCTTCCCATATTCATCTAACACCGAATACAATTCATCCGTCAGCGGACCGTCCTCAACGATTACAACCTCATCCGGTGCGATAGTCTGATTAAACACGCTGTCAAGGGCTTGCCGCAAAAACTCAGGCCGCTCCTTGACATAAATCGACATCAAAACGCTAAATTTCATCACGATAAATTGCAATGTAATTTTGATAGAATTTTTCAGGAGAATAATCTCTTTCGTATCGATGATATATGTTATCGCTTAATGACTCATCTCTTTCTGCGTTTACGATTGCTTCTTTCAATGAGTCGATATTTTCAAGCTCAAAGAACGAAACTTCATGTTCTGAAAAGATTTCTTTGAAGAGGGGTATATCTGATATGACCACTTTCTTATGCATAATTGCAGCCTCAATGAGAGAGATTGGAAATCCTTCACTTCTGCTCGGTATAGCATAGATTTCATAATAAGGCAAATAGCGATATGCTTTCTCCTTATATCCTGCGAAATAGACCCTATTCAATACGTCATTGTTCTGGGCAAGTTTTTTAAGGTTGTTAAGCTCTTTTCCATCACCTACTATAAAAAGCTTATAATTTTTTAAGTCTGGAAGGGCATTAATCAGCATATCGACGCCCTTTCGTTTAGTCAGTAAGGCGTTTACGCCTATCAACACATCATCGGCCTTGAAATCCAACAATTGCTGCTTTTCCGATTCCGGTAGTGTATCCGAATCAATTCTTCGGGTATTATAGGCTACTCGAAGTCTATTCTTAGGTAAATATCGGGAATAGTACCTCAGGGCATCATGGCTGAGAACCGCAATCCGGTCGTGATTCATGACGGCAAGCATCCATAGGGTGCCGAAGACAATTGATATCAAACGATTGTATTCGAATCTAAAGTCTTGAAAAGCGTAATTGTGGAGAGTCGTGACATATCGTGTCGATTTTGAAGTGCTTAGATTCTTTCTCACGAACAAATCAGGTCGTAAGCCGTGAGAATGAACTACATCAAAACCGGTAAAATCGTAATGTTTTGACTTTACGAGCTGAGTCTCACAAGGAAAATCAATCTCCTTCTTGTTATCAAAATAAATAACCTTACATTGATGTCCGTGCCGAGTCATGACTTCCACCAAGTCGCGGACAACAATTATCGGTCCGCGGTTGGCCAAAGAAGGAACGACGTATAATATCCTCATATAAATGGTAACTTATAGCTCCATATCGCCGAGTCCGCAGCCATTCGATTGTAATTCATTAAGAAAATCAATGATATGAGAGTAAGGACCGTTGCAGCTCCTATGTACTTTTGCTTGAAGACCAAAATGAAGCTTGGGATGATAAATATCTCACACGTCGCAAAGATAGTAGACAGCCTTCCACCTATAGTTCCGAGACCAGCAGTAAGACAGAGAATCAATACAGAGTATAAGTATGCGTTTCTTAACACGCTGTATCCTTTCTGCATTGGTTCAAGTATTGCTCCGAAGTAAGAGTATAGAACGCAGACACCAATCTGGTAATACAGAATTGGATTATGATACCCTAAATCCTTCTCACCCACATAAGTGAGCATCACAACATTGCCTGAAGATAACAATATGCTTTTAAGGAAAGCCTGTATAAAGAATCCGGCTATGAATGAAAATAGAATGAGTATTATTATTCTCTTAACAGTAAAACGATTTTGTGCAAAAAACACAAAAGGCAAAACAATAATCGAGCTGAAGTGAAAAAGAGAAGCCACGATGCACCCGATTACATATCGACATTTCTTGCCACTTACTAAAAATCTGAGTGAGTATATGATAACAGCAATAGCGAGGGCGCCCCTGATTTGATTCATTTCGCGGAACGGCATGAAACGAGCCAAATAATATGCGACGCTCAGTAATGGAAAGATTGAGAAGTAACGAATTGATTTATAGTAAAAGGAAAATGTGATGATAGCTATTAAAATGAAGTAGATGAGATAGTTGTTGGTGAATGTCTTTATCGCGGCTGAAATAAAATAGAAGCCTTCTTCTGAATATCTTTTTATGCTACTGTCATAATCGAGCAAACCGGTAGTGGACTTCACGAAGAAATTCATATAATTGCTTGAATCCGCCCCCGTTTCCCCCCTTATACCGACCAAGACAGATAAACACAGAAGAAAAAACAACAGTATCAAGAGCTTCATCTGCCGATTCTTCGAAACGTCAGACACAGATAATACCAATGCAAATATATAGAGAACTGTATAGAATACCACAGTTTATTTTTTTAGCAATCAGTTTTTGTAGTATCTTTTTTAAACTGTTTATGTATGCGGCTACATTCCAATATTTAATGAAAATGGACTTGTGATGTCGATATACGTCCCCGGCATCAATAGGATTCGATTCGCTTTTTATTATCCCCTCCACAAGGTTAGCAATGCTTAAACCTGATATGACGTATGGATTCTTTTGCGTAATATTGTTACGATAATCTTCAACTACATCAGAAATTATCGGAATAATACCCGCAGCCATATAGGTATTTATTTTAGTTGGAGTCGCTATCTGATTGACCTTGATGTCATCTCTAATTATGAATCCATATTTGAATTCAGATAATCTTAAATTAAGTATTTCTGGCGCACAATAATCAATGGTAGCTGAGACCCCAGCGCTTTGTACTAATTCTTGCGCAATCTCTCTTTGAGCTGTAAATATTGTGAGTGTTGCGGATGGAATATTTACTTTGATTTCCTTATATATCTCAAGCATTTTGGGAACACACTGCCAAGCGGCCATGCTCCCGGCATAGACAAAAGAAGGAGATTTATATTTCTCTGCGTAGAAAGAATCCTTGTTAATAGGAGTGTTATAGCATGGCATTATGAACGATGGTGTTCCTAAAATGCCATACTTATTGTTATAATGTTTTTCCTGTGCTTTAGAAACAAAAATGTTTAAGCTGTTTTTTCTTAGGGTATATTTCTCTAAACGCTCATGAAATTTCATTCTAAAAAATGCGCTCCAATGGCCCTTAAACGTTAACATGGCTTCTTCTGGTATGATTCCCTGATACCAACTTATGGATAATATGGGCCTTTTGAGTACATGTAAGAGGGCGCAATCTTTATCTAAAATTGTTATGACAGCGCTCTTTTTGGGGATTTCTTTCAGTCTTGAGGTCCTTCTGACTGAATGACCTAATTCCAATAGAGCATCCTCTATAACTTTAGAATATACCTCTGTAACTTCGTTGATTTCTTTCGGTGATGAGAAATATAGGTAAAAAATCATAGCAATTTATTAGCTATTCGTTGACATGCGAGACCATCGCCGTAAGGATTGACGGCTTTTGACATTGCGTCATAGTGAGCGGAATCGTTAAGAAGTGAAGATACTTCGTTGACAATCTTGTCGTAGTCCGTGCCTACGAGTTTTACTGTTCCGGCAGAGAGTGCTTCGGGTCGCTCTGTCGTGTCGCGCATCACGAGAACGGGCTTGCCGAGTCCGGGTGCTTCTTCCTGTATGCCGCCGCTGTCGGTGAGAACGATGTTTGATTTCTCCATTAGGTAGACAAAAGAAAGATATTCAAGCGGCTCGATAAAGAACATATTGCCTAACCCTGTTAGATTCTCCCCGAATACTTCATGTATTGGCTTGCGCACGTTGGGATTGAGGTGCATGGGGTAGACGAAATCAACATCGGGATATTTCTCGGTGAGCGTCTTTATGGCGCGGCACATGGATAAGAAACCGTCGCCGAAGTTTTCGCGCCGATGCCCGGTGATCAGCACCATTTTCTTGCCGTTTCCGAGCCGATCGACATCATAACCTGCCGACTGCAATTCTGCCTTAAGTTTTCCGTCGAGACCGGAATCATGCTTGATTTTGTCTATGACTATATACAGCGCGTCGATCACGGTATTACCCGTGACAGTGATCGTTTCTGAATCAATACCCTCTGAAATTAGATTCTGACGGCTCAACGGAGTCGGCGCGAAGTGATAAGTGGCTATGCGTCCGGTAATTTGCCGGTTCATCTCCTCAGGCCATGGAGAGTAGATGTTGTGCGTTCGTAGACCCGCCTCAACATGTCCTACAGGTATCTGCTGGTAAAATGCCGCAAGCGCCGCAGCGGTAGAAGTGGTGGTATCACCATGCACGAGCACCACGTCGGGCTTTGCCTTCGTCAGAACGTCGCGCATGCCTGTCAATACGCGTGCGGTCACATCGTACAGATCCTGACCCTGCTTCATTATGTTCAGGTCGTAGTCAGGAGTGATATCGAATATTTCGAGCACCTGATCAAGCATCTGCCGGTGCTGCCCGGTGACACACACTATTGTCTGAAATTTATCGGGATGTTTCTGAAACTCTTTGACCAACGGAGCCATCTTGATGGCCTCGGGCCGAGTCCCAAAAACTAACATTATTTTTTTCATTTTTTGGATATTGTTGTATATATTCCGTAAACTTCTTTATCTCTACGATTTCTTTTAACGATTGATATCAATTTTAAAAGTAAAGACATTAAAAGGCGGTCAATGTAACAGTATATTTTCCCATGGATGAGGCGTATAAACAGTTCCCTTGATCTAAAACTCATTGCCGTTTTTTGTAAACCAAGATCTGTTTGTTTTTCGACGGTTCCCCCCTCCATATGAACTATCATTGCATCCGGAACTGAAACCACATGGCAATGGTTAGATTGCACTCTATAACACAATTCTGTTTCCTCATAATACATAAAGAAAACTGGATCGAAACCTCCGATATTCTCAAATAAACTTTTTCTTATCATTAAGTCCGCCCCACTTATATATGCCACTTTCAACGGTTTTACAAGATGGTTATAATGGACATCTTTTCCAAACCTTAATCTATTTAAGACACCTTTAGAATACTGATTCAATGTATGGTAAATTCCCGGAAAAACTCGTTCAAAAGATATTCTTTCCGTTGAATCTAATCCAACTAGATTTCCGCCAACTACACCAACGCTCTGATGAGTGTTTATATAATCATACAGAATTTTTATAGCATTATTGATCAGAAGTGTATCCGAGTTAAGGAGAAAGAGGTAGTCACCTGATGCCTGCTTTGCACCGAGATTGTTGGCCCGACCGAAACCGAGATTTTCGTCAGAGTAGATATATTTTATGCCTTCAAACTGCTCAAAAAAATCTTTGCTACCGTCGGTCGATCCATTGTCGACCAATATTATTTCATAAGAGATACCGGACGTTTTCTGCCTTACACTCTCTATGCAATCGGCCGTCATCCGGAATGTGTTATAATTCACTATAATGACAGAAACATCCATCAGGTACCAATTGTATATTTATGATAGGGAAGACGATATATTATCGCAGTCAGAACTGTAGCTCCCATAAAAGTCAGGATCATTACAGACAACTGCATGAGCGGAGACGTTGAAATCTCGTAAAGTCGTTTAGTGGCCACACTGAATATTACCATATGACTGAGATAGATCCCGAAACTGTACTTTGATATTGTCTTGATAATTTCCGAAGAAAGCACCCCCCCCCTGAATATCAGCCACATACACGCCGACATCATGATAGAGGGTACGCTATAAAAGGATAACGGATAATCTCCGGTGACGGGATTGGATATAAAATAAATAATCGCTGCTGAAATTAGAATTCCACCCAAACAAATAAAGGTTAACATTAATCGCGGCACTCTTATATTGATCTTTCCCAGGAACAATCCCAATATAAGATATCCTATCATTCCTGAGAAATATATAAATACATCAAAAGGAGCATACCATGGATTGCCTATTAATATTGTTTCATCATAACATTGCAACCAAACCACAAAGCTTGCCATAATCCATAACCCGATATACAACTTTTGAATGGATCGTTCGGCAAACAGCCTGCCGGACAAAAATGGCAGGAATAAATAGATTCCCAGCAGAATAAATAAATACCATAGTATTCCTCCTATCTCTTGAGGATATCTGATAGGGGACAATATCATCGAGTACATGGCGTCCCGTATGCCAGTAATCCCGACTCCGTAAGGGATCCACGAATAGACAACACCCCACACGACAAGTGGGAAAAAGATTCTTGGAATCCTTTTCTTCCAAAACGGGATAGGATCGATATCTGAACTTTGATTGCGCAGAAGCAGGAATCCGGTAATCATTAGAAAGAGCGGAACACATGGTCGGGTCAATAATATAACCACATATCTAAAATAGTTGTCTGTCCCAGTGAGTGATCCATAAGGCAGACTATGCAGACACACGACCATGATGCAAGCGATCACCCTCAAAAGGTGAATCCATGGAATATCTTCTTTCACTTTCTTATCCGGCGCAATATAGTCCATGGATTGATATCAATAAGCGGTGACAGACAACAAGCTAAAACTATGATTATGCCGGTGCTTACACACAATTGCATCAGCGGTTCAATGCCTTGCAAATACTGGCTTATGACATATACAACGATGCTTGATAAGATGACCACTGCATTGTATTTCATAACTTTCAGAACCACCGGCAAACCCCATGCTCTTCCTTTAGCCCACATTATGCAACCTGTCACAATGTGAACCAATCCAAGGGATATAGGAAATATAATCAGACCGACTACTGATACCAGTCCGAAATTCAGGCCCATCACAAGCACCTGTGCGATGACTCCCCACAGCGCATAAGGCTTACCTTTTTCGGAAGCGAGCAGGACATTGCCGAAAACCACATAAATCATCACGCAAAGAAATGCGATGGCATAGAATTGGCAGAGTGTGGAGATCTCGACAATATTCTGTGTCGTGACAGAGCCACGATGGTAAAGGAAGTCACAAAGAGGGTAGGCTGCTCCGAACAAAAGAGGGATCGCCAACAGCATTATGCCATAGATCACCGAAAGATGTTCGTTGAGTTTAGAACTGAACTCGCTTGAATCATTGGATGCATGGGCCTTTGCAAGCATCGGCACCATTATGGTTGTGAGGATACCGCTGATGACGCCTTGAAGTATCACACTGAAACGGCGCCCGAAATCAAGTATCGAGATATTCCCTACTCCGAGAATCCCTGCAAGCCATCGTTCGCTGAAAGCATTGAACTGCCCTACTGCATACGGAAAGAAAAATGGCAATGCATAAACGATAAAAGGCTTTACCAACCTGAAATCCGGCTTGGTAAACCAACTTAAACTAAACAGTCTCTTACGACGAATCGCGATAAAAAGGACGGCTGTCAATGTAATTGTTGACACATATTGTCCGATGACCATAGCATAGATTCCTAATGCCGGAGCGACAAATATCAGTATGGCTATATATGCAAATACCGTCACACTCCCGACTATTTCAGGGAGATAAAAAATATCGTACGCGTTCAGTATGCTTGATGCAATGTTGTTAATTTCATCAATCAACAATGTCGGCAACAATACTAAAAACAACGATAGGAACCATGTGATACCATCATGTTGGAGATCCATTGCCGAAAAATCAGCGATAGGCGGAGCGAATATAGCCAACAAGGTTATTATCGCGCATGTCACCATTACTATTCCGCTAAACAGAGCAGCAGCAGCCTTCAATGCCCGGCTTTCGCTCTCACGCTCGCGAATAAATATAAATTTGGCGCGAAATGTCTCATTTATAGGCCCCCATATCATCAATGTAATAGACGAAAGCATCACCGTAACCAACAGCCATGCATCTTTTTCAACCGACACTCCGAAATATTTCGCTGTCAATGCCACTGTAACCAGCGACATCAACATTCTGAAAACCCGAAGAAGAAATAATACCGATGTTGTCCGCTTAACGCTTACCGATGACATCCTTTATCAAGGGTTTGAGCATTTGCACTACTCTATTTGACCGAATTGCATATATCCGCTTTTGCCATTTTGCCCTGCGGATGATCGAAGGATGAAACTCAATTTCCGGTTCATCCTTGCGCAAGCTGTCAATTACAGTTTGTATAGATCCATCCACGCACTGCAGTCGGTTCCAACCGCAATATTTACCTAAGGGATGACAGTCATGGATATATGGCGCATTATATCTGTTGACACTTTTCCAAAACTCAAAATAAGCCTCGGTATCAAAATCTAAACTATGCCCCCAGTTTGAAATCTTAAACTTAACTTCCTCCTCATTTCTACCCCAACTTTGATGAAGAACAACAAAATCAGTTCCGATCACAATTTCTTCTTTCGTGGGATTCCCTCTGGATCCACCATACGATGCTACCGAGAAATACATACCTTCATTGTCTTCGGCTATCACAAGACCGTCTTCATAAAGTTTGAATATAGTTTTCAACCTGACTTTAACGGTTATATATCCATCAAAATAACGTTCTATTTCATGAAGGTAATCCACAAATGCATTAAAATCTATGAAATATTCGTCAGTATCAATCTGAAGATGCCAGGCATTCTCTTCTTCTGATTTCATAAACTGCCGAATCATTCGTCTCTCGCGCTTTTCACAATCCATTGAACTTAATTCAGGGATACTAAAATCATCTTCATATAGCGAAATTTTATGAAGTGGGTCATTTGCCAAAATATTGGATAGAAATGCTTCGTCAAATTCATATTTCTTTCCCGCCCATGTCTTACGGTTCTTATCTATCGCAAGCGTTATTTTATCCGCAGTTTCATAGATCTGCACAAGGCATAGGGGCAAATATTTATAATCATATGATATTGGTATCCCTACATGTATTGGGCGCATACTTTATTATATTGATAGATAGAGGGGATGTCAGGAGGCGGCGGAGAGGGCAGGGATTAGCATGAAGGACGCTAATATTGACAATCCTTTTAGCCCCAAAGAAACTGCAATGTTTTTTATAGCAAGCCAAGTACGATTATCATGGATGAATGCCTTCATTATTTATGAAAAATGAAAGAGACATTATGGGTTTTGATATCATCAATTTTAGGTATCTTTTTCCATGTCCCATAAAAATTTGTGAGATAATCGTCTGTTTTTGCCGGAACCGAAAAAAAATGTCCTTCAAAAGACATGTACGTAGTCGGAAATATTACATCTTTCTGGACAGGATTACTATATGAAGCTCCATAACCGATATCATATATGTCTTTATTTTTCACTAACCTGAATAATGGAGATATTAAATGGTTGAGTAATTTATGATTGAATATAGCTATCGTTTGATATAAACGGCTATTACGTCCAAATAAGGGTGAATAAACAAATCGTCCTTGAAAGGCAGATGTCAAGCGTTTTAATCGAGGATATATACCCTCATCAACTATAAAAATGTCAACTTGAACCCCTTTATATTTCAAATTATTATGAAACTTGGAGTCTTGAACATATTCTGAATTCAAATCCCGAAGAGTCATCCATGAAGAATTCAAATATAGCCGATCATTTGTTTGAGTTTGCAATATGATATGATCATTATATATTTTGTTTCCCAAAATTTTTTTTAAATGATAGGCATCTTTCCGCATCATACACACATCAATATCATCATCCCAAGGGATAAAACCTCCATGCCTAGCGGCCCCGATAAGTGTTCCTGAATCGAGCCAATAAGTCAATTTGTTTTCCCTACAAACACCATCAAGGAATATCAGTAATTCCAACATGCGCAGTTGTGCTTTTCTCAAATCTGATCCGTCAGGATTAAACTTTTGACGCAATAATAATTGCTGACTATCGTCTATCATAAAGTAAATGTTTGAGTTGTTTCTGATACAATTTCTTTTGTCATAGTATTATAAATACAAATCGACACACTATTCCCATCTAATTCCCATATCTGAATCAAAGAGTCGCCGCCATTTGGTTGATCCTGAATGTTAAATAGTATTTGACTCACTTTATTACCAAATGAGTTTATATCTTCGCGATAATGATAAAAAGCCGAATGTCCACAAACAACAGCTTTTATATTGTCGTTTCCCTTAATTAGAGACGACCATATTTCTTGAGGAGTGGAATATGGCCCGGAAAATTGTAATTCAGAATAGGTGCGCTCATGAACGTAACGTTCACCGCTGTTGTCAATAAATTCATGTGTTAGAAGTATAAAACACTCATCTGACCTCTCTTTGACTTGTTTTTGAGCCCAAGAAATGACTTCGGGTCGAGGCCCAAACTCCAAAGCTAAAATATTAATCGTCCGATTTGAGAAATGTATAGGGACTATAATATTTTCAATCTCACCATCTTTATAGTAGGACTTTATCTTATCAGTGTAATTGCGATCCTTAAAGTAAGTGTTAAATTTAGAAGTGTTACGATCCGAAATGGTTATTCCTTCCCAATCATAATCATGATTCCCTGTCACGCATACATATGGGATGCTACCATTCAGCAGAGCAAAACCACATCTTGCCGCAGTCCACTGCTCGTTAAAATTATTATTAGTTAAATCGCCAGTCTGTAATACGCATTTAATGGAATGGAAATATTCATTTTGACTCCTCACCCAATTCATGGAATGAAAATAATATGGCAACCATTCCTCGTGGGAAGTATAGGATTGAATATCTCCGAGAATAACGATATATTCTTTGTCTGGTTTCAAAATGTTGTCAATCTCAATATTCTCATAAAAATCGTCATTTAGTTCTACTATAGATTGACACGAAGAAAACAATATGACAATAAGTATATACGTTATATATTTCACTTATTATTTATTTTTTCTTTGATTTCGGAAGACGATATACCTTCTGTCCTTTCCAAGACCACAACCGATTTACCATGTTCGTGACACCACTTAAAACATTTTTGAAATCCCTCATGATTTTGATCAGGCCCGTGGACTAGAGTATCAAATTGAATTTGATCTATCGAATCAGTAACAGTTTTATAGGGGATAACTTCGTCTACATATCTAATAGCCTTTATCATATACATCCTTTCAGATAAGGAGTTAGCTGTAACAGAATCCGGTTTAAATAGTTTTATATATTCGTCATCCTGAACAGCAACTATTAAATAGTCACCCAAAGCCCGGGCCCTTCGAAACAATTCTACGTGTCCCCTATGAAGGAGATCGAAAACTCCAAAAGTCAGGATTTTATTCATAACTCTAATGATATAATCGTTTTAAGACTATGAAATGACAATCTGGCACAAGAGGAATAATGAAATAGGGCAGATCGTTGTTCGGGGTCAGGAGGCGGCGGAGAGGGCGGGGAGGAGGGTGGAGGCGAGGTGGTGGGAGAGGCGGTCGGGGGGCGTGAGGAGGGGCGAGGAGGCGAGGCGGGAGTGGATGCGGAGCTCGAGAGCGTCGGCGGTATCGGCGGGGATGTAGGCGGAGCGGGCTGCGCCGAGAAGCCGAAGCATGGCGGTCAATGACGCGGGATCGGCTTCGCCAGAATTTCCATCAGCGGGATCGGGCAATGATGAGGCCGGGACGAAGTCGGCCAGGGCGGCGTCGGCGAGGAGCTGCTTGTAGGCGCCCTGGCGGGAGCCGCAGCAGGCGGTCAGGTCCTCGCGCAGGAGAGTGGCCGCGCGGGCTATGGCTTCGGCGCGGGGAGTGGCAGCGGGGAAGCGGCCGGTGGCGGAAGTGGCCTTATGCCAGTCGGAGAGCGTCAGGCTGAACCATAGCAGGGGCTTGTCGAAAAAGGCGGCGTCGCGCATACGCAGCCGCTCGGAGAGCAGGCGCATGAGCTGCGACTCGCTGACGGGCGACGTCGCGCCGACACGTGCCCGGAAAGCGCGCATGGCGCAGTCGGCCATGACGCTGCCGGGAGCCGGGGCGCGGCGCACGAGTCGGTGGAGCAGGTCGTAGACCTCCGTCAGGTCGGCGAGGGAGGCCGGAGCGATGGCGCCGATGGATCGCTCCGTGCGGTCGAGCCACGTGCGCGCCTGCCTGAGGAGCGGCAGCGTGCTGACCTGCGGCGCGACGAGCCCGCAGCCGTAATCGGCCGCGCGCTGCAGCAGCGCCAGCAGCAGGCGGCCGCAGCCTGTGACGGCCGGCGCGTCGGCATAGTCGAGAGCGCCGCAGTCGGGGATATATCTGTCGTATTCAGCTGTCATATCATCAGTTGTATCATACCCGCCGGAGCAGGCGCGCGTCGACGCCCACGTTCCAGCTGCCCGGAGCACCGTGGAGCATCACGCGGTAGACTATGTGGTCAGCCTCGGCCGAGTCGAGCTTCACCACCCTCCCCTGCTGCCGGGCGAAGTCGCCGCCGACGATCACCACCTCGTCATCGGGCCCTATGGGAAGCTGCCCCGCCGGAGCCACCTCGAAGCCGGGGCGGAAGAAGCCGATGGCCTGCTGGAAGTCGACCATGGCGCGGTCGGGGATAGCCGCGTAATGTCCGGCCGGCCCGCGGTCGTCGCGGTAGCACCATGCCAGATCGTAGACGCGCTGCATCAGGGGCCACACATCGGTCATGCGGCTGCGGAAAAACACCACGTCGGGGATCACCGGACGGTCGGCCCACACGAGCTTGCGGCCGATGCGGCGCGCTATCTCCTCGCAGGGATAGAAGGTCTCGGGCATTTTCATGTCGGTCTGCCGGGCGAACCGCTCGACCACCGAATCATACTTCACGCGCGGACGCAGGCGCATGGCGAACCACTGGCGGCTTTCGCCCGCGAGCATCTGTCCGACGGCCTCCGCTATCTCAGCGCGTTCGCCGTCACCGGCCTGAGCCGGAACGCAGAGAGCCATCACCGGCAGCCCGGCTGGAACCGCTCCGAGAGCACCGACTACCGACGACGGAGCCACGCCGCACCGCAGGGCCAGCAACGCCCAAAGCGTGCGCAGAGCCTCGTCGGCCTCTCCGCACGTGGGCAATCCGAGCCGACGCATGCATGCCGCTACGTCGCGCCCCAACGCCTCGGCCACCTGCCGCGGCGTCAGTCGTGTCTGATTGAGCGGAAACACGTATTTGCGCCTCGCATCCTCTACGCGGGACGCAATCGCCCGCGCCACTGAGCCGAGAGCGTCGACGCCCTCCCTGCGCAGCGCGGCCACCTCCCTCAGAGGCATGCATCCCGCCGCCAGGGCCATCAGCATGGCATATTCAGCCGGCGCGCCCTCGCGCGAGCCGTCGATCAGCGCCGACGAGAGCGCCGTCAGCCGGCCAAGCGCAGCGTCGCTCAATGCAGGCATAGCACCGCCCCCGACATCCGACCTGCGCACGCGCGCCTTGAGATCGCTGACAAAGGACGCATCAGCCGCCAGCCCGCTCTTCACAGCCGCGCCATAGAGGCTCCCGATCTTGTCGAGATAAAACGCAGCAGTCTTCGCCGAGAGTCCCTGCAGACGCCCGGCCACATACCAGTCGGCCAGCAACGCCCCGTCCAGCGGATCCGATCCGCTGCACCGCGCAGCCGCATAGCAGGTCAGCGACGAGAGTGCCTTGCCGTACGACCGGCGGCTCTCGCCATCGTATGCCGCAAGCCTCGACTTGAAAAAGTCGATCGCCTGCCCTATCGTAAAATGCTTTGTGTCTGGCAATTCCAAACCGGTAAATTTGTAACCGCGTGCCGATTTGCGGACACATTTATCGACCCCTCGTTTTGAGCTGTGTTCTCAAAATAAAGGTTCGTGCCCACATGGTTTTCCGACGAAAATCGCATCTTTGATCGTAGCAAAACTATCTGCAAAGAGGCAGTATCTCTTGGTAAGAGATACTGAAAAAACGGGGCAATCAGAGATTCAGGCTGTTATAACCGCTGCTGACCGACCGATGATAAACATTTTTGATTTTTTGCACAGATAAGCGTCGGGACCCGGGTAAAATAAAGAGGCGTTTTTTTGCTAATATCAAACTTATTACCTAAATTTGCGAAAGAATTAAGTATCTCTTACCAAGAGATATATAAAAAAAGCAAACAGAGCCGCCGGCATTGCCTCAACGATAGCAATCCCGGCGGCTCCGATTATTTTCGGCAGGTCAGCGAGGAGCGTGCCTGCGGAGGGTCAGAACGAGAACTGGAGCATAGTCTGTATGCGGTTGTCGTGGCGCGACACCCCGCTCATATCCACGCGTCGGCCATAGATGTATTCCAGGCCCGTGGAGATCTGCGGAGTGATGTTCCATATCACGTTGGCCAGAGCATACTGAGCGTATCTGTACTGGCTTCCCCAGGCCACTTCCCCACCCTCATAGCGCGGAGCATAATTGCGCAGATGGCTGTAGGTGGTCGTGGCGTAGACTTTGGGAGAGATATTGTATTGCAGTCCCAGATATCCTCCCCAAGCCTTGACGGCGCGGAGCCGCCCGTCGGCGCCGGGCACCATGTCGAGTCCGCCCTCGTAGAGATCCTGGAAATAGCTGGTGATGCCCCGGCCGTAGGCGCCCTGCCAGTAAGCCGTCACGAACGGCGAGAGCGACGCGCTGCCGCTCGTCTTCACGCCCCAGCCCACGACGTCGCGGTTGCGGTCGGCCGTCACGTCATGATACTGCATGTTGCGCAGGATTCCCGACACTCTTACCCAGCTCTTGCCGCCGCCCCACGAATACTGCACGTAGGCCGGTATGTCGGGCACACGCTGACTGACAG
This sequence comes from uncultured Muribaculaceae bacterium, assembly GCA_947629175.1. Taxonomy (GTDB): domain Bacteria; phylum Bacteroidota; class Bacteroidia; order Bacteroidales; family Muribaculaceae; genus Paramuribaculum. Next base: position 5,265 of record CANRCT010000001.1, on the reverse strand, counting down.
TGTATGTGCGGTCGCCCACCGTCGCCGACAACATCGGAAGCTCGGCGCCTATGGCCACGCTCCAGTGCGGGTCGATCTGACAGCGGTAGTCGATCACGCCGTTGGGGATCGCCGTGAGAGCGCACGGCCCCTCGTTGTCGATGCTCGGAGGTATCGCAGCCATGTCGGAGAACAGGCTGAAATCATAGCCCACCGTCAGGCCCCGATATTTCAGATAAGCGTAATAGAGATTGAAGCCGTAGTTGTTGCCGTTGCCGGTGAAATTGAAGTTGAAGTAGGCACCGATCTGGTTCTTATCGCCCGGCATAGCCACGAAGTTGAAAAACAGACTGCTCGTGGCCACCGAGAACTGTGTCAGTCCGCCGTCGCCCTTGCGCGTCTGAGCCGGTATGGCCGACGTGGTGAAATCATAGGCGTTGTCGATCGGATTGCCCCAGTCGTAGGAAAGAGTGGCCTTGGCCGTACCGCCTATGCCGAAATAAAACTGGCGGTTCTTTCCCTCGATCGCAAACCTCGGGGCGCCGGGCACCTTGAACGATTTGGGCGCGTTCTCCACAAAAATTTCGTAGATGCTTACCCGGGCCGTATCGGCTCCGGAGCCGCCGCAGGAATTGATCACCGTCACTTCCTGCCACACGGGCGTCAGCGGATGATTCTGGCCGTAGGCCGCCGGCATTATTCCCACTGCCGGCAACAACAGTATGAAACGTGTGAGATTCTTCATAATATCACTGTAAAACAAATTGTCAATAATAGGACGGATCGATGCGGAACACGAACGATCTGCGGAATATCAGCACTACCACCGTAAACAAGCCCAGAAGCACCGAGTTCAATATGAACGGGAAAGTGTTGACCAGCCGGCGAGGATCGAATATGTCGCGGAATCCGTCGACGATAAATGGCGTTGCGCTAATGGAGATATAGTTGGCAGCCAATACGATGGCCAGCGCCAGAGTGGCCTTGGCCGGCACCGTGACGATCTGCGTGGCCTTGTCGTAGATCAGAGGCTGGAATATGCCGTAGCCCAGTCCGACAAGCACCGCGGCAACGCACATAAGCGCGAAATCATGGCCGACAGCCATCAGCAACACTCCCGCCGCCATCACCACCGACGACAGTATCAGCGTCGACTGGCGGCACAGCCTGACGATATAGGGCAGAATGAATCCCGGCAGGAACACCGCGAGGAAGAATATTGCCGTCACCGTACCTGTCTCCGAGTCGCTCATTCCCTCGGTCTGCATCAGGAAAGGAGTATAGTAGCTCACGATCACAGTGGCGTAGCACACGAAGAAGTATACTGCTATCAGCGACCACACCCTCGGCATTATGAAGCCGTCGGTCACCCTGGAAGGATTCTTTGCCCCCACGGGAGCCTTTGCATGGATAGAGCCGGCAGCCACTCCCGCCTCCGACGCCTTGGAAGCCGCCTTGGAAGTGGCAGCCATATCGCCCGCAGGAGCGGCGGGGGCCGGATTGAGGTCGGCCTTAGGGATGCCCCGCAGGAACACGGAGAGCGCCAGCGGTATCGCCGGAATAAGATAAACGGCGAACGGCAGACGCCAGTTGCCATGCCCGAGCCACCCTACTATATACGTGGCGCACACCAGGGCCAGATTGGATATGCCCGACTTGATGCCCAGCTGGCGCATGCGGAAGCGTCCGACGAACGTATCCGCAAGCAGACCGGCGGCAAGCGGTATGAGCAGACCGCACCCGATGCCGAGCAGACAGCTGATGACGATCAGATCCACCATATTGCGGGCGAAGAAGTAGAGGATGCCGCTCGCCAGATATATGGCGAGGGCAACCACTACTATTCTTATCTTGCTCTTCGACAGCGACAGCCTCCCCGACAGCAGCACGAAAGGAATTATGCACAGATTGGGCAGCACGGTGAGCAGCTGTATCTCCAGCTCCGACGTGTGCGGGAATATTTTGTCAAGATTGCCCAGCATCGGAGTGATTGCCAGTCCCGGGAGATTGACAGTCAGCGATATCGACCATATGGCGATAAGCGTCATCAGGGGTATTGTGCCCTTGCCTGTATTGATTTTCATATCCTTTGCGTATTTTGCGGCTGAGACTGCAAGGGATCACTTGCCGGTCGCGGCGGTTTTGTCGTTGTTGAACACCGTATATGCCACCGACTGCGGCGTCTGCGAGCCGTTGTAGGCCTTGGCGGCCTCGTCGGCGAGCTTCTGGGCGTCGGCCGGCGAAGCTCCGTTCTCCTCAGCGAGTATGCGGGCGTCGGCGGCAGCCACATCGGCTCCGGTAGGAGTGAAATCGGCCGACCACTTCGACACCTCAGAGGGACGCCTGTTCTCTATCTGCCAGTCGAAGGGATAGAAATCGACGTCGGGATTGCGCCACGACGGTTTGCGCTTCGCAAACACTATCAGCGGCAGGCAGAAGAAGATCACCGCTCCGCAGAGTATTATCAGCACGTAGACCACCGGACTGCCCGTATTGATCTGCGACGGCGGGAAGAAGCTCAGCACCATGGCGATGAAAGCTCCCAGTACGCCAATGCCTCCCACGGCTATCTCGCCGAACCGTCCGCCGGGGATGCGGAAGCCGCGGCGTTTGAGCGGCTGCGTGTGGCGCAGACGGAAGAATGCGAAGTAGATCATCAGCACGAGGATCAGGTAGATCACCGTAGCCATCTGCGACATCACCTGATAGGCCGACTCCACAGAGGGAAGCACTACGAGCACCAGGGCCAGCAGGCTGACAAATATAGCCTGAACGTAGAGGATCGGCTTGTTGACGCCGTTTTTATTGACCTTCTGGAGCGAACGGGGCAGATACCCGCTCTCGCCCACAGCCACCAGACCGGTCGACGGGCCGGCGATGATCACGCTCACCTGGCCTATCACGCCGAAGGTGATCAGAAGAGCCATCACATTGCCGAGCCAGGGCGCGCCCACCGAAGCCCACAGGTCGTTGTAGGCCACCAGCAGCGAAGCCAGCAGATTGATATCCTTGGCCGGGACGACAAAACCGATGGCGAGAGTGGCGAACACGAAGATCAGCACTATCACCGCCACGGCGAGGAATATGGCGCGCGGGAACTCGCGGGCCGGATTCTTCATGTTCTGCACATGCACGGCGTTCATCTCCATGCCCCCGTAGAAAAGGAAGATGGAGGCGGCGAGCACCACGGTGCCGATTTTGGTGAAATCAGGGAAAAACGACTCGTGTGTCAGCATGATCGGCTTGCCCATGCAGAGATAGGCCACGCCGAGCACGATCAGCACGGCAGCAGGCACGATCGTGCCGAACAGACCGCCCAGCGTGCTGAGTATCTTCGATGACTTCATGCCTCGGAAAGCTATGAAGTTGGTGATCCAGTAGACGGCCAGCACCACTATCAGCGTATACAGCTTGTTGGCCGACAGCCTGGCGTCGAACGACTCGGGCCAGAAGATATAGGCCAGCGACACGGCCGCGAACATGAGCACAGCCGGGAACCATATCACGAGCGTCTGCCACTCAAGATACATCGCCGACCAGCCCCAGCGCGGGCCGAAAGCCTCCGACACCCAGCGGTAGAGACCGCCCGAATGGGTGTAGGTCGACGCCAGTTCGGCGCACACCAGAGAAAACGGAAGCAGGAAAAAGATGGCGGCAAACAGATAGTAGAATATCGACTGGATGCCGAACTCGGCCTGCGACGGAAGACCTCGCAGACTTACCACCGTGGTTATAATCATTATGGTCATCGCCCCTGTCGAGATCAATGCTTTCGACGGACCGCTCCCTTTGGCCCCGGACGAAGACGTGTTGGGTTTAGTTGAATCAGCCATATGCCCAGATAATTAAAAAACAGTAAAACAGATGTGAGACGTGAATAAAAAATACGGAGGCCGACTGTGATGCCGGCCTCCGTTGCATCATGACCGTTTCATGAGGCCATGAATAAGTTCAGATCACTTTGTATCGGGTATGTTGATATTATATCGGTGTCATGACAGACGGTCAGAGTTCCACCACGGGATATACCTCGCCGATCTTGGTGCCCACCTTGTAGTGGGTGCCCTTGTGGGCTGTCATCGATACATTCATGTTGGCGGAGAAGAGGTAGACGATATCGGAGCCGCCAAACTGGAAGTAGGATATCTCGTCGCCCTTCTTCAGAGCCACACCCTCCTCGGCGGTAACCACTACCGAAGATACCTGCGGCATGGCGATCGGCAGGATGGCCACGTAGCCATACTTCGTCTCCAGCACGATCAGGCCACGTGTCTGCATGAATTCGTAGCCGGCCTGGTCAGGAGCGGTGGCACGCCATGCCTCCACCTGGTTGGTGGCAGGATTTACCTTGTCGGGAACAGCCACGAGGTCAACGTAGCATGCGCCCTGGATCACCCTGGCCTCGCGCACGATGCCCGACAGAGGAGCGTGCTGGCGGTGATAGTCGGTCCAGCTCAGGAACGAGTGGCACCACATGCCGCCTTTGAATTTGTCCTTGTAGGGGCTCCCTTCGAGCAGCTCGTCGATGCTCCAGTCAAGACCCTTGATGCGCACGTGGGTGTCGGGGCGGATCTCCCACTGGCCTCCGAAGCATGCGTCGGCGGGATGGACGATCACCTTGTCGTCGTCGATAGCGGCGATAGGACGGTAACCCGGTTTGGTGTGGCGGGCAAACATCTGGTTGAACGTCTTCCAGCCGCCGCGCGGTTCGAGATATTCGTCCATATTGTAGACGGCGCAGTCATAGAACGACTTGACGCTGTCGTCGGTGATCGATTCGGGGCTGTCAAGCCAGTCGCCGATGCCGTAGCAATAGTCCACCATCCATTTCGAGAGCGGCGACAGCTCGGGCATCTGGTCGGCCGGAGCGCAAGGAGTCTGCAGCGACTTCACCGGCTCCTGATCGAGCAGGAAGAACGACCGGAAAAGGTGCTGATATACGTGTGTGCCCTCTTTGTTCTCGGCGGGAACCCAGTGCATGTAGGCCTCCAGATAGTCGAGATAGTCGTCGATCGAAGCGATGTCCGACAGGCCGGGGATCTTGTAGGAAACCACCTTGGCGATAGCCTGGTTGAACTTGTCTTCCCAGTTGTTTTCCTTGATCAGGTCAGCGAGCTCCTGAACGACGGGAGAATACTTCTTGTCTGCCATAATAGTAAGATTTTAATGTTTGTGTGTTGTGTGTTATGTTATTGATGTTTGACCTGACAATCGTACAACCGTCCGCGATGGCAGGTAGGCCATAAAAAGATAGCCGTCCAGAGTTTGGGCGGCTATTTTTGTGAG